>CAKQMS010000032.1 GCA_934254985.1 uncultured Prevotella sp. | reverse complement strand
AGAGCTTCGAGGACGAAAGTCTTCGGAGCTCTTTTCGTTTATATATACCTCATTACAAGCTACACATTATTATATATTTACATATTATTATATATACGTCTTTTACCTTTTTCCCTTTCCCTTTTACCTCTTTTCCTTTTTACCTTTTACCTTTCCCACAATATCTTTGTTACTTTTTCGTTTTTATATTACTATGCGCAATATAAAGGATAAATTGAAGTATGCCATTGTTTGGCTTTCCCGAATAAGCAAATGTAGAGGCTTTGGTGTTCAGTCACCAACAGCCTATTCTTTTATTCGCTATGTCATAAATGAGCATTATCCTTATTATGCTTATGGGGATATGGATATTGAATATCCAGATTTGTCTTGGAAGGAGTTAAAACTATATAGGTTATATTTTCGTATAGCTAACTATTCACAGGCTTCTACGTGGCTTCTGAAAGGCTCTTTTGATGATGTGTTGCGTCGTTATGTAAAGGCAGGTTGCTATTCTGTGTGTTTTACTCATGATAATAGTGAAGTGGCAGCAGCTGGTGTTATTTTGATAAAAGATGTTCCCACCAATGATGTATTAGATTATTATCTGTGCAACGCTTCATCTAATAGTATTATTATTATTGAGAATATTCATGTTTCTAAAGAAGCAACAAAGATTTGGAATTCGATAGTTCAGGACGCTCGAGTAGGTCGTACTTTCGATTTATATTATTGTGGCATTATCTTTATGGATAAAGAGAAATGTAAGCAACATTATATAGTAAATTTCTAAGTTTTCTGGTTTTATCTTGCCTTATTTATCTTGCTATGACCTTAAAACTATTAAATTATACTACTAATCGCATTTTGTAATGAAAAAAAACGTTCATTTGCTTGTATTTAAAAAGAAAATCATTATTTTTGCGGGAAATTTAGAAGCCTAATGAATAATGCTTGTATTACTAAAGGTTTTTGAGCAATTTATGGCTGATATTTTTGCAATAGCAATATTTGAATAAATATTTTGCAATTGAAGATTAAGAACAAATAAAAAATATTGAACTATGTATTGGACACTTGAATTAGCATCTAAGTTGGAGGATGCACCATGGCCTGCAACTAAGGAAGAGTTGATAGATTACGCAACACGTTCTGGCGCACCTCTTGAGGTGTTGGAGAACTTGCAGGAAATAGAGGACGAAGGCGATGTTTACGATAGCATCGAAGATATTTGGCCTGACTACCCTACAAAAGAAGATTTCCTCTTCAATGAGGACGAATACTAAAAGTTTTAGCTGTCTAAAAGCGGCTTAAAGCATGATGATATAAGCGATATGGATATTTCTATATGAGATTTCCATATCGCTTTTTAGTTTGAATTACATATTTGGAAGATGAAAGTGAAAGTAAAATGAGGAAAAATGTATCAAAATACAAATAATTTGCTGATTTTGCTTGGCGCTTTGATATTATTAATGTACCTTTGCTCGGGTTATGCAATAAAACATGATGTAATATAACATAATGTTAGACGTATCATGTAAGATGGAAGATACATTATATATTATTATATGATTTAAACTCAACACAATAATAATTAAACAACAAGGCTCATGAAACATTTCTACACAGTTTTAGCCGCAGCACTCATGGCAAGTGCAGTTGCAACAGCGCAGCCTATGCCAAGCAAAGGTATGCGTTTTAATTATGACAAGAAGCAGGTTGCTGCAAAAAAGTCTGGTTTTCTTCCGATGCTACAGTTTGGCAACCAAACTGCTACAGGAAAGAGTGTAGTTACAGCATCTCCTCGCAAGGCGCAGGCTTATGCCGAGGCTACATCTACTATTGCTCCGCTTATCACCGAGCAACCTAATGGTACTCTTTATAACAACTTCTATCGTTCGGGCAATAGTTTCATTGTTCTTTATGGAAGTGTAGCAGATCTGCCTTTTGATGGTGTACGTGGAACTGTTGTTGTTTCTGATGACAACAAGACTGTTTATTTCAATGATCCATTAGGAGCTTATTATTCTACTTCATGGATTAAGGGCGAACGTGGTGAAGGCGACACTATCGAAGTGAAATTGCCTCAGCAGTTTGTGCATGAAGACTATGAGGATGGTCCACAAGATGGTTATCTTTTCAAACTTAAGCCAACTAAGATGACTGAAGGCGGACAAACCTATACTACTTTCATCCCAACCGATGATCAGACCATTAAGTTTGTATGGCGCCATGATAGTATCTTTATGGTTAACACTACTGAAGACAGCAAGCTTTTGGGTATGTGTGATGAGGAAGGCCAATGGTATGGCTATGGCGACTATGTATCTCTCTATGAGAAGTTCGATAAGCAGCCTGTAGCTCCAAAGGATGCATCAAAGGCTGAGACAATGTCTCTACTCTATACCGAGTCGGGTCAGCTATATGGTCGTGTGAAGAAAGTGGTAAGAGAAGGCAACGATATCTATGTAGCAGGACTCAACGATGCTATGCCTGATACATGGGCAAAGGGTACTTTGGATGGCGATAAAGTAACCTTCGAAGGTCATCAGTATATGGGCTTTGATACACTGACCTTGGCTTATACCTTCTTTGAGCCTATTGGACATCAGCCTACTTGGTATGACTACGGTGATGGTACTGGCGATTATTATGATGAGCCTGTATTCCTCGACAAGATAGTTTTCGACTATGATGCGGCAACAGGTAGCTTCAAATCTGACAGTACATTCTATGTAAACCAGGGCTATAAGAAGCCTAACCAGTTGTATACTTACGACGAACCTGCTTTTGCTCCTTGGACAGAGAAAGCTGCAACTCCTATGGAAGTAGGCGAAGAAAACGTTTCATACTATCCTTATAATGATATGGATGGATATGGTATCTTGACATTCATCCCAAGCGAGTTTGATGCCGATGGCAACCTTCTTGATACCAAGCAGCTTTATTATACTGTTTATCTCGACGATGAACCATTGGCATTTGATACCCAGGATTATCCATCATTAAAAGAGGAAACCACAGAGATTCCTTATCTATTCAACGATCAAGAGAATATAGTATATTATGCAGGTGCGCTAAATGTCAAAACCTTTGTTGAAGGTATCGACAGCATCGGTGTTCAGCTCATTTATAAGGGCGGTGGCGAAGTGCGCAAGTCGGCTATCAGCTATGTTAGCGCTAAGGATGAGGAAGATACTGATGGAATCGACAACATCGGAGCTAATGCTTCTAAGTTTGTTAGCACCGTCTTTACCGACCTTAGTGGTCGCAAAGTAGCTCGTCCAGCAAAGGGTGTATATATCCAGACAGTACGCAAGGCTGATGGTACAGTAAAGAGCGTTAAGCGTGTTTTTAAGTAAGTTGTAGATACATCCGTCTAAAAACATTTAGATAAACTTTTGGGGCTAATCATACTCTCTTCGTATAATGAAGCGTGTGTGGTTAGCCCTTATTCTTTAATAGATTTCCCTCTCATCTTTGATAAATAAACGATGAAAGTTTATTTGTTTATGCAATAAAACAGCAGTTGTATCGTTATACAAATGATGTTTAAACATTTTGCGGTCATAATAATAGCGCTGCTTCTCGTCTCCGTAGAGATGAGAGGACAGTATGATGCAGCCTTCGCTCATTATTGGGCGATGGAAACCTCCTTTAACCCTGCCGCTGTGGGCAAGGAGACAAAGCTTAATATCACCGCAGCCTATGCCATAGATATGGCAGGCTTTGAAAACAATCCTAACACTATGTATGCTGCTGCCGATATGCCTTTCGTGTTTTTGAAAGGTGTGCATGGTGCAGGCGTACAGTTTATGAACGATAAGTTAGGACTTTTCTCTCATCAGAAGTTAGGTTTGCAATATGCACCAAAGTTTAAGCTCTTTGGCGGTACAGCCTCTGTGGGTGTGCAGATAGGCATGCTTAGCGAGAAGTTTGATGGTTCTGGTTTGGATCTTGGCGATAGCAACGACCCTGCCTTCACCACTTCTGAAGTAAATGGTAATGCACTCGATATAGGTGCAGGTATATATTATGTGCATGGCGACTGGTATGGTGGTCTTTCTGCTCAACATCTCACAGCTCCACTCATAAATCTTGGCGAAACTAACGAATTGCAAATAGATAGAACGTATTATTTGACAGGAGGATACAATATTAAGCTAAGAAATCCGTTTCTATCTATAAAGCCTTCGTTGTTGGTGCGTACCGATACCAAGGTATATCGTGCCGATATCTCTGGTCGACTGGTATATAAGACCGATGAAAAGCTGATGTATGCAGGCTTGGGATATAGTCCTTCAACCTCAGTAACCTTTATGGTCGGCGGTAGTTTCCATGGCTTCGTGCTTGGCTACAGCTATGAGGTGTATACATCAGCCATTAGTGCTGCCAATGGTAGCCACGAACTATTTTTGGGTTATCAGCACGACATCAACCTAATAAAGAAAGGTAAGAATAAACATAAAAGCGTAAGAATATTATAATATAAGATACTATAACTATAAATATGAAGAAAACAATTATATCCCTTTTCGCCATAAGCATCGTGGTGGTGCTGACAAGTTGCATGGGTGCCAAGTCGTCATCCTCTTCAGGTCGTGGTGGAGAGCTTATCGGAGTTGGTGGTAGAGCCTTCACCGAGCCTACACCTTACGGAATGACTCGCATCGAACGTGGATTCTTGAAGATGGGACTTCAGAAGCAAGATACTCTATGGGGTAAGCAGACTCCTGTGAAAGAGATATCTGTAGACGGTTTTTGGATGGACGAGACCGAGATTACAAACTCGCAATATAAGCAGTTTGTAAACTGGGTGCGTGATAGCATCTTGCGCACACGCCTTGCTGACCCTAACTATGGTGGCGATGAGACATATATGATAACAGAAGATAAGAATGGCGACCCTGTGACTCCACATCTTGATTGGAACAAGCGTTTGCCTCGCAAACCTTCTGAAGATGAGCTTCGTGCAATCGAAAGCCTTTATACTACAAATCCAGTAACGGGTGAAAAGCTTCTCGACTATTCGCAGCTCAACTATAAGTATGAGGTGTACGACTATACTGCTGCAGCATTGCGCCGCAACAGATTGAATCCAGCAGAGCGCAATCTCAATACCGATATCACTATCGACCCTAATGAGGTGGTGATGATTTCTAAAGATACTGCTTATGTCGACGATGAAGGACGTATCGTTAGAGAAACCATCAACCGTCCATTGTCAGGACCATGGGACTTCCTTAATACCTACATCGTGAATATCTATCCTGATACCACATGTTGGGTCAACGACTTCCGCAATTCTGACAACGAAGTGTACCTACGCAACTATTTCTCTAATCCTGCCTACAACGACTATCCTGTGGTGGGTGTGACATGGGAACAGGCTAATGCCTTCTGCGCATGGCGTACCGACTATCTTCTTAAAGGTCTTGGTGGCGAAGCACGCTACATTCAGCGCTATCGTCTGCCTACAGAGGCTGAATGGGAATATGCAGCCCGAGGTAAAGAAGGCTCTGAGTTTCCTTGGGAGAATGCTGATGTGAAGAATGGTAACGGATGCTTCTATGCAAACTTCAAGCCCGATCGTGGCAATTACGCTCAAGATGGCAATCTGATAACAAGCAAGGTGGGCATCTATTCTCCTAATTCTAACGGTCTGTTTGATATGGCAGGAAATGTGGCAGAATGGACAAGCACCATATATACCGAGGCAGGAGTAGAGGCTATGAACGACCTCAACCCACAACTTGAATACAAGGCGGCTAAGGAAGACCCATACAAACTGAAGAAGAAGAGCGTGAGAGGCGGCTCATGGAAAGACCCTGAGTCGTATATCCGTTCTGCATGGCGTACATGGGAATATCAGAATCAGCCACGTTCGTATATCGGTTTCCGTTGCGTACGTAGTTTGGCAAACACAACAAGTGGTAAATATAAAAAGAGCAAAAGATAATGGGCGACTATAGCAAATTCAATTTAGTGTACCGTCTACAGAAGTGGATGGACAGCGTTCCTGGTCAGACATTCCTCAACTATGCCTATAGCTGGGGTGCCTCGGTGGTAATCTTGGGTACCTTGTTTAAGCTTACCCACCTTCCTGGAGCCAACTTCATGTTGTTCCTTGGTATGGGTACCGAGGTGTTGGTGTTCTTTCTCTCTGCCTTCGACCGTCCTTTCGATAAGACTGCCGATGGTCGTGACCTACCTACTCATGTAACAGAGGAATATCTCGAAACAGGCAAGGTGGTTTATGGCAATGCTCCTTCTGATGGTCAGAATGTAGTTATTGGTGGAGGTGCTGTTGCAGCAGGCTCCGAGACTGTTAGTGCAGTTTCTTCAGGAGAGGCTGTTAACACAGGTGCTAATGTTGTATCCGCAGGTGCAGGTAATGTCGGTGGTACCGTAATCATCAATGGTGGCGGCACAGCTCAACCACAGCCTGATTATGTTCCGCAGATGTCAGCTGAAGAGGCAGAAGCTCTCAACGAGGCTCAGGGCAACTATGTTGAAGAACTCAAGAAACTTGTTGATACTCTTGCTAAAGTTAATGAGCAGAGCATGCGCCTTACTCGCGATAGCGAAGAAATGGAGAATCTCAACCGTACTCTTACTGGTATCAGCAAGGTATATGAGATGCAGCTCAAGGGTGCAAGTCAGCAGATTGGCACTATCGACCAGATAAACGAGCAGTCAAAGAAGATGGCTCAGCAGATAGAACAGCTCAACCAAATCTACTCTCGCATGATAGAGGCTATGACAGCCAATATGGCGAAGTAGGCATATACCTACGGTTAGAGTGACGAACAAAAATCTTATAGCATTTATTATTAGATGGCAATAAAGAAAAAACCAGTATCTCCTCGCCAAAAGATGATTAACCTTATGTATGTCGTCTTGATGGCTATGTTGGCATTGAACATTTCTACCGAAGTGCTCAATGGCTTCTCTATTGTTGAGGAGAGCCTTAACCGCACCACCTCTAACTCATCTAAAGAAAACGAGTCGATATATAGCGACTTCTTGGAACAGATGAAGACAAACCCTGAAAAGGTGAAGGCTTGGTTCGATAAGGCTACTATGGTTAAGCAGATGAGCGATTCGCTCTATAACTATGCGCAGTCGCTGAAGGAGCAGATTGTGAAAGAAGCTGACGGCGATGATGCAGATTTGAACAATATCGTGGGCAAGGATAACCTTGAGGCTGCTGCCCACGTGATGCTTGCTCCAGGCACAGGTCAAGGCAAAAAACTATATGATGCGATAAACTCATATCGTGAGCGCATACTAAAGATGGTAAACGACGACCATCAGCGACAGCTCATTGCAGAAAACCTTTCTACAAAACTCCCTAAGAAGGGCAACGCTCTTGGCAAAAACTGGCAGGAGTATATGTTTGAAAGCATGCCTGTGGCTGCTGCAGTCACCTTATTGGCTAAGTTGCAGAGCGATATCCGCTATGCCGAAGGCGAGGTGTTGCACACTTTGGTTGCTAATATCGATATCAAGGATATCCGCGTAAACAAGCTTGATGCTTTTGTGATTCCTGAGAAAACAACATTATATCCTGGCGAAACCTTCTCTGCTAATATCGTTATGGCTGCCGTTGATACCACTCAGCAACCAGAGATTTATGTAAATGGTGTGAAGGTGAATACCACCAATGGTAAGTATTCGTTCTCGGCAGGTGGAGTGGGCGAACATCAGTTTGCTGGCTATATGCTTATGCGCAATGGTGCTGGCGACATACTTCGTCGCGACTTCCTACAGAAATACGAGGTTATTCAGCCACCTTCTGGCGCTACTATTGCTGCCGACCTCATGAATGTGCTCTATGCAGGATATTCTAACCCTATGAGCATCAGCGTGCCTGGTATTCCTCAGAATGCCGTACATGTGTCAATGACAGGTGGCTCTCTGCAGTCGAAGGGCAATGGTCATTATGTTGCTGTGCCTTCAGCCGTAGGCAAGGATGTGGTATTTAGCATCTCTGCTACCGAGCGAGGCAAACTTCGCCAGATGGGATCATTCTCGTTCAAGGTGCGCAAACTGCCAGATCCTACACCTTATATTACTATAGGTACCGACCGCTACAAGGGTGGTGGACTCGCCAAAGGCTCTTTGATGGGAGCCAAAGGTGTACATGCTGCCATCGACGATGGTTTGCTTGACATTCCTTTCAAGGTGTTGGGCTTCGAGTGTGTATTCTTCGATAATATGGGTAATGCTGTTCCTATGGCAAGTAATGGTGCCAACTTCTCCGACCGTCAGCGTGATGCTTTCCGCAAGCTTTCTCGCAATCGTCGCTTCTATATCTCGCAGGTCACAGCAGTTGGTCCTGATGGTATCACCCGTAAGTTGCCTGGTGCGATGGAGATTGTTGTTAAATAACCCCCATTCCAACGACATTATTCAAAGCATAACACAATAATTATTGATAACAGAAAAGTTCTGAACAACATATATTATGAAGAAGATATTAGCAATTCTCATGATGGCATTCATGGTGCAAACCATGTTGGCACAGGCTCCTAAGAGCAGGGTGCAGAGAGCCAATACACAGCAGAAAGCTTCGGCTAATGCTATGACAACTCGTGCTCAGATTTCATTCCCTACAGAGAATAAAATGTCGGAAGATGTCAACTGGCGTAGAGATATCTATCGTGAGCTCGACCTCAACGACGATGCCAATGCTGGCCTCTACTATCCAGTAGAGCCTATGGGAACACAGATGAATCTGTTTACCTATATGTTTAAGCTTATGATGCGTGGTAGTGCTCGTGGCGGTATTGATGCCTATGAGTATACCCTTGATGGCAACGAAAACTTCACCGACTCTGCAAAGATTAAGCCTTTGAAGTTTCTCGATGACTATCATATCTACTATGAGCGTACCGACCGTGGCATACGTCTTGAGAATAGCGACATTCCTTCTGCTGAGGTAAAGGGATATTATATTAAGGAGAGTGCCTACTACGACCAGGTATCTGCAACCTTCCATACTAAGGTGCAGGCTATCTGTCCTATCCTCTCTCGCGACGATGACTTCGGCGGAAAGGCTACCAAGTATCCTTTGTTTTGGGTAAAGTATAGCGATATTGCTCCATTCCTTGCTAAGCAGACCATTATGACGAGCAATCTTAATAATGCTGCAACAATGAGTGTCGACGACTATTTTACTATGAACAAGTATAAGGGTAAAATCTATAAGACCAACAATATGCTTGGCAAAACCCTTGCACAGATGGCTATGGGCAAAAATGATAGCTATGATGCTATGGATGAGGCTGCATCTGACAGCATCATTGCTAAGGAGCAGAAGCGCATAGAAAAGCAGATTAAAGACTTCGAGGCTAATATCTGGGGCGATCAGGCTCGCAAGGATTCTCTCGATAGCATAGCTAAGCTCGATCCTAAGGTGATAAAGGCTGAGAAGAAGAAAAACCGCAGAGAACAGGGCGTGTCGGCTGCTAAGTCATCGTCTTCTAATACTAAAGTAAAAAAGCCGCGTCGTTCGTCTACAGTATCAAGCTCATCTGCAGCCCGCGTAACTGTACGTCGTCAGCGCCATTAATATTATCTTGTCATCATTGTTTTAAGCATTTATAATACTTTCACAATAAGACATCTAAAAACAAAAAGGTATGAAAAAGTTATTTACTCTTATCATTGTAGCTGTAGCTATGATGATTGCTACACCTGCCGACGCACAGGTTAAGTTCGGTTTGAAGGGTGGTTTCAATGTTTCTAATATGAGCCTTAGCGAAGAGGTTCTCGAAACATCTAATCGTATGGGATTCTTCGTTGGTCCTACCGTAAAGGTTACATTGCCTCTTACTGGTCTTTCTTTCGATCTCTCAGCTCTCTACAATCAGAGCGATTCAAAGCTTGCTGATGAGGAAGGTGTAAAGGAGAAGACTGTTTCTAACAAGTATATAGATATTCCTCTTAATGCTCGTTATGGCATCGGTCTTGGTAGCTTCGATGTATTTGCATTCGCTGGTCCTCAGGTAAGCTTCAACGTTGGTCATGAGAATATGAACTGGGGTAGCTCAGAATCATATAAGACTAACTTCCAAATGAAGAAGTCGCTTTTCAGCGTAAACCTCGGTATTGGTGCTACTATCAGCAAGATTCAGCTTACAGCCAACTACAATATCCCTATTGGCAAAACTGGCGAACTCAACGTAATGGATGCTGCTTCTACAATTGTAAAGGACGGTTCAACCAAGGTTCGCAACAATACATGGCAGGTAGGTCTTGCTTACTTCTTCTAAGCAACTACTGTTATAATCAATGCGCCCTGTAAAAAGCAAAAGAATTACGATATATTTATCTTTGTAGTACTTTTGCCTTTTACAGGGCGCTTTTTTATTATATTATTATTCGAGTTTGCTTTTCTGTTCAAATATCTGCACAAAATCGATTGGTTGTGCATGTTTATTACCTTTAAGTGTTAACGCATATTAAATAAAATAAGATAATAATGGAAAAAGAGGACAATCGTGCTAACTTTGCAGCCAATTATTAATAGTGATATTAAATGAATAAGTTAAAATTAGTTTTTGTTGCCATTTCTACAGTATTTGCTGGCAACACTATCCAAGCAGGTGGTCTGCTTACAAACACCAATCAACATGTAGCTTTCAACCGTATGATGAGCCGTGAGGCTTCTATCGGTATTGATGGTGTATACTACAACCCTGCAGGCGTAGTATTTATGAACGAAGGTCATCATCTTGCTATCAACTGGCAGTTGGCTTACCAGACCCGTTCTATTAAGAATGATTATGCATTGTTCAACTCTAATGTGAACAATCCTATTACTCCTCGTACTTTCGAAGGCAAGGCTTTTGCTCCTGTAATTCCTTCGTTCCAGTATGCTTACAACAAAGGTAGATGGTCGTTCCAAGGAAACTTTGCCCTCACAGGTGGTGGTGGTAAGTGTACCTTCGACGATGGTCTTGGTTCTTTCGAGAAGATTGTATCAGAAACTGCCGTAGGTGCTTGTCAATTGGCTGGCATCGTAGACCAGGCTGCTGGTCAGATTGGTCTTCCTGCTGTGTTTACATCAAATGATGTTTTCGGCACACAGGGTAAGTATTCTTATAATAGCTATATGCATGGTCGTCAGTATTATTTCGGTCTTTCTGCAGCTGTAGCTTATAAGGTTACTGACAATCTTGCTGTTTCTGCAGGTGTGCGTGGTGTATATGCAACATGTAACTACTATGGTTATGTAGAGAATATCACCGTAGGTAACATGCCTCTTTATAAGGTTCTTGACCCTACAAAGGAGAATTCTGCAAATATCGAGTTGAGCTGTGACCAGAGTGGTAAGGGCTTTACTCCTATCATCGGCATCGATTATAAGACAGGCAAGTGGAACTTTGCTGCAAAGTATGAGTTCAAGACTCGTTTGCGCTTGAAGAATAAGTCTGTAAACAAGGCTCCAAGTATTGGTAACCTTGCCGACAACCTTCGCGCTTCATATATCGCAGGTGGCGTGCCAGAGGCTGCAGCCGACATGGTGTTGAGCAACCAAAATGTACAAGGCGCTATGGGTGCACTTAAGAGCAAGTTTGATAAGAATCTTACTGAAGCTATCGGCGAATACGAGGATGGCAAGAAGATAGCAGGCGATATCCCAGCTTACTTGGCAGTAGGTGTAGGTTACAAGCCTATCGACGAGGTTCGCGTAAACGTTGGTTTCCATTGGTTCGACGATAAGCATGCTACATCTTACAACGATCGTCAGAAGTTGCTCGACCGTGGTACTGTTGAATACAACGCAGGTGTTGAGGTTGACGTAACAAAGAAGATTACTCTCAGCACAGGTTGGCAGAACACCAGCTATGGTCTTTCAGACGAATATATGGATGACAAGTCGTTCGTTGTAGGTTCAAACTCTGTAGCTGTCGGTGGTGTTTATCACATCAACAAGAAGATGGACTTGAACGTAGCTTATTTCCATACCTTCTATAATCACAAGAAGACATCAGAGACTGTACAGCTTACCCCAACTCAGAGCTTAAGCTATAACTCTGACTACACTCGTAACAACAATGTATTCGCAGTTGGTCTTGATATCAATTTCTAATACCACATACTCTCTTTTTCCTCTTTATTGAGGATCCACATCGTAGAAAATCTGCAGGGCGGCATATTGCTTGTCCTGCAGTATTTGTTTTTGTGCCATACGAAGATATTCGCGAACCTTCTTTTGGTCGATTCCGTTCTCCAGCTTTATCATTATCTTTCGTATGCACATCGACTTCACCCTTGCCACCGCTGGTTTGTCGGGTCCCAATATTCTTTCGCCAAACCATCCACGCAATATCGAACCGAGCATCAATGCTGCCGACTCCACAACGTTGTCGTGTTGATGCTTCAGATATACATATATCAGTCGCGTATATGGCGGATAGTTGAAAAGTCGGCGCTCTTCATCAAGGTCTTCATAGAAAGTCTTGCTATCGTTGGCTGCCACCTGTTCTATCACAGGCAAATCTGCCGACTTTGTCTGCAATATCACCAATCCTTGCTTACCCTTACGGCCTGCTCGACCGCTCACCTGCTGCAACATCATATACGAATGTTCGTAGGCACGGAAGTCGGGATAGTTGAGCATAGAGTCGGCATCCAGTATTCCTACCAGTTGCACACGGTCGAAGTCCAATCCCTTTGTTATCATCTGTGTGCCTATCAGCACATTTGTTTTTCCGTATGCAAAGTCTTCAATAATCCTTGCATACGCATTCTTGGTGCGAGTAGTATCAAGGTCCATACGCGCCACCTTGGCTTCGGGGAATAGCTCCATTATCTGATCTTCTATCTTCTCAGTACCGAAACCACGACCACGAAGGTGTATGCCGCCACATTTTGGGCACACTTTTGGTATGGCATATGTATATCCGCAATAGTGGCAAGTCAGTAAGTTCGTGTTCTTGTGCATGGTCAGCGACACATCACAATGCTCACACTTTGGTATCCAACCGCAGTCTTGACATTCCACAATAGGCACAAAACCACGACGGTTTTGAAATAATATCACCTGCTTGTTGTTGTCCAACGATTCCTGAATGGCTTCCAATAGGCGAGGGGAGAATGGACCTTTCATCATCTTTCTTCTTGCCATATCCTTTATGTCAACCACTTCAATCTTAGGCAAGGCAATATCTTTGTATCTCTTGTCCAACCTTACGTAGCCAAACTTACCATTCTTGGCGTTGGTATAAGTCTCCATACATGGAGTGGCGCTACCCAATAAAGTCTTTGCACCATACATCGATGCCAACATTATTGCGGCACTACGGGCATGATAGCGTGGCGCAGGGTCTTGCTGCTTATAGCTTGTCTCGTGTTCCTCGTCGATTATCACCAAGCCAAGATTCTTGAAAGGTAACAAAGCTGCACTTCGTGCACCTATTATAATATCATACGGACAGGCAGAAACTTGCTTCTTCCATATCTCCACCCTCTCGGCATCGCTATATTTGCTATGGTATATACCAAGTCGGCAACCAAAGACACGCTGCAGACGTTCCATAATCTGAACCGTCAGAGCTATCTCTGGCAAAAGAAACAATACCTGTTTGTGGTCTTGTAGCGCCTTTAATATAAGGTGTATGTAAATCTCAGTCTTACCGCTTGAGGTTACACCATGCAGCAACACCACATTCTTTTTCATGAATTGCATCAACACCTGGTTGTAAGCCTCTTGCTGAGCTTCATTTAGTAGCTTGGCATTTTGAGGAGTAAACTCGCCATCAGTATTCAGTCGTCCTACCTCTTTCTGGTATATCTCCAATATGCCTCGCTTCACAAGGCTTTTTACCGTAGGCGTGGTGCAATGCGTAACATTGCATAGCTCCGTCTGTGTTATCTCCTTTATGTCGTCGGGAATAGCGGTACCAGATATCTCTGCCCAATGCGATAGTTCGAGATATCCAGCCAATGTTTTCTGCAGTTTCTCGTAGCGCGAAACCATATCTAAAGCTATATTTAGCGCCATTTCATCGCGGAATTTCTCTGTTAGTCCCACGTATGTTTCAGTCTTCGGACGATAACCGTCCTCTGCTTTTAGTCCTGCAGGTAGGGCTGCCTTGTAAATGTCGCCAAGAGGGCACATATAATAATCTGCCATCCATTGCCATAGCTTTAGCTGTTGTGGCAATAGCATAGGCATATCGTCAAGCACAGAATATATGCACTTGATATTTTTTACGCCTATGTTTGGTTTTTGGTCTGTCACCTCTACACACAAAGCGGTGTACGTCTTCTTCTGTCCGCATGGAACGACAACACGCATTCCTACCTTGATTTTGTCTTCAAGGTCTTGCGGTACAGAGTAAGTAAAGGTACCCTCAAGGGGTAGAGGCAATATAGCTTGTATGTATTTCACTTATTCTTTCTTCAGTTCCGGATATTGAATTCTGGTGTGATAAATAGACATCAATCGCTCTGTTAGCACCTGTTTTGCCTGTGCTATGTCGCGGAAGGTGATAGGACAATCCTTGAAACATCCGTCAGCCACCTGTGCATCAATGAGTCTGTCTACCAACGAGCTGATGCTCTCTTCGGTATATTCCTGTAGTGAGCGCGAAGCAGCCTCGCAGGTGTCTGCCATCATCAGCAAAGCCTGCTCACGGGTGAAAGGATTTGGACCAGGATATGTAAACTGCTCCTTATCCACAACCTCGTCAGGATGTTCGTTTTGGTATTTTATATAGAAGTATTTAGCCATACCTCTGCCATGATGGGTCAGAATAAAGTCTTTGATGATGGTAGGCAGGTTAGCTTTCTCTGCTATCTTCACACCCTCGGTGACATGGCCGATAATTATCTTTGCACTCTCTTTGCATGTCAGCGCATCGTGAGGGTTTACGCCAGCTTGGTTCTCTGTGAAGAATGCTGGGTTTGTCATCTTACCAATGTCGTGGTATAGCGCTCCTACACGTACCAATAGGCTGTCGGCACCAATGCGGTTAGCCACCTCGGCAGCAAGATTACCCACGGTGATAGAATGCTGGAATGTTCCAGGAGCCACCTCGCTGAGATTTCTCAATACTCCCTTAAAGGTGTTTGAAAGCTCAAACAAGGTAACGTTGCTGGTAAAACCGAAAGTCTTCTCAATAAGGTACATCAGCGGATATGACAATAGCAAGAGCACGCCATTTACTGCAAAGTGGGTGTACATCTTGCTATCAAGCTTCAGTACATCAGTCTCTTGCATCATCTGTAGTGCTAAATATACGGCACTGCAACTCACAGTTACGAGTGCTGCTGTCTTTATAACCTGTGCTCGGCTCGACAATTCGCGCAAAGAGTATATTGCTACAAGACCTGACACGATCTGAATGATGATGAATTCATATTGGTATTTCACAGCAGCCGCACAAATCAAAACGATGGTGAGCTGAGTAACGAAAGCCGTTCGAGAGTCCATAAACATTCGGGCGAATATGGCTGCCATTGCAAACGGTACTATATAAACGTTAAACCAATTGTGCTCAATCATCATTGCTACAGCAATAGGAAATAGCGTAATCATCACGTATAACATCAATATCGAGCGAGGCTTGTCGAAATAGTCTTTGCGGAACAATGCTATATACATTGTGAAGAGCATTACGAGAATAGTGACATATATCACCTGACCAATAAGCGTCGTCGTTAGCTCCATCTGTGTAGCATTGCGTCGTTGCAACTCTCGCTCGAACGATGCCAATACTCTATATGTATAGTCATCGACAATCTCGCCACGGTCTATAATCTTCTGTCCGCTCAACACCATTCCACTTGCCAACGGTATACTACCAAGCATATCCGTACGCTCAGTTTCTGTCTTTTCCTTGTCGTAGGTCAGGTTTGGCTCAAGATAGTTCGTAAGGTTTAGCTTTTGGAGCAATGCACGGTCTTTTGACAATTCTTCATCCTTAAGCAAAGCTTCATAGGCAGACATAGTGGAGTACATACATCCTATTTCTATAGGTGTTGCACTCTTTCCGTCAACCACCTTTACCATGTTTGTAGAGTCATGGGCTATGGCATTATATTCAGGAGTATTCATGATGCCGGCAGAATACAGACGATGTATTCTGTCTATGATAATAGCCCTATAGTGATGTGAAAGACCTGTTAGCTCAGAGGAGAAATCTTTGTTGAATCTCTCCAATTCCTTTTTTTCGCGTGTAGGGTCGTAGTTGTAATAAGGCATCAATCCTTTCAGTATCGAATCCTGTTCTTGCTTTATCGCATCCTCTGACTTGTAGATAGGAAAGTCGAATTGTGCAATGAACGATTGATACATCCATGGCTTACCCACATCATAGTTATATCTCTTGCTGTTGCTGTCGCGTGGCAAGAACCATACTATAATAGCTACGGTGAGAGCAGTAATCCATACTCTCATCAGCAAGTTGTGCCAATATTTAGCCTCTTTTCTACCTATTAAACTCATAAGTTATACTCCTTTATTTGGTTTGCTCTGCGAAAATACAAAAAAAAATCGCAAAAGTCGAGAAAATATATTAATTTTGCAGAAAATTATTATTTCTCTTCAATAACAATATGTCAGAAAGAAAAGTAAGAGTGCGTTTTGCACCAAGTCCAACAGGACCTTTGCATATTGGCGGCGTACGTACCGCATTGTATAATTATCTCTTTGCACGCCAGCATGGTGGCGATTTGGTATTCCGTATTGAGGATACCGATTCTCATCGTTTTGTTCCTGGTGCCGAAGACTATATCATTGAGTCGTTCCGTTGGCTCGGTATCCAGTTCGACGAAGGTGTTTCCTTCGGTGGCGAACATGGACCATACCGTCAGAGCGAACGTCGTGATATATATAAGAAGTATGTAAAGGTGCTCCTTGACAATGACAAGGCTTATATCGCTTTTGATACTCCGGAGGAACTTGAGGCTAAGCGCAATGAGATTCAGAATTTCCAGTATGATGCTCATACTCGTTTGTCGATGCGCAATTCGCTTACCATGGATGCTGCAGAAGTTGAAAAACTCATCGCTGATGGCGAACAGTATGTGGTACGCTTCAAGATTGAACCAGGCATCGAGGTGCATGTAAACGATATGATTCGTGGCGATGTTGTCATCAAGAGCGATATCCTCGACGATAAGGTGCTTTATAAGAGTGCCGACGAATTGCCTACTTACCACTTGGCAAATATCGTTGATGACCATTTGATGGAGATTACCCATGTTATCCGTGGTGAGGAGTGGTTGCCAAGTGCACCTCTTCATGTGTTGCTCTATCGTGCTTTTGGCTGGGAAGACACTATGCCACGTTTCGCTCACTTGCCATTGTTGCTTAAGCCAGAAGGCAAGGGTAAGCTCTCTAAACGTGATGGCGATCGTCTTGGATTCCCTGTATTCCCTCTTGAGTGGCACGATCCTAAGAGTGGTGAAATATCAAGCGGATATCGTGAGAGCGGATATTTCCCAGAGGCTGTTGTCAACTTCCTTGCACTCCTCGGATGGAATCCAGGAACAGAGCAGGAACTCTTCACACTCGACGAACTTGTTAAGGCTTTCGATATCACTCGTTGTTCAAAGGCTGGTGCCAAGTTTGACTATCAGAAGGGTATCTGGTTTAACCACGAGTATATTCTCCGCAAGAGCAACGAAGAGATTGCAGAACTCTTTGCTCCTATCGTAGCCAATAATGGTGTTGACGAGTCGATGGAGCGTATCACCAAGGTTGTTTCTATGATGAAAGACCGTGTGAGCTTCGTTCGCGAATTGTGGCCATTGTGCTCATTCTTCTTCATCGCTCCTACAGAATATGATGAGAAGACACGCAAAAAGCGTTGGAAGGAATACTCTGCTCAGCAGATGACAGAACTCGCAGATTTGCTCGAATCCATCGATGATTTCAGCGTAGAGGGTCAGGAACCTATCGTGATGAAATGGGTTGAGGATAAGGGCTATAAGCTTGGCGATGTTATGAATGCGTTCCGTCTTACTCTCGTTGGCGAGGGCAAGGGACCTGGAATGTTTGATATCTCTGCTTTCCTTGGTAAGGAAGAGACTCTTAAGCGTATGCGCAAGGCTATCGAAGTGTTGAAATAATCAACACCTCGATACCTCACAATAATAAAACTGTTAGAGACTTCGAATAAAGAAATTCCACGAAAACGATACTAATATAAATATGTATAATCTGGTTATTCATGTCTTGCAATTTGGTGTCTTCATAGCAAGCTTCTTCAATAAGAAGGTGGCTACTATGTGGAAAGGCGAATGTGAGGCTTTGAACTTACTTCGCGAAAAGGTAGACCCAAATGCCAAGTATATTTGGTTTCATGCGGCTTCGCTTGGTGAGTTCGAACAGGGACGTCCGCTCATAGAGCGCATACGTCAGGAGCATCCTGAATATAAAATATTGCTCACCTTCTTTTCACCTTCGGGCTATGAAGTGCGCAAAAACTATCAGGGTGCAGACATCATTTGCTATTTGCCTATCGACACTCGTCGTAATGCCATAACATTCTTGCGGACTGTAAAGCCAGTAATGGCGTTCTTTATAAAGTACGAATTCTGGTACAACTATCTTCACATTCTTAAATATCGCAATATACCTACCTATAGCGTGTCGAGCATATTCCGCCCAGACCAGGTGTTCTTTAAGTGGTATGGCTTCAGTTATGCTAAGGTGTTGAAATGCTTCACTCGCTTCTTTGTACAGAATGAGGTGTCACGAGAGCTATTGGCAAAACTTGGTATCACAGATGTTGAAGTTGTTGGCGATACTCGCTTCGATAGAGTTTTGCAAATCAGGCAGGTGTCAAAGCAATTGCCTATCGTTGAGGCTTTCAAGCAAGATAAGAAAGTGTTTGTGGCTGGTTCGTCATGGCAACCTGATGAGGATATCTTCATACCTTATTTCAATGAGCGTAAGGATTGGAAATTAATCATTGCTCCTCATGTGATAGGTGAAGACCACTTGACACAGATTCTCTCTAAGCTAAATCGCAAGGCTGTGAGATATACGCAGACTACTCCTGAAGAGGCTGCTAAAGCAGATGTTCTTATCATAGATTGCTTCGGATTGCTGTCGAGCATATATCATTATGGTGAGATAGCATATGTAGGTGGAGGCTTTGGTGTAGGTATCCACAATGTGCTCGAAGCAGCAGTATGGAGCGTGCCGGTATTATTCGGTCCAAACAACCAACGCTTCCAAGAGGCGCAAGGATTGAAGAAGTCGGGTGGTGGCTTTGATTTCTCATCGGCTGATGAGTTCAAACGCCAGATGGATATCTTCCTTTCTGATGATGGTGAAGAGATTCGTCGCACTGGTAAAGCCGCAGGCGAATATGTTGAAAGTTTAGCAGGCGCAAGCCAAAAGATTATAGATGCCGTCAGTTTCTGATGGCATCTTTTTTCTATTCGGAAATAATGATAAATCTTTAGCTAAAATAGGTAATGTATCCTTTATTATTATTTTGTATCTTTGCAAAGTGGCATACTTGCTTTGTACTATACTTATAATAATCAAATATAAACAATAACAATGGAAACAATAAAAGATATGACTTTTGGTGGCGAACGTCCTTTGTTTGCTGCTCATGATGTGTGTTTAGATAATATCACTATCACAGATGGTGAGTCGGGAATAAAGTGCTGTAAGAATATCGAATGCCATAATTCTAAATTCTATGGTAAATATCCTTGGTGGCACGTAGATGGTTCTTTGATAACAGACTGCTATTTTGCTCCTGGTTCGCGTTCTGCTATCTGGTATTCAGATAATATGGTGATGAAAAACTGTGTTATTGATGGTCCGAAGTTCTTCCGTGAAATGAAGAATCTTGAACTTGAAGATGTGGAGATTAATGATGCTGACGAGACTTTTTGGCGAATAAATGGGCTAAAATTGAACAACGTGAAGCTTCATGAAGGCACATATCCTTTTATGTTCTCAAGCAATATCTATGTCGATGGTTTGGAGTCGGACAGTAAATATGTTTTCCAATACTGCAAGAATGTTGAAGTGCATAATGCAAAGATTACAACCAAGGATAGCTTCTGGGAGTGTGAGAATGTTACGGTGTATGATTCTGAGCTTGATGGCGAGTATCTTGCTTGGCATAGTAAGAACGTGAAATTGGTGAGATGTAATATTAGTGGTGAGCAACCTCTCTGCTATATGGATAATGTCATCCTTGAGGATTGTACATTCGACTCTGCTTGCGACCGTGCTTTCGAGGATTGTACTAATATCGATGCTAAGATAAAGGGCGGTATTACCAATATAAAGAATCCTATCTCAGGATATATTTCTGCCGATTTCATCGGTAGCGTTACTATCGATGAGAATGTAAAGGCACCTAATAGTTGCATTATTAAAACAAAAGAATAATAACTATGCAGAAATTTGATTTCGATAAGCTTACTGCTCGCCGTGGCAGTAACTGCTATAAATGGGATGAGGCTGCTAACGATGAGGTGATACCTCTTTGGGTTGCAGATATGGACTTCGAAGTTGCTCCTGCTATCAAGGAAGCTCTTCGTAAACGAGTAGAGCATGGAGTGTTTGGATACACCATGGTGCCAGACTCTTATTATGATGCTATCATCAATTGGTTTGATAATCGTCATGGTTGGCATATCAATCGTGATTGGATTCTGTATACTACTGCCGTAGTTCCTGCGTTGAGTTGTGCTTTGAAGGCTTTAACTTTGCCTGGCGAGAAAGTCTTGGTACAGACTCCTGTCTACAACTGCTTCTTCTCAAGCATCGTTAATAGTGGTTGCTTGGTAGAAGAAAATCGTCTGGTTAGAGATGGTAATAGCTATAGCATAGACTTCGATGATTTCGAGAAAAAATGTAAGGATGAGAAGGTGACGGTCTTCGTCCTTTGCAACCCTCACAACCCAGCAGGTCGTGTATGGACTGCCGATGAAATGGCTAAAATGAACGATATTTGCCGGAGAAATGGTGTAAAGGTTATTGCCGACGAGATACATTGCGAAATAGTGATGCCGGGATATAAATACATTCCTTTCGCTTCCGTTAGCGACGACTGTCTTGCAAATAGCGTAACTCTATTGTCGCCTACTAAGGGATTTAATATTGCAGGCTTGCAGATTGCCAATATCGTTTGTAGCGATGAAATCGTAAGAAAACGCATAAATCGTGCTATCAACATCAATGAAGTTTGCGATGTTAATCCTTTCGGTGTTGTGGCTTTGCAGGCTGCATATAATGAGAGTGCCGACTGGCTTGATCAGATGAATGCCTATGTCTACGACAACTATATCGAACTAAAGAGCTTCTGCCATGAGTATCTTCCTAAGTTGGAAGTTCTCCGCCTTGAAGGCACATATCTTGCTTGGGTAGATGTAAATGCTCTTGAGTTTACTGCCGATGAACTTACACAGCTTCTTGCTGATAAAGCCAACGTGATTGTTAATAGCGGAACTATGTATGGTCAAAAGGCTGGTCAGGGATACATCCGTATCAACCTTGCTTGCCCACGTCAGCGTCTTCGCGAAGCTCTCAATCGTATAGGCAGACTTCTTGCAGAATATATGATTGACGACATACAGGGATGCCCTATGTAAGGAAGTGTCGTCTTTTTGTACATATGGTTGTTTTTCTATAGAAAAGCCCTCTAAAAAATGAAGTAGGCTTCGATGGCCAACGAAGCTTACTTCATTCGCCAACGAAGCCTGTTGCATTTTTGATACAGGTTTCTTATTCTGTAACCTTCAAAGGTATCTTTAGACCTCCAAACGACCCTATGTGTGGACTTCCGCAGAAAGCGCGATAGCCTATGCGTTTAAACTGTGCAGGAAGTTTTATTTCATGCAGATAGCCACAGTAGGCAAATGCCTCTTCCGGAATTTCGGTTATTGCGTCTGACAGCGTCACTCCAGCCTTCAAAATGAGTATCTATTATTAGTTGATTATCAGTATTATACGTTCTAAACGGTAGAAAAGTGACATTATGGATTCTGTTTAGATACGAAAAGGGTAATATTTAACGTATTTAACTTTCATTTGCGTCAAATAGTTCATATATCGAGAAGAAAGCCTGTAAGTAATGAAGAATTTTCACTACTGACAGGCTTTCCTATATTTTGTCTATAAAGTCATCTCCATAGAGGCTCCGAAATCCAATTTTCAGGGAATCCCATTGCTGCCGGGTCTACCTGTGGATAAGAAACGAGTAAGGATTTGAGGTCATTTTTGAAGTCCAATCCATATCCCATCGAATCAAGCCAATATGCAATACAACAGGCTATAGCATATACTTTGTTCGCATCAACACCATCAATGTTCACCCACGCACCACGTAAAGAGGCATTCATTTGTGGAGCGTTGGAGAGATAACGATTCCAAAGTCGTGAGTGGTGAGCGCAACAGTTCCTCAGGACAGTTACACTACGCATCCAGCTTTCCAACACCTCATGCTGTGGAAGATTGAATTGACGAGCTACACGCTTCTTCAATTTCTTGTCACTGAAATTGTAATAGAGTTTTGAAAGCGTGCCGAAAGATGCAAGTTCAAGCGTTTTCCATGCTGGAGGGAATATCGGCTTGTCATAGTTGCGCCTATGCTCTTTGATAAAGTCCTCCTTGCTACGTTGAAGTTCTCTATCTATGGAGTTCATATTCTCAATAAACTTGTGTTCATCGTCAGCAAGACTTGTATCGAAGAACCAAAACGGCCCATAAGCCAAAGAGAACTCTTGTATAATCTTTGTGCGCAAAGCAATCTCTAATCGTTGAACAGCCTTGAACATCAAATCTCTCAACTCTATATCAAAGTTATAGAGAGCTACGGCATCTTCAAATCTACTATTAGGCTTAAATTGATGCGTAGTCTTGTCTGCCTCCATAGGACGAAGGTATTGGACAAAACGAAAATAACTGACCTCTCCAAGAAATTTTGCAGCCTTGGATGAATCAGCAATATTTAAGCCTCTACTTTTTAGTAGTTCTATTTGTTCGGAAATATAAAGAGCCTGTTTAGTGTATAATCTTAATGTTCCCATAAAAGCAAAAGACCCGCCCTGGTTCGCTGTTCAAATGGGAAGCGTGGCGGATTCTGTTGCTGCAAAGATACGAATAATCATTGATAATACAAACTTTTCAGCAAGAAAAATCATGCAAAAATGGAATTCTTTGACATATTTATATTTAATAATGTTAAATCAGACCTTAAAGCCATACTTTGCCAGCCAAACAAAGTGGTTTTCAAGGTAAAAGTATTACCTTTGTAACGTCTATACCCATACCGGAAGCCCCGATGGGCAGAGGTTGGGCAGACATACATACATACGGTATAAGGCGTAACTGTACGCTTTGGTTTTGACGCCATAAGAACTTCGCAACTTCAAACTGATTGTCAAAAACAAAGCAACGGGAACGTCTCATGAGGTGTATTATATACAGCCCTCATTGGCTTCGAGCGATTTTATCGTTCGTTGTCAATAGTGCTTTCTATATACTTACACTGGCGTGGGGCTTTCGGCGTTGCTCGTTTCGACAATCAGGGCAATGCGAAGGCCTTTATGGCGTGGAACGAGTGACAGAACAGGCTCCGCGCTTTTTTGTATGTATTAGTGAGTGGATTTCGTCAACAAGGAGTCAGTTGACCTTATTTGTTAACGGAATTAGAATGAATATACTACAAAACAACCCGTACCGCATTCTCGGAGTCTACTCAAACTCTCCGACAAGGGAAAGACTGGCTAACCACAACCGCATGAAAGCGTTTTTGAAGGTGGGCAAGCCTGTTTCCTTTCCTTTAGATTTGTCACAATATCTTTTTTCAATTAATCGTTCTGAAGCTTCAGCAGCAGACGCCGAAGCCAAACTTACCTTGCCCAAAGACCAAATTTTGCATGCTCAATTTTGGTTTATAAAAATGACTCCATTAGATGAAGTGGCTTTTAATCATCTTTTCGCAGGAGAAATAGATAAAGCTGAGGAAATTTGGCAAAAAAGAGAATGTGCATCGTCTTTACAGAACCGTATAGTGTGTGCCTTGATGTGCAGTAAATATGCTGGAGCCATTTCTTTAGCAGAAACTCTGTACAACAACACACAGTATGTAAATCAATTGATTGCTGCTGTTATTGGGACGGGAGGCAACTTTAACGTTTCTGACTTGACCTTCTCTTTCCTCGATATCTTATGTGATGAGATTGGAGCTAGCAAACTGCTCCCTTTTACGACAAACGCTACATGGGAAGACTACATTAAGGAAAAATCAGTAAATCCTGTCATAGCTCACATTCAAAATGCCATTGATGTTGCCAAAAAATCGAAAGGCAAAGGGGCTGCTGCGAGATATGAGGCTGGTAAAGTCTTGATGGAGGGAACAAAGCAGTCTAGTTCACAATTGAGGAATTTGCTTTCGTCATCTGAAATACAGTATCAAACAATAGTCGATAAGTTAGGTTTGGAGATACTTCAATGTGGAATAGACTACTACAATGATTCGGAAGAACCAAATGCGGCTAAAAATGCAATGGTTCTTCAAAGCTATGCCAAAAGCATTGTCGTTGGTCAAATGGCAAAAGACAGGTGTAAAGAAAATGTCGATATTCTTCAAAAGATTATTGACAACTTACCACCATTAGTAGTATTTGCAGAGGATAAAGCTATACGCAAAGAATTGCATAAATATAGTTCTTTACCAGATAAAATCAGTTATGCCATAGAATTGCTTAATAACACAAAGCCTCTTTTGCAAACAGTCAAAGAAAAACTTGGACGAAATAGTGGGTATTATTTGAAGATTTCCACATTAGTCGTTAGCAACGCATTAAGCAATGTAATAGCAGAGGTAAACCAGGCGCAAAACTACATTTCTGTCTTGCATAATAAAGGTATAGATGGTAGAATGTTGGCTATAATGGAACAAATCGATGGAACGTCGTTTGACACATTGAAGAAATTAAAGGCAGACCTTGTAAAAGCTGCAAATGAAGCATGGATAGCTACCAAGTTGATGGATTCGTTTGATAAAGAAACGGATTTCAAAAGTAGGTATGAAAAAAACAGACAAACATTAAAAGAGTTATGTGAATCTTTAGGAATATCCACATCCACATTAGTTCCAACAACGACAGGCGACACCAATTGGGGATGCCTGATCGCAATTATTATTGGAGTTATAATTTTAATTTGTTGTATTTGTAATTGATGTCCAATGAAAAAGATATTTACAATTCTATTGCTGATAGTATGCGTTTGTCAAAATACAATCGCTAAGCCAGTATCTGACAATGATAAGATTAAATCATTGGAGGAAAAGTGTGTCACCTTGCAAAATCAGCAGTCACGTACTGCAAATGATTTATGCAGATTGAAAGATAAGCAGAAAGAGAGCGACAGAAAAATACAAGCCCTTAAAAGTGAGAACAATACCCATAGTGCTACTATTGACAGTTTACATAATGTCTGCAAACAATTGGCAGAATCTCAATCTGCCGACCGCAAGAATGTGAACGGCATGATAGACAAGACCAATAGCAATGTGCAGGCCAACCAAGAAACCTTGCAAAGTCGCACTCTGTTGGTTTGTATCATTGCCATACTGATGCTAGTTATCATAGTGGGAGTGACTTACCGATTGGCAAGACGCATTAAATCAGGTAATACATCTATTGATGAAGTGCGTAAGGCGCAGGATGCATTGCTGATTGCACAGGAAAAGATGCAAGAAGAGTCTATAAAACTTGACGACAAACTATTGGAATTGTTCGATAAACAAATAGCGAATGCTCCAAAGAACGCAAGTAATGATAAGCCAGACCACTCACTTGCCTTAAAAGTTGCTGACGAAATTGTCAGAATTGAGTTGAACATGTCGCGCATGGATTCTTCCATAAAAGGCTATAAGCAATTGGCAAAAGCAGTAGAGCGTATCAAGGACAATTTCAAAGCCAATGGCTATGAAATAGTTGATCTGCTTGGGAAACCATATAATGAAGGTATGAAAGTTAGTGCCAATTTCGTTGTAGATGAAGATTTGGAGGATGGCAAGCAAATCATAACAGGCATAACCAAGCCACAGGTAAACTATAATGGGCAAATGATACAAGCTGCTCAAATCACCGTAAGTCAAAACATATAAAACGTAATATAATGGCAAGAAACAAAATTGACTATGGCATAGACCTCGGAACTACAAATTCCGCTATCTGCCGTATGGAGAAAGGAGAACCTGTAATAATTAAGACAGATATGCAAATGGATACAATGCCTTCATGTGTATCTGTTAATAAGAAAGGTTCTATAAAGGTTGGTCAAACCGCTTACAACACAATGCTGCAAGACAAACGTCGCGCTACAAAGTCATGGCATAAAGGTGCTTCAAATACATATGTTGAGTTCAAGCGTACGATGGCAACCGACACTCAATATCCATGCACAAACTTGAACAAGAGTTTTTCTTCTGAGGAGTTGTCTGCGGAAGTTTTGAAGACTCTGAAATCTTTTGTTACTGACGAGACATTTAGCTCGGTTGTTATTACCGTTCCCGCTAAGTTTACTGTCAATCAAAAGACAGCCACAATTGAGGCTGCAAATATGGCAGGCTTTAAACACTGCGAACTGCTCCAGGAACCAATTGCCGCATCTATGGCATATGGACTTTCATCTGATGAGAAGAACGGTATATGGATGGTCTTTGATTTTGGCGGTGGAACCTTTGATGCCGCTCTACTGAAAGTTGAGGATGGCATCATGCAGGTTTTCGATACTGAGGGAGACAACTATCTTGGTGGAAAGAACTTGGATTATGCCATTGTTGACAATATTATTATACCATACTTACAAGAGAATTATGCAATAGATGGTTATTTGCAGGATGAGGAAAAGAAGGAAGTTCTTCGCGATGCAATGAAGACGTATGCAGAGGATGCCAAGAACCAACTTTCATTCAAAGACCATGAGGATATTATTTCCAACTTGGGCGACCTTGGAGAGGATGAGGATGGTAAGGAAATAGGACTTGATTTGACCTTGACTCAGGCACAAGTGTTTGACGTGATGCGTCCGTACTTTCAAAAGGCAGTGGACATATGCAAAAACCTTATTCAGCGTAACAACCTCAATGGCTCACAAATCACAAAATTGATCCTTGTTGGCGGTCCTACGCATAGTCCTCTTATCCGTCAAATGTTGCGGGAACAAGTTACTCCCAATGTTGACACAAGCATAGGCCCAATGACCGCTGTAGCTACAGGTGCAGCTCTCTATGCGTCAACGTTGGATGCTGAGGTTTCAGATGATGAGATAAAGGTTGGAACAATTAAGCTCGATGTCAGCTATGAGTCAACAACGGTTGAAATGACAGAATATGTGCCAGTATGCCTTGCAGATGGTTCTACTCTCAATAAGGTTTTTGTTGAATTCGTAAGAGGAGATAAGGCTTGGTCAAGCGGAAAAATGGGAATAGACTCAAATGGTGATGTCGTAGAACTTACACTTTTGGAAGGTAAGGCTAATTCGTTCAATATATTATGCTATGATGACAAAGGCAATATTCTTCCTTGCTTTCCTAACGAAATCACAATAATTCAAGGTTCAGTTGTTGGAGCAGCCCCATTACCTTACAATATAGGTATAGGCATTTGGAGTGAGGAGAAGAAACGTAGCGTAATCGAAATGGCTAAGGGATTGGAAAAGAACAAACCTCTTCCTGCTACAGGAATTATTGAAAGAGACTTGAAAACTTCAAACCAACTCCGCCCTGGGGTGGCAAGCGACATTCTGACTGTCCCTGTTTACCAAACTGATGACTTTGATGAAGCCGCAGGTAAACCAACCTCGCATTATGAGTACATTGCAGATGTTGTCATTACTGGTGACGAAGTTGACACATTCATTCCAGAGAACAGCCTTGTGAATATCACATTGAAAGCCGATTCTTCTGAACAGATGAAAATTGAAGTGCATTTCCTTGCTACAGATATCACGATTGAGAAGATTTTCGATACAGGCAAGAAACATACTATGGAAGATACCAACAATCAAATCAATAAGGGATTTGATGAAGCAGAAGCATCAATCGAGGCATTGGAAGAAAGTGGCATCAGCGTAAGTGATTTAAGAGCCGAGCTAGCCTCTTTACATACTGACAATGAAAATACTACGGAGAAAAAAGAGGTACTAAAGCATCTGCGCGATTTGCTAATAAAAATAGAAAAGTTAGACGCTGGTACAGAATGGCAGCGTGTTGAAAAGGAGTTGCGCGATGAGTTTGACAATCTCGAAAAGGCACAAAGTGAATTGGGCGATGACAACTCTGCCCAAATGGTAAACCAACTGCGCACGCAAACAGACAATGCCATTCGTACAAAGGATGTACAAATTGGTCGTCAGGTTTTGGAACAGGTAAAAAGTCTGTATTTCCAACTTACAATGCTTTATCAGTGTATGGGAATTGTTAGATATTGCAACGATCGTTTAGGAACAATCCGTTGGAAAGACTCTTCACGAGCACGCCAACTTGTAAACCGAGGAATGGAGCAAATAAGCAACAATCCTACAACCGAGGGACTTAGACAAATTGCAGCGGAACTGTTGGGGCTTATGCCTAAGGAGGACGCAGCTAATGCAGGAGGACTATTAAAATGACAAACGAAGATATATTATCACAATTTCCCGACGGTGATTTGAAAAATAATATACAAGAGTTGATTGATGCCAATGATTCATTGTGCAACAAAGAACCTGTATATGGTTTTCACCATAAGTTTTATGTACCGGGTTGGATCGGATTTATACAAGAATGTATCGTAGAGTCTAAAATGCAAAAGTTTGACGAACAAGTTTTCTATGCAGGTAAAGGGTATATCGACTTTGTAAACTGGATAGGAGATAAAGCTGATGCTGTAGCCAAATGTTATTCAGAAATTGAAAATATGGACGAAGCGAAAAGCACTGTTTGCAAAAAACTGATTGTAGCTATTTTTGATTCAACTATAGATAATTGGGCTAAGTGTTGTCCTGAAATTGCAACATATTGCAACATTGATTTTGATGGAAACACCAAGATTAGTCCTATAGGATGGATTCATTATAAGCTGGCTTCAATTCTACAAAAATTTGAATATCCACAATTCGACACTTCTTCATCAAAGAGTAGTGTTGTTGCAGTGATGAAAGCACAAGGCTATTATATAATAGGATACATCTTAAATGTTATTATTCTTGCCTGTGTTTTTGGAATAATAATAGCGATTTTTAAATAATTATATTTATGACAAGAATTATTATTACAGTTTTAGTGTATTGTTTTGTCGGTTGGCTTCTGTGCGATATTAATCCCAACAAGTATTATACATGGTATTCTGGTATTTGGCACGGACTGTTTTTCATTCCCAACCTATTGCGCAGTTGGTTCGGTGATGCTTTATATAAAGCTAATGATTACAGTACAGCCTACAATGTATGGTGGTGGATTACAACCATTTGGAGTTGTCTTGGGTTCGTCTTTGGTGGCAGTAATCGACGAGATTATAGATAATATTTATGCATTTCAACAAAAACGACAAAATAAATTCATACACAGTAGCGTTTCCGCATAAGCAAGGGGCTTATGCGGAAACCTATCGTGTGAAAGATGCAGGTGGCAAGACTCGCTTCTTGAAACTCATCAACTATTCTAAACTCAACCGTAATCAGATTGACGATAATGGACGAGTGATAGAAGTAGAGATTGCCAAACTGTTGAATCACCATAACCTTTGTCAGTTTGTAGACTCTGGCAATATGATGATGAACGGAAGTCAATTTGCTTGGTTAGTTACCGAATTTGTAAGCGGTGAAACTTTGTCACAGAGAATTATCCGTGATGATGAAATCAGCGTTTATGAGATAAAAACAATAGCAAAGGCGGTATTGTCAGCATTGTCATTTCTGCATTCACAGCCAATTCCTGTTATCCATAATGAGGTGACGATACAAAACGTTTTCCTTAATCTCGTTGGGGATTTGCAAGATTTGAAACTTATTGATTTTGGCCATGCAAGATTCTTGGACCAATCACCAGCTAAGCCCAACTTGGATGAATTGAATCCTTTCTATCTTGCACCAGAACGATTTTCGGGAGTGTGTTCTGTTCAGACTGACATCTATTCCGTAGGGGCCATGATGTATCACTTGCTTTATGGCGAATTGCCTTGGTTTATTGATGTTTCGAGAAAACGTGGACAGGATGTTATTGACTCTATCTTGGCAGAACGAGATAAAGAACTTTCACTCACAAAAGAGGACAAGTATGAACTTAACGACCAACTGCTGAATGTGATAGCAAAATCTTTAAGCTATGATAGCGAAGATAGATTTCAAAGTGCAGATGAGTTTATAAAGGCTATTGACGGAGATGTAAAGATAGAACGCCAATCTACGAAACGTAAGATTTTATCACAACAGCAATCCGACAATACGCCAGTTTCTTCTGCTATCAAAAAGAAAGGTGAAGGCTTTGCCGCAGTTGCCGGAATGGAAGAGTTAAAACAACAAATGCGTGAAGAAGTTATCGAACCTCTCCACAATCCCGAAGAATACCATCGTTATGGTGTAACTATTCCAAATGGGATGTTGCTGTATGGTCCTCCTGGTTGTGGAAAGACATTTTTTGCAAAACACTTTGCAGAAGAGGTCGGATTCAACTTTATGTGCATCACGCCAGCTACTCTAAAGAGCCGTTATGTCAATGCTACGCAAGAGAATATTGCCAAGATGTTTAAAGAGGCAGAGGAGAACGCACCAACAGTGATTTTCATTGACGAGATGAATGAACTTGTCCCTAATCGAGATGATGGGAATGTGCATGAAATGTCAAGAAGTGCAGTGAATGAGATGTTGGCTCAAATGGATAGAACTGGAGAAAAAGGCATATTCATTATTGGGGCAACCAACTATCCCAACCTGATAGACCCTGCAATCCTGCGTGCGGGACGTTTAGATAAAAAGTATTACATTGGTGTGCCTGACATAGAAGCTCGAATGGCATTGTTCAGGTTGTACTTGAACAAGCGCCCTTACGATTTTGGGTTAGACTATCATCAATTAGCTGATATGACCAAAGGTTATGTCTCAGCTGATATACAACTGATTGTTAATGATGCGTCACGAAATGCACTTCGCCAACATAGCAAAATAACGATGGAGCTATTGAAAGTTGCAATTACAAACACTGCTCCTTCACTTAGCAACAATGAATTACGCAAATACGAGCGCATTCGAGCTATGATGAATGGCGAAGAAATGAAGAAGTCCGATGATAGACCTCGTATAGGTTTTAACGTTTAAATAATTACTGTTATGACAAAAGAAGAATTATACTTGAAAACCATTTTCTGTTGCATCGCTTGTGATGGAGATATTGCTACAGAGGAAGTAGATATGGTTAAAGATTTATGCGCAAAAGACAACATCTTCCACGATGTTAATTCAGAGAAGTACCTCAACTCATGGATTACAGAAATCAATGAGCAAGGTGGAATGTTCTTGCAATCTTATCTTAAAGAACTAAATTCTGTGGATTTGAATGAAACAGAACAGTTACTAATAGTGTCACTTGCCATCAAAGCAATTGAAGCAGACAACCGCATAGAATATGCCGAAGTAAAATTCTTCAAAAAGATACGTTCAAGACTTACGATAAGTGACGAGGCAATATTGGCTGAACATCCTAACAAAGAGGATTTTCTCTTACCAGATATTAACATAACTGAGATTCCTCAATGGGATGATAGTACACATTTTTCGCAAATATCTATTCCTGTCCAAAGCAACTAAACGATAATGACTATGTGGAATCCTTTTAAGAAAAAAGACCCATTAGAGGGACAAAGGGCTAACTATGCTTTAGCATTTGACATTGTTCCAAAAGTTCTGAATGCATTCAACACTGGAAATATGCCATTGACAGAATTGGAAAACGTCTCAACTTTCATGAACTTTGCCGATGACAGCAAGAATATCATAAAATGGAAAAAGATGACGATTTCTGGTACTGATTTCAAAAGCTATCAAGATAAGCATATGATAATAATTCGGTTCCCAGAGCCGTTTACCTTATCAAGTGCAAAGGCTGGAATAATTGTTGTTGATAAAAAATATCATCAAACAAGATACTTTACACTGGAAGCTTCTTTTGGTGGATGTATGATAGTTGAAATCTCAGGACAAAAGCGCAACAATACAGGTGTTACGGTTGCAGATAAAGAAGACCTTACAGAATTTGCCTCTATCGTTTTCAGTTTAGCCATAAAGCAGGACGAACAGAAATCTGCGTCTACCGAACAGATCGTAAATAATATGGAACAAGCAGGTGCAGGTGAAAGTGTCATCGCACTATCGCTTAATGCTCTGATAGAACAAATGTCAGCAAGATACTCTGAGTGGAAAGGTCTGTTTACCGTAACTCCTATGGCTGATCATGTTTTGGTTAAATGCCATAAAGGGTTTGATGATACAAATACTCGCAAAGCTATACCATGTTTATGGAGAAGAAAATCCTTTGTTGATAATTGCAAAATGTTTGATGTCAAAAGAATCGTATTTTTAGACTCTGTGAATCATACTTTTGACGAATTAAAGCCAATGGAAATAGATATATCTACACTTTCTTGATTAGAGTATAAGAACTTGCTTTGTCAAATTTCAAACAAAGTAAGTTCTTATACTTATTATCCAAATCTATAGCGATAAGCCTCTTGGCTTTTTTCTTAGAACCTTACCCAATCCCACTTTTTGTGTTCCATCCCAATTCGTCAACTGGTCGGCACAACCATTGGAGCCACCAAGCGAAACGTATGTATCTGCGCTACATGACATGTGGTCAACGAAAGCGAGAAAGTTGTCAATGGCGTTGTCTGTGAATTGAACTTCATTCGTGGCGAAGAGTTTTGTCCAGCTGGTGACACATTCTTGCTTGAAGTCTGTAAAACCATGCCAAGACATATCAGATAAGAACCTCTTTGCTGCAGAATCTATACAGGGTTTAGAGTCCAATCCAATATTATGCTTTACAGCAGATGCCATAATGCCATAGTATATGGAAGCCGATTCTTTCTAAAAGGGCTGAATTCCAAACGAGGAATCCAGCCCTAATTTCTCATGCTCTAAAAGTTTTAGCGGACAGCAATACTTTATTTATCCTTTCATAGACAAACGTGGCTTTGCCTATTCCACCATAATCTTCTTCATTGTTCCGTCGCTATAATGCACGATGTTTAGTCCCTTTGTAGGAACAGAGAGTTGTTGACCATTTGCATCGTAGCGAGCTACCTCGGTTACAGTGCTGTCGTTGGTTACGCTACCGATGCCAGTTACCTCCATTTCCTCTATATCGAAATCTCTCCATACCTCGGCATTGCGGTATTTATTAGCACAGCCCTTTGCAACGTAGAGCTTGCAGTTACTGAGAGAACCGCCACCACCACCAAAAGAGAAATCATTCAATGGTAAAGGTTCAGGCATGTAGCAATGAATTACTCGAGCGCCACTTCCCGAAAATGCACTATAAATATTCGTTAGGCTGGCAGGTAGCACAATGTCAACTGCATCAAATAACGACTTATAGAAAGCCTCTGCGCCAATCTCTCTCACCTTTGATGGTATAGTGAGGCCCTCTTTTGTACCCAATCTCCAAGTTCCAATGAAGGCTCTTTCGCCTATGCGCTCAAGATTGGCTGGCAGCTTTATTGTATGCAGAGCATTACAGTCAGCAAATGCTTCATTGGGAATTTCAGTGATTTGGTCTGACGATATCACAGCTTCCTCCAACCCCCCACAATGATAGAAACAACCTTCACCTATATATTCCACGCTGTTAGGAATATTGATTTCTTTCAATGCGCTATTAGCAAAGGCATAGTTGCCGATGCTCTTCAAACCGTCATGCAAGTAAATATGTTGAAGCCAGCAGCCTTCGAACGCTCCGTTGCCGATGCTTGTTACGCCAGACGGAATACTGATGTCTCTAAGACCGCCACATCCATTAAAGGCATTGTCGTCTATATAGGTTAGGTTCTGTGGCAGAGTGATTGACGACAGAGGGCTATCCATGAATGTGCCGCGACCCGTTGTTGTGAGATATTCTGGCATTATGACAGTGTTCAACTTCGACACATTTCTGAACAGGTTAGAGAAGTCGTTGCCGTCAGGCTCTATCTTTGCAGTACACTCAATTGTGTTAGTCTCGCCTTGATTACTACCTTTAGTGTAAACGTTAATGTTTATGTCACTACCCACCAGTTTGGCTTCTTGGAGGTCGAGGTATTGCAGATTGCCATCGGTCTTTTTACCACTCTCCTCAAGCCAGCATCCAGCCATCTCGCGGATGTATTGTATGTCGTATATGCCGATGGGACCTACCACCTTTAAGCGCGTTATGTTGTTCTTGTCGTTCTTTTCAATCATATATTGCAATGAGCCTGCATAGTCTGTAACAACAACGGTGATATCTGTTATGTGGCTGAAGTTGCGCCACACCGCAGCCTGTCTATATGCCTCGGCAGAACCTTCTGGCACAAGGAGCTCGCACTTGTCGTAGTCCAAACCTGTGAATGTGTCCTCACCAATAGCGGCTGGTTCCTTCATCTTAGCAATGATGCGTGTAAGGTTCCCACAACAATTAAAAGCAGCATCGCCAATGGTTTTGATATTAGCAGGCAAATAAAGGCTCTTAAGATTAGAGCAGCCGTTAAATGCATATTCGCCAATAGATGTGACGTTATCTGGTATGGTGATTGATGTCAAACTTCTGCAATTTACGAATGCCGTATTGTTAATGGTGGTTACGCTCTCTGGGATTTCAATATCTTTTAGATTAAAACAATTGGCAAATACGGCATATTCAATACAGGTGATACCATATGGCAGATTCAATGCCTCTAAACTGCTACAATTCAAGTATTTACAACCGATTATTACTCAATATTTTATAGATAATAAGTCAGAAATATGGTTGTTATTTTTAATTGCACAT
>CAKQMS010000031.1 GCA_934254985.1 uncultured Prevotella sp. | reverse complement strand
TTTCCAAATTGTCCATATTATAAAAACTGTGTTAAACTATTATTATTATAGCCTGACACAGTTTATTTTACACTCTCGAGAAGGGAAGTTTTTTTATCTAAATTTTAATCTAATGATATTCCTGTTGCTTCTAAGATGTCTTTTGAGCTAAGGCCCATAGCTTTCATTTTCTCAGCAATAGCCAATGCTTTTTTTTGCTCGCCTTGTTCAATTCCTTGTTCAATTCCTTGTTCAATTCCTTGTTCAATTCCTTGTTCAATTCCTTGTTCAATTCCTTGTTCAATTCCTTGTGCCATACCTTGTTCAATACCTTGTTCAATACCTTGTGCCATACCTTCAGCATATCCATCCTCGCGTGCACCCTGAAGCACAGAGATAGTATCGCGATACTTTCTCAGTCCCTCGTCGTATTTCATGCGCTCTTGTCTTGAAAGCGCAGCTACATCGGCTATGTCTTCCAGCTTCTTGAATACTGCATTCTGTGCAGCCCAAGGTAGTCTTGTCAATGTTTCCATATTCTTCAATACAAAAATCCAACGTTCAAATTCATTCTCACACTCATCAGCTTCCTTATTAAACAAAGGTAGCTGCATATATGTCATGCGTATCTTGTCAGAAAACTCATCATTTGTTTCCTTATCTTTCAACACTACGTCTGTTCTGAACTTTTGTTTAAAGTCCATAGGACAGAAGTTGAGGAAGGCAACAAGATACACAGCATCTATGGCATAGTTCCATCCCGATCCTCTTTCGCCTTGGCGGGCTATAGCTTCAGAGACATAGTAGATACTGCGGTTCTTGAAATAAGGTTGCGACTTATTTTGCATCTCCACAATAATCTTCTTACCCTCATCGGTCTCGCAATATATATCATATATTAGCGAGCGGTCGTCTTCATACAGAGCAGGTTGCTCCTTGTCGAGGAAACTGAGGTTCACGATATGCTCCTCGCCTGCCAACAAGTTGTTGAGGAAGTCGAGCAACAATGGTTTAGATATCTCCTGACCGAAGATTCGCTTGAAACCTATGTCGGTAAAGGGGTTTATGAATTGTGCCATAGCTATGCGGATAAGTTATTCTTTTTGCAAAAATAAGCAATTCACTCAACACATCCAAATTCTTTAGATTATTTTTACTATGCATAATCATAAACTAATTAAATTGATATTATATCGTTGCTCTAAATGTGATTATTTTATCTTTTATCTATATTTAGCCATTGTGTGTGGCAATAGATAGGCGGTATTGCTTTGTTTGATATAGTAGTCGTCGTAAGCATTTTCTATTGCAGGCATAATACGAGTTTCGGCATTGCTTGGGTCAAGTGTCCTCTACCTTCCCCTTGAACTACAAAAATTACCTTCATCTTTTCTACATCTTATATATTGTTATCATTATGTCCTCCTTTTTTCGTTGCAAAGATATTCTGTCTATGTTGCAAAGCAATGATGATAGGATGATGAAAAGATGAAGATAGTTGCATGTAATTACACCTATATTATATATAGTGATTCACTAGATTTCACTAACCCTTAACAAAGATAAGCTACATTCGGGAATAAAAAAGAAAACTTCGTATTTCTTTTGTTATTCCACTCATTTGCATTATCTTTGCAATTGAAAGATGCTTTTTTGAGTATTCTTGTCTTTGCAAAACCTAATAAATAATACAATGATTACTAATTACGAACTACGTTATGCAGCACATCCTGTAGATGCAAAATCTTATGATACCACACGCTTGCGCAAGGATTTCCTTATAGAAAATCTCTTTGTTAAAGATGAGGTAAATATGGTTTATTCTATGTACGACCGTATGGTGGTAGGTGGTGCTATGCCTGTAGATGAGGCTTTACTTCTTGAAGCCATAGATCCATTAAAAGCTCCATATTTTACTACACGTCGTGAAGTCGGCATCTTCAATGTAGGTGGCGGCAATGCTATCGTGAAAGTTGGCGACGAAACATTCTCGCTTGCTTTCAAAGAGGCTTTGTATATTGGAAGTGGTGACAGAAACGTTGTCTTCGAAAGCGAAGATAAGGCAAATCCTGCAAAACTATATTTCAATAGTGCTGTAGCTCATACTTCATACCCATGTAAGAAAATCACCAAGGCTGATGCTGTAAGCGTTAAGATGGGAGCATTGGAGACTTCTAACGAGCGCACTATCAATAAGATGATAGTAAACCAGGTGTTGCCAACATGTCAGCTACAGATGGGAATGACCGAACTTGCACCAGGCTCTGTATGGAACACCATGCCTGCGCATGTTCATAGCCGTCGTATGGAGGCTTATTTCTATTTCGATATGCCTGAAGACCAAGCAGTCTGCCATTTTATGGGCGAGCCACAAGAAACACGTCATATTTGGATGAAGACCAACGAGGCTGTGCTTTCACCAGAATGGAGCATCCACTCTGCAGCAGCTACACATAACTATACTTTTATTTGGGGTATGGGAGGCGAAAACCTTGATTATGGCGATCAAGACTTCTTCGCTATCACAGACTTGAAATAAAAGACCTAAAAATGCCGTTTTTGGATTAACTAAAATATATAACAATGACAAGTTTAAAAGATTTTTCACTTGAGGGCAAGAATGCCTGGATTACAGGTGCCTCTTATGGTATCGGTTTCAACATTGCGTCAGCTTTCGCTGCTGCAGGTATCAAGACAATCATCTTCAACGACATCAAGCAGGAGCTCGTTGATCGTGGTCTCGCAGCTTACAAAGAAGCAGGTATCGAGAATGTAAAGGGTTACGTTTGTGACGTTACAAACGAGAATCAGGTTGCTGAACTCGTTAAGACTATCCACGAGGAAGTTGGTCAGATAGATATCTTGGTAAACAATGCAGGTATCATCAAGCGTATTCCTATGCACGAGATGAAGCGTGCTGAATTCCAGCAGGTTATCGATATCGACCTCGTTGGTCCATTCATCTGCTCAAGCGCTGTTATCCCTGAGATGATGGAGCGTCGTGAGGGTAAGATTATCAACATCTGCTCTATGATGAGTGAGCTCGGTCGTGAGACTGTTTCTGCATACGCAGCTGCTAAGGGTGGTTTGAAGATGCTTACTCGCAACATCTGCTCTGAGTATGGTGAGTACAACATCCAGTGTAATGGTATTGGCCCTGGCTACATCGCAACTCCTCAGACAGCTCCTCTTCGTGAGCGTCAGGCTGACGGTAGCCGTCACCCATTCGATAGCTTCATCTGCGCTAAGACTCCAGCTGGTCGCTGGCTCGATCCTTCTGAGCTTGGTGGTCCTGCAGTATTCTTGGCTTCTAAGGCTTCTGATGCTGTCAATGGTCACGTATTGTATGTTGATGGTGGTATCCTCGCATACATCGGTAAGCAGCCAAAGTAATTCGTATTCTCTTTTGTAGATAATATCCAAGGGTGTATCTGAAGTCGCAAGACTTTGATGCACCCTTATTTTGTATTTGGCTTGTTCTGAGAATAGGTAAATGTATCAGAAAAGGCAGAATAAAGTTGAAGAAATGTTTTATTATATGTAGGATTTTAATATTTAAGCTGAGTGTTATCTGTTAATTTTGCATGGTATAAAATACCTAATAATATAATCATCAAAATTTCGTGTATATATAAATACACTAAGTGTTATGAGAAAATCGCTTTATCTTACCCTTTTGTCTCTATTCTTTTGGCTTCCCTACGAGGTTGAAGCTCAGATAAAATTAACGAATCTTACCATCGAAGGAAGGCAAACCCCAATAGGATTGGACGAGACGCATCCTCGTTTTGGTTGGCAAGTCTTGTCGTCAAAAAGGAATGTCGTGCAGAAATCATATCATCTGCTTGTTGCTTCATCATTGGCAAAACTTGAACATGATGAGGGCGACATTTGGGATAGTGGAGTGATGAAGACTGATAGTTCTCAATGGATAGCATTACCACAAGATAGACAATTACAACCAGGACATGAATACTTTTGGAAGGTACAAATCTCTACCAATAAAGGAAAATCAGCTTGGAGCCAACCTGCAAGATGGTCTACAGGTCTTATGGATGAAGACCAATGGCAGGGGTGTTGGATAGGTATAGATAGTGTTATGCCTTGGGATAAAGTGGAACGCCACAGCCGTCTTTCAGCGCGTTACCTTCGCAAGATATTTAATCTAAAACAGTCTGCTGCATCTGGTAGAAATCTTGATGTTAGACGAGCAATGATCTACATATCTGGATTGGGCTATTATTCTTTGCATATCAATGGTTGCCGTGTGGGAAAGGATGTGCTTACACCATTGCCTACTGATTACACCAAGACCATTGCCTATGATGCATACGATGTGACATCATATCTGAAAGCTAACAATGCTATTGGTGTGACATTGGCAAGCGGACATTATTTTGCACAAACGCAAAACTATCAAACCAATGTCCGAACAACTTATGGTCAGCCACTATTGTTGGCAAATCTTGTAATAGAATATATTGATGGTACCACAGAGACAATAGCTACAGATACTACATGGCGCGTTACTGCTGATGGTCCGATGCGATATGCCAATGAGTATGATGGAGAATTGTATAATGCCAATTTAAGTCTAAATGGTTGGAACACCACAGAATATGACGATAGCCATTGGCTTAAGTCGCAAACGATGCCTGCACCAGGAGGAACACTTCGTGGAGCTTTGGCACCAAACATGCACGTATATAAAACCGAGCTACCTCTTGCAATCCACAAGTTCGGCAACCGATATATCGTAGATTTCGGAACCAACAATGCAGGACGAGTTCATATTAAAGCCGCACAGACTATAAAAGGAGATACCATCCGTATACGTCATGCAGAACTATTACAGCCTGGTGACAGCATGCTTTATTGCAACAATTTGCGAAGTGCAGAAGCTACAGCACGCTATGTTGCAGATGGCAAGCCAATAGACTGGTCGCCTGAGTTTACGTATTATGGTTTCAGATATGCAGAGATTACAGGCATAGAGAATTTGTCATCGTCTGACATTGTTCGTGAGTTGATAGCCGACCGCATGGACGACGAAAATACATATTTCTCTGTTGTTGATAGAGATGGCAACGACATGCTTAATCGTATTATTGACAATGCACGCCGAGGAATAAGAAGCAATTATAAGGGTATGCCAGTAGACTGTCCTCAACGCGATGAGCGTATGCCATGGTTGGGCGATCGTACCACAGGATGCTTGGGCGAAAGCTATGTTGTGAATAATCATGCTCTGTATAGCAAGTGGGTTGCAGACATCTGCGACGGTCAGTTGCCTGATGGTCGTATTAGCGATGTTACTCCTGCCTATTGGAGGCTCTACAACACCAATATCACATGGCCTGCAGCATTGCCTTTCTCGTGCGATATGCTTTATCGACAGTATGGAGACATTAAGCCGATGAGCAAAAGTTATAACGCAATAAAGAAATTTTTGCTGATGATACGTCGAAAAAATTATAAAGACGGACTTGTGCCATACGATCGCTATGGCGATTGGTGTGTGCCACCAGAATCGCCCAAATTGGTACATAGCAAAGACCCTGCACGCAAGACCGATGGACAATTGATTTCGTCTACATATTATTACTATCTATGCAAGATGATGGCAAAATATGGACGAATGCTTGGACATAACGAGGATGCCAGCTATTTTGCAGCACAAGCTGATACCACCCTTGCAGCAGTAAACAGCACATACTTTAAGGATGGTCAATATGCCAATGCCACGGTAACAGCCAATCTTCTGCCATTGGCTATGGAGATGGTGCCACAGGAACATGAGGCAGAAGTAAGAAATAGTCTGTTGACAACCATAATAGATAAAAACAACACACATCTTTCTGCTGGTGTAATAGGAATACAATGGCTGATGCGCTATCTTTCTGCCATCGGGAAAACAGATTTAGCATACCAGTTGGCTATTGTCGACACCTATCCAGGCTGGGGATATATGGTTAAGAATGGTGCTACTACCATTTGGGAACTATGGAATGGCAATACAGCCAATCCTTCTATGAATAGCGGCAACCATGTGATGCTCCTTGGCGACTTGTTGCCTTGGTGCTATGAATGTCTGGGTGGTATACGTCCAGATGCTAAAAAGCCAGGTTTTAAGCATATTGTATTGCAGCCTGATTTCGGATGCAATAGAATCAAAGGAGTGAAGGCTTCTCATGCTTCACAATATGGTGTTGTTGAGAGTGCCTACGAGTATAAGAATAAAACTATAGTATGGAATATCGCTATCCCTGCCAATACTACAGCGGAGGTACACATGCCTAATGGCAAAGTCAAACATATTGGTTCTGGAAAATGGCAATTCCGTATAGCCTGCATGCAAAGTAGATAATGCCTACTTGGCTTATCGCCATCTATTACATGTAAATATAATATAAATATGTGTATTAAGGTAAATAATATATTATAATGAAAAAGAAAAGCTTATTCATCTACTACCTTGTTGCCATTATGACAACAATGGCCTCTGCTGAGAGCCATGCACAGATAGTTGCACCACCAATTATGGGTTGGAGCTCTTGGAATACCTATCATGTAAATATCAGCGACTCGCTGATTATGCGTCAGGCAGACGCTTTGATCAACACAGGACTCAAAGACTATGGTTATCAGTATATCAATATCGATGATGGCTTTTTCGGCTATCGCGATGCTACAGGCAAGATGCAACCCCATCCACAACGTTTTCCTAATGGCTTGCGCTGTGTGTCGGACTATATCCATTCGCTCGGTCTTAAAGCAGGAATCTACTCCGACGCAGGAAGCAATACATGTGGCTCACGCTATGACAACGACCCAAATGGCTTTGGGGCAGGTCTTTATGGTCATGAATATCAAGATGCGTTGCTGTATTTCAAAGAATGGAATTTCGACTTTATCAAGATTGATTATTGTGGTGCAGGCACCGACTTAAATCTTGAAGAATGCAAACGATATACAGAAATCAGACGAGCCATCGATAGTGTTGGTTGCAAGGATGTTTCTCTTAATATCTGTAGATGGACCTTTCCTGGCACTTGGGCAAAGAATATCGCTACCTCATGGCGTATCAGTCCCGACATTCGTCCACATTGGTCGTCGGTGAAGAGAATCATTGATCTTAATATTCCTCTCTCTGCCTATTGCCGTGACGGACATTATAACGACATGGATATGCTGGAGATGGGACGAGGACTTAAACCTAATGAAGAAGAGGTACACTTTGGAATGTGGTGTATGATGAGTTCACCACTTCTTATCGGATGCGACATGACCAAGATAAAGCCTGCTACGATGGACTTGCTGAAGAATAAGGAACTTATTGCTATCAACCAAGACCCATTGGCTTTGCAAGCATATCCTATTATGAGCAATGGCGACACATACGTATTGGTAAAGGATATCATTGAGGAAAGAGGCAAAACGAGAGCTGTGGCTTTATACAATGCTTCTGACACTATTGCCCATTTCTCTGTTCCAATTTCAGAATTGGAGTTTGCTGGCAAGGTTAAGCTTCGCAATCTTATAACCCATCAGAATATGAAGCCTGTAAAAGATAGCATCGTGGCAACACTACCTCCACATAGTGTGCTTATTATGAAGGCAGAGGCACAGCAGCGTATAGAGCCATCACGATATGAGGCAGAATGGGGCTATCTACCTTGCTACGACAATTTGGGCAAATCCAAGCGCCAGGTGCTATATGCCAACAATCCTGACGCTTCATGCGGAATGATGGTTTCATATCTTGGAGGAAGAAAGGAAAACTTGCTTCGCTGGGATAAAGTGTATAGCGAGAAAGGTGGCAATTATGATATGATTATCACATATCTTCCTGCCGAACATCGTGGACTTCAAGTTTCCATAAATGGCAAGACCATAGTTGTGGATAATCTAAAGACCACGGGCAAACTTACTACTGTTACTGTACCTGTGCAGCTTACTGCAGGTTATAACATTATAGAAATAGGAAACCCGTATGCTTGGGCTATGGATATCGATAAGTTTGAATTGAAGACTAAGAAATAATCCATTAGAAAAAGCAAAAACAGGCGAAAGGAATATACTAACAAAAAAGGACATGCCATGCGGCATGTCCTTTTTATGTAAGTAAAAAAAGTTGCGGAATTATTAGAGGGCGTTAGCCAATTCTGCACCAGCCTTGAACTTAGCAACCTTCTTTGCCTCGATAGTGATAGTCTCCTTTGTTCTTGGGTTGATACCCTGACGAGCAGGACGCTCTGTTACAGCGAATGTACCAAAACCTACGAGCTGTACCTTATCACCTGCTACAAGTGCGTTCTTGATAGCCTCTGTTGTAGCGTCCAAAGCCTTCTTTGCATCAGCCTTGCTAATACCTGCAGAAGCTGCGATGTTGTCGATTAATTCAGTCTTGTTCATAATTTTGTAAATGTAAAATTGATAATTATTTGGTTTGTTCTATATTCTGCTGACAAATATAGTTTATTCTTTTCATAAATCAAACAAAAATCTAAAAAAAATGATATAATTAGATATAAATAATGAATTTTTGCCTTAAATGGCTTGTAAATGTGTTGAATAACAGAGTTTTTTAGTACTTTTGCAGCCATAAAATAAAAAACATCATTTAGCAATTGATTTTATAAGTTTATGCGCAATATACCGACAATAACAAAGAATCTTCTCATCATCAACATATTAGCGTTTCTCGCTATGTATGTTTTGAAAGGAGCTATGGGGGTAGACCTCAACAATCTGCTTGGTCTGCATTTCTTTATGGCTTCCGACTTCCAAGTATACCAGCTCGTGACATACATGTTTATGCATGCTAACTTTGAGCATATTCTGTTCAATATGTTTGCATTGTGGATGTTTGGTTGCGTGGTTGAGAATGTGTGGGGACCAAAGAAGTTTCTTTTTTATTACATTTTCTGTGGTGTCGGTGCAGGAATGTTGCAAGAGATAGCACAATTCTTCTCTGTATATTTAGAGTTCAATGCTCAGCAGCCAATGGGAGTGTTTGAGGCATTTGGATGGATGTCTAAATTGTCGCATCAGCTTAATGGACTCACCACGGTAGGAGCCTCTGGAGCCATCTATTCTATATTGTTGGCTTTCGGTATGCTTTTCCCGGAAGAGCGTATATTTATCTTCCCATTGCCTATTCCTATCAAAGCAAAATGGTTTGTGATAGGATATGCTGGTATTGAATTGTTCTCTGCCCTTGCCACACCTGGCGACCATGTTGCCCACCTTGCCCACCTTGGAGGTATGATATTCGGTTTCTTCCTTATCAGATATTGGAGAAAGCAATCGAATGGAGGCGGTAGATATAATATCAATAATGGTTCAAGCTTCTTTGATAGTATGCGCACAAAGTGGGAAGCGCATAATCAGAAGAAGACTGGAAATAATGGTGGCTCAAGCTATACTACTGGCAATAGCGACTGGGACTATAATGCACGTCAAAGAGCTAAGCAAGAGGAGATAGACCGCATCTTGGACAAAGTGAGAAAAAGCGGCTATGAGAGCCTAACAAAAGAAGAGAAAAACACTCTTTTTGAGCAGAAAAGAAAATAATGATTAGTAAACTCAAGAATATGATATTTCAGATGATGGCAGGAGCAAATGTTGCTACTGTCATCATCATGCTATTAATAGGTTATAGCGACAGAGTGAACCCTGTGTCGTTCCACCTGTTTGCTAATGCAGGCTTAGCATATCCTGTATTCCTTCTTTTTAATCTTTTGTTCCTTATCTTTTGGTGTTTTGTAAGGATAAGATGGGTGGTAATCCCGCTATTAGGTTTTGTATTCGGATTCCTCCCCACTCGCAACTATTGTCCTTTCAATCTTAATGACGATACTGCAAAGTCTAATCTTAAAGTGTTGTCGTATAATGTCTGGGGCTTTGGACATATGGGGCATAGTGAAGATGATTATTCTATTCCTGCCTATATTGCCGAACAAGGTGCCGATATTGTCTGCTTGCAAGAGGCTGGCGAAGCCTCGCCTGTAAATAAGGAAATACAAGACATCATTTATCCGCTTTATCAATATCGCGACACTATGAAGAAAGAAAATAGTGGCGACGTGTTGGCTTTCTATAGCAAATACCCTATCTTGAAGAAAGAGCGCATACCGTTTGAGTCGCACGGCAATATTGCTGGTGCGGTATGGCTCAATGTCGATGGCGATACGGTTATTGTTGTTAATGCTCATTTCGAGACTACAGGTCTTGATGCCGACGATAAAGCTCACTTCAAGCACATGGTGAAGGGCGAATATGCCACAGATAGCGTGGAGACAACATCCAAGCTACTATACACAAAACTCAAGGAAGCCACCATTAAGCGAGCTCCTCAAGCAGAAGCTGTTGCAAGGTTTATTGCCAAGCATCGTGGTACCACAATGATCTGTTGTGGCGACTTCAATGATGGTCCTAACTCTTATACCCATCAGACTATTGCTAACAAGCTCACAGACTGCTATGTAACAGCAGGAAATGGTCCTGGTATTAGCTACCATAAAGGCGGCTTCTATGTAAGAATTGATAACATTTTCTGTTCCACAGATTTAGAGCCTTTGAAATGTATTGTAGACAACAAAATTGCCACAAGCGACCATTATCCTATCATTTGCTGGCTAAAAAAGAGGTGAAATGCTTAAAAAATGAATAATAAACAGGGAATAATTTTCCAAAGTGTGAAAAAAATATTATCTTTGCACGTCTTATAGTGTTTTTTAACAGAGGTATACTGTATCAAACTACACCAAGACACGCTTAAACAGAAACAAAAATCATAAATAAATAAACAACAATCAAAATGCAAAACAAAGGAATTGTAATTGTAACAGCCGTCTTATTGACGCTTGCAAGCATCTTCTATTTGTCTTTCTCTGCTGCCACTTACTATTATGACAGCGAGGCTGCTAAGATTAAGGACCCTATCGCACAGCAGGACTATAAGGACTCTGTGAAGTATTTGGGTATCTACTCTTACCAGAAGTGCTTGGAAACTAAGATCGGTCTTGGACTTGACCTCAAGGGCGGTATGAACGTCATCCTTGAGATTTCCGTTCCAGACGTAGTAGAAACATTGGCAGACCACAAGACTGACGTGGCTTTCACAAAAGCTATGGAGCAGGCAAGAGCCGAAGAGGAGAAGAGCCAGGATGATTTCATCACTCTTTTCATCAACGCTTACCACAAGAATGCTCCTGGTCACAAGTTGGCTGAAATCTTCGCTACTCAGCAGCTTCAGGGCAAAGTAAGCCCACAGAGCTCTGATTCAGAAGTTGAGAAGGCTCTCCGTACAGAGGTTGCTGCTGCTATCGACAACTCATTCAACGTTGTTCGTACTCGAATCGACAAGTTCGGTGTTGTACAGCCTAACATCCAGAAGCTCGAAGGTCAGGAAGGCCGTATCATGGTAGAAATGCCTGGTATTAGCGAGCCTGAGCGTATGCGTAAACTCCTTCAGGGTAGTGCAAACCTCGAATTCTGGGAGACATACAATGCTCAGGAAATTATCCCTTATCTCGTTCAGCTCGACAGCCAGTTGGCTAATGGTGGCGAGGAAGAGACTAAGGCTGATACTACTGCTGCAGCTAAGGCTGACACAACAGCTGCTGTAAAGGAGGCTCCAAAGAGCAAGTTCCAGATTAAGAAAGATACAAAGAAGGCTGATGTAAAGGCTACTCCAGAGGCTCAGCTCGCTGAGGCTAAGAAGCAGCATCCTTTGCTCGCTATGCTTCAGACCACTAACGGCAACTCACTTGCCCTCGTAGGTTATGCAAGCGTTCGCGATACAGCTGCTATCAATAAGCTCATCTACTCTAAGCTTGCTAAGCAGGTTCTTCCTTCTGACGTTAAGCTTCTTTGGGGTGCTAAGCCTGCTGATGGACTTTCTGTAAAGAACATCTTCGAGCTCTACGCTTTGAAGGTTACCACTACTACAGGTCGTGCTCCACTCGAGGGTGATGTTATCACCGACGCTAAGGACCAGTTCGATCAGGTTACAGGTCAGCCACAGGTTAGCATGAGCATGAATACAGATGGTGCTCGTCGTTGGGCAGCCCTCACAAAGGCTAACATCGACAAGGCTATCGCTATCGTTCTCGATGGTGTTGTTTACTCAGCTCCTCGTGTAAATGGTGAGATTACTGGTGGACAGTCTTCTATCACAGGAAGCTTCACCATCGAAGATACTAAGGACTTGGCTAACACCTTGAAGTCTGGTCGTATGCCTGCACCTGCACGTATCGTACAGGAAGAGGTTGTAGGTCCTACCCTCGGTGCTCAGTCTATCCAGCAGGGTGTTATCTCATTCGTTATTGCCTTCATCGTATTGATGGTTTACATGGTTCTCATGTATAGCTTCGTACCAGGTATGTTGGCAAACTGCGCACTTCTCGTCAACCTCTTCTTCACCCTCGGTATTCTAACCTCGTTCCAGGCTGCGCTTACCATGAGTGGTATTGCCGGTATGGTATTGTCATTAGGTACTGCGGTCGACGCTAACGTGCTTATCTATGAGCGTACTAAGGAAGAGCTCAAGGCTGGTAAGGGAATCAAGGATGCCGTAGCTGCTGGTTACAGCAACGCCTTCTCTGCTATCTTCGACTCTAACTTCACATCATTGCTTACAGGTATCATCCTCTATGCATTTGGTACAGGTCCTATCCGTGGTTTCGCTACCACATGGATGATTGGTATCGTTTGCTCATTCTTCAGTGCTGTTTACCTCACACGCCTTGTATGGGAAAAGAAGCTCAGCAAAGACAAGTGGCTTAAGGAGACTTTCACAACTCCATTCTCACGCAACTTGATGCAGGGTACCAAGTATAAGTTCATGGCTATGTACAAGAAGACATTCACTGTAGCTATCGCAGCTGTAGTAATCTTCATCGTAAGCTTCTTCGTACGTCGTTTGGCTCAGAGCATCGACTTCACTGGTGGTCGTAACTATGTAGTACAGTTCGAGAAGAGCGTACAGCCTGAGGATGTTCGTGGCATCATTGCTGAGGCATTCCCTGATTGTACAACAGGTGCTCTCTCACTCGGTACCGACAACAAGACTATCCGTATCTCTACCAACTATAAGATTGAATCTAACAATCCTGCAGTTGACGACGAGGCAGAGACAATCCTCTATAATGCTTTGAAGAAGGCCAACCTCGTTTCTCAGAAGAGTGTTGAGGACTTCAAGAACCCAGACATCCGTCAGGGTGGTTCTATCATCAGCAGTTCTAAGGTAGGTCCTTCTGTAGCTAAGGATATCACAAATGGTGCTATCATCAGTGTCATCATCGCTTTGGCTGCAATCTTCCTCTACATCCTCGTGCGTTTCCGCAACATTGCCTTCTCTATCGGTTCTACCGTAGCTTTGGCATTGGATGCATTGGTAGTAATCGGATTGTTCTCACTCCTCCAGGGTGTTCTTCCATTCTCTCTTGAGGTTGACCAGACATTCATCGGAGCTATCCTTACCGTTATCGGTTACTCTATCAACGATAAGGTGGTTGTATTCGACCGTATTCGTGAGAACCTCCGTCTACATCCTAAGCAGGATATTCAGAAGGTATTCAACGACTCTATCAACCAGACTCTTGCACGTACCATCAATACATCTCTCTCTACATTGATCGTATTGTTGTGCATCCTCTTCCTTGGTGGTAAGAGCATCCAACCATTCGCATTCGCTATGACATTGGGTGTGGTATTCGGTACCTTGAGTTCTATCTTCATCGCTTCTCCTATCGCTTACCTCGTAATGGGTCGTAAGATTAAGGAAGAAGTTGCTGAAGCATAATTAGACACCTTATTATATATATAGGGCTTACACCTTATTATATATATACACATAAAAGGGTCGCAGCGCATTGAGCGTTGCGACCCTTTTTTCTTTTTTACCAAAAAATTCACTTTTTTTTCTATTATTCACGTTAATACAAAAAAAATAACTTATCTTTGCAGAAGATAGGCTGCACTCGGCAATCTGAAAGTAAACTTTCATTGCACTCGTTTGCACTATCTTTGCAGAAGATAGGCTGCACTCGGCAATCTGAAAGTAAACTTTCATTGCACTCGTTTGCACTATCTTTGCAAAAGATAGGGTAAGCAATATAAGCTTAAGTGCTTATTGTTTAAATATTGCCCATTTATAAGTAACATAGAATTCTCAAGTACTAAAACGAGATAAACCGAGAGTGAAAACATCATTATCAACACACAAAAATTAACTTTATGAAAAGCAAAGCAAAGAAGTTGTCTCTATTCACCTTTGCAATCCTTAGCATGGGAACTTTTACAGGGTGTATAGACAACGATTACGACCTTGATGGCGTCGACATGACTATTGGCATTGGAAATGGTGAATTCTTATTGCCGTCATGCTCTACCGATAGCATCAGGCTTAGCGAAGTACTCGAACTTAACGAATCAGAAACTGTAGTTGAACAATCCAATGGCGACTATTACTATCTGCAGGATGGTAACAACGTTAGCCCTACTCACACAAAGGTTGATAAAATCACTGTTGTAAAGAAGAAAGGTGAGTTGCAAGATTTCAGTTTCTCTGTCGCCAACTATCTACATCAATCTGGCAAACGTACCAGAGCTACAAACATCCCTGTAGATTTCAACCAGAAGCAAGTTGTATATAGTTTCGCTTACCAAGGTTCTATGCCTAATGAAGTAGAGGAACTTATTGTTGCCAATACAGATGGCAAGATTACTATCAACACCTCATTCTCTCCTGAGGTGAAGAAGTTTGTGCCTGTTATCGCAGAACTTTCTTTGGAGCTACCTTCATTCCTCACTATTGAGAATGTGAAGTCAACACAGACCTACACACAGAATGGAAGCAAGCTCGTATTCAAGAATGTAAGTACTGCTTCTAATCTAAAGGTAGACTTTACCATTGATAAAATCGACTTTAAAAAGAAGTCTTCAACTCTTGGCTCACTTTCTACAAGCAACCGTCATCTTAGCATGGATGCTGATATCCAGATGGGAATTAAGATCGACAATATTACTTTAGGTTCTTCTATCGAAGGTGCTGACAAGTGTAAGATTACTGCCGATATGATTATCAACAACGACTTGGTTATAGAGAAAGTAAGGGGTAAGTTCAACCCAAGTATCGAGCTTGACGACCTTGGTTCTACCGATGTTACAGGTATTCCTGACTTCTTGACCAATGACGGTGTTGTTATCGATATTGACAATCCACAGATTATACTTAACTTGGAGAGCAATCTTGATATTCCAGGCTTCATCGGGGGTACACTTACTGCTGTAAAGAATGGTCAGAAGACTGCTAATATCACAATTCCTGAGGTTAAGGTGTTGGCTAATGCCACATCTAAGATTTGCATCTGCCGCAATAAGAGCAAGGTTGATCAGGCTCCATATACTGAGGTTGTTGAGGTTCCTAACCTCTCAAAAGTTCTCAATCCTATCCCTGACCACATCAACTTTGCCGGACATGCTCGTGCCGACAAGACTGTAGAAGCTGACTTCGTACTTGGCAAGCAGTATACCATTAAGCCAAGCTACCGTATTGAGGCTCCTCTTGCCTTTGGTGAGAATGCAAGAATCGTATATACAGACAGCTTCGACGACTTCAATAGTGATATTAAAGATATCGAGGTTGGAGATAATACTTATATAGAATTCTCTGGCGATGTAGAGAGCAAGGTGCCTGCTTATCTCAATGCTTCAGCAGTAGCTATTGATATCAATGGCAATGAGATGCCGGAGTCTGAGGTAGAAGTTGCGGTAGATGGTGAAATCAAGGCTTCTGCTGATGGTAAGACTCCTGCAGTTTCTACTCTAAAGATTTCAATGAAGCCTACAAAGTCAGCACTCAAGAAGCTTGACGGTTTGAAGTTTACTGTTTCTGGCTCTGCTAAGTCTGAAAAGAATACAGAATCAGTAGTTGGCCAGACCCTTAATGCAAAGAACCACACCCTTATCATTAAGAATATTAAGATTAAGCTTGTGGGTCAAGTAATCGCAGATCTAAACTAAGCAGTCTCATCATCGTAAAAAAGAAACAACTATGAATACAATATATAAATTCATGGCTTCTGCCTTGATTGCAGCCACTGCCACTGTAGCGACTGCACAAAATACTACCGCCGCTTATTTCACTAACGACTATAAGTTCCGCCACACCATGAACCCTGCTTATGGCAACGACCAAAACTACGTCTCTTTGCCTGCCTTGGGTAATCTTAATCTTGGTGTACATGGAAACTTCGGCGTTAAAGACGTCATCATGGACAACCCTATGTATGGCAATGGAAGTGACGATCGTCTTACCACATTTATGAACCCAAATATCTCTGTTGGCGATGCTCTTTCAGGCTTCAACAGCGGTGACAATAAGTTCATGCAAGACCTCAATATCGCAATCTTCTCTGCTGGTTTCAAGGGTTTTTGTGGTTACAATACCGTAGAACTCAACGTGCATGAGTTTATGGGCTTATCACTCCCTTATGGTCTCTTTGAGTTTGCAAAGAATACAGGCAACAACGTATATAATATCGGTGATATTGATGCTTCTGCTCAAGCTTATGCAGAGTTGGCTTTCGGTCACTCTCGTCAGATTACCGACAAACTGCGTCTTGGTGCTAAAGTGAAATTGCTTTTTGGTGGTGCAAGAGGCGATGTAGCATTTAAGAATATTCGTGCCGACCTCTCTGGTACTGATAAATGGACTCTCTCTGGTCAAGCTGAGGCTAACGTGTCGCTCAAGGGCTTCACTTATAAGACAGAGATGAAGGACTACAATGAAGAGGGTCGTGGACAATACGAGCAAGTAAACGATGTTGATGTAGATGGCGGAGGTCTTGGTGGCTTCGGTATGGCTTTCGACTTCGGAGGTATCTACAAGATCAACGATGACTGGACAGTAAGTGCTTCTGTTACAGACCTTGGTTTCATCTCTTGGAGCAATAATATGACTGCACAGAGCAGTGGTGAGACTTTCGAATTTGATGGTTTCCATGATGTATCAGTATCTTCAGACTTCGGTGGCGACAAGCTTAGCGATAAGAGCGATAAGATAGGCGACCAGTTTATGGACTTTGCTCACCTCTCTGACAAGGGCGACAAGGGCGGACGTACCACAGGTATTGGTGCCACTCTTAACCTCGCTGGCGAATACACATTGCCTGTATACCGTAAGATGAAGTTTGGTGCACTCTCTACAACCCACATTCGTGGTAAGTATACCTGGACAGAAGGTCGTCTTAGCGCTAACTGGGAACCACTTAGCTGGATTGATGGTGGTGTAAGTTTTGCAGCAAATAATTTTGGTGCAAGCATGGGTTGGATATTAAATATCCATCCTAAGGGATACAACCTCTATGTTTCTATGGACCAACTCTTGGGTTCATTCAGCAAGAATGGTGTTCCTCTCTTCACAAATTCAAGTGTAGCCTTAGGTATGAGCATAGCTTGGTAATTTCTTTCTGGAAAACTAAGTATTTCATACTAACATAAAATAGCCGCGTACATCCTCAGCATAATCATGCTGAGAGTGTACGCGGTAATTATTTCGGTAAACCGATGTATATTGTCTTCTATGACAATTGCTTATTTCCTGTCTGAACTAATCTTGTTAGTTCCTCTGTAACGGCAGTATACAATCTCTCCATTACCACAGGCTTTGTAAGAAACTGGTTTGCTCCAAGTGTCAATCCCTTGGTGATGTCGTCGTTGAAGTTCATTCCCGATAGTATTATCAAAGGGAATTGCTCTTTATCCTTGGTGTTGATTTTAAATTCATCGTTACAGCATCCTTTTCTCACGCTTTCTATTACCTGATAGCCATCTATCTCAGGCATCATCAGGTCTACGATAGCCAAGTCGAAGGCATCTGGTGTGTCTTGGGTCTCTTGTATCATCTGCAGAGCCTCGCGACCATTGTGAGCCTTTGAAATTTGAAACTCGTAAGGCTTTAGCATCTTCTCCAGCAGAATCAAGTTCAATGGTATATCATCAACCAAAAGCAATTTAAAATTGTTTGTGTCAATTCCTGCAATTTGTTTCATAATATATATATGGTTTAGTTATTTATTCAAGACTATTTTTATTCTATAGGATAATCAGTATATCGATTTCTTTCGTTTATCTTGTCAGTGCCATCTGTTATGGTATCAGTGAGATATTCTTTAGCGCCCTTTTGTTCGTCGAGAATGCTTTCAGCATCATTCTTCAGCTTCTCGTGATAATACTCCTCATAGTCAGATAAGTCTATCGATGGTCTTACCACGTGGGTATCGAAGATTATCTCTGCTACTCCCGAAGGGTATATATTACCGAATAGTCGGATGATATGTCGCGCCAATCCTATGTTCTTATCAGAATGATATACAAATTTCAGCAGAGCTTCTTCGCCTGGTGGTATCATATTGACATTTGCCTTATCCACCTCTATTGTTGGCACCGCAGGCTGTATGTCGCTTATCATAAGCATTTCATTGCCAATATTGCGAACCACATACACCATCTCTAAATCGTCACCAAGTACGGTTGCTGGATAATGGCGTATAGAGTCTTCTATCTCTATTGCTGTAGGCTCAAGCTTTTTATGGCATGATGTCAGCAACATCATGCCTACCATCAGTACTACTGCGGTACCGATAATGCTCTGTGCTATATTCTTTATCTTTATTTCCATAGTTTCAAATATTCATCAATAGTATGTCCCACCTCATCACGGTTCTTCATACCCTTTATTTCACTATGTCCTTTTAGTATCTCCTTCATCTCGTCTGCCATCTCCTCGTCTTTTGCAAGTAGACCACAACGATACATCTCCAACTGCGTATATGCAAGCGATGTAAGCAATATGTTTAGTCGTTTGCGTTCGTCGCCCATAGTCTGCTTGCTTGCTGCATCAAGCTCTCTACGGAAGTCTACAAACTCGTCTACGTTGAGATAAGCCTCGCACATATCCTTCATAGTGCCATATAGCGGTAACTCATGATTTGTTTTCTTGGTGCGTTGCTCCAATGTCCAATAATATTTTGTTAATATTGGTGCGGTGATAGGATAGTGCTCCTTGAAATAGTTGCTAATGGCATCATGAACGTTCGTATCAGGGTCGTCCATCATCAAAGCCAACACATGCGTTTGCATATCATCGAAGGCTGAATAGTCGTCGCCACTGCCATTGAAGAATACTCCCAACACTCCTTGTTGACTGTACAGCTGCAATCGTGATTGCATAGCAAGCAAACATGGAAATGGTGACAGATAGTCGCTGAAGTTGCGCTCGTAGTCCCACACATATATACGTTGGCATTTCTCTTTCCATGCCTTTACCATTGCCTGAAACTCTTTATACCCTTTGCTCTTGCTAAAGTCTACCTGCACAGGTAGTGGAAAGCTTGAAACGAATACTCCAACGTTCTTTGGTAGCATAGTGGTAGGAGCCTGCTTTGTGGTATGATAGGCAGAGGTGAAGAAATGATGACGAGGAAACTCCTTTGCGAGCTTTGTTACGAATGCTGTCACTGCCGGAGTGGCGTTGCCCTCTGTATTGCCCTTGGCTTTACATCTCTTGCATGTGCAAGCCATCTTGTTGTCCATAGGCATTATGCTTATGCGCTCGCTGTAGTTATCGTTGCCATATCCATATTGGTCAATGATATAGTTGCGCACCACATCGTATAGTGCATCGCTTGAGAAGCATAATTGCTTGCTGTTCCTCTTGCCATTTATGGTGGCATACATCTCATCCTTAACCTCGTCTTTTATCACCTTTACGAGATTGTGGCCCCATAATCCCCAATCATAGTCCGGATGATTAGTATGCATGGCTTCCTGCACTTCCTTTGTGTTTGAAGGAGTGTATAGTCCATGATATTCCGATAGTGGTGGCTCCACAATAGTCTGAGCAGTACTCGAACAGCCACCTATGATGAGAGCTGTTGTGAGAGCTACCGTTCCTTTAGAAATGTATCGTAACATATGCATCCAGATATAAATAGTTCTTATTCTTATCTCCATTTGTTACCAACGTAGTTCCGGCATTTATGTCCTTTATCTCTTTTGTAGATATCGCCATATTGTACCATGTGCCAGAGATACCAAAGTCTATCATAGAGTTTACTACATATAGTCCACCGCAGCCCAGCATGGTGTTTAGCTGGTTAAACTTCACAGGCATAGAGTTGTCTATCAGCGATAGTTCAGGGGCATTACCCACACTTCCTGTCACGAAGAAGTTAGAGCGGTTACCCTCTATAGGGAAGCATCTTGCCGTAACGCCACCATTCACAAATAGTCTGTTGCTTAGCAATTTCGTATCTTGACCTGTCATAAAGAATGCACGAAAATCAGCACCCAGACTAAAAGGCTCGATATCCTTTGTCGCACCAATGCCTGCGCATATCAGCGATGTCTTATAATTATTACCTATCAGTCGGTATGAGATATCAGCCCTTCCTGTCCAGTCATTATCAAACTCATAGTTTCCGCCGAGACCAAGCTTAATTCGTGGCAAAAACTTCGTAGCCACACCTGCCGAGATGCTCGATGTAAATCGCTCATCCCATTTGTGCTGCCATTCTCCTACCACCTGTATGCCGTTACCGCCTTCGGCTTCTGTAGAGTCTGTAGCAGTAGTCAATCCGTCACGACCCACATACACTGTGCTCAGAGTATAGGTATTGTTCTTAAGTATTCGCGAATACGACACTGTGGCTTGCGATGTGATATTATCCTCGCTCGATGGTCGTGCTCTCTGGTAGTCTATGGTGACAAGATTCTTAAGCAAGTGGCGTTTTAGTGCCTCCATACGAAGATAGTATTCGTGTATCTCGTCATATGTTGGGTGATAAAGCTTGTAGGCATCTATTGCCTTATCCCAATCCTTCATCTTTTCGTATACCATCGACTTTGCCAATATCAGCGATTGGCTATTAGGATAGTATTCCAATCCTTCGTTGATGAGTCGTAGTGCTGCTTCATAGCCTGAAGCTTTGGCATAGTTCATCGCCAATTCCTCGCAACAGCCTGCATAAGCTTTCACCATCGCTGTGTCGCCAATATATGTGTCTACCATATCGTGCAACATATTATAGGCTTTAGCATAGTCGCCTTCTGCTGCCGTTAGCTGAGCATCCTTTAGCAAGAAGAAGGGGTTTTCGGGATATAGCGTCTTTCCTTTCTCTACCAACTCACGAGCCTTTTCTTGGTTCTTCAATACAAGCTCTGTTGTAATAGCCATACTCAGAATATCGGCAGAAGGATGACCCTTGTCAATCACCTTCTGTATCTCTTCCTGCGCCTTATGCATCAAGCCATTGCTCATCAGCTGTTTGATATACGGCATCATAATTTCCTCATATAGTTCTGCCGTCATCTCCTGATTGTTGCTAATCTTGTCAAGCTGCATCAATGCCTTTTGGCGATAGCCTGCATTCACATAGCATGTAAAGAGTCTACGCTCTATAGCCTCTTTAGTCTCGCTATCCACCTTGTATGTCTCCAGCCTCTCCAACAATGTCGCAGCTTCGCCCCATTGCTGTAAGTCCATCATGTGGCGCACTTCCTCCATGCGTATAGCGCACAGTTCCTCATTTGCGTCCTCATTGTTAGGCCATCTTGAGTGAATCTTCTCCAACATCGCTGTTGCTGCTCTTGTGTTGCCCAAACGTCGCTGCACTATATACTCTCTATACATCAAGTTTTGCGAGTCGCCACGTCTGCGGCGAGCTTCACGTATATACATCAATGCATCGTCGAGATATCCACGCGACATAGACGTGTTGAGCAGATATGTCAGCGCCTCTTCCGAATGTTCCTTCTCGTATAGTCTGCCATAGGCAGTATAAGGGTCGTTTTGTGCAGCTATTCGTGCTTGCTCTCTCTCAAGGTTGCTCTTTAGACCATTCAACTTTCCATAGCTTGGTGCAAGTGCAGGAATATTGCTTTGTACAGTTCTTACATACGACAAAGCCTCGCCATATCGCGACATCTCACCAAGTATCGAAGCTTTCTTTTCTACAAAAGGGTAGGGGTGTGCCACAATTGTTGCTGCATGACCGGCAACATCCAATGCCTCTTCCATGCGTCCCGATTGTATCAGCAGATTGCATAATGCCATTTGGAATTCTGCTTCCTTTGGTACCAGTCTTACCAGTTCTCTCAGCGTCTCTTCCTGTCCTACAATATTCCTCTTTTCTTTGAATCTGCGATATCTTGTCTCGTAGTCGCCAGCAATCTCGCGTCTCACTTCTTCGCGATCAGGATATATCTCTCCCAATCGTTTCAGCATTTTTATAGCCTCTACATTATTTCCTTGCAGTCTGTACAGTTCTATCTTTTTGCGCCATAGCGTATATTCATAAGGTGCAAGCTCCAACAGTTGGTTGCAATAAACAATAGCCGAGCTATAGTGCTGAGTCATTTCTTCCACCTTCATCAGCATCTGCAATGTCTGTGGATTCTTGTTGTCGTCGCGCAAAGAGCGGATAAGGAAATAGCGAGCCTTGTCATATTTCTTATAGTGCAACCAATATGAACCCATAAGCTCATTTAGTGCCGAAAGTGTTTCGTATTTGCTAAGTCCTTCGTCGAGCAACTTCTTGCCTGTTCCCCAAAGTCCTTGTCTAAATAGATGGCGCACTGTTTTGTCGTAATATCCAGGCGTACCTTTCATGGTAGGCGTATAGTTTTCGTTACGTCTACTATTCTTTTGTCCTTGTGCCAATATTGGCTGAGCCACTAAGCCCAGCATCAATACTATGCACCATCTATATATCAAAGCAATTCTCATATTTCTTCTTTCTTTTACATTCCTATGCAGCTCCAGTTGTTGTAGAAGCTGCAGAGTTTTTACGCTTCATACCAGTACGCTCCATAGACTTCCATACAGCTTTCTGGCGAGTTATGAACTTTAAGTAGCCTACAATAGAGCACACTACGATTATAGGGTGATATATAAAAGGCTCCAATGCTGCTGCCAACAGTAGTTTCAGATAACTTCTGATAGTGGTGTATGATGTTCCTAAGATGAAGTCATAGAACACCACAAAGGTTGAGAGCATAAAGCTGAAAGTATATATCGCAAAGAATGTTACAAAGAATGTGTCCCAGTTTATACCACCTGCAAAGACGAGGTAAATCATGAACAACAAACCTGTAAACTCGATGATAGGTGCCATAAACTCAAAGAGAAACGTGTATACCATCGTGATAAGACCTAACTTTCTATATCTGCGATTCAATATTATTCTGCGATGTTCCCACATCATCTGTATCAATCCTCGTCCCCAGCGCACACGCTGACGATATAGCATTCGTAGGTTCGATGGACCCTCAGTCCAACAGCAGTTGTGTGGTATCTGTACCACTCTATATTTGCGCTTAAAGTCGCAGCAATATGCTATCATTCGTGTCAGCATATCCATATCCTCGGCAAATGATGAACTACTATAGCCACCAGCATCTCTAACCACCTCGGTAGAGAACAGACCATAACCTCCCGACACGTTGTTCATGGCGTTTATCTTGCTCCATCCCATCTTGCCAACAAGGAATGAGCGCTTGTATTCCAAATCCTGGAACAAAGGTATAGGACGGTTAGAAGGGCGAATGTCTACCAACTCTCCGTTGTCGATGGTTGAACCGTTACTCATCGACATGGTTCCTGACACAGCAATGATGCTTTCGTCTGTAATCACAGGGAATATACATTGGTACATGGCATCCTTCGACAAGATACAGTCTACGTCGGTATTGATGAAATAAGGGTTCTCTATAACGTTTAGTCCACCATTCACGGCATCCGCCTTTGTTCCACCATTCTCCTTGTCAACCACTACAAGCTTCGAGTAGTTGATATTAGTAGATTTAAACAGTCGTTTGAATGGTGCACAGTGCACCTTCTCAACATATTCGAATGGCACCTCTACCAAGTCGAATGTGTCGATGAGCAGTTCCAATGTCTTGTCCTTACTACCATCGTTGACGATGCAGACCTCGAAGTTAGGATAATCCATCTTCAAAAGCGATTCCACATTGTCGATGATGGTCTTCTCCTCGTTATATGCTGGTGCAACGATAGAAATGCCTGGTACGTATGGTGAACTCTGTACCATGTGGCGGATATAGTCGTCCGACCATTGCTTACATTTTGTGCTGTATTGATATGAGAATATCAACAACATCACATACGACGCCAATAGCAAAAGCGAATAAGCGAAGATGACATATCCATAGAAATATACTAAAAATTCCCACATAGCAATTAAAGCATTCTCATTTGATTAAGTACGCCCATAGAATCAATCTGGTCCATCAGCGTACGATCGGTATTTGTCTTTATATATTCATCTCTCAACAGCTCGAAAGTTCGTCTGCCGTCACGACCATAGGTATATAGGCATGTCAGCGCAACCTCGCGAGTGAGTTTCGAAGTTGATGTGCGATAAGCGTTAGCAAAGAATTCGGTATGTTTACCCGAGTTGATGGCATAGACAGCTCTAAGAACTTCCTGACGGATAAATTCTGGCTGGTGTTCATAAGAGTCTATTGCTGCCTGTTCTTGTTTAGTGTCCCGCAATATGGCGATAGCATGTAGTGCAGCCGTGCGATATTTATAGTTTGGCGATAAGAACCATTCGTGTAGCGTAGCCTTCTCCTTTTCGCTACCCCAGTATGCTGTTTCTTGAATAAGGAAAGCCACCGAATCCTCGTTCTTCACCTTCTTTGCAAGAACCAGGAATTGAGGCATCTGGTGTTCGTTGGCAGAAGCCCAAGCAAACAAGCGGTGTAGCATCATTATTCGCCACAGTCCTAACTTGTCGTTAAACTCCTCAAGGAAATATTGGTATGGTTCAGCCTTCGACGATATCACATAGCAGATACGTGCCATGTGGCGAATGTTAGCATCATAATAGTTGATATATATAGCCAACAAACCTTCTGTCACCGGAATATGCATGTTAGCAAGATTCTGCAGTGTCAGCATCACATTCTTTGAAGTAGCAAGGTTTTTTTCGTATAGAGCTTTCACACCAGTATACTGACACAAAATATCAGCATTTGGTATGTCACCAAGCTCGCGACTTAAGTCCATACATATTTCCGAAATAAGTCGCGACAATGTCTCGGCTTTATACGATTGTATGTTTTTTATTGGTGTACCGCATGCTATCTCAAGATCCCTTACGCTTGGCTTATCAGCAGAAATCAATATCTGATAAAAACCATTATAAAGATTCTTGCGAGCAGTGTTATACTCTTTTCTTGCACGTCGGTTTTGTCGGATTTTCCTGATGAATAAAACAAATAGAATAAGCATCGTGACTATGCATGCTAATATCAGTCCATAAAGTAGACGGATATTCCATGCATAGTCCGAATAGTAGAGCAGGAATTTCTTTAAGTAGAATCCAAGGACTTCAAATCCATAAAAGTCCAAACCATGCCCTGTTGGATATTCAATACCTGTTGTTAGTACCATTAAATAGTTTATTCTTTTACCTTTCTTAAGCGCTTAGTTCAAACATATATCTTATGCCATCAGTATAGCCGATATCTCGGTATACTCTGCCACCTAAGAGCTTCGCCATCTTTTGGCATATCCTTAGTCGCAGTCCTAAGCCTTGTTTGTGGTCTTTCAGACTTTGTTCAATATCTTGGAAAAACGAGTTACCCTGTGAATATGGCACATTTGCCGCAACCGAAATCTCCACTTTGTCGTCTTCGTTGATGCGCACCTTCATATTTATCTTGCCTTTATTGATAAACTGGCAAGCATTGGTGAGCAAGTTCTGCACCACCTGGCGCACTCTTCGTCCATCGCTCTGTATGGTGAAGCTTTCTGGCAAATGCGACGTTAGACTGACTTCTACGCTTGCAGGCTTGCATACGTCTACAGCTTCTACAGCTTCTTTCACCGCTGTTGCCACATCTACCGTGCTTATCTTTACGCTATACTTATGGGTGTCGTAGCGAGTAGACACCATCAAGTCGTTGAGTAGCATATCCAGCATATTATAGCTATTGTGGATATGAGTGGCATAGGCGTTACGTTCTTCATCACTCCATGTGCCGTTAGGCATACTCAGCAACTGTGCAAAACCATATACTGAGTTTAGCGATGTGCGAATTTCGTGGCTCATATTCTGCAAGAATAGCTCCTTGCTATGCTGCAATCCCTCGCGCTCATACGACACCACATATATATATAATATCAAGCACGACATAGCAACACCTGTGCTACAGAATGGCGCATCAGGATAATGCAATTGGAAGATGCTGAGGAATATAGGTATCAGCGACGCTATACACACAGCCCAGTGTCGTGGGTCGTAGCTATTGTTGAGTATACGGTTGCGTATTATCTTTATTAAAGTATAAAAACCTGCCGCTATACAAACAATATCTTGGAACAATATTGTCAAAGGGCGATACTTTCCCACCACATATTCACCATCCTTAATGTCGAAAAGTATAGGCTCTGAGAAGTTTAATGCCACCATTACCATCTCTGCCGCTACCAGCAAGCCGTCTAATCCTAACAATATCGAGCCGTATGGTTCCCTACATTTCGTGTATGTTAGGATGAAATACAACCAGAAGAACATGTTGGCAACACATACCACATGGAATACTGCGGATGCTCCGAAGTATATAGCGTTGTTGTTTATGATATTGCTGTAGCATAAGCCCCAAACAACATCCTGCACACAGTTTAATAGTGTGAAGTTTATCATCAAGAAAAACGCCCTGTCCGATCTGCTCGGATTGCTATGTCGCCTTCTCTCTTTTACCAATATTACCAGCATTATTATGGCGAAGCATACTGCTGATATCCAATACATGTTTCTAGTCATATAGCTTGTTTTTTATTATCCTCTTTTTATCTCTTACTCTCTTTAGCATGAAAGATTAAATGATAAATAGGAATCTTGCTCCATTAGTATAGTTCTGGTCGAGCTTTATCTCAGCTCCCAACTTCTCGGCAATGATACTGCAGATATGCAGTCCAATTCCTGAACCTTGGACATTGTTGTGTGCCTTCTTATATCGTTGGAATATATCTTTTGCTGCTTCAGGAGCTACACCCTCGCCAGTGTCTGTTACCGAGAATGTTAGTCGTCCTGGATTTTCTGATGTCGACACATGCAAGTGTATTTCTCCCTTCAAAGTATGCTTACAGGCATTTGTCAGGAAGTTCACCAGTACCTGTTGTATACGCCTTCCATCAGAGTCGAGCGTGTAATCGTCTGCCACATCCGAGGTGAAATATAGTTTTACTGCTGCCTGTAGTCGCATTTCTGCCATCTGTACAGCGTTACGGCAAACATCGTTCACCATAAATGGACTTTTCTGTATTCTGTAGTTGCCATGCTCTGCGTCAACAATGTCCATAACATCGTCAACGAGCATCGACAGCATGTTGAAACTATTATATATATAGTTGAAATACTCCAACTTCTGCTCTTCCGTAACGGTGGTGTCTGGCATACACAGCAATTGTGAGAAACCAAACATCGCATTAAGTGGAGTTCTTATCTCGTGGGTCATATTCTGGAGCATCATAGTCTTCGACTTGTTTGCGTCGATATTCTCTCTTAGCTCCTCAACTCTTTTTAGCTCTTTGTCTCTTAGTTCCGAAACGTCCTTCATCGTAGCCACCATGTGGTGTATAGTACCGTCTGCATGACGGTCGCTAACGATGAGTGTGAATCTTATCCATTTCACAACTGCTCCACTGAAGATTATAGAGATCGAGTTGTTATGTTTCATGCGCTCGTTTAGTGTACTTAAGTCAGTAAACTTGCGCAGATTTTCATATTCGAAAGGTGCACATATATTCTTGGGCATAATCTTCATGGCTTCCGAAATACGTCCCTCTCTTGGAATATTTTTTATTATATTAGTATTTGAGCTTAGATAAGAAGTATACCAATCTTTTTCTAAGTCCAAATATACCAAGCACGCATATGTCTTTGCCAAAGCGTCAGCAATGAAAGCATCTTTCATCTGCTGCTCCATTTGCTCTGTCACATCATAGTGGTAGCCTTCTATCACTATGGTGCCATCATTTTCATTGTGTCCTATGCCGCCGCATCTCACATGTCTCACACCAAGTGTTGGGTGAATCCATCGATATGTCACTTCTTTGCGTTGTCCAGAAGCCAATACCTTCATATAGCCTTCGGCAATGTTGATGTCGTCGGGATAAACTCTCTTGTACCACCAGTCGCAGAGTTCTTCCTCTGTCAACTGGCGTCCTTTTTCTATGCCCAAGAGTTTAAGCATTTCATCTGAAGCTTTTAGGCGGGGTCTACATCCATCTTTAAAGATGATGCGCCATATTCCCATCGATGCAGTCTCAAGCACATCTTTGATGTTGCTCATCTGCATTATCAGATGGTCAGAGTTAGTTCTTTCAGATTTCATGTAAAATAAGTAGATTTTCTGTTTAAAGGCTCTATTAGCCTCGTTTGTTAGGTGAATTAAGTTTCCTTAATATTTCGTTTGCAAAGGTATACAATAAAATGAATATTGACAAATTATTATAAAAAAGATTGCATTTCCACATAAAATATATGTGGAAATGCAATCTTTTTTACTTTTACGGGATGTTTTTTAATCTTTACATTGCAACAACGCTTGCTGTTGCTCCTGTAGCTTCGAAAATAGTCACGAAGTCTTCTGCATCTTGTCTTGACAAGCCTTTTGCAGCAAGGGTAGGCACGTTGTCGATAACCTTCTTTGCAAGTGCTGGACGATAGCCTGTAATTCTATTCAGTTGGTTATACAAGTCTGAAGAATTACCTACAGTATCTACCCTTACAGCGTAAGGACCATTTTTGAAGTTTGGTATCTGCGGACCTCTGCAGATTTTTACTATGCCGATAATGATATATACGGCAACAATAAACACAAAAAGGGTAAGAAAAATTGTGATACCAAGCGCCTTCCCAGCTGCTGTACCTGTGCCAAATCCTGATAGTAGGAAACGGCTGAATCCATTGTTTAATAAGTTCATAAAATAGTGTATTTAGTTTAAGTGAATAATTCTCTGTTTGCAAAGATAGCATAATTATTCGTATTAACCAAGTGATATTAAAAATATTTATAGTTGGCTACTAAACACGTATTAATGAGATATGGCAAAAACTATGTGTTTTCCTTTGCTGTTCCGTTAGTTTTCCGTAACTTTGCACAAAAATAATAAATTAAGCTTAATATATTTAGATGGAACAAAAGAATTTTAAGAGAACTACCGTTACGGCAGCTCTCCCTTATGCTAATGGCGGCGTACATATCGGCCATTTGGCAGGTGTTTATGTGCCTGCAGATATCTACGTTCGCTATCTCCGACTAAAGAAGAAAGAAGTTGTTTTTATTGGAGGTTCTGACGAGCATGGAGTGCCTGTTACTATCCGTGCTAAGAAAGAGGGCATCACCGTGCAGGAGGTGGTAGACCGCTATCATAACCTCATCAAGAAATCGTTCGAGGATTTCGGTATTTCTTTCGATATTTATAGCCGCACCACTTCCGACATTCATAACAAGTTTGCTTCTGATTTCTTCCGCACTCTCTACGATAAGGGCGTATTGGAGGAAAAGGTAGAGGAGCAGTTCTGTGATGAGGTAACAGGAGAATTCCTTACCGACCGCAACATCGTTGGCACATGTCCTCGTTGTGGCGCAGAAGGTGCTTATGGCGACCAATGTGAGAAGTGTGGCGCTACACTCTCGCCAGAGGAACTTATCAATCCTACTAACAAAAATAATCCAGGCCACGGTCTCGTGAAGAAGCCTACAAAGAACTGGTATCTACCATTGGGCAAATATCAGGATTGGCTCAAACAATGGATTTTGGAAGGTCACAAGGAGTGGCGCTCTAATGTGTACGGACAATGCAAGAGCTGGCTCGATATGGATCTTCAGCCACGTGCTATGACTCGCGACCTCGATTGGGGTATTCCTGTCCCTGTAGAGGGTGCCGAGGGCAAAGTGCTCTACGTATGGTTCGATGCTCCTATCGGATATATCTCTAACACCAAGGAACTCTGCGATGCTCAGCCTGAGAAGTGGGGCACATGGCAGAAGTGGTGGCAAGACCCGGAGACTCGTCTCGTTCACTTCATCGGCAAGGACAATATCGTGTTCCATTGCATCATCTTCCCTACTATGCTCAAGGCGCATGGCGACTATATCTTGCCAGACAATGTGCCTGCTAATGAGTTCTTGAATCTTGAAGACGACAAGATTTCTACATCACGCAACTGGGCAGTATGGTTGCACGAATATCTCGTTGACCTTCCTGGCAAGCAGGATGTTTTGCGCTATGTGCTTACAGCCAATGCTCCTGAGACCAAGGACAACAACTTTACATGGAAGGATTTCCAGGAACGCAACAACTCTGAGCTTGTGGCTATCTATGGCAACTTCGTAAACCGCGCTTTGCAGCTCACCAAGAAGTATTGGAACGGTGTTGTTCCTGCTTGTGGCGAATTGCTGGAGGTTGACCAAAAGGCTATCGCTGAGTTCAAGGATGTAAAGGAGAAGGTAGAGCAGTATCTCGACGTATTCAAGTTCCGTGAGGCACAGAAAGAGGCTATGAACCTCGCCCGCATCGGCAACAGATATATCACAGAGTGTGAGCCTTGGAAGGTTTGGAAGACCGATCCTAAGCGTGTAGAGACAATCCTCAACATCTCGCTCCAGCTCGTTGCCAACCTTGCAATAGCTTTCGAACCATTCTTGCCATTCTCTTCTGAGAAGCTCCGCAAGATGATCAATATGCCTAACTTTGAGTGGACACAGCTCGGCAGCACCGACCTCCTTAAGGCTGGCGACCAGCTTGGCGAACCAGAGTTGCTCTTCGAGAAGATTGAAGACGAGGTAGTAGAAGCACAACTCAAGAAGCTTGCTGACACCAAGAAGGCAAACGAAGAGGCTTCATACCAGGCAGCACCTATCAAGCCTGAGGTTAGCTTCGACGACTTCGAGAAACTCGACATCCGCGTAGGTCATATCGTTAACTGCGAGAAGGTTAAGAAGTCGAAGAAACTCTTGAAGTTTGCTATCGACGATGGTTCTGGCGTAGAGCGCACCATCCTCAGCGGTATCGCTGCCTACTATGAGCCAGAGCAGCTTATAGGCAAGGATGTATTGTTCGTTGCCAACTTTGCTCCTCGCAAGATGATGGGCATAGAGAGTCAGGGAATGATTCTTAGCGCTGTCAACTTCGATGGCAATCTTACAGTCACATCACTCCTTGGCAAGGTGAAGCCAGGAAGCCAAGTAGGATAAAAATAAAAGGTTTTATTATTAATTAATGAGATATGAAGAAAATACTATCTTTAGCATTGTTGCTTATTGCGACAATCTGCGCTAATGCACAGATGCTCGATCCTGTTAAGTTCACATCGACACTAAAGACAGGAAACACATCAGAGGGTGAAATCATTTTCTCTGGTAAGATAGAGAAGGGTTGGCACGTGTATTCAACAGGCCTTGGTTCTGACGGTCCTGTGTCAGCATCGTTTAATGTCAACAAACTCGATGGTGTGCAGCTCGTTGGCAAACTCAAGCCTGTAGGCCACGAGATTTCAAACTTCGACCAGATGTTTGGCATGAACCTTAGATACTTCGAGCATAGTGTGAAGTTTGTTCAGAAGGTTAAGTTCACTAAGCCTAACTATACCATCGACGCCTACTTGGAGTTTGGCGCTTGCAACGACGAAAACTGTATGCCTCCTACCACCGTTGATATCAAGAAGAGTGGTAAGTCGCCTGCCGTCGACGCTGATGCTAAGGCTGATGCAGCTGCCGAAGCTGCTCAGGCTCAAGACCAGACTGCTGCTGATACTACAGCTACAGCTGATAGCACCGTGGCTGCTGCTCCAATTGCTGTCGACAATGACCAGCTCTGGAAACCTGTAGTTAAAGAGCTTCAGGCTTTCGGTGGTAATGCCGATATTGCTAACCACTCATTGTTCTACATCTTCTTGATGGGACTCATCGGTGGTTTGCTCGCTTTGGTTATGCCATGTATCTGGCCTATCATCCCAATGACCGTAAGCTTCTTCTTGAAGCGTGCTAAGGATGATAAGAAGAAGGGTGTCCGCGACGCCGTTACCTATGGTATCTCTATCGTCATCATCTATCTTGGCTTAGGTATCTTGGTGACAGCAATCTTTGGTCCAAGCAAGCTCAACGAACTTTCTACCAATGCTGTATTCAACATCTTCTTGTTCTTGCTGTTGGTAGTATTCGCATTGTCGTTCTTCGGATGGTTCGAAATCAAGTTGCCAGATAGCTGGGCAAACTCTGTAGACACCAAGGCTTCTAATGCCACAGGTTTGATTTCTATCTTCCTCATGGCATTCACCCTTGTTTTGGTATCATTCTCTTGTACCGCACCTATCATCGGCTTGCTGTTGGTAGAGACCGTTACTTCGGGCAACTGGATAAGTCCTGCCGTAGGTATGTTGGGCTTCGCATTGGCGTTGGCATTGCCATTCACATTGTTCGCCATGTTCCCATCATTGCTCAAGTCGGCTCCTCGCTCAGGTTCTTGGATGAACACCATCAAGGTGGTATTGGGCTTCGTAGAGTTGGCATTTGCATTGAAGTTCTTCTCTGTAGCCGACCTCGCTTACGGATGGCACCTCCTCGACCGTGAGGTATTCCTCTCATTGTGGATTGTCATTTTCGGTGCTCTTGGCTGCTACCTCGTAGGCTGGTTGAAGTTCCGTACCGACGAGATCGGTGGCGAGATAGATCGTCCTATGCCTGTAGCATGTATCATGCTCGGCTTGTGCTCTTTGGCTTTCATGGTATATATGATTCCTGGTCTTTGGGGTGCTCCTTGCAAGGCTGTCAGCGCTTTCGCTCCTCCTGTCAACACTCAAGACTTCAACCTCAATACCAAGATTGTTGAGGCTAAGTATACCAACTATGAAGAGGGTATGGCTGCTGCCAAGGCTCAGGGCAAACCAGTATTGGTTGACTTCACAGGCTTTGGTTGTGTAAACTGCCGTAAGATGGAGGCTTCTGTATGGACCGACCCTCAGGTAGCCGACAAGCTAACTAAGGACTATGTTCTCATCTCGCTCTTCGTTGACGATAAGACAAAGCTTGCTGAGCCTATCGAGGTAGAGCAGAATGGTCAGAAGCGCACTCTTCGCACCGTAGGCGATAAGTGGAGCTATCTCCAGAGCACTAAGTTTGGCGCTAATGCTCAGCCTTTCTATGTTGCTGTCGATGCCGATGGCAATCCTCTCACCGGAAGCTTCTCATTCAAGGAAGATATTCCTGCATACCTCGACTTCCTCAACAAGGGACTTGAAGCTGCAAGAAAATAATCATCATGAAAACTATGTTTGACAACAATACAATAGACAGCATCCTATCTCTTATTAATAAAGAGGTAGTGCCAGCTGTGGGATGTACAGAGCCTATGGCGGTTGCACTTTGCACCGCCAAGGCTACTGAAATCCTTGGACGTAGACCAGAGAAAATCACCGTTATGCTTTCTGCCAATATGCTGAAAAATGCTATGGGCGTAGGCATTCCTGGTACTGGCATGGTTGGACTTCCTATAGCTATAGCCCTCGGTGCTATAGTCGGCAAGTCGGAATATCAGCTCGAGGTCATCCGCGACCTCACTCCTTCTACCCTCGCCATGGGCAAGGAGTATATAGCGGAAGACAAGATTGACATCCGCCTTAAGGATGGCAATGTAGACAAACTCTATATCGAGGTTATATGCGAAGGCTGTGGACATTCTGCAACAGCTATCATCACCACCAGCCACACCAACTTCGTTTATGAAGAAAAGGATGGCAACGTGGCTTACGACAAGCGTACTGCTACAGGCGAAGTGGCTGAAGATGGCGACATCGCTCTCAATATGCGCATGGTCTACGACTTCGCTATGACAACACCTGTAGAGAAGCTCGCCTTCATACTCAAGACTAAGGAGTACAACATGAAGGCTGCTGCCGAGAGTATCAAGGGCAACTATGGTCATTGCCTTGGCAAGACTATGGACCGTCCGCTTTCTCATGGTATCTTTGGCACAAGCATCTTCTCGAAGATGATTTCTCGCACCGCCCTTGCCTGCGATGCTCGTATGGGTGGCGCCATGATTCCTGTCATGAGCAATAGCGGTTCGGGCAACCAGGGCATCTGTGCCACAAACCCTGTGGCTGTGTTTGCCGATGAGAACGAGAATACCGAAGAAGAACTCATCCGCGCTCTTACCCTTAGCCACCTCACAGCTATCTATATCAAGCAGAGCCTTGGCAAACTCTCAGCCCTTTGTGGTTGCGTTGTTGCCAGCATTGGTTCAAGCTGCGCCATCACCTACCTTATGGGAGGCGACTATCAGCGCATCTGCCACTCTGTAAAGAATATGATTGCCAACCTTACAGGTATGATTTGCGATGGAGCAAAACCAAGTTGCTCGCTCAAGATTTGTTCTGGTGTGTCTACTGCCCTTCTCTCAGCTCTCCTCAGCATGGAAGGCAAATATGTTTCTGAGGTAGAGGGTATCATCGATAGCGATGTCGATAAGTGCATCCACAACCTCACCAGCATTGGCAAAGAGGCTATGTGTGCTACCGACGACATGGTATTGAAGATTATGACAAGCAAATAGCCGTACGCTATTTTATTATATGACGAAAGCGTGAAGAACATCCAGTCCTTCACGCTTTCGTCTTTTGTTTAGTGTTTAATGTTTAGTGTTTAATGGGTGTGCGACATTCTCAAGTAACGGTTTATTTTTAAAAGACCATCTACACATTAAACACTACACATTTTTTTTGTGATGTCAACAACTTTTTAATTGTATTTCTTCATTTTTCTTAAAATTTGTTGTAATTTAGCAAGCGAATTCGCTAGAATATATATAATTGCGAACTCTCCTATGTATAATAAAGGTATAGCAAAATAAAGAAGCTAATGGACCCATTATTTCTACTACAGTTTGCATGTTTAATATTCATGCTCATCAATGCCTTCATCGTGGCAGTCTCTCATCTGCATGTAAGATGGGAGAACAAGCGGTATGAGCATTCACGTTGGATGATAGTTGCCGCCATGGTAGGATTGGCGATACAATATGCTATGCAGATGGCTTTCGAATTCCGTGCTACTCACGATGATATTGGTGCCGTCATCAACATTATTATATATACTCCCTGTTTCTCGCTTATTTCTATGGCTATCTTCAACTTAGAGACCACCCGTGCCAACAGCAGGAAGATGAATCTTGTGTGTGGTGGCATTTGTGCAGCCATCCTCATAGTCTTTTGCGTTAGTCTCAGTCTCCATCATAGCCTGTATATCAAAGAAGGGCTATATATTATGCTTGCTTTGTTTTGCGTAAGTGTAGCCTACTGCATATCCATGATAGCGCGTGAGATGATAAGGCGTAAGAATATGCTTGAGACAATGGCAGCAACAGATATGTTGCCCTATGTGAGATATTCGCGTGCCAGCGTATTCATTCTCTGTTTTTCATTCCTCACAATGCCTGTTGCCATTCTCTCCACCACCTTATTATATATAATAGGTCCTTTGGCGTTGATAGCCTTGCTGTTTTTCAATCTCACGTTTATAGCTCTCGGTAGCCACTACATTCCTACCGAAGAACTCCTTGACAAAGAAGAGGAAAACAACGAGCCTGCGAAAACAGCTGCAGAATCTTTATACCCACAACTCTCGGCAGAGAGCAGAAATAAGATTCAAAAAAGTCTTGATGAATGGTGTGAGCATTTGGGATATAAGGATACTACTGTGAATATGCTCACCCTCTCTCGCTCGCTTGACATCCCAAAAGACGATCTTTCTGCCTTCTTCGACCAGTGCCAGAAGTCTACTTTCAGAATATGGCTTAGCGATATTCGTTTCAATGCTGCAAAGAAGATGATGTCGGAATATCCTGACTATAGCAACGACATCATTTCTGCCGAATGTGGCTTCTCTTCCCGCACCTATCTCTACCGCCTTTTCAAAGAAAAGGAAGGGTGCACTCCTACCGAATGGAGAGATAAACAGACAGTATAAGTTTTTTGCCTTGTCCCACCCGGATTCCACAGAGAACACTGATTTTTTTTAAGAACACGATATTTGTTTTTAAACGAACACGAATCGTGCGAATGCGAATGTGGATTAAACCTTCAAGCAAGAAACTCCAGCTATAGAGCCCATCGGGCTCATTCGTGTTATTTGAAAGATTCGTGTTCGTAAAACCTCCAGCTGTTTGTGGTTAAAACGAACACGAATCGTGCGAATCTACCGAATATAGATAAAATTCAAGCAAGAAACTCCAGCTATATAGCCCATCGGGCTCATTCGCTTTCTATGTTAATATCCAAATATTTTGACCATTATTTTTAATTTATGCTGATATTTTATATTCAG
>CAKQMS010000030.1 GCA_934254985.1 uncultured Prevotella sp. | reverse complement strand
TTTAGCACCTTAAAGTTACAACAATTTTCGCTAATCACCAAATTTTCAGACACTTATATTTCGTCGAACTCACGTTACATTATTAAAAGGTAGTGCAAATGAGTGGAAGTAGCGTTATTACACACAGACATTCCCTATACCTATTATTATATATAGCATTCAAGCCCACATTAAAGAATATTTATTGACAAACACAAAAGATTGTCAAATAGAGCAAAGAAGTAAAGAAACGCCACTTTTGACTCTTAATTTATTGAACGTTAAGGAGTTTAAGAAGAAAAAAGCCATAGATTTTGCAAAAAAAGGCAAATAAATTTCCTGTATACATAAAAAACTCGTATATTTGCAAGTCCAATATGGATTATAAGTAAAATAACATAACAAGACAATAAGTAAAAATGACCAAAGCTGACGTTATAAACAAGATCATGGAAGCAACTGGACTTCAGAAAAGAGAAGTTACTGTAGTTGTGGAGAGTTTCATGGAGACTATCAAGGAATCAATGCTTAAAGACAAGGAAAATGTCTATTTGCGTGGTTTCGGCAGTTTCGTCATCAAGCATCGTGCTGCGAAGACTGCAAGAAACATCACCAAGAACACCACTATTACTATTGCAGCTCACGACCTGCCTTGCTTCAAGCCTGCAAAGTCATTTATCGACGAGATGAAGGGTGAATAATCAATAGCCTGACATTGAAGATAAAAAAGATTTTTCGATAACATTATAATAAACAATTTAAATTAATTAAGCTATGCCAAACGGTAAGAAGAAGAAGGGCCACAAGATGGCTACTCATAAGCGTAAAAAGAGACTGAGAAAGAACAGACATAAGAGCAAGTAAGCCTTTAAGGTCTATTCTTTAGTGGGGCGTGTCAATGTGTCCGTCAAGGATTTCTTGACACGCCTTTATTTGTAACATCAGGTTAAGGTTGTAAGCAACCAAGACTAATGCAGAAAGCCATAAGAAAAGGGCGACTGCAGGGTAAAAAGATAAAAGCAACAAGGTAAAAGATGACAAACGAAGTAGTCATTGACGTTAGACAGGACGATATCTCTATCGCACTCTTGGAAGACAAGAAGTTAGTGGAATATCAAGACGAGCCAAAATCGGCAAGTTTCTCTGTCGGAAACATCTACGTGGCAAAGGTTAAGAAACTGATGCCAGGTCTCAACGCCTGTTTCGTAGATGTAGGTTACGAACGCGATGCCTTCTTGCACTATCTCGACTTGGGCAGCCAATTCAATTCTTACAGCAAATATCTGAAACAAGTAACAAGCAACAGACAAAAACTGTTTCCTTTTTCTAAGGCATCCTTCATGCCAGAACTTAAGAAAGACGGTTCGGTGCAGCAAACACTAACCGTAGGTCAAGAGGTACTGGTACAGGTTGTAAAAGAACCAATATCAACAAAGGGTCCACGACTCACAGGCGAACTAAGCTTTGCTGGTAGATATTTGGTACTGATGCCTTTCGGAAACAAAGTTTCTGTTTCTTCTAAAATCAAGAGCGGCGAAGAACGTGCTCGTCTAAAACAACTCATCCACAGCATTAAGCCACAAAACTGTAGCGTTATTGTACGCACAGTGGCAGAAGGAAAAAGAGTAGCTGAACTCGACTCAGAGATGAAGATTCTGACCCAACGGTGGGAGGACGTAATACAAAAGGTTCAGAAGACACAAAAGAGACCACAGCTGGTATTCGAAGAGACTGGTAGAGCCGTAGCCCTACTACGCGACCTCTTCAATCCATCTTTCGAGAACATCTATGTCAACGATGAGGAAGTTTACAAAGATGTAAAGGACTATGTAACTCTTATTGCACCGGAAAAAGCAAGCATAGTGAAGATGTATACCGGCAAGGTACCTATCTTTGACAACTTCAACGTCACAAAACAAATTAAGTCGAGCTTCGGCAAGACCGTGAACTACAAACACGGCGCTTACCTTATTATTGAGCATACCGAAGCTCTTCACGTAGTGGATGTGAACAGCGGCAATCGCTCTCGCTCTGAAAACGGACAAGAGGCTAACGCTCTCGACGTGAATCTTGGTGCTGCCGACGAATTGGCACGCCAACTAAGACTACGAGATATGGGAGGAATCATCGTAGTAGACTTCATCGATATGAATTTGGCAGAGGATCGCCAAATGCTCTACGAACGTATGTGCAAGAACATGCAGAAAGATAGAGCAAGACACAACATTCTACCTCTGAGCAAATTTGGATTGATGCAGATAACACGACAGAGAGTGCGACCAGCAATGGACGTCAACGTAGAAGAAACATGCCCTACCTGTAATGGTACGGGAAAGATAAAGTCGAGCTTGCTATTTACAGATCAGCTGGAAAGAAAGATAGACTGCTTGGTAAACAAGGTAGGCATCAAGAAATTCCAGTTGCATGTACATCCATATGTTGCTGCTTATATCAATCAGGGAGTTATCTCGCTGAAGAGAAAGTGGCAGATGAAGTATGGATTTGGAGTGAATGTCGTTGCTTCGCAGAAGCTTGCATTCTTGCAATATGAGTTCTACGACTCGCAGAAGCAATTCATCGACATGAAAGAAGAGATGGAAAATACGTAGCGACAAGCTCACTCAACGTACATACAACTCGCATCATTATAACAATGGTGAAGAACTATAGCTATATACACATTATTATATATATAGCTATAGTTCTTCACCATTGTTGTATTTATATAGTTTCTGCTATCATCATTTCTAGGTATTTTTATATAAAACATTATCATGTTATCCAAATAGTTTGTATCTTTGCACGAATTAAATAGGTAAAAACAGATGAAGTTATCTGAACTTAAAACAGGAGAACGTGGAGTCATCGTAAAGGTGACTGGTCACGGAGGTTTCCGCAAGAGAATTGTGGAAATGGGATTCATCAAAGGCAAGAGCGTAGAAGTGTTGCTTAACGCTCCATTACAGGATCCAGTAAAATATAAGATTATGGGCTACGAGGTGTCGCTAAGACGCTCGGAGGCAGACAACATAGAGGTGGTATCTATGGAAGAGGCTAAGGAAATGCTGAAAGACATGGATAACACCAAACCTCAGTATGCTGATGTGACAGAAGGCTCTGACATAGAGATGAACGATAAGATGCTGATGGATGCTGCGATGAAGAAGCGTAAGGTGATAAACGTTGCGCTTGTGGGCAATCCTAACTGTGGTAAGACTTCGTTCTTCAACTTTGTTTCGGGTGCTCACGAAAGAGTGGGCAACTACTCTGGTGTAACCGTAGATGCCAAGGAAGGCACAACAACATTCGAAGGCTACCAACTCAACATTGTTGACTTGCCTGGCACATACTCTCTATCTGCATATTCGCCAGAAGAGCTATACGTGAGAAAACAGTTGGTAGAGCATACGCCTGATATCATTCTCAATGTTATAGACTCCAGCAACCTTGAACGCAACTTGTATCTCACCACACAGTTGGTAGATATGCACTTAAGCATAGTTTGTGCGCTAAACATGTTTGACGAAACAGAGAAGCGTGGCGACAAAGTGGACTACGACAAGCTTTCGGAATTGTTTGGAATACCAATGATACCTACGGTATTCAAAACTGGACGCGGTGTAGACGACCTGCTACGCATGGTTATCAAGCTATACGAAGGCAACGAAGGTGAAGAGTCGCACTATCGACATATACATATCTATCATGGTCATGAGATAGAAAATGGTATTAGCCACATACAGAAATATCTGAAGACAGATGCTTCGCTACGCCATCGCTACTCTACTCGATACCTTGGAATCAAACTCTTGGAGGGCGACAAGGATATTGAAGCACTGATAAAGACTTTGCCTAACGCAAATGAGATACTTAAGGCAAGAGACCAAGCGGCAGCCAGAGTAAAGGAGGAAACTCTAGAGGATAGCGAAACAGCAATCATGGATGCCAAATATGGTTTCATACATGGAGCACTAAAGGAAGCTTCTTTCGAGACGGGCGACAACAAAGATACATACTTGATGACGCACTACATCGATCGAGCTATAACCAACAAATATCTCGGTTTCCCTATCTTCATCGCTATGATATGGCTGATGTTTGAAGTGACGTTCTCATTAGGTCAATATCCTATGGACTGGATAGAAAGCTTCGTTGGATGGGTTGGCGAAATGGTTGGTTCGTCGATGCCAGAAGGTCCACTCAAAGCTATGATTGCAGATGGTATCATTGGAGGTGTGGGCTCTGTGATAGTATTCCTACCACAGATTCTCATCCTCTATTTCTTCATCTCGTTTATGGAGGATTCGGGCTATATGGCTCGTGCAGCGTTCATCATGGATAAGTTAATGCACAAGATGGGATTGCACGGCAAATCATTTATCCCACTAATCATGGGCTTCGGATGTAATGTACCAGCGGTGATGGCAACACGCACTATAGAGAGCAAACGTAGCCGACTAATCACTATGCTGATATTGCCAATGATGAGCTGTTCGGCTCGTCTACCTATTTATATTATGATTATCGGCACATTCTTTGCACGACAATACCAGTCGATGGTGATGTTCTCATTATATATAATAGGTATAGTGATGGCAGTATTGATAAGCCGACTGTTTAGTAAATATCTGATAAGTGGCGAAGATACTCCTTTCGTGATGGAGTTGCCTCCATATCGTTTCCCTACAGCTAAGGCTATGGCTCGCCATACTTGGGAAAAGGGAAAGCAATATCTAAAGAAGATGGGAGGAGTAATCCTTGTGGCAAGTATCATCGTATGGGCATTGGGGTATTTCCCACATAACGACCAACTGACACAGCGCGAACAACAGGAACAGAGCTATATTGGAATGATAGGTAAGACCATAGAGCCTGTGTTCCGTCCACAAGGTTTCGACTGGAAGTTGGATGTAGGCTTAATATCAGGTATTGGAGCAAAAGAGATTGTTGCCTCTACGTTGGGTGTGTTGTATGCTGACAATGAGAGCGTAGCCGATGATAGTGATGTGGATAACGACTCTGCAAAATACTCCCTACTTCACGCTCAAATGACAGCAGATGGCATCACACCTTTGGCAGCCTATTGCTTCTTACTCTTCGTGTTGCTCTACTTCCCATGTATAGCCACGATAGCTGCCATAAAGAGCGAGACCGGTTCTTGGAAGTGGGCTCTGTTTGCAGCAGGATACACTACTGCCCTAGCATGGATAACATCTGCCGTTGTATACCAAATAGGTATGCTATTTTAAGATAGAAAGCGAATAATAAAAATTGAATAATAAGCATTAATTGTTGAGTGTTGAATGCAGAGTTAGGCTTTTGCCATAAGAAAACTCTTCGTTCGACACTCAACTTTTTTATATTTCTCAATAAATCAGCATTTTTAATATAGACTTAACGAACACTTTATGTAGTCATTCGACCAATGCACATAAGACGTGTATGTGCAATAATTAAGAAAACTGAAAAAAGTTTATCGGTATTGAAAATATTTGCACATAACATTTGGGAATGTGCATGAAAGATTGTAACTTTGCACAAGAAATTTAAAATTGTGCAATGAATACAGTACCAAGTTTTAACTCGTACATAGAAAAAAGCATTCTAAGCAACTGGGATCGTGATGCCTTGACAGACTACAAAGGTGCAACACTACAGTTTCATGATGTTGCGAGAAAGATAGAAAAGCTTCACATCCTTTTTGAGAATTCAGGAATACAAAAAGGTGACAAGATAGCACTATGCGGCAGAAATAGTTCGCATTGGGCTGTAGCATTTCTTGCTACCCTTACATATGGCGCCGTAATAGTTCCTATACAACACGAGTTTACAACTGACCAAGTATATAATATAGTAAACCATTCTGAGTCGAAGCTGTTGTTTGTTGGCGATGTTGTTGCCACAAGCATCGACTCTAAAGAGATGCCCAATATAGAGGGCATAGTTTACTTGCCCGACTTCTCTGTTATGGAGTCGCGCACAGAGGCTTTGACCTATGCTCGCGAACACCTTAACGAAATGTTTGGTCATAAATACCCTAAGTATTTCCGCAAGGAACATGTAAAATATCATGTAGACAGCCCAGAAGAGTTGGCTATGATTAACTATACAAGCGGAACCACAGGTTTCTCTAAGGGAGTGATGCTTCCTTATCGTGCCTTGTGGGGAAATCTTGACTTGATGTTGGATGTCATCGGCAAACACATTAAGCCAGGAAGCAATGTATTGGGCATCCTACCAATGGCACACATGTATGGATTGTTGGTAGAATTTATATTCGAGTTCTGTTATGGCAATCATATATTCTTCTTGACCCGACTTCCAAGTCCTTCGGTAGTAGCAGAGGCTTTTGCTGAAGTAAAACCAGCAATCGTCATCTCTGTGCCTATGATTATCGAGAAGATTATTCGCAAGTCAATCTTCCCTACCGCACAGACTCCAAAGGTTAAGCTATTAATGAAGATGCCAGGTATTGGCAAAAAGGTGAAGGAGAAGATTTGTCAGCATGTGATGGATGTTATGGGTGGAAATGCCTACGAAGTAATGGTAGGTGGAGCTGGACTTAACAAAGAGGTTGAGGATTTCCTTCTCGAAATAGGATTCCCTATCACTATGGGCTATGGCACCACAGAAACAGCTCCTATGATAACATTCAGCGACTACAAAGACTTTGTGGCAGGTTCGTGCGGTACAGCCGTAAAGCATATGGAGGTTAAGGTACTAAGCGACGACCCACAGAATATACCAGGCGAAATAGTATGCCGCGGAATCAACGTCATGCACGGCTACTACAAAAACCAAGCAGCTACAGACGCTGTTATCGATAAAGACGGTTGGTTCCATACTGGCGACCTTGCTACAATGAGCGAAGACGGACATTTCTTTATTCGTGGTCGTATCAAGAACATGTTGCTTGGTAGCAATGGACAAAACGTATATCCTGAAGAAATTGAAGATAAGCTCAACTCGATGTCGATGGTATCAGAGAGTCTGATAGTACAGCGTGGCGACAAACTTGTAGCTTTGGTTCATCCAGACCAAGATGAGGTTGACGCCATGGGATTCGATAAAGAAGATTTGCAGAACATCATGGAGCAAAACAGACAAGACCTGAATGCTTTGCTTCCACACTTCAGTAAATTGTCGGAGATACGTATCCAAGACAACGAATTTGAAAAGACAGCTAAGAAATCTATTAAGCGCTATCTGTATCAGAATGCAGAATAGTATAATCTATAAATAAGACTAGAAAAAACTATAATTATAAGGAGTATGGAGATACCTTCTTTCGTAAAACTCATTGAAGCCTCTTTGGTTAAGAATTGGGACCGAGACGCTTTGACAGACTTCAAGGGTGCCACTCTGCAATATCATGATGTGGCTCGCAAGATTGAGAAATTGCATATATTGTTTGAGAACTCTGGCGTGAAGCCAGGCGACAAGATTGCCTTGGCAGGACGTAATAGTGCCAACTGGGCAGTAGCCTTTCTTGCAACCTTGGCTTATGGAGCTGTGGCTGTGCCTATATTGCATGAGTTCACAGCCGACCAGATGCACAACATAGTTAACCATTCGGATGCTAAGTTGCTATTCGTAGGCGATGTTGTTGCCACACAGATAGACCCGACAAAGATGCCGGGACTGGAAGGAATCATATATATACCAGACTATTCGCTTGTGTTGTCGCGTACAGACAAACTCACTTACGCTCGCGAGCACTTGAACGAAATGTTTGGTAAGAAGTTCCCTAAATATTTCCGCAAGGAACATGTAAGCTATAAGGCAGAGGATAGTGCCAACACAATGGCTATGATCAACTACACCAGCGGAACCACAGGTTTCTCTAAGGGTGTGATGATACCATATCGTGCATTGTGGAGCAACTACGATTTCGCCACCAACGTGCTTGCAGATAAACTTAGTGTAGGCGACAACGTGATTAGCATCCTACCTATGGCCCACATGTATGGCATGGCTTTCGAATTTCTATTCGAATTCCTAACAGGTCTTCACATCTTCTACCTCTCTCGCATCCCTTCACCAGCTATCATAGCTCAGGCATTTAGCGAGGTGAAGCCTAAGGTTATCATTGCCGTACCATTGGTGATTGAGAAAATCATCAAGAAGAAGGTGTTCCCAAAGATACAGAACAACCGCATGAGACTCTTGTTGAACATGCCTGTGATAAACAAGAAGGTAAACGAGAAGATATGCGAACAAGTGAGAGCAGCTTTCGGTGGTCAGTTCTACGAGGTTATCATTGGAGGTGCAGCATTTAACAAAGAAGTAGAATCATTCCTACATCGCATAGGTTTCCAATATACCGTAGGCTATGGCGCCACAGAGTGTGCTCCTATCATCAGCTATGCCGACTACAAGACTTTCGTGCCTGGTAGTTGCGGTAGACCTGTTGTTCACATGGAGGTAAAAATAGATAGCCACGATCCAGAGAATGTGCCAGGCGAGATTCTTGCACGTGGTCTCAACGTGATGCTCGGCTACTATAAGAACGAGGAAGCCACACAGAACACACTTGACAAGGAAGGCTGGTATCACACAGGCGACCTTGGAACAATGGATGCCGAAGGCAACATATTCATCAAGGGACGTTCTAAGAACATGCTTCTGAGCAGCAATGGTCAGAACATCTACCCTGAGGAGATTGAAGACCAGCTCAACTCATTGCCTATGGTAATGGAGAGCGTGGTAGTACAGCGTGGCGATAAGTTGGCTGCACTCGTACATCCAGACTTCGAAGAGGCTAAGACCATGGGATTGTCAACAGATGATTTGCAGAAGTTGATGGAAGAGAATCGCACCACTATCAATGCAGAGCTTCCTGCATACTCTAAGATTACAGAGATAGAGATTCATGAAGATGAGTTTGAAAAGACTCCAAAGAAGTCTATCAAGAGATATCTCTATAAATAGACTATAATGCCTATTATAATATAAGGTATAGACATATAAAAATTAAACAGGCAAGCAGAATGTTTTTCACATTATCTGCTTGCCTGTTTTTTTATTATATATAGATTACGGCAAAATCCTTAAGCGTATCTTGATTACTTAAAGTCTTTCACTGTAAAATCTAACAGTACCTTACCTGTTGATGCAGAACGGTAAATTAAATGAAACTTAAAGCCTGCCTCCTTGTAGGTCTGCATTCTCGTATCATTTTTTACGCCCTGTACCAACATATTCGTCAGCTTAGCCTTATTTTGATTTATAACCTCAGGATTATCTGCAGGACCAACAAGCGTATAATAATAATTATAGGTGTGGGTCTTGCGATCGAAAGTTAAACTATCTGTACGCTGATTGTCACGCACTGGTGTAGGACAATAGCGCTCAGTATATTTCTTAGCCTCTTTTTCTGCTCTATCTTCAAGACTATCATGACAAGAGGTCATTAACAAAGTGGCAGCAATAGCTGCGCAAAAAATCCTATTCATAATCACTTAACAATTATTTTTTGCAAAGATACTAATAATATCCGAAAAAATTATTATCTTTGCAACTTAAAGATTTTATATCAATGAAGAACATTAGAAACTTTTGCATCATTGCTCACATAGACCACGGCAAGTCGACACTTGCTGACCGTCTATTGGAACATACCAAGACGATAAAGATAACAGAAGGACAGATGCTCGACAACATGGACCTTGAACGTGAACGTGGTATCACTATCAAGAGCCATGCTATTCAGATGGAATATCAATACGAAGGCGAGAATTATATCCTAAACCTTATAGATACTCCAGGACACGTTGACTTTTCATACGAGGTGTCAAGAAGTATTGCAGCATGCGAAGGTGCATTGCTCGTTGTCGACGCCACACAGGGCGTGCAGGCTCAGACCATCTCAAACCTATATATGGCTATAGACCATGATTTGGAAATCATTCCTGTGATAAACAAGATTGATATGCCAAGTGCTATGCCTGACGAGGTGGAAGATGAGATTGTTGAACTCATCGGATGCAAGCACGAGGATATTCTTAGAGCATCGGGCAAGACAGGCGAAGGCGTTGAAGATATACTACAGGCTGTAGTAACTCGCATTCCTCACCCTGTTGGCGACCCTAAGGCTCCACTACAGGCTTTGATTTTCGACTCTGTGTTCAACTCCTTCCGCGGTATCATCGCTTACTTCAAGATAGAAAACGGTACCATATCTAAGGGTGACAAGGTGAAGTTCTTCAATACAGGAATGGAATACGATGCCGACGAGGTTGGTGTACTGAAGATGGATATGATACCTCGCAAAACAATATCTACAGGCGAAGTAGGCTACATCATCAGCGGTATCAAAGATGCTAAGGAAGTTAAGGTGGGCGACACCATAACTCATGTTGCCAACCCTTGTGCTAAAGCCATCGCCGGATTCCAGGAGGTTAAGCCAATGGTGTTTGCTGGTGTATACCCTATAGACCCTAACGACTACGAAAACCTCCGTACTTCTCTCGAGAAGCTTCAGCTCAACGATGCCTCGCTAACATTTATGCCAGAGTCATCTGTAGCCCTCGGCTTCGGTTTCCGTTGCGGATTCCTCGGATTGCTCCACATGGAGATTGTGCAAGAGAGATTGGATCGCGAGTTCAATATGGACGTCATCACTACCGTGCCTAACGTATCTTATATGGTATACGACAAGCATGGAGAGGCAAAAGAGGTGCACAACCCTTCAGGATTGCCAGACGCTACCATGATAGAACATATCGAAGAGCCTTATATTCACGCTACCATCATCACCGACACTTCATACATCGGTCCGATAATGAAACTTTGCCTAGACAAACGTGGCGAATTGATAAAACAGGAATATATCAGCGGTAATCGAGTAGAAATACACTTCATGCTGCCACTTGGCGAAATTGTGATCGACTTCTACGATAAGCTGAAATCAATATCTAAGGGATATGCTTCGTTCGATTATCACATCGATTCGTTCCGTCCATCTAAGCTGGCTAAGCTCGACATCTTGCTCAACGGTGAACCTGTAGATGCACTCTCTACCCTAACCCACCAAGATAATGCTGTATCTTTGGGACGCAGAATGTGCGAAAAGCTAAAGGATCTCATCCCACGCCAACAGTTCGACATCGCCATCCAGGCAGCCATCGGCGCGAAGATTGTTGCTCGCGAAACTATCAAGTGCGTACGTAAAGACGTAACAGCAAAATGTTATGGTGGTGACGTAAGCCGTAAGCGCAAATTGCTCGAAAAACAAAAGAAGGGTAAGAAGCGTATGAAGCAGATTGGAAACGTAGAGGTACCACAGAAGGCATTCCTCGCAGTTCTGAAACTTGACTAAGATTATCAAAACAAGCTAACATATACAAGCTTAATGATACTACAACGAGCGGCTGAACTCGTAGAAAGTTGCAGCCGCTCGTAATAAAAGAAACAAACAAACGAAAACTAACAGGCTAACACAACTATTATGACACATATTAATAACATTACTATTATTACTAACAACATAAATACAATATATAACAATCTAACCAAAAACAAGGAGGCAACAAAATGAAAGAGCTTATAGAAAGCACAAGAGATATAGCACGAGAATTGGCGCGAAAATACAGCACCATGACTCATGATGAACTGGATATACTCGAAAGTATTCTTGTTCGCAAAACATACCACAAGGGTGAAATCATCCTTGCCGAGGGCGATATATGTCGTGAATTCTTATATATTCACAAAGGAATGCTTAGACAGTTCTACTTCAAGAAAGACAAGCAGCTCACAGAACATATAGGAGTAGAAGGAGGCATGGTTATGTGTATAGAAAGTCTTTTCAAGGAAGAGCCTACGCACCTACAGATAGAGGCACTCGAAAACACTATCGTGTTTGCCCTACCAAAGAAAAATCTCGAAGAGGTGGCTCTCCATAATGTAAACATACAGATTTTGTATAGAAAGATATTGGAAGAAAGCCTCATCCAATCACAAATACATGCAGACCTTGTGAGATTCGAGTCTGCCTACGACAGGTATAAGAAGCTATGCCATCTGCAACCACAGATTATTATGCGCGCTCCGTTGCTCCATATAGCAAGTTATCTGCAAATGACCCCTGAAACTTTGTCGAGAGTAAGGGCTCAAATGCTAAATGAAGAGTAATTATAAAGAGCCGCAATAACTCTTGTTTTCGCCCACATAGACAAGTCTAAAATACTTTAACATTTATTTAACGTTGATAAAACGTTATATATCAACGAGTTACAAAAAGGTTACAAAAATAACATAAAAAAAACGATAAAAAGTGTACGACTTATCAAAAAAAGCATTACCTTTGCATCGTTTTAATAAACAAATGATTGTTTTACAGATTTAAAAAGCAAAGAAAAATGAAGAAATTAGTTTTTATGTTCGTAGCTATGGCTGCAATTTCATTCGCATCATGTGGTAACAAGGCTGAGGCTCCTGTTGAGAACGATACAACTGCACAGGATACAGCTGTTGTTGATACAACTGTAGCTGACACAGCTGCTGTTGATACAGCTAATGCACAGTAATTGCAACCGCTCGAATTGAAAAATGAGAGTTTAAGTGCGTCATACTCAGTATGACGCACTTTTTTGTTTATTAATCATCCACACCTATGAGAAGTAAGAAAGAGGGATTTATGGGCGAACGACAAGTGAAACTGTCGCCTATGGTTGTTGACATAGAAGAGCACGACCCACTAACAGCCAGCCTTTACATCACCGACATAGGATATTATCCTAAGGCTGAGAATCATCACGTAAAACGTAATGAGGGCATAGACCAGTATGTGTTGATATACTGCGTAGATGGATGCGGATGGTATACTATAGGCGGAAAGAAATACGAGGTGAACCAAAACCAATATTTCATTCTTCCGAAGAATGAGCCACACGAATATGGCACCAACGACAATAGAAGTTGGACTATCTATTGGCTACATTTCAGAGGCGAACATGCATCAATATATGCCGAAGGAGCCTCTAAGCCTATAGAGATAAACGTAGCAGTAAACTCAAGGATTGGAGATAGACTTAATATCTTTGAAGAGATTCTCACCACTTTACAATATCAAGAAGATGTAGAAGACTTGCGTTATGCCTCCAGTCTACTACACCATTTTCTTGCTTCTATGCGATATCTGCGACAATTTCGCAGAGCCAAGCACTCAGAGCATAATCATGATAGCAACATCAACATTGTGGATGCTGCTATACACTACATGGAAGAAAACATTGAAAACAATATAAAACTACAAGACGTGCAGAAATATGTGGGATATTCTGCCACATATTTCAACGCCTTGTTCAAGAAGCAGACTGGCTATAGTCCGCTACAATATTTCAATCGCATGAAGATGAATCATGCATGCAAACTCCTTAACGATACCAACCTACGTATAAACCAGATATGCTATAAGCTTGGCATCGACGACTCCCTGTATTTCTCTCGTCTTTTCAGCAAGACCATAGGCGTATCTCCTTCAGAATACAGGAAGTCCTCTCAAAATAGTCTATAAGTTTACGACAACAAATTCAAGTCTATGAGCGAGCGTAGCTGCTGAGCGCCTTGATGATTATTGTCTAAGGCTTCAACTTCGGCAAGATACTTCAAAGCATGCTTCATATCGCCCATTCCGCAATATCCCAATGCAAGCATATACTTGCAATGAATCACGTTCTTTGTATCAAGCGAGTCGTCCCAGATAAGCAGGTCTGGCAATGAGACTGCGAAGTAGTCCATCGTTTGGTGTTCAAACACATGTTGTTTACCATAGTTTATAAGTCGATAGAAACGACCATGAGCCTCATCCTCGCGTCCAAGTTTGCGCAGAGCCATACCCTGATAGAATATCTTGTCTGGCTTAGCATCATTATAATACATAGCTGCAGCGGGTTCTTGTGGTCCCAGCACAGCCTTTTCCCAACATTCTTTAGCCTTCTTTGAATTGCCTTGAGCATCATAGGCTACACCAAGCAGATAGTAGAAGTCATTCTCCTGTGCACCATACAGTTTGCCTTCGCCAAGATGGTGAGGATATGTTAGGCATTGTTCCAACAATCCAACAGCACATTTGTATTTACCTTCAGCTATATTCTGCTTAGCCAATTCTACACGGCATATCTGATATTGTGCAGGCACCTTGCCTTCGCCGCCCTCCCAAGGATGGAAGATATGGGCATCAAGCTTACGCTTGGCTTGTATATATTTGCCAACTTGGTTTAAGAGAGTAATCTCTTCGAGCACCAAGTCGTCGCGCTTTTCTATCAACTCAGGATATTGCTGTAGGAATTCAAGACGCTCAGCATGAGGATGATGCAGACGTTTGCTAAGCTGATCAAGTTCCATGAGCATACGCGCATCGGTAGTGTCGAGCTTAAATGCATTTTGCATATATCCCAACGCCTCTTTCTCCCTACCCTGCTTATTGAAACGAGCTAAAGCCAGATTACGCCAAACCAATGGGAACATAGGAGCTTTCTGTGATGAGAGTTCCCAATTCTCAATAGCCAAATCATATTGGCGTGCTGCATAGAACAAGCATCCAAGATAATATGGTGCCATAGCATCTGACGGATTCTTGAGCTTAGCATTCTCCAAAGCCTGAATATCCTCCAAACGATTAGGGAAGCAATAGCTATAGTCAGCCTCAGCTGCATCTTTATAGCGTTGCATATAATAATATGTCATAGGATTAACAGCTTTTTCATCAATGGCTATCTGCCAAATGGCGTTAGCTTCATCAGTAAGTCCGGCAGCCTGGTAGTCGAGAGCTACCTCGTTGTAGTTGTCAGCACAATGACGAAGCATCTGTTTCATCTCATTCAGCAAAGCATCATCGTTGGTAAGCAAATACTGCTCGTAGCGACAACCATAGTTGAACTGATCCATCTTCAGCGACTCGCTGATAAGAGCCAAAGCGTCATCATTACGACACAGGTATCTTAGTATTGCAGCCTTCAAAGCTCGTGCCTTATGGTTGTGCCAATTAGAATCAAGACAGCGGTCTACCTCGTCGAGAGCATCTTCGAATCTACGTTGCTCCACACTTATCTTTGCAGCCTCAAAATATCCAGCATCAGCACATGCCTTGCTCCATGTCGACTTCCAAAAAAGCTCGTAAGCCTCTGCCTTCTTACCTTGATATTTCAAACACAAAGCAAGATTGTAGATTGGTTCTGAATCATAAGGATTAGGATTGCGCTTAGTTATAATCTTCACGGCATGTCGTAACATTGGCTCAGACTTATCGAATCTGCCACGACGAAATAGCCACAAACCATAGGCATTAAGACAACGAGCATCGTTAGGATCTCTGCGCAAAGCTTCCTCGTAATAATCTACCGGACTCCACGTTGCATGACGATATTGCTCAAGATGAATGGCAGTAAGATATAGCTGTTCGTTGGTCTTCACCTCGTGTGGTGGCAATGCAGCCTCAGCACTATCTGGGATAGGTCGAATCTCATCGTCTTCAGCATGCCAACGCAACACAACGCGTGAGCCATAAGCAAACTCTTGGCTCACCTCGAAGGTTAAGTCCGAGAATTCTGCATCGCCGACATTCACCTCTCTCTCCAATACTTCCTTAGGCGAAATATCCAATTTTTCTTCATGATAAATGGTACCATCGTCATTGCGAAGCACTATCTTTACATGCTGTAAATGTGTGGCATATAGTTTAAAGCATACCTTCGACGCTTCAATACTATCTATATTGAATATCAAGTCTTTAGACGCTTCTTTCACCACACCTAAGTCACGATATGGCATAAAATACTGTGTGAAGCGTTTCTCTTCATAAGGCATGAGCCAAGTGAAGTCTGGCTGGTTCTCTGTATACACTCCAGCCATAAGCTCGATGTATGGTCCATCCTCGTCGGTAAGGTTGCGATCCCATGCCTGACCAAAGTCGCCATTACCCCACGTCCATTGCTTCTTGCCCGGACTGAAATGGTGGGAAGCCACATGTAGCATTCCGCCCTTAGTATCGTTCTCATATCCGCCCTCGAAATTAAAGCGCGAGTTCACACCCATATACGAAGTTGGAACCTTGATATTACGATAGTTGGATATGTCGACACCTGCCGAATAGTCCATCTTATAATATGTACCTGTGGCTATAGGGAACGACGATACAGCACGTTTACCATGGTCGAAAACGGCATTGATATCAGGTGGGAATACCGACTGATATTCATCGTTGACAGCCACGGCAGGATTTGCCCACCAAAGGAATGTCTGTGGCATATCGGTACGATTGTATAGCAAGCCCTTTATCTCTAAGTAGGCACAGCCAGGGCGCAGGGTGAAACCAGCGGTTCCCTTTTGGTGAAACATCTTTTCCATCTCGCTTGTCCATACAGTAACAGAACCATCTTCGTCGTTAGATTCTATATACACATCGACAGGCATAAAGGTAGAAGGACGATGATGTTGTGGCCAGTTAAACTCTATACCGCCACTAATCCAAGGACCAGCCAAGCCTACCAATGCAGGCTTGATGACATGGTTGTAGTATACAAAGTGGCGCTTCTTCATCTTATCGTATGCCATCTGTACCCTACCACCAAGTTCTGGCAGAATCATCACCTTGATGTATTCGTTCTCAAGCCATACTGCGAGATACTCTACATTTTTCTTCTCATTACTTATCGACTCTATCACAGGATATGGATATACCACTCCACTCGACCCTTGATAGACTCGCTTTTCCAAGAACATTGGACTCTTTTCTGGTTTACCAACCTCGTAAGTAGGAATGGTAACCAACTCTCTCCATGCTTTAACCATAATAGTATTTCGTTTTTAAGTTATTATTTCTTTATTAATTCTTCCTCCAACTGCTCAAGGCTCTTACCTTTTGTTTCGGGCAACTTAGCCATAAAGAACACGAAGCCTACGAGGCACACAAGACTATATATCCAGAATGTGCCATAGCTGCCAAGGCTGGCATTGAGGAATGGAAAAGTATATGTCAATGTTGACGAGCCTACCCACAAGGCGAAGGTGCATGTGGCTACGGCAACAGCTCTAACTCTGTTTGGGAATAGCTCTGCTATGAGAACCCAGGTGCATGGGCCAAGGGTCATGGCATAGCAACCGATGGCTGCAACCACAAGGACTATCATAAAGAAGCCTGTGATATGGAGATAATAGCATAGACCAAGGATGGCATAGACGATACACAACCCCAAAGCTCCAATGAGCATCAACTTGCGACGACCTAATTTGTCGACTATGTTGATGGCTATGATTGTAAACACCACGTTGGCAATGCCTGTGATAACGATATTAAACAACACATCGCCTACGCTATAGCCTGCCGACTGGAATATCTCTTGCGCATAGTTGAAGATGACATTGGTGCCACACCATTGCTGGAACACAGCAATAAAAATACCAAGCACCAACACTTTGCCAAATGGACGTGAGAAGAGGGTGGCAAGACCAGCCTGCTCCTTTATAGCAGTATTAGCAATAGAGATAGCTCGCATCTCTGTATGCGCATAGTCGACACCGCCTATACGAGTAAGCGTTTCTGTGGCTGCGACTACTTGGCCATTCATAGCTTGCCAACGCGGACTCTCTGGTATGAAGAATGCCATAAGCAAGAAGGCTAACGAAGGAACTGCTGCTGCCCAAAACATCCAGCGCCACGCCATCTGTCCATTCCACGATGATGCAATATCTGACGCCATACTGTCTGCAGGTATTGGTTCTGCTATAAGCCAGTTAACAATCTGTGCAGCAAGAATACCGAGTACTATAGTCATCTGATTGAGACTCACCAACTTACCGCGTATATTTGAAGGAGCTATTTCTGCGATATACATAGGCGACAAACCTGAGGCAATGCCTATGCCTACTCCACCAAAGAAGCGTGCAACGAGGAATAAATCGAAGCTAGAGAAGGCTCCTGTAAGCAACGATGACAACAAGAATACTAAGGCCGATACTATCAGCAATTTCTTTCGTCCTATCTTATCAGCCAACCATCCACATGTGCATGCGCCTATCATGCAACCAACTAATGCTATACTCATTGCCAAGCCTTGGCTCGAAGGTGAATCAGCGATATTGAAATACAGTTCATAGAAAGGTTTTGCGCCTCCTATCACCACCCAATCGTAGCCAAAGAGTAGTCCGCCCATAGCAGACACAAGGCATACGAAATAGACGAATCTCGAATTCTAGGAAAAGGTGGCATCTGTGGTAGAAGCCACATCTTTGTTTGGATAAATAGTTTCTTTGTTTAGACTTTGCATATCAGAATTGTTATTAGGTTTCCGGGTGCAAAGTTAATGGATAATATCTAATACAGATATGGATAAAACATATAATATATATGGACAATACAAAACACAAAAAAGCGGATGCAATACCGAAGTTGTTCAGTCATTGCATCCGCTTATCAATAATTATCCTTTTATCTTTTACCTATTTACTCTTTTACTTTATTACCTTTTTACCATTTACCACATAGATACCCTTTTGTGGCTCCACATTGCCAAGGAAGCGACCGTTAAGGTCGTAGTAGTAGCTCTTGGCTGGAGTCTTGAAATTAGGAGCGACGATACCAGTTTCAGCCTTTTCAGAAATACGAATCACGCCCATGCCGTGTGTAAGATCTACTCTAATGTCGTATGTACCAGGCTCGCCTGTAAATTTCCATGCACCTGGGTCAAGATTAGGTTCCCGTACAATAATGTCTTCATTAAGGTTTGCTATGTCACCATCAATAGCAGGTGAAAGACGTGTAGCATTAACTGTATCCCAATCTATAGCGAGACGCTTGAAGATGGTGAATAGCATATTACTTGGGGTTCCTTCGAAAGTTATCTCGCCTTCGTAGATACCAGGAACATCAGTAGCAGGAATGACGTTTGCAGGGATATTAGTATACCACTTACCGGTGCTACCTACCACATACAACTCCTTAGGATAGCCTTGTGGATAATTTGGGTCACTACCATATATAGTCATACGTTTGTTAGGCAAGTCTAAAGTAACGCAAGCATATGAAGATGTCTCTGCTGGAAATTCTATTAAGAACTCAGAATCAACACCTTTCTCTACACCTACAGTAAGGTTTGGCTCAACATTGCATGTTGCGGTAGGTGCACCAATACGGTAGTCTTTAATCTCATCCCATCCGTCTGGTGTTGAGGCAAGTGCTGATGATATATAGAATTTATTAGATTCAAAATATACCCATCCTGTATATACACCTTCTTCATCTTCCCATGTCAACTTAACTCCATCATTGGCAACTTTGCTACCATCGGTACCAAGGAAGTAAACATAGTCAGGATAAGCCGGCACGTATGTCTCGCTATAGAGTTTCATCGTCATATTGCGAAGGTCTACAGTAACATCGTATGTGCCAGGTTTTGTTATAGAGAAGTAAGACTCTGAGCGCTCAATATTCTTATCGCGATTAATTATCACTTTGCCTCCACCAAAACTATTAATCTGGGATGCAGAGTATTCCGAACTAATGATGCTAAATATTGTATTAGTAAACTCTATCGTTGCCTTATACACACCTTCGGTCTCTGTCATAGGAAGCGGTTCCTCGCCTATAGTTGGTTCAAAATTTCCCTTACTTCCCAATACATATAGCGAAGAAGGATACGTGCCAAGCAATGTTACAGTCATTGCATTGAAGTCGACACGAAGACGATAAGTACCTGCACCTGGCACCTTGAACGAAGCATCCATTTTGCCAACAATTGTTTCTGGATTATTGTAAGAAAGCAATTGGTCAGCCTTAGCAGGACCATAGCGGTATTCAAGAAGACCCAACCAATCGTTAGGCTCTTCTGTTAGTTTTGTTACAATGGTGAAGTATAGTGCATCGGTGGCAAACGTCACTTCACCTTCATACACACCATCAATGTCAGTTTTTTGCAATTCAGCACTTGCCTTATCGGTTTGCCAATTGCCATCGTTACCTAAAATGTAGCATTGTGCGCTTGCGGTAACAGTAGCCGTCATTATCATCAATAACGACATTAAAAGTTTGAGTAGACTTTTCTTCATAAGAACAAAAATTTAAAAGTTAATATTTGAGTTATTAGTAATAATCCTTATATAGTAGTAGCCCAACAAAGGCTTTTCTTGCTTTAATCTTAAAGAGCACAAATAGTCTATGTTGCAAATATAAACCTTTTTTTTTATACTTTCCGCATTTTATCCTATTTTTTTTATTTTTAGCTATAATACGACCACAAACATTATTTGTGGCTATAGAAATAAGTAGACAGTCAACTAAAAACCTCAAAAAAATGAAGATAGCTTCGATGGCAAACGAAGCAGGCTTCAATCGCCAACGAAGCTTACTTCGTTGGCCATCGAAGCCTGTTGCATTTTGGAGACGTAAAAACATAAAAATCGTCCGAACTTACATAAGCGTATGTTCGGACGATTTAGTGTTTATAACCTTATGGTTGTTATCCTTATGACAATGTTATTTTGACCTATTGATTGTAACCATAATTCTGATATTTCTGCTTAGCCTCATCGGTGAGCAATGTACCACCCTCATCGGTAAGCATATCGAGGAAGGTCTGTGGATAAGGCTTCAGAGTCATATAGTTCTGGAATGCTCCCTTAGGCTTACCATCCTGACCAGATGTTGCTGTGGTGTTGTCGGATGTATCCCACTTACCTGTTTTATATGTGGTGTTGTTGGCATTAGAACCCATCTGATGGTGCCACTGAATGCGCTCAGCCTGTAGGCCTGAGTGGTGGAGAATCTCGTAGTACATTTCTTCCTCGCTAAACTCACGGCAATATTCGTTGAGAATAAACTCGCGGAAGCGGAGCTGATCGGTGTTAGCAGAAGGAGGATAGTTTTCGAGAGTAGACTTAGCAGAAGCGCCATCCCAGTAAGAAGCATCAACCTTAATCTTATCGTATGAGTTGCCAATAGCCTCATAAGGATACTTAGCCTCAGCAGGAGTAAGAGTCTCATGACCAGGATATAGGCGAGCAAGAACCTCAGCACGCTTGTCGCCAGCCTTGAAAGCTGCACGCTCACGAAGCTTGTTGATATCGTTGATAGCCAAGTCATAGCTATTCTTGCGACCATAAGCCTCAGCACGGAGCAGATAGGTTTCAGCAAGACGGAATACAGGAATGTCCTTGGTGCCATAGATAGCATTTGAACCAGAACGGTTAGCATCGTCATACTTCAATGTGCCAAGATAACCTGTACGCATACCTGCCTCAAGACCATAGTGATTTTTACTTTCGCCTTCGCCAAGATTAGATACGAACGAATACTGACCACCAGCCTCAACAATCTGAGGACGATAATAGTATTTGCCATCTTTCTTCATCCAGCGAGCAAAGCAAACGAATGGTTGAGCATCAGCCTCAGCAACGTCGATAGCTGTTTCCTTGGTGTTCTCGATGATAGCGAAAGCTATGTCGCCCTTACCCATCTTATGCTCACCTGCTACAGCAGCACGTCCGCCCCATGAAGCACGATCATAGTTAGGAAGGATGTTGGCATTGAAATAGTTTGCCTGAGCCTCTGTCCATGTATATGTGGCATTATGCTCATCATTGTAAGCATAGTAAGGAATATCCTCTGCCTTTGTAGACTTAGTACCACCATTAAGAGCTGTAGTAAACTCAAGATGGAACGACTTCTGGAAACGAGCATCGTTGAGCTTATCTGTAAATACGTCGAAGCCCCAGTCGTTGTTGCGATAGCTGGTATTTTCCTTAGTTGGGTTCTGCCATGTATAGTCAGGAATACCCCACTTCTGGTTTACGTAAGTCTGAGCAAAGAGACAGCAAGCACGCTGACCATAACGATAGTTGTCGGTACCATTTCCGAATACACCAGCAAGGATAATTTCTTTGCTTTCCTCATTCTTCCATGAGTCAATGTCGTTTTGCCAAAGATTCAGATAGTCTGACTCAAGCTCATACTTCTGGCTATTGATAACCATTGAAGCATAGTAGATACAAGAGTCGAGGTCGGTAGAAACCTTACCCTTATAGAGCATACCGAGGTATGACTTAGGGTTTAGGTTGTCGATGGTGCCATCAGAATTGCGTCCATATTCTGCTGTGCCATATTCTGCACCCTGAGCACGGGTAAGATAAAGCTTAGCAAGGAAGTGAGCTGCTGCATACTTAGTGATGCGACCAAACTGCTCAGCCTCTTCAGGAAGATTTTCAACAGCATAGCGCATATCGCCAATCATAATCTTCCAAGCCTCCTCTGAAGGCATACGGTTGTAGCAGAAGTTGCTTGGCAAACTGGTGATACTGGTCTGTGGGAAGTATACATCGCCCAAGAGGGTGTTGAGGGTGAAAATCAAGTAGTCGCGATTGAACAAAGCTTCCGACAAACGTGATGCTGCATAAGCCTTGTCAGAGGCATATTTGCCTACTGCAGAACCACCACGGATAGAACCAATAGCCTTGTTGCAGACGTCGATGACAGGATAGCAGTTGATGATAAATCCTGACTGCTGCTTAGACTGGGTACCCATAAAGGTGTTCATATATCCAGCCACGCTGTTCCAAGGACCAGTAGCTGTCCATTGAGCTGTAGAGAATTGGTTGATGGTGTTTGAGCCAGATGCTACACCACAATCGTGTCCAAGTTCGAAGCAGAAGCCGCCCTCGGTATATGGATGACGAAGACGCTCTGCATTATATGTTGCAACAACAAGTTGGTCGAGACCTTGTTCGGTTTTGAAGTAGTCTTGTGTGATTACAGAAACCATCTTCTCCTCAAGGAAGTCGTCAGAACATGATGTCATCATGCCTGCTGCTCCACCCAACGTTAATAAGCCTAATGCTAAATATTTAGATTTCATATTGTTTTTGCTTTTTGTTAAGAATAGATTATTAGAAACCAAGACGTACACCAAGCACGAAGCTACGTGTGATACAAGTATTGTTAGTCTGACCACCAATGTGTTTGCCAGAATCCCAACCTGTAATATCGTCAGGGTTGATACCTGCCTTTACGAGCTCTCCACCGAAGAGGAATGGATTGAGAACCTGTGCATAAACCTGTGCGGTATTGGCACCAATCTTTGAAGCGTAGAGCTTAGGAACATTATATGAGAGAGAGATGTTACGAACCATCACCATGTCGCCCTTGCAATAGTTGCGTACATAGTCGTAAGCTGTTGTACGGGTGGCTGTGGTAGGCTGAGCAAACTTAGCACCAGTGTTAGTTGGGCTCCATGTGTCGTTCTCTATACGGCGACCGATGGTCTGTGTAAGACCATAATAGGTATTACCGAAGCGACCGTAGATAAAGAATGAGAGAGCGAAGTCCTTATATGTCAAGGTATTTGTGATACCGAAGCTGAACTTAGGGCTCTTCTGGTATACTACCTTATCATCGTTGTCGAACTTGCCGAAGCCATTGTTCTCATAGTAGTAGTCCTGTCCATTGTAGGTGAACTTCTTAGCTCCAGGAGTAGAAGCATCGCAAAGAATCATTGGCTGATCCTTGATCTTATACTGACCAGGGAGGAAGGTAATCTTGTTGGCATTATATGCTGCCATCATCATCTTATCATTGTCATTATCCTGCCAAATGCGATCGTACTCATAGTCGAAGTAAACATTCAAAGGCTTACCGATAAACCAGTTGTTTCCTGGCTCATCAACCTTACCATTGGTGAGTTCAACGATCTTTTCCTTGTTGGTAGAGAACGACCAATCGGTCTGCCAAGAGAACTTCTTGTTCTTGATGTTTACTGTAGAGAGGGTAAGTTCGAAACCTTTGTTCTGTGTCTTACCGATATTAGAACGAATCTGAGCATAACCTGTGATTACAGGGATAGAACGGTTCATGATAACGTCGCTTGTCTTAGCAACATAGTATTCGATGCTACCGAAGATACGGTTGCGAAGGAAGCTGAAGTCGATACCGAAGTTGGTAGAAGCAGTCTTCTCCCATCCGAGGTCATAGTTAGGCATCACGTCAGGCTTAGCACCATTTACGTCAGAGCCAGCACCATAACCAAAAGGAATCTTGGCATAAGTAGAGGTAACAGAACCTGCTGTAGAATATGGAGAAACTGAAGAGTTACCAGTTACACCATAGCCTACGCGAAGCTTCAACTGGTCAATCCAAGTGATGTCCTTCATAAATGACTCTTCGTTGATCTTCCATGCTACGGCTGCTGATGGGAAGAAATCCCACTTATTGCCTGTAGCCAATACGCTGGCACCATCATAACGACCAGTAAGGGTTACGAGATAGCGATCCATCAAAGAGTAGTTGAGACGTGCCATGTATGATGTACGACTCCATGTAGAATAGTTGGTGCCATAGGCTGTCTTATCGCGGTTAGAGTTGCCAAGGTCGTACCACATAGAAGTAGGATAAACAACCTCATAAGCGCGGATGTTGATACCCTCGGTACGATACTTTTCTGCACTCTGCATCAAGGTAACACCGATATGATGGATGTCTGCGAAATCCTTATCATAGTAGAGAAGGTTCTCAAGTGTCCACGACATATCTGTAGAGTTCTTGTTGTAACCTACCTTTGGTTCTGTGCTATCGAAGCCATATACGTTAGACCACTCTTCGTCATAGAAGCTACCATAACGAGACTGACGGAACTGGCTACCGAAGTTGGTACGCCAACGGAGTCCCTTCAAAGGAGCATAGATATGACCGAAGTCAACTTCTGCATAAGAGCTAAGGTTGAAACCATAGTAGCGATATTCGTTGGTAGAATGAGAAACGTCTGAAGCGATGTTGTGACCAGCCTGTCCGTTGGTAGAACCAACAAGATATGTACCATCAAGGTTGTAAGCAGGAACCCAAGGCATGGTGTTCATTGCCAAACCATAAGAGTCTTTAGCAACAGTATTTTCGAAGTTGCTAACGATACCATAGTTCTTAATAGAGTGTGAAGCATTAACGCCCATACCAATGGTCAAGAACTGGAGAGGCTTGATTTCACCATTAATATTAACAGTGAAACGCTCATAGTCTTGGTCCTTAACAGGAACTTCCTGGTTCAAGTAACCGAAGCTCATGTAAAGCTTTGACTTATCAGTACCTGCAGAAAGAGAAACCTGGTGGTTGTGGGTGAAGGCTGTACGTGTGACGAGCTTACCCCAATCCTGGTTAAACAAGCTACCTGCATTATAAACAGGAACCTGATCAGCATATCCCATAGCCTTTTCAGCCTCTGTTGCATTACGAAGCTTCAAAGAACCATCAGCATTGTAAGCATATGCAGAACGGATTACGCGGTCGGTCCATGACTCACTACCCATACCAGAGATAGCACGGTCGCGGTCAGGATCAGGAGCTGTGCCGTAAGCACCATTGTAGGTACCACCTGTGATGGCAGCATTACGCTGGTAGTCGAGCAACTGACCTGCATTCATATAATCGGTAGTAGAATCGAGGTTTGACCAAGAGTATGATCCATCATAGTTGATAGAAACACGACCAGTCTGAGCCTTCTTGGTGGTGATAAGAACAACACCATTGGCACCACGAGAACCATAGATAGCAGTAGCAGAAGCATCCTTGAGGACTTCCATGCTCTCAATATCAGAAGGGTTGATATCGGCCATAGAACCTGCTGTCAATGGAATACCATCGATAACATAAAGAGGAGTGTTGTCGGCAAGAAGCGAACGATTACCACGGATGCGGATATCGCCGAGTTCACCAGGACGGTTGTTAGAAGTTACATCTACACCAGGAGTCTTACCCTGCATAGCCTGAAGAGCATTCTGTACAGGACGCTCCTGAATCTGCTTGCTGGTAATACGTGACATAGCACCAGTCAAGTCACTCTTCTTCATCGAACCATAACCAACAACTACCAATTCGTCGAGGGTCTTTTGGTCTTCCTTCATGGTGACGTTCAAACTTGTACGTCCATTAACGGAAACATTTTGCTGAGTAAAACCAATGTAAGTAAAAACAAGGGTTGCATTCTTTGCAACCTTGGTAAGGGTATACTTACCATCAATGTCAGTAACGCAACCATTTGTGGTGCCTTGTACCGTTACACTTGCGCCGATGACAGGTTCGCCCATGTCATCAACAACTGTACCTGATACCTTGAGTCCCTGTGCATAAGCTGCTGAAGCAAATACCATGAACATCAATAGGAACAAGCATCTGGTGAGCTTAGTCATCAGACTTTTTTCATTTGTTTGTTGCATGTTTAAGTTTTTAGTTAGTTAATGAAATAAATGTTGTTTAGTTATTTTTTGCAAAATAAACATATTTAAAACTTTACTAACAATAATTTTTGATACAGAAACATGTTTTTTTGATAATAGCAAATAAAAAAAGGTATTAGCCAAGCTTATACCTTATTATATAATAGGAATCAACAAGTATAGGTCAAGACATATTTATCGGAAATTTGATAAACGATATCTATCTTTTCCTGCGTCTTGAGATTTTCCAAGCAAATAGTTCCTTTGCCTTCTGCCGAAAGCTCAAAAGGCAGAATACGCATATCGAGAAGTTCGAGATGCTGGGAAGAAAAAAACTTGTAGGCAGTCTCCTTAGCACACCAACATACCAATTGCAGAAGTAAGGTTGATGCCTCTTCGTCGGGACGAAGAAAACGAGAAAGAATACGAGATACCCTATCGCTAATATATTCTATATCTACGGCTACAGGCGAAAGGAAAGAAATATTGTTATCATCATTTTTACGGAGGATAACGGCTGCCATACCACGAGTATGACTAACGCTTATCTCCCACCCTTCAAAAATAGGACGACCGTCAGGGTTGTGATTGACAATAGGATTGGATAATCCTGTCATCTCTTGCAACAAAGCATGAACGGCAAGCTTTTCCAACTTGCGAACATCGCTACGATAATGTTCAAGAGATGGCAAAAGAGCATGCAACGAGGGATAAGCATAGAGCAATTGCTCTATACTTTCATTCATTTCCCATAATCCCAACATTGCACCTGAAGGCTGCTTATCAATCCTGATTAACGGCATTCTTCTTCTCGTGAATTATAACTTTAACTCTACTAATTCTTCGTTCTTCTAATCCTACTACCTCGAAGGTATAGTTTAGATAGTCTATCTTTTCGTGGATACTAAGGAAGTCGCCCTTGATTTCAAGTAGCAAACCTGCCAAGGTATCAGCATCGCCTTCAACATCAGAGAACTCATCATCGTCGATTTGAAGAATGCGACAGAAATCACTCAATAGGGTTTTTCCTTCGAAAAGATATGTATTGTAGTTGAGTTTAGAATATGTCTTCTCGTCTTCGTCAAACTCGTCGTTGATTTCACCAACAATCTCTTCAAGAATGTCTTCCAAAGTTACGATACCGCAGGTTCCACCAAACTCATCGACAACAATGGCAATATGAACTTTGTTGTCTTGGAATTCGCGAAGAAGATCGTCTATCTTCTTGGTTTCAGGAACAAAGTAAGGAGGACGGATTAGGCTCTGCCAACGGAAAGAAGCAGGTTTGCCGAGATGTGGCAGTAAGTCCTTGATATACAACACACCACGGATATTATCTGTATTGTCTTGATATACAGGTATACGGCTATAGTTGTTTTCAACAATACACTTCAAGACATCAGCGTAAGAAGAACGAATATCAAGATCTACAATATCTTGTCGGCTTGTCATAACTTCTTTTGCTGTCTCATCGCCAAAGCGAATGATTCCCTGAAGCATACTTTGCTCTTCCTTAATGTCATTCTTATCGGTGAGTTCAAGAGCTTGCTCCAAATCGTCAACACTAAGTTGACGATTCTCCTTCTGCATAACCTTCTCTGCCAACATACCACTACGGATTAGGATTGTTTCCAAAGGCCAGAAAAGCTTACGAAGAAACATTACGCCACCCACTACCCTACGACAGAATTTCAAAGGGGTTTGGCGACTATATACCTTTGGCATAATTTCGCCAAAAAGCAATAATAAGAAAGTAAGGAGGACTGTTATACAAAGAAACTCCAACCACTCAGACTTGAACTTCACCAACGAGCCAAAGATGTAATTACAAAGCATAATGATTGTGACGTTGACAAAGTTGTTGGCGATAAGAATTGTTGCCAACGTACGTTCTGAATCATCACGAAGCATCACTATACGACTATCTTCAGAACGCTTATCGGGTTCAAGCTCGTCAAGGTCTTGAGGTGAAAGACTAAAGAATGCTATCTCTGAGCCACTGGCGAAGCCTGATAACAAAAGCAAGAAAGCAGCCAATATGGCTGCCAACACTATACCCGTGGTAATCGGCTGGAATACCACGAGACTGGAAATATCTGATATACTAAACGGGTCCAATGTTATATATATTATTAAAATGGTAACTTATCAGCATTGTCCAAATCATTTTCAGACTGCTGATTAGTTTGAGTTTGTTGAGATGACTGCGAAGACTGAGTAGAAGAAACAGAAGAACGTGGAGTAAGAAACTCCATGTTTTCAACTTCAATCTCAGTATATTGATGACGGATACCACGCTTATCGTCGTAGCTACGATTGCGAAGACGACCTTCTACATAGAGCTTATCACCCTTGTGTACATACTTCTCTACTATCTTTGCCAAGCGTCTGTCAAACAATAGGTTATGCCAATCAGTACGATCAGGCACCTGGGTTCCATTAGGCAATGTATATCCACGTTCGGTAGTAGCCAAACGTAATTTTGCAACAGCTTGGTCTGCTTCGAAATAATGTACATCAGGTTCTGTACCTACATTACCTATCAACATCACCTTATTCATGGTCAAATCAAAGAATTAAAGAGATTCAATTAAGTTTAATCATCAAAAGTTATTTCCACATTCCAAGATACTTGAAATGGAAATTCTTACCCTTTGCTGATGGGAACTGACTTCTACTATCTACACGATCGTGAAGATTTTCGATAATACGATTGTAGCAGTCCATACCGGAATTGGCTTTACAACGTGCTACAAACTTTGTATCACGATATTCAAATTTACCTGTAGATGGCACCATTACAACACGCTTGAAATCAAGTTCACCTTCATACCAACCTTGGCGCTCTTCACATAGCTTATTAATAACCATATCAGCAGACGACTGACGAGGATTATTATTACCATTATTGCCTGCAGCAATATTTGGATGCACAGCCTTCTTCTGCTTAAAATCAAGCATGGTTTCGGCCAAAGTCTTAATGATAATAAAATATATGCGTGAACGAACCTTATATCTCTTAGGATAAAAAACATCACTTAAGGCGTAATTACGAATGTCTGCCTCAAGCTCTGGAGTCATATTAATATCTGGAATAGATGCAAGGAAATCAATAGCTTCTTTGACACTATGAACTAATATTTCATTATCGAAATAACGTAAGTATAAATTCATTGATTGGGAAATATTTCTAAAGAAAAAAGAGCGGAAAACGGGACTCGGACCCGCGACCCCAACCTTGGCAAGGTTGTGCTCTACCAACTGAGCTATTTCCGCATAAACATATTATAAAATGTGTGAAGAGGAGGAGACTCGAACTCCCACGTCACAATTGACACTACCCCCTCAAAGTAGCGCGTCTACCAATTCCGCCACCTCTCCAAACATTAAATCTTTCATTCTAACTGGTGCCCAGAACAGGACTCGAACCTGCACGCCTCGCGACATACGCACCTGAAACGTACGCGTCTACCAATTCCGCCACCTGGGCATAGGAAACAATTTGTTTCACTTGGCCTTTATCAGAATGTGAGCGGAAAACGGGACTCGGACCCGCGACCCCAACCTTGGCAAGGTTGTGCTCTACCAACTGAGCTATTTCCGCAACTTTCCTCTTTATCAGAGGAGCACCTCTCTTAATGCGGTTGCAAAGGTACTGCTTTTTTCGAAACCTGCAAACTTTTTAGAGGTTTTTTTTCAGGGAAATGCGATTTTTCTTGTTTTTGGGGTGTTTTTGGGGTGTTTTTAGATGATTTTTGGTGATTTTACCTCTAATCCATGCGTTTTTTATAGTCTTCGAAACCATATTCACGTAGAATCTCAAGATGGCCATCTGTATGCAAAAGTGCTAACGAAGGATGGTTTATACCATTAAACATGTTTGTTTTTACTGTTGTATAGTGCAACATGTCTTCAAAAATGATGTTCTCTCCCATTTGCAATTCATGATCAAACTGCCAAAGTCCCATAAAATCTCCACTAAGGCAAGAATTTCCTCCTAGTCTATATACATTATTATATATATGCGCGCGTACATTATTATTAGATTGCGCATCATTATTACCTTCAGCATCTTCTTCCACAACTTTTGCACCACGAACAGCGGGCATATATGGCATTTCAAGGCAATCAGGCATATGACAGGTGAAACTTACATCAAGAATGGCTGTACGAATACCACAATCTTCTACAATATCTACAACTTGAGATACTAAAGGACCAGTTTGCCATCCAAAAGCACTACCAGGCTCAAGAATAACTTTCAGATTAGGATAACGACTATGGAATCCATTTAATATATTAATAAGGTGTTCCACATCATAATCCTTACGAGTCATCAGATGACCTCCACCAAAATTAATCCATTTCAATTGTGGAAACCATTTCGAAAATTTCTCTTCAATATGGACAAGTGTTCGCTCAAAGACGTCTGCCCCACTCTCGCAATGACAATGACAATGGAAGCCTTCGATGTCAGCGGGCAATGTATCAGGAAGTTTATCGGAAGTAATGCCAAAGCGTGTACCAGGTGCACATGGATTATACAAATCTGTACCAACCTCGCTATACTCAGGATTTACACGAACTCCCATAGTAAGGTTTGGATTAGCAACCTTTGCAATATCGTGGAAACGTTCATATTGCGAAAAAGAATTGAAAGTGAGATGACTTGAACAACGAGCAATATGTTCTATCTCGTCGGCAGTATATGCAGGCGAGTAAGTATGTGTGGGTGCACCAAAGAGTTCAAAGCCTAAGCGAGCTTCGTTGAGCGAACTTGCAGTAGTTGAAGAAATATACTCACGGAAAATAGGAAATGTTTTCCATAAAGCATATGCCTTAAAAGCAAGAATAATTTCAACATTTGCACGGTCGGCAACTGATTTTATAAGACTAAGGTTACGGCGGAGTAATTCCTCCTCTAAAACATACATAGGAGTATGAATGTTATCGAAAGTGTACTTGTTTACAATCATATTACAATTATTTTGTGCAAAGTTAGCTTTTTATTTCCGTAATAATTGCAAGTTTGCGATAAAATTCCTACATTTGCATTTGAAAACAAAACAAACGATGAAGCTCGTAATAATGACTAAGTCCACATTCTTTGTGGAGGAAGACAAAATATTGACTACGCTCTTCGATGAGGGTATGGACAACTTGCATCTTTTCAAGCCAGGTTCATCTCCTCTATACTCTGAGCGTTTGCTGTCTCTTATACCAGAGGATTATTACAACAAGATCACTGTTCACGAACATTTTTATCTGAAAAACGAATATGATTTGGCTGCAATTCACATAGATGATCCAAACGCAGCTATTCCTAATGGATATAAGGGAAAATACAGCAGAACATGTACGGACTTGTCGATGCTGAAGGAAATGAAGAAAAAATCGAGATATGTTTTTCTGAAAAATATCTTCGACTGCATAGAATTCAACAACGAAAAGCAATCATTCTCTATGAACCAACTGGAAGATGCTGCCGACAAGGGACTTATCGATAAGCATGTATATGCATTGGGAGGTATGGACCTTGAAAACATTAAATTGGCTAAACAACTTGGTTTTGGTGGCGTAGTAGTATGTGGAGATTTGTGGAGCAGATTTGATATTCATAATCAATCTGACTTTAAAGATTTAATAGCCCACTTCGAAAAACTTCGCAACGCAGCAAAGTAGTAATAATATTACACTACAGTTGGAATTCGAACTTAGACTGAAACATTTATTATATACAATCCTTAAGAAAAATGAGTAACAACAACTCTTTCTTGGTTTTCTCGGGAACTAGCTCGAGATACCTTGCAGAAAAAATCTGCGCAAGCTTAGGCTGCCCATTGGGTAACTTGGTAGTCACCAAATTCTCAGATGGTGAGTTTGCTGTGTCCTACGAAGAGTCTATCCGCGGTAGAGATGTATTCTTGGTGCAGAGCACATTCCCTAACTCTGACAACTTGATGGAATTGCTCCTCATGATTGATGCTGCTAAACGTGCATCAGCAAGAAACATCATTGCCGTAATTCCTTATTTCGGTTGGGCACGTCAGGACCGTAAGGACAAGCCAAGAGTTAGCATCGGTGCAAAACTCGTTGCTGACTTGTTGAGTGCTGCAGGCATCGACCGTTTGATTACAATGGATTTGCATGCAGACCAGATTCAAGGCTTCTTCGATGTTCCTGTTGACCACTTGTATGCTTCTGGAGTTATCCTTCCTTATCTTCAGAGCTTGCACCTCAAGGACTTGGTTATCGCTTCACCTGACGTTGGCGGTAGTAAGCGTGCCAATACATTTGCTAAGTATCTTGGTTGTCCATTGGTATTGTGCAACAAGACAAGAGCAAGAGCAAATGTAGTTGCAACAATGCAGATTATTGGTGATGTAAAGGGCAAGAACGTAGTAGTAGTTGACGACATGGTTGATACAGCTGGTACTATCACAAAGGCCGCCGATATCATGAAAGAGGCTGGTGCTCTTAGCGTTAGAGCTTGTGCTTCACACTGCGTGATGAGTGGTCCTGCTTCTGAAAGAGTACAGAATTCTGCTCTTGAGGAGATTGTCTTCACTGACTCTATCCCATATTCACTCCGCTGTGCAAAGGTTAAGCAGCTTTCAGTTGCTGACATGTTTGCTGAAACTATCCGTCGCGTTGTTAACAACGAGAGTATTAGTTCACAGTACTTGGTATAATTGAATTATTCTAGCTAATAAGCTATAGCTAAATAGATTAAACGCCATTCAATTCCTATCTTTAGGAAATTGAATGGCGTTTTTTTATTTCTAACTATTAATAATATCACTAAAATAATAGAAAGATAAAGGGGCATGCCGTGAAAAACAGCATACCCCTTTAGAATTATGTATCAAAAGACTGAATTATGCATTTGGAAGTGCAAACCACTTAACATAGCAGAAGTCCTGACGATGTGGGAGGTTAGCATTCTTTGGATACATACGAACAGCACTCTTCAAGTTGCCAGCTACATCTGGAGTAACCTTACCCTCGAAGATATAGTTGTTGCCTTCATGACCTACAACCTCAAGAGGACGGATGTTGAATACACGCTCCTCGCCATTCTTATCGGTACGGATGCTTACAAGCTCAAGACCTACAGCATCTGACAAACCTTGCTCGTTGATAACGTAACGGATAGTGTATGTCTCACCTGTCTGAGCACCTGTTGCAGGAATGTTCCAAGATGCAGACTCTACATTGATAGCATCCCAACGCTCAGCAACAGCTTCCTTCCACTGTGCAATGTCCTTTGCCAACTTGTTGTTGTTAGCAGAAAGCTCGTGGAAACGAGTAGCCTCCTTGCAATAGAACTTATCATAGTAGTCGTCGAGCTGACGCTTCATTGTATAGTGAGGAGCGATTGTTGCGATAGAGTTCTTGATAACCTTAATCCAACCCTCGCTGTAGCCCTTCTCGTTCTTATCATAATAGAGAGGAACGATTTCATTCTCAAGCAAACCATAGATTGTTGCAGCATCAAGCTGATCCTGATAGCCCTGGTTCTGATATGTACGCTTCTCGGTAAGAGCCCAACCTGCACCCTCGCGATAGCCCTCGAGCCACCAACCATCAAGTACAGAGAGGTTTACAACACCGTTCATCTCAGCCTTTTCACCAGATGTACCAGATGCCTCAAGAGGACGAGTTGGAGTATTCATCCAGATATCAACACCAGATACAAGACGACGAGCAAGCATGAAGTCGTAGTCCTCAAGGAAGATAATCTTGCCAAGGAACTCAGGACGCTGGCTAATCTCATAGATCTTCTTTATCAAGCCCTGACCTGCACCATCAGCAGGGTGTGCCTTACCTGCAAAGAGGAACTTAACAGGACGCTCTGGGTTGTTAACGATCTTAGAAAGACGCTCAAGGTCTGTGAAGAGAAGGTGAGCACGCTTGTAAGTAGCAAAACGACGACAGAAGCCAATGAACAAAGCATTAGGAGTGATGCTCTCAAGGAGAGAAACTACACGTGAAGGATCACCCTGGTTCTTCAACCATGTCTCACGGAACTGCTCACGGATATAATCAACGAGCTTGTTCTTAAGAGTCATACGTGTATTCCAGATTTCCTCATCAGCTACACCATAAATAGCCTCCCATATTTTCTGGTTGCTCTGGTCAAACATGAATTTCTTATCGAAATACTTACCATATACGTTCTTCCACTCTGTGGCAGCCCAAGTTGGAAAGTGTACACCATTGGTAACATAACCAACATGGTTCTCCTCAGGATAGTAACCCTTCCAAATAGAAGAGAACATCTTCTGGCTAACCCAACCATGAAGCTTACTTACACCATTAACTTCCTGGCAAGTGTTGCAAGCGAATGTTGACATACAGAAACGCTCTGAATGATCGTCAGGGTTTGTACGACCCATACCGATGAACTCATCCCAAGAAATACCGAGCTTAGCAGGGTAACCACCCATATACTTACCGAACAAACCCTCGTCAAAATAGTCGTGACCTGCAGGAACTGGAGTATGTACAGTATAGAGTGAAGAAGCACGAACGAGCTCCATAGCCTGATTGAATGTCAAACCCTCATCGATGTAGTCGCAAAGACGCTGGAGGTTGCAAAGAGCTGCATGACCTTCATTGCAATGGTAAACATCTTTCTTAATACCAAGTCTCTTCAACAAGAGCATACCACCGATACCAAGAAGAATCTCCTGCTTCAAGCGGTTCTCCCAGTCACCACCATAGAGAGAGTGAGTGATAGGCTTGTCGAACTCAGAGTTCAAATCGTTATCAGTATCAAGAAGATAAAGTTTTACACGACCTACGTTAGCTACCCATACAGAAGCGTGAACCATATAGTTTGTATAAGGAACATCGATAACGAGTGGATTACCATTCTCGTCATAAACACGCTCTACAGGAACCTGGTTGAAGTTCTGTGCCTCATACTTAGCAATCTGCTGGCCATCCATGCTCAAAGTCTGAGTGAAATAACCATAACGATACAAGAAACCTACAGCACACATATCTACATTACTGTCAGAAGCTTCCTTTACGTAGTCACCTGCAAGCATACCAAGACCACCTGAATAGATCTTCAATGCTGAGTGAATACCATACTCCATACAGAAGTAAGCTACAGATGGACGAGTTGCATCTGGCTTAACATCCATGTACTCACGGAATGACTTATATACAGAATTGATACGCTTCATAAGAGCCTTATCCTTTACGATTTCTTCTTTACGCTCATAGCTGAGACGCTCAAGAAGCAATACAGGATTGTGCTTTACTTCTGAATAAATAGTTGGCTCCAAATCTCTGAACAAGTCTCTTGCTTCAAAGTTCCAAACCCACCACAAGTTGTGAGCAAGTTCGCTCAAGCACTTCAACTCTTCTGGAAGACTTGATTTAACAACGAGCTCACGCCATTGTGGCTCGCTTACGTGATCTGCTTTAATTTTCATAAGAAATTAATATTTAAATGTTATGTTATTTTCTAAGTTCTGCCTTACGGAGTGCAAAGTCATAAGCATCTTCATAGTATGTTATAAACTTGCTCCACAAAGCTTTTTTAGACAGTTTATCTGCATTTGAGCGTGAACGCTTCACCTGTACATCATCAAAAGATGCAAACTTAACAACTGTATCTTTAATAGCATCAGCTACTTCAGAATAGTTATAGTCTGTACGATGAATAACTTCCACACCATCTTCAATACTACAATTAGATCCCTTAACACTATTAGCCCATAAGCCGAAACCTGCTAAATCTGTAGTGATACATGGCACCTTAAAAGCAACAGCTTCAAGAGGAGTATAACCCCAAGGTTCATAGTATGAAGGATATACGCAAAGATCATTTGCCAAAACCACATCATAATATGAAAGGTTCAGTATACCATCATCTCCAGTAAGATAACAAGGCACAAATACTACCTTTACCTTATCATTTGCATCATTGTGCATTCCAAGGTAGTTCATCATACCAAGAACCTTATCTTCATTCATATTGTTAAGCCAATGAGTAAGCATAGGATATTCCAAAGGAGAATCACCCTTACCATTAGCTAAACTATCCAACAAATCCTGACGAGGATTACCTACCCAAGCTGGAACTTCTATAAAGGCGACAATATTCTTATCAAGACGATTATCAAAACGCAAACGATTCATTGCTTCAATGAATACGTCAATTCCCTTATTACGGAATTCATAACGCCCACTTGTAGCAATAATCAATGCATCATCACCTATAGTAGTACCCGTCAGACAACTTGCAACTTCCAACAATTTCTTTCTTGCCTCTTTGCGTTTCTTTGTAAAAACTGCTCCACGAGGAACAAAGTCATTTTCAAAACCGTTAGGAAGAACATAATCAACAGGCTTATCCATCAATTCTGCACATTCCTTAGCAGTAATCTCGCTAACAGTAGTAAAACAGTCAACATTCAAAGCTGTTTGCTTCTCAATAGAATGCTTACTTTGCATGTTAAGTTCCTCTGCCATCTGGTCACCATTATAGGCAAACAAATAATCATACAAAGGCTTATTGTTACCTGCAATACTACGACCAATGCTTGTAGCATGAGTAGTAAAGATAGTAGCAATAGCAGGAATCTTATGATTAATATACAAAAGACCTAAGCCTGTCATCCACTCATTACCATGGTAGATAACCTTATTTGTTATATCAAGATAAAAATTATAGAAACTCTCAACAACTAGAGCTGCAGCATATGAGAACATAGATGCTTCATCATAATCTCCATAAGCATGAAGACTATCTACATGATACAATTCCCACAAACGAGAATAAATATCATCCTTCTGCTCATAAAAGCAATTAAAATCTACAAGTATAGCAATTGGTGAACCAGGGATGGTCCAACGTCCAATTTTAAGTTTCAAACATGTGTTAGCAAGAGATTTTCTCCACTCTGCAAAGAGAGTTGTGTCTTCATTAAAATAAGGGCAAGGTTTATCACCCCAGCAATCTGGACCAATAAATATCACATGATCCTTCATCATAGATTGCAAAGTGTTTGCTCGTGTAGAGAGAACAGTATATATACCTCCTACTTTATTACAAACCTCCCAGCTCGATTCAAAAATGTAGTCTGGAACTAATTTATTATTATCCATATATTATTATATTTCAACGCCACAAAGGTAATATAAAAAATCTAAAAACCCAATAATAAAATCAATTATTTTCATAAAGATCTATATTTCTTGACTTTTGATAAATTTGGATAAAAGTAATAAGCAAAGAGTAAAAGCAATATATATAATAATGTATATAAATAATAAGGTGTAAAAGGGTAAAGGTGTATATAAACGAAAAGAGCTCCGAAGACTTTCGTCCTCGAAGCTCTAACTG
>CAKQMS010000029.1 GCA_934254985.1 uncultured Prevotella sp. | reverse complement strand
CATACTGTCAAAGAACTCTTTGGCTGGCAGCGTAAAACTGCTTAGCCTTTATATCAAATTTTAACGAACTATTGATCATATTGCTTTTATTAAAAATTGAAAATCTCTGATTTTTCACACACTCTATAACGAGGCGTTTACCACTTGATACACAATACCATTGCCACGAACATTACCACCACGCCGAAGCCGAGGTATTGCCAGCCCGTCATAATTACGGGGTCTTCCTCGTCGGTGAAGTTGTGGCGACTGTTGAGCCACTGGCACACGCCCAGAGCTGCACGCTGTGCAAGGCTCAGCGCCTGGGCGATGGTCTGCAAGACATACACAAGGCAGAGGGCTGCACATCTGCCCAAGGATCTTGCTACGTCCGCTGCGCTCACCTGGGGCGCGGTCGGTGTTGTTGTTGCTTTCATATCCTTAATTTTTTATAGGGTTTATAAATATGAGTTGTTTGTCACTTGTCGCCCGTAGGGGAGTCGAACCCCTTGCGCTGTGCCATCCGCGGCGGGCGTTGTTGCCGTTGGCTATCCTCACGGACCGCCAACAGCCGAAAACAAATAAATACGATTTTGTAAAGTATTAAAAAGTTGTGTGTGTCTGTAAAGTATTAAAGTCGTGCCGCTTCCTCTGCTTCCTTCGCTTCCTCGTCAGGCGTGAATCGGTCGCAATACCGCTGTACGTCCTCGTCTTCAACGTCAGCCAGGCGGCAGGGCTTGAAATCCTCCGCCTGCTCCACCGTCAGCAATACGCCGGGCAGCCCATAACGTGAGGCATCCACGGCAATATCTGCCAGCTCTCCGGCGTCGGTGTAGCCTAATTCAGCATCCTCGCCCATGCCGCAAACGAGCGTGAAGAACGTGAAGCGGTCGCCCTCGGCGTTGCCTTCCAATATGTACCAACGTATGGAGCCGATGCGCAGCAGTGCCACCGCCATAAGGTCGGGCAGGTGCTTGTGCTCCTGAGCGTATAGGGGATAACTTGCCAAGGCTTCCAACAGATCGGAAGTTAAAAGGCGGTTTTCTTGATTTTCCATTTTTTCCGTGATGTTTTTACTGTTCTATAATAAGGGGTTTTTATCTCTCTTGTGGAGTAGGGCGGCGGCTCATGGCGTGCCGCCCTGCCTCCTTTGGGGCTGTTACGCTGCCTTTCGGTCGGTCTTGGGGTCGTATCCGTACAGGGTGCGGAACTCTTCAGCGGTGAGCAACAGAGCCGCGCGGCGTTCCGTCTCTTGGCTTATCCGTCGGCGGTCGGCTGCTTCGTCGGGCGTGAGGTGTCCGCGCTGCTGTGCGGCTTCTATTGCCTTTGCTCTCAGGATGAGAGGGCGCACACGCAAGCCGACGGCGGCGAGCACATACAGACGGGCAAGTAGTGCGGCGGTGTGGTCGTTGGCTTCCGTCAGCCGTGCCACGTCCTCGGCGGCTGCTCTCAGCATGCCGAGGGGGTCGGGCTTGCCCTCGCCCCTTTCGGGGCGTTCCTGGGCTTCCTGGGCTTCTGGCTGTGGCTCGTTGTCGGTTTTCTTGTCGGCGGTCGGCTGTTCATCGGTGTAGCTGTCGGCGTTGGCTTCTGTCTCGATGGTTGCAAGGCGTTCGGCCATGGTGCGCAGCTGCTCGGACATTGCCGTCATCTGTGCCGACATCTTGGCAATATCGGCGCGTAGCTGTTCCGCCTCGGCGTGCTTGGTTGCCGTTTCTTTTGTCCTCTGCGCCTCTTTCTTGGCGGCTGTGGCTATCTCCTCAAACGTGCGGACAACTTCCGCAAGAAGGGCGACAAAACGTGCTACGCGCTCCACCTCCTCGGCGGTCGGCTGCTCGGGCTGCTCTTTCGGCTCTTTGGGCTGCTCCTGCTCGCTTGCGGTGGTGTGTGTGTGCTCACCCTGGGCGGCTTGCTCCTCTGCTTTCGGTTCCTCTGCTTTCGGTTCAGCCACGCCGAACCACTCGCGCAGACGTGCCACGGCTTCGGGTTCTGTGGCTTGCCACTGCTTCGCCTCCTTGTTCCATCGTGCGCCGTGTGCCTTTATCACCTTGCGGTTGCGCAGGGTGTCGTAATAGCCACCGACAACAGCCACGCCGCCCGGTATCTCCACCAGCTCCAGACCCTCGGCGGGTGCCTCGGTGCTGTTGTTGCTGTCGGTTGCTTCTGCCTTTGCCTTCGGCTCGGCTTTCGCCTTGCGTGCGGTCTTGCCCTCACGCTGTGCGGCTTCCCATGCCTTGCGCTGCTCTTCTACGCTCTCGGCATCCTTGCGCAGCTCTGCCAATACTTCGGCAGATACGGTGGTGAAATATACGTCTTTATACTGTCCGATGATGGGAGCCGTGAAGCCTACGGCGGCAAACTTTGCCGCGCGCTTCTCCTGGGTCTTCCTGCCTCCGGCATTAACGCCCGAAATACATGTGTTATTGTCGTAACTCTCCCAAGCCTTCACCAGATCCACGCGCACGCCCTTTGCAAGGAGTTCGGCGGCTTCTGTTGGTGTTATCGGCTTGCGCTGGCTCCATTCCTGCCCGTCGTTGGAGGCAGCAAAGAAATTGCCGCCCAACGCCTTAACCACGGCTTTATATGTGGCATTGTGTACGGGTGCGAACTTCGGCGCGTCTGCCTCTTCCTTTGCCTTCTGGCTTGCCGATGCGCTCACGGTGTAATAACTGCGGAACAACTTTATAACGTCGTTAATAGGGGTTTCGCCTCCGTAATAGTTGGAGCTTTTAAGTATTTCACATTCGCGGCGGGCGTGCAGGTGGTCGCAGTCGAAGGCTACGGCCTTCTCTCGCTCCTCCTCGCTCAGGTCTTTATAATGACCATTGTATTTATATACAAAGCCGAAGAAATCAACCAGGGCGGCGGTGTCCTGCTCTGATACCTTCGCCGAGCCTCGGCGATCGTCAGCGTCTGCGAACTGGGGCAGTATCTCGCGGATCTTCTCCAATACTTCAGCCTTGCCGAACTCGGAGAAGTCGCGCACGAACTCGAAGCGCTGCGCCTCAATCTCGCCGAAAGCCTCGCGCCATGCCTTATTATATGTTATTTCCACGTCGTCGCCGTAGTCGGCGTAAGGGTCGCAAACGTGCTCAGTACTTACGAAATGGCGAAACTCTGCCACCTTCTCCACGTCCTCCACGGTCGGACCGTCGGTCCATGTTATTTGCGCTTTCTCGCTCCATGCTTTATTTGTGAGATTTACCGACACTTTCACGCCGGGGAAATACTTTGCAAATACGGCCTTAATGTTACGTTTTACTGCTGCGCTATACGCTGCCGTTGGCTTGCTGTATCTTTTCTTTTCTGGCACACGCTCCAGGATGGCGGACCACTGGGCAATAACGGGGCGCATTGCCTCGGCTGCCTTGCGTGCTGCCTCCTCTTCCTCTGCCTTGCGCTTCGCCTCTGCTTTTGCGTATTCCTCAGCCTGTCGGCGTGCCTCGGCTTCTGCCTGGGCGCGCTCCTTGGCTTGCTCAAAGTTGTGCATGATGTTGTTATACTCTGCCATCATGGCTTTAAACTCCTCGGCGTTGCCTGTAGGGCGGTCGGGGTGCAACTTGATAGAGAGGGCGCGGAACTGCTTTTTAATCTCTTCGGGGGTTGTAATGTCTTTAAAGTACTTCATAATCATTTGTATTTATTTATTTGTTATTTGTTTTCGCTTGCAAAGATAGTAGATATATATCAAACAAACAAATTAAAACGCAAATATATATCAAACTTAAACATTATTTAACGTAGATATATATCTAACATTATATATATATGTATTATCTTTGCACAAAAAATAAAAGCAAATGAAATCATATATAAAAGATATATTATCATTAAAGGGCATGACCCAACAGGAATTAGCCGACAGGCTCGGAGTACAACGCGCCACAGTATCCGCCACAATTTCCCGCCCCTCGTTCCCAACCTTGGAGCGCATCGCGTCGGCCCTGAATGTGGAGCCGTGGCAGCTCCTCGCCCCTCCTGCTGTTGTGGAGGAGCTGAAGCAAGCCAGGGCGCAGCGCTCAGGCGTGGGCGGTGGTGGCTTGGTGGGTGTCGTGCGTGTAGGCTGTGAGATCTACACCGCCGACACCGTGCAGCAGCTCCGCGCCATCGTGGAGAGGCTGGAGAGAGAAGAAGCAACAAAAAGTAAATAGCAAAAAAAATCCCGACAGGGTAAAACCTTGTCGGGAAAACTTCGGATAATTTCCTAAGCTGTCAAACAAATAAAACTAACCTAAAGTATAACGGCCGCCGCCAACTCACGGGCGAAACGATGTAAAGCGTTTATCATTTTCTCTTTCTGTGCCTGTCGCGGTTTCTTGCGTCCGTGCATGTAGGCCCAAAGTTGTTTTTGGTTAATGCCCGTTATACGCTCCATTCCTGCCAACGAAATAAAGCTACCGAAGTAATATTAATATATAAAGGCTCTGCTTTATACCTTATATATTATTGCTCTTCCATTTCTTTGTCAAGTCTGTCTCTCCACAGATACTTTCTTGTTTCGTGTACCAATATGCCGTTGAGGAACAGAAGCGACAGAAGGTTTGGTATTGCCATGAGCGCATTCATGCAGTCTGCAATATTCCAAACGATATTTAGGCTTGCTATGCTACCTACGTATACTGCCACAATATATAGCAGACGGTATACGTACGACCATTTCTTTCCCTTTAGATATTCCACAGCCCTTTCGCCATAATAGCTCCAGCCAAGGATGGTAGAGAAAGCAAAGGTGAGCAAACCGAAGCTCAGCAAAGGTTCGCCTACGTATGGTATTTTGCCAAAAGCCATCTTTGTTAATGCTGCACCATCATGATAGCTGATATCAGGATAAGCTATAATGCTACTAACGATGACGATACCTGTAAGAGCACAGATAATAACGGTATCCCAGAAAGTGCCTGTAGAAGAAACCAAAGCTTGGCGCACAGGGTTGCGAGTTTGTGCTGCCGCAGCAACTATTGGTGCACTACCAAGACCTGACTCATTACTAAACAAACCACGAGCCAAACCATAGCGAGCCACCATCATGATGCTGGAGCCTGCAAAACCTCCGCCTGCTGCTTCGGGCGAGAAGGCGCACTTCAATATCAAAGAAATAGCGGGCCAAACATAGTTGTGGTTTACGAATAAGATGTAGATGCAACCTAAGATATAAAACAGCGCCATAAAAGGTACGAGCATTCCACAAACTTTAGCTATGCTCTTTACTCCACCAATTATTACGGCTGCTGTTAGTCCGCATACCACAGCACCCATTATCCATGGCGAAATGCCATAGGTGTTGTTGGCAATAGTAGCTATAGCATTTGCTTGCACGGTATTGCCGATGCCAAACGAAGCTATCATCGTGAAGATAGCAAAGAGAATAGCCATGGTCTTCCATCCTAATCCCTTTTCCAAAGCATACATCGGTCCGCCAAGCATCTTGCCTGTAGGAGTCTGCACACGATATTTTATTGCCAACAAGCCTTCTGCATATTTGGTGGCAATACCAAATACACCTGTTATCCAGCACCAGAATACAGCTCCCGGACCGCCAAGAGCTATGGCTGTTGCTACACCAATTATATTACCAGTACCTATAGTAGCTGCGAGGGCAGTAGCCAAAGCGCCAAATTGCGACACATCTCCCGAGGCATCCTTGTCGCGCTTGATACTTAAGCGTATGGCTGTAAACAATTTGCGTTGTGGACAACGCAAGCGTATCGTCATAAAGATGTGTGTTCCCAAAAGCAGTATCATCATAGGCCATCCCCAGAGGAAACTGCTGACAGAAGCAAAGAAGTCGTTGATCAGTTGCATATGTTGTGTTGTTGTCGTTAATACTATATTATTTCTCCCATTCTATCTTTACATGTTCGTAGCCCATAGAGTGGAGTAGGTTGGCAATCTGTATGTCGCCATTGTTTTGGGCACTTTTTATATTCGAAGGTGTAAGACATCTCTCGCGCATTTTCCTGTATGCTTGTTTGTATAGAGCCTTATAGTCGGCTGCCGACCATTTGCCTTCGGCATAGAAAGCTCGAGTGCGAGCCTCGTCGATAAAGTCTTCGTCAAGCACTTTTATCTTTGGCACTTTAGCTATGACGGTATCTTTGTCGATAGTGAGCCAATCTTCTGCAGCTTCATGCAGGTTTACGCCCAGGCGTACAGTACCATAATATATACGGGCCAGCTGGTCGTCGCCAAAGAATCCACGTCTAACGGTATCTACAATCTCCTCATCGTTTATCGACATAAACTCCCATTCGCCAATATTGCGTATGCTTGTTATCTGTGCATCGCTAATTTCTATATCGTCGTTAGAATTTCCTATCTCGATACTGTTATCTCGATTGAGCCAAGCCACTATACCAACCACTATAGCTATTGTTACTATTGCTGGCACTATAAGCTTATAGTTGCCGAATAGCAAGTTGAGTATGACCTTAGTCTTATTAGATTTCTCCATTCTTCAAAAGTTTTGGCAGGTCAGACAAAGTAAACCTCTTTCTGAAGGTTACGGTGATATTCTCTTGTTTGTATCCCATCTGTTCCAATATTGGAATGATGGTGCGAGCCGAGCTCTCTCGCGATGCTTCTATCAGTCCGAGCTTTGGTATGTCGTTGATGATAGAGTCGCGACCTTGCTGTTGGTATCTTGTCAGCTCCTCGTCGGTAAAATTGCTTCTGAGCATAGCCACATGTTGTTTCACCTCGTCGTGGTCTATCTTGGTGCTCGTCATTATAATCTGTGGGTCTGGCAACACCACCTCTATCTTCTCGCCCTTCTTCTTGATGTTGTCGGAAGAAAAAGAGCTTAGGTCTACGTATGCCTTTAGAGTGGCATTGACAGGTATTGCAATCTGGCGTTCGCCCACAGGAATGTCGATAGTAAACTTCTTGCTCATTATCGAGCCCGACATTTGTTTCTTATCGTTGTGAGTGATGATTCTCCTTATTTTATATTCTGTAGTGTATAATCGTGAGCATTTCTGTATCTGCATCACCATTGTTGGTATAGTGTCGATGCTTACAGGCTCAGGCTTTACTTCTTGCTTTTGACTTTTTGTGCAAGCGGAAAGCAAAGCTAAGGATATTATTAATGATGAAATGAAAAACTTCATGTTTCGTTGCTTTTTGTTGGCAAAGATACGAAATAAATGGCATATTTATATTGTTTAACATGTTTTTTTAGTTTCGCTTTAAACTTTTCACTCTTTACGGCGTCATATAATCGTGTTGACACAAAAAGAAAGCAACAACTATAGAACTCTTAATTTAAACAATAACCGATATGAAAAAGGTAATAATGATTATGGCAATGGCGTTGATGGTACCAACAATGTCGTTTGCTCAGCAGCAGAATGCAAACCGTCCTCGCCGTCATTTCGACAAGACTGAAATGACAAAGATGCGTACAGAGCGTATGGTTAAAGAATTAAATCTTAATGCAGCCCAGGCAGATTCGCTCTTGGCCCTAAATACTGAATATGCTGATGTTATGGGTGGTCTTCGTCCTGGCAGACCTCCACGTCCAACACTTGGTAATGATACCACAAAGGTTAAGTCGTTTCGCGATATGATTGCCAACGGCAAGGAGCAGATGGAGAAATACGACGAACGATTAAAGTCGTTTCTTACTGCCGAGCAAGCTAAGAAATACGACGAGATGAAGGCAAACCGCAAGGCAAACTTCCGTCGTCGCCCAGGCATGCAAGGTCGTCGTCCTGGTATGGGACAGCAGAATGGCCAGCAGCTGACAATTGGAGAAAACGCAGAGTAATTTATGTATAATAAATCAATGTCAGAGGCTTATTATTAACTAACATGAGCATCTTCTATGTGAATAGGAGGTGCTTTTTTTGTTATTTTACTTAATTATTACTACCTTTGCAAAACAACAAAACTTTCTATATTGGCATCCTATTGTGTCAATTCAACTTTTTAACCCACAGAAAATAGATGAAGAAGACTTTGCTACTTGCTTCCTTGGCTTTGATGGCAGCTATTGTCACAGGCTGTAAGGAAGAAAAGAAATCGAATATCATTATAACCCAAAAACCTAAGCCTACCAAGCCTAAGGCAACCCAGAAGATGGGCGACTATGAGCAGACAATGAAAGTCAACTGGCTCGACGGTTCGTATACCATTGAGACAAAGCTCACAGCGTGCGACTCGTTGCCACAGATTACGGAGGGTGCTACCAAGTATTTCGACAATATCATTCATCTTCGTGTGGTTAGAGCTGATGGCACCACCTTTTATTCGCACACTTTCTCAAAGAAGGATTTCAATAGTTGCCTTACTGAGCAATATCGCAAGAATGGTGCTTTGCTCGGTATTGTATATGTGAAGTGCGACGACAACTATCTGTATTTTGCAGCAAGCGTTGGTTCGCCTGATAAGTCGAGCGACGAGTATATTCCTCTTGTGCTCAAGCTTCATCGCCTTGGCAGTATACAGATTACTAAGGACACTCAGCTCGATACTGCCGATGATGTAGATATGGAGGACGATGATGAGGGCGTATAATGCCACATTTGTCGCAAATAAAGATAGTCTAACCTTAATATATAAATAGGTGTAGAAACAGAAGCTAACTGCGTCTTTCGACTAACCCAGGCTAGTAGGTCTACGAAGTAGGCTTCATTGGCAAACGAAGCTTGCTTCGTTTGCCAATGAAGCCTATTAACTTTACCGACTAACAGCTGTTAGTCGAAAGATGTATATAATATGCTTTTTTGCTGTAGTAAAAAGCGAGGATTAAGCAAGCTTATTTCATGCATTAATCTTGTAAGAAGAAAGAATAAAAAGAAAAGGCTGCAAGTGGATAAAACCCTTGCAGCCTTTTGCTGTATCGTATGATATTGAATTTGATATCGTATGATAAATAGAGGTGTTCTTTTAGAACTTAGCCATCTTTATGGCGTCTATTGCACATTCGTCACCCTTGTTGCCAAGCTTACCACCACTACGAGCCTGAGCCTGCTCAAGGTCATCGGTAGTCAGCAAACCAAAGATTACAGGAGTGTCCTGTGTAGCGTTCAAACGAGCGATGCCGTATGTAACGCCTTCGCAGATATAGTCGAAGTGAGGAGTCTCACCACGTATCACGCTTCCGAGAATTATCACAGCGTCGTAGCCGCCGTTCAAAACCATTTGGCGTGCTCCATATACAAGTTCGAAACTTCCAGGAACAGTCTTTACATGGATATTCTCGTCGATGGCTCCATGACGCTCGAGAGTGTCTACAGCACCCTTAAGCAATGCGCCTGTTATCTCTGGATTCCATTCTGCTACTACTATGCCGAAGCACATGTTGCTGGCATCAGGAATCTTGTCGAACTCGTAATCTGATAGGTTATGAAGTGCTGTTGCCATTATTTCAAAGTAGCTCTTTCGATATACTTGTCAATCTCCTGGCTCTGTACGAGCATGCAGTTGACATAGTTCTTCTTGATGTTGTTGTAAATCTCAGCAGCCTCGTCATTCTTCTTCTGTGACTCGAGGATGATACCTGCCTGAAGCAAGAATGTTGGTGAAAGGCTCATGTTCTTACCGTTCTTAGCCTTAGAGTCAGCCATATCAGCAGCCTTCTTGAGATCCTTAACAGCCTCGTCGAGCTTACCAAGCTTAGCGTATACGTTACCACGGGCAGCAACAGCAGCTGGGCTAACCATAGCGTCGCTTGAAGTAGAATATTCATTGAGGTATTTCAAAGCTTCCTGGTTTTTGCCAAGGAAAGCATAGCTAAGTCCTGCATAAAGGTTTGCGAGGTTACCAGCGTCTGTGCTGCTGTAGTCGCTTGCTATCTTAACGAATCCTGCATAGCCAACGCCATCACCATTAAGAGCCTTGTCGTACTGCTCCATACCGAAATACTCCTGACCGCGAGCCAAAGCTGTGCTTGCCTTTGCTTCACGTGGGTTGCCAACGAACTCTTTGTAGCAGAAGAAACCTGCGATGATAACGAGGATTGCGATTACGCCATAGGCGATAGCTTTCTTGTTCTTCTCGAAGAAAGCTTCTGATTTTGTGACAGTCTCTTGTACTGTCTTCTCATTTTTGTTTGCCATTATTATTTTTGATTTTTTATTATTGCATAGTTAAGCGTGGCAAAATTACTGAAATTCTTTCACTTATGGAAATTTATCATATACTTTTTTCGTTTTTCATTAATAAATGGGTAACTTTGCATTGGCTTAATGCTATACACGGCAGTTTTGCCACCAGCATCATCACAATTATGATACTACAGAAGATATCGATTTTTAACTATAAGAACATAGAGAGCGCAGAACTTTCTTTCTCGCCTAATATAAATTGTTTCGTCGGACATAATGGTATGGGAAAGACCAATATGCTCGATGCCATCTACTATTTGTCGTTTTGCAAGAGCGCATATTCTAATATCGACTCGCTGAATATTAAGCACGATGCCGACTTCTTTGTTGTGGAAGGCACTTACACAGACGAGAATGATAATATGGATGTGGTGTATGCCGGCATGAAGCGTGGCTCAAAGAAACATTTTAAGCGTAATAAGAAAGAATATAAACGTTTTTCGCAACATATCGGACTTGTTCCGTTGGTGTTTGTTTCTCCTTCCGATTCTCTACTTGTTGAGGGAGGTAGCGAGGAGCGACGTAGGCTGATGGATATGGTTATAGCTCAATGCGATATCACATATATAGAGGCTCTGAATAAGTATAATAAGGCTTTACAACAGCGCAACGCCTTGCTTAAACAAGAGGATGAGCCTGACGTGATGTTGATGGAAATATTGGAAGAAGAAATGGCTCAGCAGGGCGAGATAATATATGCTAAGCGTGCAGCTTTCGTAAATGAACTTGTACCGATATTTCAAAACGTATACCAGCGTATATCGGGCAATTCGGAGCAAGTGAGTTTAGAATATATTTCGCATTGCCAACGTGGACCATTGCTCGATGTTATTCGTCGTGACAGATTTAAGGATAGAGCCGTAGGTTATAGTCTGCATGGCATTCATCGCGACGATTTGGAGATGAAACTTGGCGGATATATGATGAAACGTGAGGGGTCGCAGGGGCAAACCAAGACTTTCGTTATTGCCTTGAAGCTTGCGCAGTTTGATATTCTTCGTCGTACTGCTGCCAAAACCACTCCGTTGCTCCTTCTCGACGATATCTTTGATAAGCTTGATGCCAAGAGGGTAGAGGAGATAGTGAAGTTGGTTTCAGGCGATAGCTATGGTCAGATATTTATCACCGACACCAATCGTGACCATCTTGATAAGATATTGCAGCATTCGGTGCTCGACTACAAACTATTCGATGTTGCCGACGGAATAATAAAAGAAAAAAAGGAGGTACAAGATGTTTAGACGTGAAGTAAAATCCGTAGCCGACGTATTGCAGCAGCTTCTGCGCGAAGAAGGTCTTGAAATACCATTGCAGCAGAAGCGCCTCATCGATTCATGGGAAACGGTGACGGGGCGTATAGTGGCTCGTTATACCACAGAGAAGTTCATACAAAATCAAACGTTGTATGTAAAAATCGTGAATCCTGCATTACGCCAGGATTTGGCTATGATGCGCCAACAGCTCGTTAAGCGACTTAACGAGCAGGTGGGCAGCTTTATCATTAGCGATATCAAGGTGTATTGACAACTTCGTTCATTATAATGTCGTATTCTGCTGATGGCACATTGTCCAACAGTTGGAATCCGAAGCATACACCTATTTTATATATATATGGTATCTGCGACAAGAAACGGTCGTAGTAGCCTTTGCCACGACCAAGTCTGTGGCCTTCTTTATCGAAAGCCATGCCTGGCACTATAGCCACATCGATATTTTCTATTTCGTCGTAGCGTATACCTGCTGGTTCGCTTATGCCATAGGCTCCTTCTTTTAGGTCGTTAGCATCATTATAGATTCTAACTTCCATCCTTGTGTCGTCGAGCACTACTGGCAACACCACGGTTTTGCCCATAGCCCTGAGTTTGTCTATCAAAGAACGGGTGTAAACTTCGTCTGCTAATGAGCAATACGCCATTACCACCTTTGCCTCTTTGATGCGAGGGTGGGCGACAAGACTCTCAGTTACAGCAAACGACAATTCCTGCAGTTGGCTGTCAGAGAATTGTCGTTTGCGTTGTCTTATCAGTTTTCTTAGTTCTTTCTTATCTGTTGTCATCTTTTGGCCTTTTTGGCTGGAGCCTTCGGAAATGCCGCATTGTTTTTGAATACTTCCAATGCTTTCTTTATCACATTGTCATCGGCATTGAGGTATTGATTCCAAGCCTGTTCGTCAAGCATATTATAGATAACTCGGCTGTCGATATATCTCTCAAGTAGCGTGTGTGACTTTCTAATCAAAAGGTTTCGGCGTTGCAAACCATGACTGTTGGCATAGGTTGCAAACTGCTCTACCATATTCTGCTTCTTCAGATAAGTCTCCAGTTCAAGTAGTTCTTTGAACTGCTGCATCTTCTGCCTATTGTTGTCGGTATAGTTGAAAGCAAACTGAAGTATCAGTCCGCTCATGGCAGCTTGCTTATAATAAGAAGTCATGCCAATGGTGTCTTCTGGCACAAAGATGTCAGGAGTGATACCACCACCACCATATACCGCACGACCTAAAGTTGTGTGGTAAGCAGGACCTACGTGCTTGATGCTGTCTTGGTTGAAGAATTCTCCATGCTGGTATCGTGCCACTATGTCTTGAGCATAGTCTTCGCTATCGCCAATAGTGTAAGGCTTCTGAATGCATCTGCCAGATGGCGTGTAATAGCGAGCAATGGTAAGACGTATCATGCTACCGTCAGGGAATGCTATCTGCTGCTGTACCAATCCCTTACCAAACGAGCGACGGCCGATGATGGTGCCACGATCGTTGTCTTGCATAGCACCGGCAAAGATTTCGGAAGCCGAAGCAGAACCCTCGTTGATGAGTACTACCAAAGGTATATCTTGGTAGCTACCCTGACCATTGGTGCGATACTCTCTGCGTGGCGACTTTCGTCCTTCGGTATATACTATGAGCTTGTTCTTTGGTAAGAACTCGTTAGCCATCTGTACTGCGCTATCGAGGTAGCCACCAACATTGTCGCGAAGGTCGATGACGAGGTTGGTGAAGCCTTCTTGCGAGAGTTGTGCCAAAGCTATCAGCAACTCTGTATATGTGGTTTCGCCAAAGTTCTTAATCTTTATATATCCCGTCTTGTCGTCGAGCATATATACCGAGGTGATACTCTTTGTAGGAATCTCACCACGTGTGATAGTCATATACACAGGTTTTTCGTGACCATATCTTACTACGCCCACCTTTACCTTAGTATCCTTTGGACCCTTGAGGCGTCGCATAGCCTCTTCGTTGGTAACGATCTTGCCAACAAAGTTCTTGCCGTCGACACTAATAATCTTATCGCCTGCCAGCATACCAGCTCTTTCTGCAGGTCCGTTCTTTATGACGTTTTGCACGCGGATGGTATCCTGTCGGATTATGAACTCCACGCCAATACCGGAGAACGAACCTTTAAGGTCGTCGGTAGTAGACTGTACATCCTTGGCGCTGATATACACAGAGTGAGGATCCAGCTCTGCCAATATCTTAGGCATAGCATCTTCAACGAGCGAGTCGATGTCAACCTTGTCGACATACATATCGTCGATGATTCTAAGCAAGTTGGTGATACGATTGCTTCCGCTATTTATGACATTCAGGCGGTTGCCCGAAAATCTGTTAGCAAAGAAGCTACCTATCATGATACCTATTACCACACATACCGCCATTATAAGCGGCATATATCTGTATGATTTATTTTGCTTCATTGTTGTTTTGTTTTTCTGTATCAAGGAATTCAACCTCTACTCCTGCACGGCGCAGAAGGTCGATTCCGTCTTCCAATCTATATTTCTCACCATATACCACACGCTTTATTCCTGCCTGAATGATGAGCTTAGCACATTCTATGCAAGGCGAAGCTGTGACATAGAGCGTAGAGCCATCGCTATTGTTAGAGCTACGAGCCAACTTTGTTATGGCATTAGCCTCGGCATGCAGCACATAAGGATAAGTGACGTTGGTGTCATCCTCGCATTTGTTTTCAAATCCGCTTGGAGTACCATTGTAGCCATCGCTTATGATCATTTGGTCTTTCACTACCAATGCGCCAACTTGGCGTCGTATGCAATAACTGTTTTCTGCCCAGATGCGTGCCATTCTTAAGTATCGTGCATCGAGAAGGTGTTGCTTTACAGCTGAATGTTCTGATGTAGCCATGATGATTATGGATTTTGATTGGTTCTACTAACTATTCTTTATGCCGTTGCGCTCAAGCAAGGCGTCGATGGTAGGCTCTTGTCCGCGGAATCTCTTATAGAGAGTCATTGGATGTTCTGTTCCACCCTTCGACAACACCTCGTCTCTAAAGCGTTGTGCTGTTGTCTTATCGAAAATGCCATTAGCCTTGAATACGCTGAAAGCATCTGCATCGAGCACCTCTGCCCATTTGTAGCTGTAGTAGCCTGCGGCATATCCACCAGCCATGATGTGCGAGAACTGCACAGTCATACAGGTGTTTGGCAACTGCTCTGTTACCATAGCCTTTTGCCAAGCCTTCTTCTCGAAAGCTATCAAGTCGCCCTCAAACTTTTCTTTCATCGTATAGTATGCCATATCCAAGAGTCCGAAGCTAACCTGACGCAAGCAAGCATAACCAGTATTGAAGTTACGACTCTTCATGATGCGGTCTATAAGCTCATCTGGAATAGGCTCGCCTGTTTGGTAATGGAAGGCGAATGTCTTGAGGAATTCTTTCTCTACCGAATAGTTCTCCATGAATTGTGATGGCAACTCCACGAAGTCCCACCATACATTGGTGCCAGATAGGCTCTCGTACTTAGTGTTGGCAAACATGCCGTGGAGCGAATGTCCAAACTCATGCAAGAATGTCTCTACCTCGCCAAGAGTTAGCAACGCAGGCTTGCTCTCTGTAGGCTTAGTGAGATTCATCACTACGCTAACGTGTGGACGCACGTTGTTGCCCTTGCGGTCTATCCATTGTCCTTGGAATTCTGTCATCCATGCACCTCCGCGCTTACCCTTTCGTGGATGGAAGTCGGCATAGAATACAGCAAGATAAGAGCCGTCTTTGTCGAATACCTCGTAAGCTTTCACGTCTGGAGCATATACGGCAATATCCTTATTCTCCTTGAATGTGATACCATACAAGCGGTTTGCCAATCCGAAAATACCATCGATAACCTTATCCAACTGGAAGTAAGGGCGAAGCATCTCTGCATCGAGATTATATTTCTCCATCTGCAACTTGTGGCTATAGAAACTCATATCCCAAGGTTCAACATGGAAATCTTTGCCTTCCAGTTTCTTTGCCAAGAGTTCAATCTCCTTTATTTCGTTCTTAGCCTTAGGCTTATATGCCTTGATAAGATCGTTGAGCAACTTGTCTACGTTCTTCACGTTTGTAGCCATTCGATGTTTCAAAACATAGTCGGCAAAGGTGTCATAACCCAAGAGCTGAGCCATCTCGCGGCGCAGATTGATAAGTCGCTTGCAAATCTCTATGTTGTTAGCCTCGTTGAGATGCAAACACTCAGTATTCTTTGCCATATATAGCTGTCGACGAAGTTCGCGATGAGTGGCATAGGTGAGGAATGGTGAATAACTTGGGAAGTCGAGAGTAAACACCCATCCACGCTTACCATTCTCACGTGCTGTCTGTGCTGCAGCCTCGCGAGCTGTCTCTGGCAGTCCGTCGAGAAGAGCCTCGTCGGTGATATGTAGCTGATAAGCTTTAGTTTCTTTTAGCAGGTTTTGTGAGAACTGCAAAGAAAGCAATCCTGCCTCTTCGGTAAGTTTGCGCAATTTATCTTTGCCTTTAGCATCGAGCAAAGCACCACTTCTAACGAAGCCGTCGTAGCAGTTGTCTAACAGCATTTGCTCTTCTGCGTTGAGCGGACGATGATGCTCATATACATATTTCACACGTTCAAAAAATTTCTTGTTGAACGTTACATCGTTAGAATGCTTTGTGAGAATAGGACTTATCTTCTGTGCCAATGCCTCCATCTCGTCATTTGACTCTGCACTAAGCAGACAGAAGAATACATTCGACACCCTGTCGAGCAATGAATAATATCCCTTGCCCTTCGATTCGTCTACAAAGGTAAGAGTGTTTTCGAAAGTAGGTTCTTCTGGGTTATTGATGATTTTGTCAATCTCCTCATCATCCCTTCTGATACCTTCCATGAAAGCCTCTTCGTAGTCTTCAATCTTTATCTTATCGAAAGGCACGGTGTTGTGCAAGGTGTCGTATGGAGTGAAAAATGGATTTGTTCTCTCTGTTTTTATATCGTTCATAACATATTTAGTTTTGTGTGTTGAATATCTCTTGTTTGTGCTGTGTTGTATGATGATTAATTATAGTTTTTCTGCATGTGGAATGAATATCTTACCTCTTGAAAGAGTTAGCAAGCCTGCTTTCTGCATGCTGTTGAGTGCTGTAGAGATGTCAAGACGGCTGTCGTTGAGTTCTTGAGCTAATGTCTCCATCTTTATTTTTACCTCTTTCTCGCCTGCAGGCCGCAGACATCGTGCCAACATCCAGTTGGCTATCCGCTTCTCCAATGATTGCGGTTGCATTTTCCATAACTCATTGTCTTTTTTCTGAACCATAGTGGTATAGGTATTCAGAAGGTTGAGACGGAATATTAGGATGTCGTCGGTGAGTTTCAGTATCTCTTCCTTGCTCATTGTCAAAATGTTGCATTTGGTAAGAGCTTCGAATGTGCGAGGAAACGACTGCGATAATCCGAATATCCTTTCTGGCAATATTGTATATGGTGCAGATACTGTCTCCGTGATGGAATAAGAATTGTCGAAGGCTGCTACTGTGACTTTTGCCTTGCCACTCGTCAGGAAAAGCATTTTCTCGTAGTTGTCACCTGAGTGAGCAATAGTCTCGCCTTCTTCTACGCTCTCAAATCCTATCTTGGAATGACCCACTATCTGAGCCAAGTCGCTTCTGCCTACACCTTGAAACAAGTGTAGTTTCAGTAGCTGGTCATAGAATTTGAGATTCGTATTTTTCATTTCACTATCTTTTCTTTAAGAGTAGGGGAGAACCATACCTTATTGTTTCCCTTGTGGTCGGAATATATGAAGTATGCCATAAGCTCAGGATGTTTCTCCAATAGCTTTGTTGCCTTGTCCAATCCCATCACCATGAATGCTGTGGCATAGGCATCGGCAGTAGCACAGTCGTTGGCTAATACTGTTGCCGACAATATATTGTGCTGCACAGGGTAGCCTGTATGTGGGTCTATGGTATGGGCATATTTCTTACCATCTTTATAGTAGAAATTGCGGTAGTTGCCACTTGTAGCCATCGCTTTATTAGTGACGTTGAGCACCGTTTGGTATTCGTTGCTAACATTCAGTGAGTCGTCGGTAGGCTTAGTAACACCTATGCGCCAAGGCAATCTCTTACTGTTGATACCTTTGGTTACAATCTCACCGCCAATCTCGACCATATAGTTTTCGATGCCTTTGTGTTCAAGAAACTTAGCCACCACGTCGCATCCATAGCCTTTGGCAATAGAGCTGCAGTCGAGCATTATTCGCTTGTCGGCTTTCACTATCTTACCATCCTCAAGCTTCACCTTTTTGTAGCCAATGATTTGCTTCAAGCTATCTATTACGGCTGTTGTAGGTTGAGTGCCCTGCTTAAAACCGAAGCCCCATACATTTACCAATGGAGCAACCGTGATATCGAAAGCTCCGTCGGTGTTGTCGGAAATCTTCATCGCCATGGTAAACACATCGGTAAACATCTTGTCGAGCTTCACCGCTTCGTTGTTATTCACCTTGGTGATAGTAGACTGCTTGTTGAATGGCGATAGGGAGAAGTCCACCTTCTGCAATTCTTTTTCTATATCGCCCTTCAGATTGTTGGAACATTGATAGGTGATATGATATTCGGTGCCAAACACAAAGCCTGCATCGTGCTGGTAAGGTGTATTCTTTTGTTGCCTAACTATTATCACGGTACCCACTATGAGCAACACGAGGAAAGGCAATTGCCAAAGTAGTTTCTTGTTTTTAGCCATATTGTCAGATGTTGAACATTATATTAAACGTTCCTGTTATAAGGTTGCTACCTGTTTTGCCATATCCTGGCACGTACCAACAGTTGCCCATTTCGTCGATTTTATGCGACATGCGACGCTTGTATCTTACGCTCCATCCCAAGTGTATAGGACCAGCTATCTTGGCATCAACGCCAAACACAGCCTCTATCCAATGGTAACGACCTTTGATATCCTTGCCTCCGTATGGAGTGACAGTTCCCCATACAGGGTCGGTGACATCAGGATGAGCCACATCAAACTTGAAAGATGTAAAGGCATAGCGTGCTCCTGCATATACCTTATATATATCATGCTTGTTTTTCAGCACGTTGAAGTCGATACCTATCTTGCCATAAGGAGCAGAAGTCTTATAGTCTATCTGCGTCACATCATTGTGATGGTCGGCATTACCATAACCAATCTCTACCACAGGAAAGTATTTATCCTTGAGGTTTACTCTCACTCCGGCTTCGTACTGACCATAGTCGCTCACTGCCAACTGCACAGCTCCCACCACATCGGCCATTATCTGTACGCCTTTGAATAGTGGTGTAGTGTCAGGCTGTTCTACAATCATCTTCTTTACTTGCGCAAATGATGATAGCGGAAGCAACAGCATGCATAAAGCTACCAGCAGTTTATTCGCGATAGTAGATGTATATATGTGTCTTTTCAGCATCGTAGCTTACGTTTCTATTGTTTATCTTTACCGAGTCGAGATAGTGGTTGGTGTATCTTATTCCAGTTATGGTGTGGAAGTAGTTCACTCCACAGTCTACCGACTCAAAGTGTGGTTCGTTGGTCTTTTCCATCCATATGGTGTCGCGCTTTATTGCGTCGCCATTTGTTCTCACCAAGCATAGCTCGTCAACCGTTTGACCATAGCTTACAGGCAAACTGAAGCTATCGGTGTTCTGAAGCAAGTTTAGCAATATGGTGTCGTTGCCATCAGCCCTTTTGGTTGTCACGGTGAGATAGTCTTCAAGCTTAGTGACGTCGCCCTTTAGCTTATATTTGGCATACACCACATTGTTGAGCGGACAATCTATCGATGAGCATGCTGCCAGAGCCATGACCAAACAAACTGTATACAGTAGTTTCTTCATTCTCGTTGTTTACTTTACTATTTTCTCAATCTGATAGTCGTTGCGGTTTTGCGAAGAGCGACTTATCAAATCGCCGAGGAATCCCGAGAGGAATAGCTGGGTGCCGATGAGCATTGTTGTCAAGGCAATATAGAACCATGGCGAGTCGGTGATGAGGCGCTGTGGTATGCCATTGATGAGAGCGTACATCTTGTCGGCACCAATGAATATCACCGAGAGGAAACCGATGAAGAACATTATAGAGCCAAGGAAACCAAACACGTGCATAGGTTTCTTGCCAAATGTGCTCAAGAACCAAAGGGTGAGCAAATCGAGGTAACCATTAACAAAGCGGTTTAAGCCCATAAACTTAGACTGACCATATTTACGAGCCTGATGCTGTACCACCTTTTCTCCAATCTTCTCGAAACCTGCATTCTTTGCAAGATAAGGAATGTAGCGGTGCATCTCGCCATAAACCTCAATATTCTTAACAACCTCGCTGCGATAAGCTTTTAGTCCGCAGTTGAAGTCGTGAAGATTCTTTATACCACTAATCTTTCTTGCAGTAGCATTGAAGAGCTTTGTTGGTATGGTCTTAGAGATAGGGTCGTAGCGTTTCTGCTTGTAGCCAGACACGAGGTCGTAGCCATCTTCCTTTATCATGCGATATAGTTCTGGTATCTCGTCAGGAGAGTCCTGAAGGTCGGCATCCATGGTTATCACCACGTCGCCTTGAGCCTCTTTGAATCCACAGTATAGAGCAGGACTCTTACCATAGTTGCGACGGAACTTGATGCCCTTAACATGTTCCGACTTGTTGTGCAAGTCTTCAATAATCTGCCATGACGAGTCGGTAGAACCGTCGTTGACAAATATTACTTCGAATGTATAGTTGTGAGCCTTCATGACTCTTTCTATCCAGGCATACAATTCTGGTATTGATTCTTCCTCATTGTAGAGAGGAACTATAACGGAGATATCCATTTTCTTATATGTTTCTTTATTGTTTGTTTCTAATTATGTTATTTGATAGGGGCTGTGCTTCTTCTGAAGATTAGAGCCAAAGGAAGACTGAGCAACAATCCGATAAAGAGATTTTGCATCATGAAGATTATCGATAGGTCGATAGGTCTTAGCGATGCCATCATGCTTGCTGCCGAATTTATCTCGTTTAGCGATAAGCCTTGCTCCTGGTATACAGGTGTTAGAACCTTTACTGTTTCTGCCAACATATTCTTTATGCTATCGCCATCGATGAATTTTATATATACATACTGGCAGAGAGCAAACACCAGCGAGGCGTAGAAGAAGGTATAACACGAATAGGCAAAACCGCGACGAAACGAGATTTTACCATCAAGGGCGTAGTTGCGAAAAGCGCAAAGACGCCAGCCAACTATAAAAGGCGTGGCTAGTGCCAACAAGTTTCCGTACGAATACTGTGGGGTATAGATCATAAGGATAAAACTTGCTATCCATGTCAGAGCCAATAAGACGCCATCTTGACGTGCAAAGGCTTTCAACTGAACTAAAGCTGTAACGTTAATCATATATGTGTGCAAAATTACGCATTTTCTATTTAATATAAGGTATAAGTATCTAAAAATTTGATTTTTTTGTCATATACTGACCATTGTTAATAGATAGTTGGTGGTTTCATATTGTTGGTTTGTAATGTATAAAGTAGTGAAAAGATGTTAATGAAAAGAACTTTTTCTTCAAAATATTCTTTTGTTTGAAACGAAATGTATACCTTTGCACCCGCTTACAAGACATGGGTAAGTCTCATACGACCAGCTCCTTGAAAATCCCCCAGGATGGGAACATAGCAAGGGTATCAGGTCGTAGCGGTGCGATATGAATCGCTTGCCCACCCGCCTCTTTAGCTCAGTTGGCCAGAGCACGTGATTTGTAATCTCGGGGTCGTTGGTTCGAATCCGACAAGAGGCTCAAACAGAAGGATGCATATTTGATATGCATCCTTTTTTTTGTGCATATATTTCTGTTAAGGAAAGATATACAGAAAAGGCATAGTTCAATATCTCTTTGCAATATTGAACTATGCCTTTTTAGTTGATATATATGTTTTTATAAATCCACCACAGTAATTCCTGCGCCACCAAACTGCACATGCTCGTCAGCATAGTGGATAACGTTTGGTACAGAGCCTAAGTATTGGCGAATTAGCTGACGCAGTATGCCGTTGCCCTTGCCATGCAAGATGCGCACACGTTGCATACCAACAAGGATGGCGTCATCGATGAAATACTGTACGGCAGTGAGTGCTTCGTCGCCACGCATACCACGAACATCCAAATCTTGCTTGAACGAAGACTTATGGCTATCGATAGTTGCTCTCGTGGTTTTGCTCACAGAGTAAGCCTGGAGCTTGGTAGCCAAATCTTCCTCTTTAGCTTTTGCCTCAGCATATTCAAGTCTGTCTGCTTTAACCTTTGTGCGCATGTCGCCGAATATCACGGTTATCATCTTTCCGTCTACGGCTTCTATCTTTCCGATAGTCTTCGTGCCTTTCATCCTAACGGTGTCGCCAACTTCAAGCTTAGCCTTGCCTGCTTTCTTCTCTTCCTTTAGAGCTGCCTGCATCAGACTTTCTGCAGCTTTCTTCTGCTTCTCCTCCTTTTCGCTCTTAAACTTGGCATGACGTTCTTTGCGCTGCTTTATCTGTTCCATCTTGCGGGCTATCTTTTCGTCCATAGCCTTGGTGTCGATATCGGCAACTACACTCTTGAATTCATTGAGCTCTTCGCGTATGCGCTTTGTCTCCTCCTTCTCAGCCTGTTGCTCCTTTATCTCCTTGATGGCATTTTCTATACGCTTGTTGCTCTCTTTAAGCAATTCCTGAGCCTCACCTTTGGCTTTGGTGAGAATCTCTTTACGCTTCTTCTCCAGTTCAGCAACATCGCTTTCGTATTTCGCAATCTGTCGCTCCAAGTCTTTCTCCCTTTGGTGAACAGTCTGTCGCTTAGCTTCCCAATAGCGTTTGTCGCGCACGATATCTTGCAGATATTTGTCGCTCTGTATGTAGTCGCTACCCACAATCTCGGAAGCCTTTTGTATCACCTCCTCTGGAAGTCCAGTCTTTCGAGCTATTTCTATAGCAAACGAGCTGCCTGGTCTGCCTATGGCAAGCTGGAATAATGCCCGCATCTCATGACGGTCGTAGAGCATAGCACCATTGGCAACACCCTCGTGGGAGTCTGCGAAATGCTTTAGATTTTGGTAGTGGGTGGTGATGACTCCCCATGCTCCTTTGTTGCAGAATTGTTCCAATACCGCTTCGGCAATAGCACCACCAATTTGTGGTTCGGTACCTGTACCAAATTCATCTATCAAGATGATAGTCTTGTTGTTAGCCTGTCGCATCATATTCTTCATATTCAGCAGATGACTCGAATATGTGGAAAGGTCGTTCTCCAAGCTTTGTTCGTCGCCGATATCTATCATCACATTATCGAAGATGCCAACGGTAGACCTGTCGCCAATAGGGATGCTTAGTCCACATTGCACCATATATTGCAACAACCCTACAGTCTTGAGACACACCGACTTACCTCCAGCGTTAGGACCCGAGATTATCAGAATATGTTTCTCATTGTTGAGGATGATGTCGAGAGGCACCACCTTCTTTCCTTGTTTCTCAAGCGATAGTTGTAGCAAAGGATGTCGCGATTGTATCCAGTCAACATATGGCTTGTCTGTTATTTCTGGCTCAATAGCTTTTGTTAGCTTTGCCAACTCTGCCTTTGCACGGATAAAATCTATTGTTGCAAGGAAGGAGTATGACTCCAAGATATCGCGAGAGTGGGGACGCACCTTATTAGTAAAGGTGGTGAGGATACGTATTATCTCATGGCGCTCTTCGCTCTCAAGCTCGCGGATTCTGTTGTTAGCCTCTACAACCTCAGAAGGTTCTATGAAGACAGTCTTACCAGTAGCACTCTCATCATGAACGATACCGCTAATCTTGCGTTTCATGCCAGGCATCACAGGTATCACCAATCTGCCATCACGCAATGTCGGTGTCACATCCTTGTCAACCAAACCTTCGCTTTGAGCTGAGCGCAATATGCTATATAGTGTTTTCGATACCGAACTCTCGACACGTGCAAGTTCTCTACGGATGTTTAGAAGTTCTGGTGATGCATTGTCGCGTATATGACCAAACTTATCCAATATCTGGTCGATGCCCTGAACAAGTTGCGGGTATGTAGCAACATCCTGTGTTAGTCGGTATAATGCAGGATATAGCGGAGCTGGATCAACATCTTCGCCTTTGTCTTCAGCTCTATTTAGATAGCGTACTATATCGTTGATGGTTTGGAGCGAACGACGAAGGTCGAACAACTCGCTTTCTTCCAAGTGGGTGTTTTCAAGTCTTATTCTCTTTATCGCATCTCTGACATCGAAGAAATATTGCAATGGAAAGTCGTCGGCACCATCTTGAATGCGCCTAAACTCTCGAGTTTGCTCAATCCATTCCTTTATCTCGTCGGCATCTGAAGAAAAAGCCATATCATCGACTTTTCCTTTGCCAAGGGTAGACAAGCAACGCTGCTTGAGCAAATCTCTTATCTCGTCAAATCCTATCTTTGTCTCAAAATTCTGTGGGTATATCATTGTTGTATGCTATTTGGGTTGCAAAATTACACAAAAAAACTCTAATGGCATGGAAATGTGTACAATAAAAAGGTGGCAATAGCGTTTATCTAAGTATGCAAATAGGATATATTCATAGTATTGAGACCTTTGGGTCGGTAGATGGACCAGGTGTAAGGTTCATAGTGTTCATGCAGGGATGTCCGATGAGATGTCAGTATTGTCATAACCCAGACTCGTGGAAGACGAGAGTGGGCGAACAAACGACAACCGACGAACTGCTTGAAAAGGCTTTGCGCTATCGCTCTTATTGGGGTGACAAAGGTGGTATCACCGTGAGCGGCGGTGAGGCTTTGATGCAGATGGAGTTTGTTACAGAACTTTTCGAGAAGGCGCATGCTATGGGCATAAATACCTGTCTCGATACCTCGGCTCAACCTTTCACTCGCAAGTCGCCATGGTTTGATAATTTCCAAAAGCTGATGGCTGTCACCGATACCATTCTCCTTGATATCAAGCATATTGACGATGAGGAGCATCGCAAGCTCACACGTTTTAGCAACGAGAATATCCTCGACTGTGCACGCTATCTTTCCGAGATAGCAAAGCCTGTGTGGATACGTCATGTGCTGGTGCCAGGTATCACCGATGATGATGCATATCTGCATCGTCTGCACGACTTCCTGTCTACATTAAAAAATATCGAGCGTATAGATGTTTTACCATACCATACGCTCGGAACATTTAAATACGAAAAACTTGGCATTGAATATCCGCTTGCCGATGTGCCTACGCCAACAAAGGAGCGTGTGGACAATGCAAGGAAGATATTGAATGCTAAATAGATGATGAAATGGGAGTGATTAGTCAATCACTTCCATTTTCATTTCTATATCTTCTATAGGACGGTCGCCTCTGCCTGTGGCAGCCTGCTGAATCTGGTCAACGATATCGAGACCTTCTTCCACTTCGCCAAATACAGTATACTGACCATCGAGATGTGGTGTGCCACCAATGGTGGTGTATATCTCTTGCTGTTCTGCTGTCATACCAGCACCATTTGCCTTCACCTGCTGCTGAGCCTCATTGGCAAGCTTGTCTTGCAATTCTTGCAATCCTGCACGATTGCGGTCACGACGTAGCTGCATAATCTCTTCGCGATGCTGCATGGCAAGAGCGTTGAAGGCTTGTTGCATCTGCTGCATCTCCATTTGCTTAGCAAACTGCTTCATCTGACCTTGGTTGTATACCTGACCCCAAACGATATAGAATTGTGAACCACTACTGCGACGCTCTGGGTTAACCTCGTCGCCTTGGCGTGCTGCAGCCAAAGCTCCACGCTTGTGGAACAAAGTAGGCTTAATTTCTGCCTCGATGGTATAGTCAGGACCACCAATGCCAAGTTGCTTGCCTGCAGGTGCTCCCTTGGAATCAGGGTCGCCACCTTGTATCATGAAGTCTTTGATAACACGATGGAAGAGAGTGCCATCATAGTAGCCTTCGCGAGCAAGCTTAACGAAGTTGTCGCGATGTAGAGGTGTCTCGTCGTAGAGGCGAACAGTAATGTCGCCTAATGATGTCTTGATTATTACTTTCATCTTTTTATTTTATTATTGTTTTCTTTTTTCTTTTACTATTTCCACCACTTTTAATATATTATCTGCCACCTTGAAGCGTATGTCGTAATTGCTAAATGGCATACCATACACCTTGTCTGGCGAAGAATGATAGTGTGGGCGAGGGTCTAAGGCAAGGGTCTTGCTCAAAGCTTCTATCTCACTAATTGAAAACATCTTGGCAAAGCTATCAGGTATTTCTACCTCTAATCGCTTGATAGGATTGCTATCAACAAAGCCTGATCGTGCACCAACGTGGCAATCGGCATAGGTGACATATGGCTTGATGTCGAATATTGGTGTGCCATCCATCAAGTCGCCACCTCTTACGTGGATAACAGAACCTTGCGGAGTGTCGTATTCCACACGGTCTATCTTTACCGACGACAATCCTATATTGTTTGGACGAAAAGGTGAGCGAGTGGCAAACACTCCCATCCTTGTGTTGCCACCGAGCAATGGTGGGCGAACCATAAGGCTGTTTGCCTTGTGCTTGTTGGCAGAAAATTCCCAGATAAGCCATAGATAGTCGAATTCCTCCATGCCACGCAGAGCATCAGGATTACGATATTCGGGCGTAAAAACAATCTTTCCGCACAGCTCTTCCACAAGTCCGCTCTGCTTTGGTATACCAAACTTCGAGGTGAAAGGAGAGTGGAAATGTGCTATTGGATGTATTTCCATATATATAATATGTGATGGCTCGTGTTTATAGTTCAGAGATATAGTCGTATAGTTTCTGCAGATATGCTTTACCTTTCTCGAGGTTTGCATCCTTTATCTTACCTGTGTTTACCACCGTTTTCTGCAATTTGTTGTCATGAACGATGGCATTGTCATCGCTTACCACACCAAACAAGTCGTTGTTGGTGAAGAAGGCAAAGTGTGGGGTAGTAGGGCAGAGAATATCCTTGCTGAATATAAATTCAGAGTGGTCAATACCCAACTGTCCTAACAGCGTGGCTGCAATATCCTGCTGCGAACCTATTGCTGCTATTTTTTCAGGAGCTGCTATTGCACCGCCAGTCCATATCAATGGAATATGATAGCGGTTGGTATGGTCGTTGTTTATATTCTTTGGCCAACAGCCCAGGTGGTCAGGTACTATTATCACCAAACTGTTTTCCCATCTGTCTGATGCTTTTAGCTTCTTTATGAAGTCGCCTACGCAACTGTCGGTATAAGCAAAAGCATTCAAGCTCTCGTCTGCCAGTTTATGGTATGGCACATCGAAAGGCTCATGCGAACTTGATGTCTGCAACACCCTAAACATTGGCTTTTTGTTCTGTCCCTGGTTTAAGTCTGTAAGCAATCTCGCAAACACCTTATCGTCAGGTACTCCCCATTTACTCATTCTCTCTTTTACAGGGAAGTCTACATCCGAAACAATATCTTCGAAACCTTGCCCTACCAAATATGAGCGCATATTAGTGAAGTCGGCATCTCCACCATAATAATATTTTAGGTCATATCCGTTCTTCTTTAGCTGTGCTGCTATAGATGGTAGTTTTGCCGTCTTCTTAGGATATTTCATGATGCTCATTGTAGGTTGCGCTGGAAAACCTCCCAACACAGCCACTAAACCGCGGTCTGTTCTGAACGAGTTAGCATAGAAATTCTCGAAGAATAATCCTTCTGTAGCTATCTCTTTCAGGTTAGGTACAGCCGGTGTCTTCCATAGTTCCATTGAGAAACTCTCTAATACAAAGAGGTATATATCAGGGCGTTTGCTCTTTAGCTTTATGATATTTCCTTCTGATGAAGTATTGCTCATCTTTGCAAATATCTCGTTAGCCTTCTTGTCGTCCATAAAGCGATATTGACTTGCAAAATCTTCTTGGTGCGACATGGATTCTATAAAGCTAAATAGCGGGTTTACAGCTGCATGGTTCAATATAGCTTTCTCTGAGAAATATGCTTTGCCCGTGTTGGTTGTAGAAACAGTAAAACCTCCACGAATAGGGATAAACAGCAAGCCTGAGAGTACGAGTAATACAACGGAAGTAACAACGCGGTTGCCACCAGGATGGTTGTCGCTAAATCCGCTAAATGGTGCCTTTACTATCAATTTTATCAATATCCAAGATATCAAAGCCGTTATCGCTATTATTCCCACAATACCGCCAATAGCCATAGGTATAGTCATACTTGCCATAGCATCCTTAGGCGATGAAAGGAAATAGAAAACAGGCGTTGCATCCAATGGGAATCCCCAATATTCGTATAATCCTATGTTTATGCAGAAGCTTACCGCCACTATCAGTGCAGCTATAACGATATACACATTCATTATAGCCTTAACAATATTTTTTCTTATCCACACGCTTGCTATCAGTAGCAGAGCAGGCAAACAAGTGAGATAGCCTGCCAACGATATATCAAGCGGCAGTCCATGGTATATAACTTCTATATATTGCATAATACCACAGTCAGAAGGCAACTTACCATTATAAGCAAGCATAAACAATGGTTTCTGCAATATAAAAACTGCTATCCATGCAACAAATGTTATTATAAATGTCGATATTCTTTTACCCATTTTGTGTGTTGGTGATTCCTTTTTGTATGCAAATATATACTTTTTCTTTGATATTCTCTAAGAATTCAGGGTTAAATAAAGAAAACTGCCAAATTTTGGTAAAAGTATGCTCATTAGTGTCACATTTACGTGGCACTAATGAGCCTTTATAATACAGATAGTCAAAATTGAAAATAAAGCTCAAGTTCTTTAGCTAAAATCCTATTCGTCGTGTATTGTTCTTCGACAATTTCTCTTCATTGCATATAGTAATAAGGCCATTGATAGATGGTTTAATACCATTTATAATCTCTTGCATTAGAACTTTTCTTGTGATGTTTTCAATTTGTCCTCCACTGAAGTCGTAGTTAGATGCTAGCGTATGAGCATCATCTTTAGAAAGCGACGGCAACTTACTCATCCATATATTCGTCTTGACCTCTATCGTAGGTTTATCAAAACGTATCTTGAACAGGAAGCGTCGCTCGAATGCATGGTCGAGGTTATCTGCAAGGTTCGTGGTGGCTATGAGAATGCCGTCAAGTTGTTCCATCTCCTCAAGTATGATGTTCTGTATGGCATTCTCTGTTTGTGCCACGCTACCGCTGCCAACGTCTTTGCGCTTTGAGAACACAGCGTCAGCCTCATTGAAAAGCAGTATCGGTTTTATCTTGCTTTTCTTACAAAGTCGGCGGTTGTCGGTGAATACCTTCTTTATGAGTTTCTCACTCTCACCAAACCAGCAAGTTTTAGTAGCACTGATGTCTACGTGCATTATAGCGCGCCCTGTAGCTCTGGCTATCTGCATCACGCTTTCAGTCTTTCCCGTACCAGGTTCACCATAAAGCAGTACCGCGATGCCTTTCGGTAGATGATTTTCTTCCAATCTTTCACAGAGATTTTTGTAATGTTCCTCATTTAGGCTGTTGCTGAGGAGCGATAGTTGCTCCTTCAGTTCGCCAGAGAAAAACAACTTTTTTTCTATTATCTTATCGCATGCAAGTAACTGCTTGTCTGATACATTATCTATATATAGTGTTGCATCTTTACCAAGTAGTACTTCCTTGCCTTTGTCGGTAAGCACAATGATGGTGCTTTCGCCGAATAGTGATGATGTTTTCTCAATCTCTACCAAGTCTGTTTTCTGAAGAGAATGTTTGTTGTGCATAAAATCATTCAGTACCTGTTTCCGTTTTCTGACAGGGTATAGTTTTTGAATTTCGAAAGAAAGTGATATGGGATCGTTTTCTATCATAGATTGCCCTACAGAATAAAACAAAACTCTTTCACACTCATTGGGTATGAGATTATTTATCCTTTTAACCTCAGGAATATGTTGGTTGGCATTTTCAAGTTTACTAATTGTCTTTATTAGTTTGATCATACAGTCACCATTGCTCGAGTTATAATTGTCGGAATGAAAATAGACATAGACTTTCTCTATAAAGGCATATATGTCATCACATTTCATCGGTTTACAAAATGCCTGTATATCCTCGGCATAGAAGTACTCCTTGCCTTCGTCGGTAAGCGTTATCTCATCATCATCGACAAGCTCCACCAATCCAAGTTTTATAAGAATGTGTTCTTTTTCCATAATTGCCTTTTTATTCAGTATGCGCTGACCGATGTTGGAGAATATGTCCTTCATCGTCGTAGCTATGTCTGAATTACGCTCACTATCACTTTCGAAGTTGTCACGACATATGTCATAGAACAAGATACGATCAAGAATGTCGGGCACATCCTTTTTTATCTTCTTCACAAAAGGTAGGTGAGCGCAACTTTGTTCTTGTTTTTCTGTGAACAGCACCAAGTCGTCAGTCACCACTTCATAGTCTTCAACCTTTTCTGCAATGCTCTTGCAGAACTCATATTTGTCTGTCTGTACATTGCTGACGTACCCCTTGCCTATAGCTACAGGTCTATTCTCTATGATGTCTGCCATCACAGCATCGCTCACCACGAATCTTTGCTTAAATATGTTGTTCTCTCTCTTGCTGCGGCGCACCAGCAGACCCTTGCGTTCTAATGATTTGAGTGCAGGGATATATTCTAACATATCCAGTGATGAGCACTCGAAGTATGATGACAAGTCATCCATGTTGGATGCTCTGTCACGGCAGGTAAGGTCAAACTGTGCCACAAATAGATATACCTCCTCCATGGATTCAAGTCCGATATTCTGCATGACGCCCTTGAATATTTCTTGCGTCTTTGCCGCACCCAATCGCTGTAGTTTGCTGTCAACCAACTTTCTTGCCGCTTCTTTGATGTATTGTATACGTGTTTTTGCCATATTAATTCCTCTGTTTGTTTATCAACTTGGTGCAAAGATATGAATGTGGTGTACCAAAAAGATATACAGGTTTAAATTTTTTATTTAAATTCTATTATTTGTTCTGTGTATTGTACGTCTTTCGTGTCTGTGTCATTGTTTTATTATATATTTCTCTGCTAAATAAGGTGCTTCGTAAGAAAAATCAGTAATTTCTACCAAAACTCTATTATCTGTTCTGCGTCTGGCACATCCTGCGTGTCTGTCCGCAACGACGAGCGGCGATGTTCAGGACTCATCGAGTGCCTGATGCACACGTTTCGTGCTTCCACCTCGCCAGCCATTCTCAAATACCATCTTCTGCCTTGTGATAGGTCTCCACCACGGGCAAAGTCCTCTTCCTCCTGTATAAGATGCTGCACCTCATGCAGCAACACACCTTCGGTCTGGTATTGGAAAGGAGAATTTAGCGTTCCCATGCAAATCATCATGCCGTAGCTCAAAGGATTGAAATACCCTGAAAACTTGTTGGTCGGTGTGTATCTGGCGTATAGACTGAGCCGTTCGAAAGCAGGGTATGCTATGAGCAGGCTGATGTCGTGCATACATAGGCTGATGTTTATGGACTCACCAAAATGGCGTTTCAGATGGTCTTCTATTTCGACAGTATTGTGGAAAGGGTCTGCCACTTCATAGCGCCATTTGCCGTCTACACCCATTTCCCAACCCGTCTGCTGTTTTATCATGTGCATATCCGTGCTGCAGCGAAGCAGTTGGACGGCCTTCTTTTGTGCTTCGATAAGACCTGACAAAGCATTGCTATCGTCAAGTCTTTTTGCACCTATAATACCTATATAGCTCATATTACCACTTGTCGGGTGAATTAATAATGTCGGTTTTGTCTTCAAGATAGTCTTCTATGCATTTCCTTATGCCATCCAGTGTAGCCGAGCAAGGCAAGGCATCAAGAAATGCCTGTGCCACAGACTTTTCGGGCGACATGAACATCATCTCGTCTTCGAACTTTGCATAATAGAGTCCGTTAGTGTCCAGATACTCGCTGTCGAGAATGTCTTGTAGCAGAGCCTTGACATTTGGGGCAAGCTCTACGGCAGATGCCTTGTTTCCTATCACACGCTGCAAATCACGGCACACCTCACGCTGTTCTACGAGCGAGGGTTGCACCTCTTGCTGTTGACTAACCCTTGATGTAGAAAGGCGGAAGTATTCTTTCCATTCCATGTAGCATCGTCGCAGGGCGTCTATTGTGCTGCGCTGTATATGAGGCAGGGGCAACCCTTCGAGGGCCATTGTTTCTTGCGCAAGACAATAGTGCGCGGAATGTCTGAACACAGGTTTGCCCTTCTGTTCTCCCATGGCTACAGGGGCGGATATACGCAACATGAGGCTCTGTCTTATTGGAGGCATAGGTACTTCGTCCGCATTTTTCCAGTCAAGAACTTCCCAAGGCTCGTTGTCGTCGCGTTCGGAGCGCGACTCGAATTCCTTCACATCGCCGTAAGTTATCTGTTCGCGAGGCACGACAATCACAGCATCCATCTGGGCAAGCGTTTGTATGATGGTCTGCAATGGTTCCGACTCAAAAGGCAACTGTTCTGTCTGATAGTGCATAAGCGTCTTGCGTTTTTTCTTGTCTGGCTGTTCTTTGTCTTCCTTTGCCTTGTCGTATATCGAACTTATAGGAGTGCCAAAGAACAGAGAGCGTATACTGTCAAAACGCTTGTCCTTTTCAAACTCCTTGGAGTGTTTATCGTTCACGCTTACCACATACATCGGACCATTGTAAGGCATTAGCGAGAAGTTCACCCCCAAGCCGGCTATCGTATAACTTGTGTTGGTATTAGTGGCATATTTGAACCCTTCGTGCAGAGGAATGGAAACCGTGTCTAACGCTTTTCTTATCTTCGACTCGTCCATAGGCAAGAGTAATCCGATCTGTGTTTGAGCCTTGCCTCTTTTCTTTTCCTTCAGCGAGAAGGATATGAAGCGAGGCTTCAGTTCGGCGATGGCAGGATGGACGTATGCTCCAAGAATGTTGCCGGTGATAATCTTGCGCTCCACAATCTTGTTGTTGTAGAGGGCAATCTCCTTGTTCCAAACGCTTGCGCTCGGCTGCCAAGCTCTTGAATAAAAAATATCACAAAGACGTTTGTAATTGCTCCAACTGCTATTATGAACCAAATTGATGCGAATTTCCGTGTGTACAGCTGTCAATGCAAATACAAACTCCACTTTACAGGGAAGGAATCTGGATTGCTCATCTTTACCAAATCGTATGTCTATCAATACACTTTTAATTCCATCTTGTGGCATTACCTCGCCCTCCACATTCTCAGTGATGACGTATCCGTTTCCTATTTCCGCTTTTGACAAGACCTTGACAAGTCTTTTCCTTTCTTCTGCGTACTTTTTCATCTCTTGCTTTTTTGCGTCAAGCAGATGGTTGTACTCGTTAGAGAACGAAACCAGTTTCTGCATGATTCGCTTGGCACGCTTCTGCTCGTTCACATCTTCAAATTCTGTTGAGCTCCATTTGTCTACAGGCGTGCATGCTTTTTGCAACCATGTGTCTGCCAACTCCTCATCACCACAATATGTTATCAATATGCGTTTTGCACCGTCATGCAGCAGTTTGCAGCGTGCCTTGAAGCGGCGGTGGGCATTTTTGTCTCGGTGGGCATAATAATCTTTTACCTGTTTTTGTAAGGCAGGGTTCTCCTTATATGGATTTCCGTAAACCGCCTTAGCTTTCTGGCAAAGTTCAGTCACGGTTTCATAGCTATACGGAAACGTCTTTTGCCTGCATTTATAGGTTGTAAGATAGGAGCACCCTCCAAGCCTTGTCTTCGCCTTGGCAGTAGTGAAAAGTTCTTCCCTTACAAAGTCGGCCTCGAAATCACGGAATTCACGTTCCAGGTCCCATTGGTTTAATCGGCGAAGCTCAGCCTCAAGCGTCGTGTAGCCCGATATCAGGTCGTCTACGATGCTCTGTTGTGCCGCCACACTTAGCATGGCACTCCGTGCGAGCAGTCGGCTTGCTGTCACATTACGTGTAAGGTCGAGGACCACAGCTTGTTCTGTGTGTTCAGACAAATACTCTTTTGCCACCTCATTGCCATACTTATTGTCAATGTCAACGAAGTCGGCTTGTTCACGGTCTTGGTCTTGCCATGCGGCAGTGTTGGCACTCAACGACCGCAACTTCGCCCGGAGCATCATGTTGAGGCGCTTCTCCGAAGGAATGGCCGTGATGATGTACTCATACAATGGAGGCAAGTCGACACGTTGGCCAGTTCGGTTGATGCGGCCACGCTTCTGCAAGTCGATATTCACGTCAAGATCGTTTTGCACTATAAGCATCTTGCGTTGGCGCACTTGGTCCTCTGGCACCTCGGCGGTGGAAATGGCGTGCGCACTTGCACCTATAGCTCCGCAGGCATTGATAAGAATAACGTCTAACTTGTTGTTTTGGAAATCATTGAATATGAGGTTAGAGTGACGTTTCTTTCTTGACCCGATAACAGCGTTGATGAAGTCGTCATCGCCCTCAGGTGAGAGATAATCCAGTTGGTGTGCTCGCCCCGTACATTCCTCAAAACGGATGTTTAGGTATTCACCATTGGGCGCAACAAACTTCTCGGCAGTTATCAGCTGCCGTATTACGTCGATAGGCGACACGGGGAGATGAAACACCTCTTCGGTTATATCTTGCTTGATACTTGTGTAGTAGTCGCTTATCTCTTTGGCTTCTGCCTTCAATGACATTTCTTCCAATTCTTCTACCATTTCAAAAACAGGTCGATTGGCACTGTCGGTAGGGGCGCTTCCACAAACCGTCTTTTCCAACAAACGCAACAACAACGCAGATATGTCGCCACGAACGGATCCGTCTTCGTTCACTGACACGTCCTGTACGATACACTCAAGCGTGTCGCTCATGCCAATCACCACACTTCTTCCTTGCTTTACATTCTCAATGGCGGCTTGTGCCACCTTTTTCGCTTTCAAGGAAAGCAACAACACTTTGTTGATATAGAAAAGTTGTGCTCTTGTGGGATAGCATTTGAAGGGTAGAAGCACGTTGTACATAAGGGCATGATTAACCATTGTGCGAACCATTGCAGAGAGTTTTACTATTTCACGGAAGAAGAACATCACCTTGTCAAACTGCTCGCCATGTACGTCGAGGTCTTCATCAAGATATGTATAGACAGGAGTAGGCAAGCCCTCGCCAGAGTGCTCGCGCCTGATCATTTGTCCTTCGGCAGCCAAACAAGACGAAACGTATTCTTGCATGGGCACTCCTCCACAGTGCAAGGCATCCTTGAGCGTGTTTTCTGTAGCCAAGGCACTCAGGGTCGTGCGTCTCATGAAGGTGAGCAGACATTCCGGGCGCTTGGCAAAAGTGGCAGAAAGAAACACGCATTGCGTCTGAGGCGTTTCTTCAAGAATCATGTTTATGCCTTGTGTGATAACCGATGCTTTGCCAGCGTTCACTCCGCTGCTTTTGTGGGCTTCGTCGAAGATGAACAGCACACGATGTTGCTCGCACAACGCCATGAGGAAGTTGAGACGTGTCATGTCTCGTTTGGCATCTTTCAGTTGGGAGTAGGTAATCATGAGATAGTCGAAGGCATCCTGCGGCAGTTCACCTTTTATGAATATTTCTTGAAGGACAGATTTCTTGGGAGCTTTGTACACCACCTCATACTGTTTCTGGTAGAGCGCCATGCGCTCTGCCTCATACTTTTCGTTATCTTCTTCGTCTGCGGGAGACCATATCTCGTCGGACGTACATGTCGCTTTCTGCTCAACCACATGGTCAAAGTCGACAACCGACACACCAGCATTCACCACCAGTGGTCGTGCCTCCTTAATGCCAAGTGCTTTACAGTCGCGGTACATATCGCTGAACAGGGTATATCGGTCGGTGAAGAATATTGGCAAATAGCCAGACAACAGTCCATAGCGAATCATGGCAGCAGCTTGTCGACCTTTGCCTATACCCGTTTGGTCACCTATGACTACCGACTGTCCACGTTTCTCTATATTATAAATGGCCAATGCAACACCATCGATTTGCTCGGCGGCCAATGCTTCCCTCAGTTCCTCATGGCTCATGTGCAGTCTGTTTGCTACATATCCGCCGACATCGCCCCCAAGCGCTTCGTTTAGTTTACTTAATGCCCTTGTCGTGTATTCTGCAAGCTGTTTAGGAATGACGGATTCCAATGTCTTCGCATCCTTTACAGCACTTTCATATTTTGTAGACTTTTTCATAACTGTATCTTTAATGTCTGCGGCAAAAGTATTATGAAGGTGTGCCAATTATTAACACAGGTTGGAAAAACTTCTGTTTTTGTGAGTTTTTATAAGAAACAATTAACCTGTATTGATAATTGAGTCAGCACGTCAATATCTTTGCCGGCAAATAACGATAAAAACATGAGATATGACATTGTACGAATTATTACACAAGGTATCGTTTGACGAGATTGCGCCATTCTTGTCGAAAAGCTATGCAGAGGGAAGGTCTTTGGCATGGTTCAAGATGCACTATGACTACTTGCGCCATCTTGTTCCGTTACCCAAAAGCGAGACAGACGATGACATATATGTAGAAATGGTTCCTCAGACTGGTTATGACACAGATGAATCAAGAATTACAGTTTCTGCATGGTTGGATGGCAACCCTTGGGAAGATTCTCTTGGTAGAGAAATTATCATTAAAGACTTTGATAATTCACGTATAGCAAAAACAGAAGCAATTATAGGCAAAAAAGTGGTAGTGTCCAATATCGCAGACATCTCCTTGGCAGAGATTGCCGCATGCTGTATATGGGAAACATCCTTTTATGCCTTTCTTCCTCATGATTGGGAAAGCTTAGGTAGACGTCTACACTTGTCGTGTTATGATGAGGCAAAAGTATTCAGACTTTGTAGAGAGAAGTATGGCAAATTCATTCCTTCGAGAAAAGAAATGATGAATATCCGTTCGTTTCGTAATAAGATAAGGCATGAAATGAAGTCCCATAACAATCGTCGTTATTCCAAGTCCGAAAGAAAATTTTGGAGATGTGAAAAACGTAAGCGCCGGATGTGGAAGCGTTGGGAGATTAACGAGGAATACAAAAAGCGGATTATCACGGCAGCTGAATTCATTGACGATTTGCACGAAAGGGGCATAAACCTTACTGAACCTCCAACATCAGAACAACTTAGCGTGCTGTTTCGTTCCAATGTGTGCTGGATTGATTGTTGGTATACTTGTGCATTTGACGCAGGCAGAAGATGTGATTATTTAAAGGAACTCATTGAGAAATATGATTTAGCGAAAGGCCTCAACCAACACAATAGTATAATAAGCATAAGTGCCTCATCAAAGCATCCTCTCCAGCCACAAGAACTTGAAACCTTGCAACGTTTGTTGTCCAGAAGTGTCAACGAACCGCAATTTTGCCTTAAGGCAGACGATATGCTTGGCGAAGACTTACGGATAGATTTCGCATTTTACAGTATGTAATTTGTCGTAGCGATAAAAAATAGCGATGAACAAGAAAATATATTTTGCAGGGTCTATACGTGGAGGAAGGGTTGATGCAGCCTTGTATAAGAGATTGATAGACCACATGAAAAGAACAGACACCGTGTTGACCGAGCACATTGGCAAGTCGAACATGAGTCTTAAAGCTCAGACAAAGGCTATCGACACTCATATCTATGAGCGAGATACGGAATGGCTTCGAGAGTGCGACATGGTGATAGCCGAATGTACATGTCCATCGCTTGGCGTTGGCTATGAACTTGGTTATGCCGAAGCTCACGGCATCCCAGTGTTTGTTTTCTACAACAAGAGTAAGGCAAATCTTTCGGCAATGCTGAACGGCAATGCCTACTTCACGATTATTCCGTATGAAGTGGAAGAGGACATTTATATATGGTTAAACGATATCTTAAACAAAGATTAAGTATGACAGCACAGGAAATATTCAGATTGCCAGCTATCGATTTTATCGAAGCTAAAATATGTGATTTATATTGGCAGTATGAGCAGCATTGCTATTACAACAAGGCTGAGAAAGAGGCAATTAAGCAACTGCTTGCCGTGCGTAAGCGATTGCTAGACAAGGAGTTTGTCATGGATGACCATTATAAGCAGTTGCTAAATGACTTCAACAAGGCCTTGACGGAGCAGTTGTTGCAAATGCGTCTTGCCGTCATCTCTGCCTATAATGCAGTGAAGCAGACGGCAGCTGACCATGACGTTACTGCCATAGGCAAGTGCTTCATGGCATATCAGTTTTCTCCTTTACATCCCAAACAGTCAAAATACGAAAAAGAGATTTGGAATATTTTGAGTGGCGCATATGATGATTTTGTGCCGTTTTATCAAGATGGGGTAATCTCGTCTGGATGGCAATATAGCGGTGGTGAACCCGAATCGGAAAATAATATGCTCTACTTGAGCGAGAAGACCGACAACTGGAACGAAGGGTTGGATCCAGAGCTGACTTCCGACATGCATCTCATATACTCGTTTCACAACCTCTATGAACATACATGCTTCTCGATCTTTGACCTTTTATGGGTGCGCGATTTTAATGTGGAAATCTCCGTGGAATACGATTATGCTACATATAATGAATGATTTCGTGTTTTTTAACTAGAGGGAAGGTAATGCGAAGCGCTTTTTTTATAAATTTGCAATATTGAAATTCTATCATTAATCATTAAACAATAATAACTATGGCAACATCTGACAAACAGTTTGATTCGCAGTTTGACAAAGTGGCGAATCTCGTGCACTACCCTTGGATAGGTAGCGACTATGCTTCAGCACCGAAGCGTGTGCTCATCATGGGACATTCACATTATGCAAAAGATGGAGAAGAATTCAGCCAGGAGGAGTATGATAGAAATATTTCCGACAAGGAATACACAAGAGGAATCATTAATTGCGCTATTGAAAAAGGAGGGTGGAATTTTCATAAGAATCTTCAAAAAACCTTCCATTATGAAGATATGAAAGCGCATGATTTTTGGAGTAAGATAGCTTCATACAATTTCATACAAGAACCTATGAAGGAGGTCATAGCAAACGCTTCACTGTCTTGCAATGAAATTGCGTGGAAATGCTTCGCCGATGTTGTGCAGATAATAAAACCAGACATATGCATATTCGTCGGAAAAAAATATTTTGACGGTATGAATGTTCTTGATCAGAAGGATGTAACATACTCTGTCAAATCTTTTAATGAAAAAATTAACAGGACAAATCCTATGTCTGGCGAATTACAATTCAAAGATGGTTACAGGTTACCATTCTACATGATTCATCATACATCGATGCTATACAGCCCTCAACTTTGGCACGACTTCTTAAACAAGGAAATACCCGAAGTGGTCAGCTTCTTGGACAAATAAATACATTGGCAACGCATGACAACACTGGAAAAATACATTTGGGTGGTCAACGCTCTATATCGTGCTGGTAGCCATGGACTGACGCTGAACGAACTCAGCGACAAGTGGGAGCGTGACGAAAGCATAAGCTATGGCGAACCTCTTCCGCGTCAGACCTTCAACCGTTGGAAAGACAACATACTCATGTCGCTTGGGGTGAATATCGACTGCCGACTAAAGGGCGGCTATCATTACTACATCTCCAATCCCGAGAGTCTTGCCAATGGCGAACTGTTGCGTTGGCTGCTCGATACCTATTCTACAGCTAACACGTTGTCGCAAAGCACGTCGCTCAAAGACCGCATCCTTGTAGAGGAGATTCCGTCAAGCCGCCATTTCCTTACGGATATAGTCGATGCCATGAAGGGCAACAACGTCATAATGGCTACTTATCGGAATTTCCACTACAATAACTCCTATACATTCCCCATTGCGCCATACTGTCTGAAAATGTTCCAGAAGCGTTGGTATGTGCTGGCGCTCAGCATCAACGAAGACAGGTTGCGCATCTATGGACTTGACAGGTTTGAGAATATAGAAATAACAAAAGAACATTTCAAGTTCCCTTGCGACTTCAATGCCAAAGACTATTTCTCCAGCTTCTTCGGCGTAGTAATAGACAAGGATATACCCTTGCAACGAATTGTTCTTCGTGCCTTTGGTGTACACCAACACTACATGCGCTCTCTTCCGTTGCATCTCTCACAGAAAGAGCTTTGTTCTTGCAACGACTATGCCGACTTCGAACTTATGCTTCGTCCCACCTACGACTTCATAATGGAGTTGCAAAGCTATGGGACGATGATAGAAGTAATGGAACCGCAGTCGCTAAAGCAGACAATGAAATGTTGTATAAGCGATCTGTGTAGATTGTATGAAAGCGATTAATTATCAAACTTAAAGATATTGACTATGGAAGATTTTGAAATTGATAAAGAAGAAATATTATAAAAAAGAAAAGTCCTGTAAATCTTGCGATTTACAGGACTCTGTGCGGAGAGAGAGGAATTTTATACCACTCTGCCATCTTCTGTAACTCGTTGATATTCAAGTGCCATCTTTAGGCATTTTCGCTTATTTTGCACGAAAAATGGCGCAGAACTGGCGCAAGACAAAACGTCTTAAAACACTGTGTATGAATGACTTTTGTTACACAATTTAACTATTTTAAGAAATCTATCGACTCTATTTTCTACTCCACCCCTCAAATCTTTGAGGAGATTATGGCATTACGACACTCGCTTCTTACTTTTAAACAAGTCGATTGTCATTGTTTTCTGTTTATCATCTCATAGCCTTTGTATTATGTTTATGAATTGCCCTTATGAGGGGGTAATACTACACCATGACCACTATCTTACCATTATTATTCAAATGCCTATAAGTCAAATATGACTCTGAAAGTTGTATCTTCATGTAGCAATATTGATTTTCAAGATGTTACATAACTTTTATAGGCATTGAAATATGTAGCCTACTTGTAGCGTCTTGTAGCACGATGTAGCGTTATATCCTATTATTGGTACAAAGTTAGTATAAAACAATTAGAATAAAGATAAATTCCTCGTGTTTAACACTAACTTTGCACCAAAATACTGATGTTAGAGGCTACAAACAAAGTCCTTTCCTTTGCTTGGTATTCTTCCTTGGTCATACCTCCAGTCTCTATCATTGAGTCAAGTGTATCGCCAAGCTCATCAAAAGCAATATCATGATGATATTCTTTTGTCGTTCCATCCTTCTCTCCATAGATACGGTAGTAGTAAGAACCTTCATCCAAAGCAATATATAACGTGCCCTGAAATTGGAAACCATTCACCTGCATGACAAGAACCGCCATAGTGAAGTCTTCGCCATTGACATTCTTGACAATTTGGGTAGCATACATCTTTGAGATGCCCCAACTATTGATAACGTCTATCGAGGTTGCATGAAGGAAAAACTGCTTTGTAAGAGTTAAAAATGTTACCATTGACTCATTTTCTTGCCTTGAAATTTGTGTGTACAAAGGAATAAGACTAACTTTGTAGTTGTTAATAACGTGTATTTACACAAAATAA
>CAKQMS010000028.1 GCA_934254985.1 uncultured Prevotella sp. | reverse complement strand
CAAACTGCTAGTCAACCGTCAGAGGGTGACGGAAAAACAGGCAATCCTTACATCATCACAAAAGCTGAGGAGTTGGCGTGGTTCCGCGATCAGGTGAATAGCGGAAACAATTTTATCTGCGCAAAGATATCAGATGATGTTGAGGTCATTGACATGAGTACAGTATGTCATGCGGAAGATAAGTCACAAAACTTAAAAGAACTGAGTTGGAAGCCTATTGGAAAGAATAATTACGGATACCAATACCGGGGTACTTTCGATGGAAATGGAAAGACCATCACCAACCTTTATATCAATGCAAGCCAGAATAATGTGGGGCTTTTCGGTTGTACCTATAAAGGTACAATCAAGAACCTAACTTTTGAGTATGCAAATGTGACGAATACGGGAGTTTTCACAGGATTTTTGGTTGGTTATCCAGATGCAAGCAACCTTCGAAATATCAAAATATCAAATACTTGCCAGATAAAAGGAGGTAAAGAAACTGGTGGTATTGCAGGTGAGTTTAATGGTAACGCCTATAACTGCGTGAACTACGCCACGGTACAAGGAAATAATAGAGTCGGCGGTCTTTTTGGCTACTGTTCTGTAGAAAATAGTTCCATAACCACCTGTGCCAACTATGGAAATGTAACGGCAACAAGTACGGATGCAGGTGGCTTGGTTGGCTCTTTCATCAGTGGAACGATCCAAGACTGCGCCAACTATGGAGATGTAAAAGGTACAGAGCGTGTTGCTGGCATGGCAGGTTATGTAAGCTATGGCAAGATACAGAACGTGTTCAACTATGGCAACATAAGTGCCACGAATAGTACAGATGCAGGCATGGCTTTTGGCAATTCTGACAATGGGACCACTGAAGGCATGGTGGCATACTATAGTGGCGCAAAGCTGAATGCAAACGGCCAAGAGATTACGATTAAAGCCTTCGGAAATGGCAAGCCTTCAGAAGATAACGCAACAGGATTTACAGAAGCCCAGCTGAGGAATGGTGTTGTTGCCTTTCAGCTCCAGCAAAATGCTTCGAGCGAAGCAAAATGGGGACAAAATCTGGCTAATGATGGAGACATCTATCCTGTCATTGGTTCGGAGTATCAGGTTTATGCTACTGAAGATTTGCTTGTAAATTGCAAAACCTATGAGGTGGTGACGGGTAGTTTCACCAACAATCCTACTAGTTCCGCAATTAGGTATCAACACGGAACGACAATTCATCATGCTGCTATAGACGCTACTTGCACCGAAGCGGCAACCAAGGAATATTGGCAATGCCAGGACTGCCAAAGGATATATTCCGACAGCCAATTGATCAAGGAATTGACAGATGTGACGAACGCAGAGAAACCTGCCCTTGGACACAACTACAATGAGGATGGCTATTGCGACCGTTGCCAGCATTATGTGGCTGTGAAGCCTTCAGAAGAAAATGGGGTGTACCAGATAGCCAAACCTTACCACTTGGCTTGGTTTCGCGACTATGTGAACGGAACTATTGTGGACGAAAGCGAAGTAGCTGGAACTACTCACCCTTCAGCATCTGCCATGTTGACTGCGGATATCGATCTAAAGAACTACTGCCATGCGGCTGAAGACGGCAAGGAACTCTTGAGTTGGATTCCGATAGGCAATGACAATAATAGGTGGAAGGGAAATATGGACGGTCAGGGACATACCATCTCCAATCTCTATATCAAGACAGCACAAGACTATGTGGGGCTTTTCGGCTATACTGACGGTGCGACTATCCAAGACCTTACCTTTGACTATGCCAAGGTGGAGAATGTGAGCACAACAACTACATATGACACCGGTATCTTGGCAGGACATGCATACGGGGATTCTCCATCACATATAAAGGGCATTAAAACCACAGAGAATTGTACTGTAATAGGACAAGAAGATACTGGCGGTATCGTTGGATATGCCTATATAAATCTCGAAAACTGCGAGAATCACTCCTGCGTGAAGGGTGCGTACTATGTTGGCGGAATTGCTGGTTCTAGCGCTGAAAAAAACATCAAGCGCTGCACCAATTATGGAACCGTTGATAACGATGGCAGATATATTGGTGGAATCATAGGTAATGCTTATGGAACAAGTATCGAAGATTGCGCCAACTATGGCAAGATTACAAATAAAGGTTGGTATGCCGGTGGCATAGCAGGAGAAACTACTAACAGCAGTATCCAGAATGTGTTCAGTTATGGAGATGTGACGAATACATATGACAATCCAGGAATCATTATAGGTCAAGTAAACGGTACACTAACCGCAAAGGGCATTGTAGCGTACAACAAGGAGGCATTGCTGAATAATTCATCTGAGAACATCAAAATAGTTGGTGCAGGAAGTCTGACTTTTGAAGACGGAAAGGTAGAAGCTGACGTGGTCAAGGCTTTCACCAAGCAGCAGATAAAGAGCGGTGAGGTGGCATGGCTGCTGAATGGCTCCACATCTGTTCCTACCGAAGGAAGCACCTTGACATGGTATCAGAAACTCTCTGGAACTGATGCAGATGCTTATCCTGTGCTGACAGCTGCTGAGGGCAATACTGTATATCATGGTTCATTCCGTTACTGCGATGGAACGACTTCCTCATATAGCAACAGTTCTTCTGATAGTGAATTAATTCACGTAGCATCTGCCACTTTAACCAGTCCTGAGTTCGACTCAGCCAAGCACATCTACCACATGGGCTGCCGCAACGAGGGCTGCACTCTTCATAAGTATTTCGCAGATGCAGATGGAACACTGGAGGCTAAGGCAGAAGATGGCAAGTTCTATGTCAAGGATCTGTTCCTTACCGATGATGCTTCTACAGCCATCAACACCCAGGCTCAGTTCACGATAAAGGACCTGCAGTATAGCCGTCAGCTCACTGAGGGACAGACGGGTTATGTAACACTCTGCCTTCCTTTCGATATCAAAGCAGCAGAAGTTGCTGGTGCAGAGAAGTGCTATCCTGTAGGAGATATGATGATTCACATGCATACAGATGATGCAAGTGTATTGAAATTCGTTCTTATGCTCGATGAGCAGTCAATCATCAAGGCTGGTACACCAATGATTGTTAAGCTTGGTGCAGAGGGCACAGCTCAGAAATTGGTTGCAAAGGCACAGAATGTAGAGTACAGCGCCAACTTCTTTGCAAATCCAACAGCCAAGTCGCTGACTGTGAGAGACTGGGATGGTAAGACTGGCTTTATGACTCTCTGCCATGAACTGGAAAGTGCCTCAATAGGTGGCGTTTATACAACTACTCCGATGGCAGAGGGAAGCTACAGTTTCCGTGAAGATGGTAAGTTTGGTAGCCATACAGGTGATTTGTCTCCTTATCGCATATATCTGAACGTCCAGGCATCGCAGTTGGCTCCTTCGCATACCATGCTGTTCAGCATCGGATTGCCAGACGACAGTTCTACCACAGGTATCCGCATTATAGGTACAGTAGATGACATGCAGTCAGGTTCGTCAGTCAAGTCATCAGCCATCTATACCTTAAATGGACAGCGCGTAACGGGAACTCCTCGTAAGGGTATCTATATCAAGAATGGCAAGAAAATCGTTGTTAAATAACTAAGTATAAACAATCATGAAAAAGAAAGAATATATTTCACCATCAATTCAAGTTATCAAGATGGCGACTCCTTGCATCTTAGCAGGAAGTGATGGAGAAGGTTCCGGAGGAAGTACCGGAGGTGGAATTTCGAAAGAAGAATGGGATAGTATGGGTCCTGGCTTTGGCTCTAATGACCCAAACTATCCAGGTCAGGGAGTGTAATTATACGCTTCAGATTCTAACATATGTAAGGGGTGCAAACGGCATCATGCCGTTTGCACCCCTTAGTTGTGAATTATCGTCAGTTGTGTTATTTATTGGTTTTCGCATGGTAGTTTCAAGAATAAAGCGTAATTTTGCTGATGAAACCCCATGTATATATTAAACTAAGGAGTAAATATGAATACTTCAGTAATAAATGAGCCGAAGCTTGTGGTAACTGTATCTGATCCTACTATGTTGACAAAGGTGAAAAACGCCATCAAAATGTTGAATGGTGTTAGTTCTATTTCTATTTTGAAACCTAAAAAGACAGGTCTGGAACTTGCCGAAGAAGACAAGGCGAAAGGTAGAGTTACACGATGGAATTCTGTTGACGAAATGTTTGACACTGTTTTAGGGTATAACTGCTGATGATTTTCCTACCTTTCGAGCACCACGAAGCAACAGAGGTTTTTTGCAAGGAATCTTCTTTCCATGCGCTGAGTTCTGAATCTATATTTCTTTGTATGTATTCTGTCATAATCGTAAATGTTTGAATACCAGGCACAAATATAACTAAAATATTCAAATCCGAGAAATAATCAACGCTAAAATATCCAAATCCAAGAAATAATTCGCACTAAAATATTCAATAGCGAAAAAACGACAAGGGCCTATATGCCACGATGAGCAGGTGGCGTATAGACCCTTGTATCTTTTCACTATTTTTACGAAACTTCAGTTACCTTTAAAAACTTCCTTCCAATCTACCAATCCCTTTCCCCTATCATCCAGCTCTATGGCGAGGGCGATGACCTTGCGCTTGTCGGCCTTGAAAGGCTCGGCATACTGCTTGGCTCTGATTTGCTCTGCAGCAGCATCCACACCACCATTGTTGCTCAGCTTCAGCTCCAGAACGTAGATATATTGGGTGGTTTCCACCACCATGTCTATCCTGCCCGTAGCAATCATCTTTTCCACTTCCACCCTGCAACCGATGGCATTGAATATGGTGCTCATAATCAGGCGATAACGCTCCTCCATGTCCATACTGGCGAGCTTCTTGTTGCTGTAGGGCACATCCGCAATGAGGGCTTTCAGGCATTTCATGGCTTCAGGAAGATTGCCCACGCTGAGGTGAACATTCAGAAATGCCTGGGTAGATTGAAGGTCATTATTCTTACGCATGGCAAGTGTTGGCAACACGATTTCATTCAAGGCTTGTCTTACTTCGAAGTTAGGAATGCCAAGAAGGTAAGTTCCGTTCATGTAACCCTTAATCGTGAGATAACCCGACTGATAGAGGAATAGCTCAGAACCACCACCCGTCACATCAGAAGTTTCGATGATAGTGTTTAACAAAGCACTATGATCCAAATCCTTCAAACGAATCTCCAGGTCATCTACAAACTTAGGCAACATGGAGGTTGCACCCGATGAAGCCCAGTAGTTCTTTAGGTCAGAATCTGCCAGGGCATTGATGAGACTGAATGGATTGAATACATCCACCATGTTGCGGCGACTGAAATGATAGCCGTCATAGTAGGCTGTCAGTTGTGCCACAGCTTCGTCGTAAGTCCAGTCTTCATATTCTGCCAACTTATTGATTTCCGGCTTGAAATCACGTAAGACTTCTTCCTTGGTAATACCACAAATGGCAGCATATTCCGGCTCAAAACTGATGTTGCTGAGATTGTTGAGTACAGAGAAGAGAGAGATTTGCGTAAACTTGGTGATACCAGTGATGAAGACAAACTTCTCGTATTTGTCATCTGCCTTGAGGATGGCAAATACTTCACGATAAACTGCAGTACATGCTTCATGCTGCGGAGTTTTCCAGGAATGCTGCAAGGGCGAGTCGTATTCGTCGACGAGAATGGCAACCTGCTGTCCGGTTTGCTCATATGCCCCCACGATTATTGCATTGAAGCGGTCGGCAAGTTTGGCGGTTGGCTTAGGAGTAATTCCATATTCCTTTTCTAACCTGTCGAAAGTGATGTCGAGATAAGAGCGCAAAGTGTCCGGCTCTGCCCCCGCACGACTCATATCCAGTCTAATGACAGGACGCTTCACCCATTCCGTCTCCATCTGCATGATTTTCAGTCCCTCAAAGAGTTCCTTCTTGCCTAAGAAATAAGCTTCGAGTGTATCAACAAGCACAGACTTACCAAAGCGGCGTGGGCGGCTCAGGTAATTATACTTTTTATCTCTGTTGGCAAGATGCCAGATAATATCTGTCTTGTCAACATACAGGTATCCATCCTTTCTGATTACCTCAAAAGACTGGATGCCTACAGGCAATCTTCTATCGTTTATCTCTACCATCTTCCAGAATCTTTGGTTTACAATTGCAAATTTACTATTATTTTCTCAAATTTACTATTATTTTCTCAAATTGCCTTCATTTTCTCTCTTTTTCTTATCTACCAATGCGACACCTAAATGATGTTGATGTCATTGACATGAATACAGTATGTCATGCGGCTGATGTGTCTCAAAACTTAAAGACATATGTTCCGAGTATGTACGCGGTTACCTACATCGCAAGCGATGTGTACAGCCTTCCAGCCTGTTTGTTGCGACTATTCTCCATGAAATGTCCATTGAGCCTTTTTAATCTTTCAAGCATCCGATAGGAACCACAAATACACCATCTTTTCTTCGATAAGCGTAATCGCCTGTTCCTGTGAGTACCATCATGAAGGATGGTTCATTCATTTTTTCAGTATTTATTTTGCCTGCAAGAGTTATTAGGTTTGCTGCACCCTCGTTGATGAGTTTGTCGCCACCTAACTTTACTTCAATAAGTCCATATTTGCCATTGCGCAGATGTACTACAGCATCACATTCCAACCCATTTTTGTCACGATAATGGTATACCTCTCCATCTAAAGTATCAGCAAAGACTCTCAAATCACGAATACAGAGAGTCTCAAAAAAGAGTCCCATTGTATTGAGATCGTTAATAAGGTCTTTAGGTCCCAGTCCTAATACTGCCGTACCTATAGATGGGTCTATGAAATAACGGGTATTTGCTGTGCGGACAGCCGTCTTGGAACGTAGGTTAGGATTCCAGGCTTCGGAATCCTCTATGACAAAAATCTTGCGCAAGGCTTCCAGATAGCTACCTGCAGTCTTTGCGCTAATTTCATTTTCGTCATTTGTCATCATATCAGCCACAATCGTTCCGATGGTTGCTTGCGAACCTTGGTTACGAGCGTATGAGCGTAATAGCAATCTTGTAGTCGTTGCGTTGCGATTCACTTCATCTACTCGCGAAACATCTTTCTTAATAACAGCATCCACATAGTCGAATGCTTGTTCCAATGCTGCTTCGCCTTGTAGACCACAGGCAAAAGGCCAACCTCCACGGCATATCAGGTATGCCAGGTCGTCTATTTTTAGTTTGTTAATGGCAACTATCTTTTCTGGAGTTTCAAATAAATGTGCCAAACTAACCTTGCCATTTGATTCTCCAGACTCATATAGACTCATTGGTCGCATAGTTAGCCAACTGAACCGTCCTGTTCCAGAATGGTGCATATCTTTTTCATCTACAGGAACAGCAGAGCCTGTCAATACAAACTGCCCAACGCTGTGCCGATGGTCAACCTCAAATCTGATGGCATCCCAAAGTTTTGGTGCAAGTTGCCATTCATCAATAAGCCTTGGTGTTTCGCCCTCAAGCAAGACAGAAGCATCTATCTCTGCCATCTGTAGATTGGTTTCCAATGATGCAGGATTATCCATATACAGAATACTTTTAGCCTGTTGCTCGGCAGTGGTAGTCTTTCCACACCATTTTGGCCCTTCTATCAAGATAGCCCCCTTACTTGCCAGTTTCTTTGCCAACATTTGGTCTGCAATTCTATGTTTGTATTCCATATTTTCGAATATTGATTATACGTATGCAAAGATACAACTTTTTTTTGTATTTCCTCAGTTGGCTGTGTTTTATTTCCTCAGTTGGCTGTGTTTCGTTTCCTCAGTTGGCTGTGTTTTATTTCCTCAGTTGGCTGTATTTCGCTTCCTCAACGAGAAGATCGCCTCCAGAGATAGTTACTTTAGCACAATCTGATATTTTTATGGTCTTTTCTACTATGCCATTGTCGGTGATGGCACGAACATTGTATTCACCTTCGTGTTTTGCCATATTCTGGATATATGCAGAATTGTTGTCTTTATCAAGAACTGTGGATAGCGAAGCTTCGTCGACGAAGATGCGAGTGGCACTAACAGCGCTATTGTTTTGCTCGATGGCTACAGAGAGCTTGCCCATGAAAGAAGGGTGGCTGACAACAGGAATGCCGAGAGGAGTGACAGGCATTTCAAATTCAGCCTTCTTATCGCCCTTGAAGTTAGAGAGCATCAGATAGCGTGTGCCATCAGGGTCGGCAGCCAGGGCTCCATTCCATCCCTCTGGCAACTTGTCGGTGAGAGAAATAAACTCGTCGCTCATCAGCTTGGTTTCTGTAGCATCGATATTGCTATAGTACACCACATTGCGGCTATCTACCTTTTCGCCATTATGAAACTGGCGACTCTCTGCAGAGTAAGAAGGGTAGAGCTTGGCAGTCATTATAGAGTTGTTGTTTCTGCGATCTCCAAAGCCCATTTGCTTGTCGCCATGCGAGATGATACCGAGAGCATTGTCAACGTTGACCCAAGGAGAAATGAATGTCATGAACTGTGAACCATTGCTCTGCTTGTGAGTGTTGTCGTAGTATAGTGTGCGGTGGGTCTTGGTAAGCTCGTCTACAGAGATTGCTGTGAGTCCACCCTGCTCCTTAGTGATGGTGCCATCGGCAAGAGCAGAAACATAGTCGAGATAGATAACAGCGTTGCCTGGAGTAGAATATATAGCAAAGCGGTTGTTGAGAGTAGACTCGTTGGTGTTGAGTTCACCATTCATCACCCATGCGTCGCCATCCAACTGGTATATACCATCAACTACAGGAGTGGCGTTTGTCTTTTTGCCGTTGACGGTATAGAAGCCGAGGAAGTTGCCCGTGTTGTTCTGCTTGTAAGGCACGATAATCTTATTCTTGTCGACAGAGTTGGCGGCGATATAGCCAGTATAGCTTGGTATGCCAGATGCCCAAGAGAAGGTTGTGAAGCGATCTTTGGTGTATGCTCTAACGATATTTTGCGACTTGATATGCTTAGCTGCAGAATACTGCTGACGGAAGGTTTCGAAATCAGAAGCCTGGAGGTCGGCTGTAGAGGCAACAGAGTGCATGAGGTAAGTCATCATAACGCGATGAGCCTCTACACCCATACGGCGTGCACCGATATCAGAACGAAGCAGCCATGAACCATCAGAGGTGGTGGTTTGGCGAGCCTTTATCATCTTGTAAGCAAGATTTTCGAGCATCAACGCATCGGCATCTCTGAGGAAGCAGGCGTTGGTGGTATAAGATGTTATCTGGTCGTAGAGGAACAGGCTCCAGTCGTTGCCGTTAGGCATAGCAAGTTCGCCATCAGCGAGGGCAAGCCAGTTGAGCACTTCCTTCTGTACCTTGTCGTTGTTGTGCATCAAAGCGTTGGTCTTCCATTTCTCTTCGCCATAGAGCGATGTCTGGAAGAGCTTCAAGGCAAGAGCAGCCTCGCCAAGTTCCTGGATTACCACATTCTGATAAGAGGTGTGGAAATAGTTATGGTTTTGCAGGGTGTAGTCGTCGTAGAGGTTCTGACCTTTGTAGAGGTTGGCAACAGTAGTGTTGTCGTATTCTGGGTCGATGACGGTATTGTTGTTAGCATCGTCCTTGTGAGAATAGCTGTTGATAGCGAACTCGCGTAGACGAGCAAACCACTTTGGTGCCAACTCGTCGTTAGGGAACAAGCCGAGAGTTGCTGCAAGCACGTCAGCCTCCCATCCATTCTCTTCAGCCTTGGTGTCGCCAGCATAGCCTGTAGGAATAGAGCGGTTTAGCTCGTAGTTGCATTCAGCCTTGAGCAATGCTTTGATATATCCCTTTTGGTTGTCAGAGAGTTTATCCCATTGGAAGAAAGCAGAATAAGCTACCGACATAGCCCAAAGCGAACTTTCCCAAACATGGTCGGAAGCAGATGTAGAGCCCCAATATTTGTTGCCGGCACAAACCTTCAGTTTGTTGGCTTTATGAGTAGAGTAAGCAAAGACGAGCGATTTCATAGCCATCTGCTCGATGTCGTCCCATGAGACGTTGGCAGGCAATGTAACCTTATCCTTGGCATATTTTGCAAGGAATGCGCATATCATAGAGAGGTCGGCATTAGAGCGCACGCCGTCCTCATTGTTCTTCATAGTAGAATTGCTCTTGAAGCATCCGCAAAGTTCGCCCACGCTGTTAGGAGCCTGAGCTACTTGGAAGTCGTTCTTCAAGTATGTTGCGAAGTTGACAAGCATCTGTAGCAAGTCGCCCTGCATAGTTGCTTCGTCAATGAAGTCGTCATTAATGATGTCTTCTGTTACGCTCTTCACTTGATCTTCTGTCGGGTCGCCTAATTCCACATACTCTTCTGTAACGTCTGTTTGTGCCATTATGCTTGTTGAGAAAGTCAGTGCGGCAAGTAATAAAATGGTCTTCATCATGGGTAGGTTTGCGAGTTTAGAATAATGATAATGCTAATTAGTTGTACATATATAGGTTTTGCTTTGCAAAGATAGTGCTTTTATTGGTAATAATCTCTATATTTCACAAGAATATGTAGACTACCAAGTATGACTAATAAACAACAAAAGGGTGAAATCAATAATGATTTCACCCTTTTGCTATAGCTAAACCTAAGCTTGTGAAGTTGGACCAACGGGATTCGAACCCATAATGACAGAACCAAAACCTGTAGTGTTACCATTACACCATGGTCCAATTTCCGTTTGCAAAGGTAGTGCTTTTTTTGTCTACTACCAAATTTTCGACAATATTTCTTTATGTTAAGCCTTTAGTAAGGACTTGAATAACTATTCGAAATATATTACTTTACAGTGATAAGGAAGTAATTCTTCTTACCCTTCTGTACGAGAAGATACTTTCCGTCGATGAGGTCTTCTTCGGTAACAACATTATCGAAAGCTGCCAACTTCTCCTTGTTGAGGCTTACGCCGCCACCCTTAACGAGCTTACGCATTTCGCTCTTGCTTGGGAAGATGTCCATGCCTTCCTGGTTGAATACGTCGATAGCAGGCTGACCAATAACATCGCGACCTACTGTGTAGTGAGGCACACCATTGAAGACATCGAGGAATGTAGCCTCGTCGAGCTTCTGGAGATTCTCCTTAGTAGCCTTACCGAAGAGAATGTTAGAAGCCTCCTGTGCTGTCTGCAAGTCTTCTGCAGAGTGTACCATAGTGGTAACCTCTTCAGCAAGACGCTTCTGGAGCACACGGCGACCAGGATCCTGCTTGTGTTCTTCTATGAGAGCATCGATAGTCTCTTTGTCGAGGTCGGTGAATATCTTGATATACTTCTCAGCATCTTCGTCGCTAACGTTGAGCCAGAACTGATAGAAAGCATAAGGAGTTGTGCGGTTGCGATCGAGCCAGATGTTTCCGCTCTCGGTCTTACCAAACTTCTTACCGTCAGCCTTTGTAATCAAAGGACAGGTGAGGCAGAATACCTCAACATCGTTGCCCAATGTGCGGTGGATAAGCTCTGTACCAGTAGTCATGTTGCCCCACTGGTCGTTGCCACCAAGCTGTAGGCGTACGCCATACTTCTGATACTGATACAAGAAGTCGTAGCCCTGAAGGAGCTGATATGTAAATTCTGTGAATGACAAACCATCGCGAGCCTCACCGTTCAATCGCTTCTGCACAGAGTCTTTAGCCATCATGTAGTTTACGGTGATGTGCTTACCAACCTCGCGTGCAAAGTCGAGGAATGTGAAGTCCTTCATCCAGTCATAGTTGTTCACCATCTCAGCCTTGTTAGGTTCTGTGCCATCGAAGTCGAGGAACTTGGAAACCTGCTTTTTGATAGCTTCCTGGTTGTGATAGAGAGTGTCTGCATCAAGCAGATTGCGCTCCTGGCTCTTGCCTGAAGGGTCGCCAATCATACCGGTAGCACCACCAACGAGAAGATAAGGCTTGTGGCCACAGCGCTGCAAGTGGCGAAGCATCATGATGCCACAGAGGTGACCAATATGCAATGAGTCGGCTGTAGGGTCAGTACCGAGATATGCTGACACCATATTCTTCTGCAAGAATTCTTCGGTACCTGGCATCATCTGTGCCAACATACCACGCCATTTTAGTTCTTCTACGAAATTCTTCACTTTATTATGGTTTTATGTTATTTTCAAAGGGTTAATTTAAAAACATGTGGGGTGTTATGGTACAGGGTCGTAGCCACTGCCTCCCCAAGGGTGGCATCTCAGCAGTCGACGTATGGCAAGCCAAAGACCTTTGATGGGTCCGTGTTTTATGATAGCTTGGCGTGCATACTCCGAGCATGTGGGCTGAAATCGGCACGAGGGTGGTGTGAGAGGAGAGATGCAAGTTTGATAAAACCTTATTGGCAATAGCAGCAGAAAAACCACTATGCGTGAGCACCAATGGATGAAAGTTTTCATAGTCGCTCGCTTATTCTGCCCAGCAGGTTTATCATCTTCGACTTTATCTCGTCGGTATCGTGCAATTCAGCGTCGAGCCAGATGAAAGCCATTGTCAAGTATTTACCTTCGTGTTTCTTCATCTGTTCAGTCACGATGGCTTTGTTGAGTCTGTAGGCTTCTCTTATCTGTCTTTTCACCCTATTGCGCTTTACCGCTCTCTTGAAGCATTTTTTTGGCACACTCACCATAATCTGGCACTGCTCCTGCTGTGGGGTGTCAGATACGAGGTATACCACCCTTATAGGAAATGCTGACAATGAGCGGCTGTGTCCGCCCTTGAACAGATTGTCGATAGCTATCTTGCTGCAAGTGCGCTCCGACTTCCTTAGGGTATATAGGTTGTTAATGCTCCTTTCTGTCATCTATATATAATATGTATATGAGCCTACTCCTCGTCTCTGATGTTGGCGAGGTAGGCATTCAATGCGCTTGTCATTGATGGGTAAGCAGATGTTGGTGCTTCGATATCGAGACGCAGACCTTCGTCTGCAACAGTCTTTGCTGTAGCAGGACCGAAAGCTCCGATGCGAATGTCGCCCTGCTTAAAGTCAGGAATGTTCTTAGTGAGGGCTTTTACGCCTGTAGGACTGAAGAACAACAACATGTCGTAGTCGAAATCCTTAACCTCTTGCTCTGTGAGGTCGTTGCTAACGGTGCGGAACATCACACATTCTGTGTGGTTGAGGTTCTTTGCATCGAGCAATTCCTTCACATGGTCGTTGTGGACATCGCTCAGTGGTACAAGATATTTCTCAGTCTTGTGCTTCTGCATTACAGGCACGAGATCATCAATCTTGCCGGTAGAACCGAAGAATATCTTGCGCTTACGATACTGAACGTATTTTTGGATATATAGCGAAATGGTTTCTGTGACACAGAAGTACTTCATATCCTCAGGAATGGTGAGACGCATTTCCTTGGCTATGTTGAAATAGTTGTCTATGGCATGTCTTGAAGTGAACACTACAGCCGTATGACTCAATATGCTCACCTTCTGCTGACGGAACTCCTTGGCAGAGATACCTTCAACCTTGAAGAATGGGCGGAACACCAATTCTACGCCATATTCGTTGGCAATGTCGTAATATGGAGACTTGTCACTTGCAGGTTTGGGTTGAGATACCAGAATCTTCTTAATCATTTCGTATTAATGTCCTAAAAATTAACTTTCAAATAGTTGCACACTGCTATGAGGATTCCCCATAATGAAACAGCAGGTACAATTTCAAGGGTACAAAAGTACAAAATATTTTGCAAAAATGTACCTCTTGACCTAAAAAAGATGATATACGTCTTGTAAAATCCTAACAATTTGGTCAATATTACCACTATTGCCATGTAAATCACGGCATTTTTAGCTTCCATATTGAAGTATGCCATGAGTAAAACAAGTGGGTATAGTAGTACTCCTTCAGCAGATGAAAGGAATACAAAAGACTTGAGCCATTGTAAAGTATTCTTCTTGTAGAAAAATAACCATCCTGCTATCCAATACATCACACTCTTGGCAAGGAAATAGCTTGCAAAGATTCCTGTTAGGCATCCCATAACAAGGTATTGGTCGATGATGAAGGTCTGAGAAGCATATCCTCTAACAGCATAGAAGAATGTCAGCGAGAAGAGCATGCAAGTTTGCAGAAGCAGGAATAGCTGGAAGTGAAGCTCGTTGGATGTTTCTGTAATCTCGGTAGTCTTTGCACGTGGAGCGTAGAAGAAGTTCTTTGCCTGACGGAATATGAACTGCCGGGATTGAGATATAGACACCATGGCGATTATGAAGCATCCCAAAAGTACAGATGTGACAACATTGTCGCCAGCAAGAGTGTAGGGGATAGGGTCGCCACCTACTCCTTGTCGCCATGCCACCACCTCAGGCTTGTAGATAGAATCCTTCTGTACCAACGATTTGCTATGCCATAGAGGCTCGTTGAGATTGAAAGTTCTAAGGTCGGGCTTGGTATATGGGGTGCCAAGGGTGTCGGGGCGTGAGCTGTAGGTGATGGGCTTGATCTTGATGTGAGCCCTAATAGCTGAGTCCTGTTGAGCAGGCGTAGCCGACTTGGGCAACCAACTGAGCACTTGGGCTGGAGTAAGCTGTCCTGAATGGTGAACGGCGACAGCCTCTTCAGCAATCGCCGTTCCCTGGGTCTGTATGGTATCTGTGTTTTGTATAAACATTAGCTACCTATAGACCAAATTCCTTCTTTATATCGTCTACTCTGTCGAGCTTCTCCCATGTGAAGAGTTCTACCTCGACGGTCTTCTCTTCATGGTAGCGGCTAGTGAAGGTCTTCTTCACAACCTCGTTCTTGCGACCCATGTGGCCGTAAGCAGCAGTTTCGAGATACATAGGCTGGCGAAGTTTAAGCTTGCGCTCGATAGCCTTTGGACGAAGGTCGAACATCTGAGCAATCTTAGCAGCAATCTCGCCGTCAGTCATGTTGACATGCGATTTGCCGTAGGTGTCTACATAGATGCTTACAGGCTCAGCTACACCGATGGCATAAGCAACCTGTACCAACATCTCGTCAGCAACACCTGCTGCAACCATGTTCTTTGCAATATAGCGTGCGGCATAAGCAGCAGAGCGGTCTACCTTGCTTGAATCCTTACCTGAGAAAGCACCACCACCGTGAGCACCCTTGCCACCATAGGTGTCTACGATAATCTTTCTACCTGTCAAGCCGGTATCTCCGTGAGGGCCACCGATTACGAACTTGCCTGTAGGGTTAACGAAGTATTTGATATCGTCGTTGAACAAAGCCAACACCTTGTCGCCAACCTGAGCCTTAACTCTTGGAATAAGAATGTTGATAACATCCTCGCGAATCTTTGCGAGCATAGCCTCGTCGTCATCGTTGCCGTTAGCATCCTTTACGAAATCGTCGTGCTGAGTACTTACTACGATGGTGTCGATACGCTGAGGTACACCATTGTCGCTATATTCGATAGTTACCTGGCTCTTGGAGTCTGGACGAAGATAAGTCATCTCCTTGCCCTCCTTGCGGATGTCGGCAAGAGTCTTCATGATGAGCTGTGCAAGGTCGAGGCTTACAGGCATGTAGTTCTCTGTTTCGTTACAAGCGTAACCAAACATCATACCCTGGTCGCCAGCACCCTGGTTCTCGTCTTCTTCGCGCTCAACACCACGGTTGATATCGTCGCTCTGCTCATGAATAGCTGTGAGAATACCACATGAGTTGCCATCGAACTGATATTCCGACTTAGTGTATCCAATCTTGTTGATGGTACGGCGTGCCATTGTAGCGAGGTCGATATACTCAGCAGAGCGAACTTCGCCCATGATAACAACCTGTCCTGTTGTTACGAAAGATTCAACAGCACAATGCGCCTTGTCGTCGTAAGCAAGGAACTGGTCGAGAATGGCGTCTGAAATCTGGTCGGCTACTTTGTCGGGATGTCCCTCTGAAACCGACTCTGATGAAAATAGATAAGACATACTATTTATAAAATATGATAATACAGAGGTAATCCTGCGCGACTAACTCTATAATGATTGATATAACATTATGTTTCTGAGGGTAATTCCATTCATCAGGCGCGCAGACCTAATGATAGAACGTGGGTGCAAAGTTACTGCTTTTCGGTTGATTGGCAAAATTTTATGCGTTTATTATGTAACATGTTAGATAAGGAAAATGCTACTATCAGTATGAGTTTGTAATATCTATATATCATATAAATTGTTTTAAATCATATAGGTGTCCCAATTTTGCAACATTATAACTATGTAGTTATTGTTTTTTATGTTTATATTTGCAAAAATATTATAATTTAGCTATGTAAGTCATAATCTTTGTCAAAAACTCACGGGAATCAAGACTCATAGAAATTAATAACAAGCAATGCACAAACTGTCGATAAATAACATAAAGAACTTTATTAAAATAGACCATCTTGGAGTAACCTTGATGGTAGTATTGCTTGGGTGGTTGTTTGCAATCGCCTCTATAAATCTTACTGTCTTCAATCCTATTAAGAAGGCGCTTGCTGATTTCTCTATTACCGATATATATTATGAAATTCAAGGAAGTAATGGAGTGACGGAAATTAATCGTGATATTGTTTTGGTAGATATGACGGAGCTGTATGATAGGCGCGAAATAGCCGATTGTATAGAAGATATAACCAAATGTGAGCCTAAGGTGTTTGTTATAGACTTGATATTTGAGCGTCCAAGCTACGACGAGGCGGAAAACGAGTACTTGATAAATGCTTTTGCAGGAATAAAGAATGGTGTTGTATCGTGTAAGCTGACAGACTATGATAGCCAAACCGACAATTTTCGTAAAGTTCGTCGTTCGTTCTTTGATGGCATAGATGCTGATATTACTTGGGCTTTCAGTAATGTGATTTCAGGCGAAGGCTATGGTTGTATTAGAAGATATTCTCAGAATGAGCATCTTAATGGTAAAGATATCTATTCTCTACCATATATGGCTGTGTGTAAATATACAGGTGAAAAGCCACATGTACAGACTCCTAAGCAGCGCAATATAGAATACTCAAACACCGACTTTATTATAGTTCCACATGATAAAGTGATAGAAAACAAAAAGCTGATTAAAAACAAGATAGTTATTCTTGGCACAATAAACGAAGAGGCAGATTCCCATATCACTCCTCTTGGTAAGATGGCAGGAATGAAGATACAGGCTTATGCCATGCTTTCTTCTATGTCGCATCATAAAATCTATGTAGTGAGCGATTGGGTAAGCATCATTATGGCAATACTATTGTGCTATATATCTGCTTGGGCAGGATTCCTGATAATCAAGAACCATAAATTCTATTATGCATATTGGTTGAAACTATATTATTTCTTCCTTACAGCGTTTCTCGTATGGCTTAACTTCTTGCTATTCACCAGGTTTAACTGTTATATCAGTTTGCTTTACCCATTGTTGGGTATAGCGGTTGTTGAGACCGCTCGCTTGCAATATAAATGGATAGTGTTGGTGTTGGCAGATAATCTCAGAATAAAGTTCTTTAAAAAATCAATATATTATGTCGGCAATTAAATATGTACTCACATCGTTTATTGTTGTTATAGCATCCTTTGCGACAACAATACAGGCCATGCCTAATGATGATTCTGCTACTTTGCTTTTGCATAAAGCAGACTCACTTTATCGCATGGGTAGCTTTGAACGTGCGGCAGAGATATACCTGCAAGCTGCCGAAAAAGGAAATGCTGAGGCTCAGTTTGATATTGGTTATGCTTATTATACTGGCGAAGGTATTTCGCGTAACTATACATCTGCAGCTATGTGGTTTAAGCGTTCTGCAAAACAGAATTTTGCTAAAGCTCAATACAATCTTGCGTATTGCTATATGAATGGTCGTGGTGTGCCTTGCGACTACGATAAGGCTTTCAACTATCTAAACCAATCGGCTGAAAATGATTATAAACGTGCTCAAATTACGCTTGCTGATTGCTATACAAAGGGAGTTCTTGTGGAGCAAGATGAAGAACTGGGTAAAAAGTGGTATGCAAGAGCTGAAGGTTCTAAAGTAGAGGCACAGACAGAAGTCGTTGATAAACCTCAGACGGCTACAACTGATAATGCTCAGACTGCCGTAGCTGATAAGCCACAGGCTGCAAAAACTGATAACACCCAAGCTGAGGAAGTTGGTAATAGTAAGGAAGTTGCAGTCAGCAAGAAAGAAACCTTGACTGATGATTTTACTATTGAAGTAGATATCCCTGGTGAAGAGAAGGCAGATAATAGTGTAAAAGTTAATAAGGTTGAAAGCGCTCAGCAGACTGCTACAGCTAAAGTAAAAGCAGAAACTGTAGCGGCAAGTCCAAACCTAATACCAGGACCAAAACAACTTCAAAAGTTAAATGGTCAGGCAAATGTGTCGTCTGCTCCTGCTACCTCAACAACGCCAGCTGTTTCAACAACGCCAGTTGCCTCACCTGCACCAGCAGCTTCAACAAAGATGCCTCCTACGCTAAAGATACTATATCCAGAAGATCAGTCTTTGTTCCATACTGATCAGTTGAAGTTGAAATACCAACTTCTTACTAATGGATGCCCAGATAGCACACGAGTAGTTGTTATGGTTGATGGACAGCGCCAGCCAACAACGCGTGCCGTAAGGGCAGCAAACACCATAGATGTAGATTTGCCACGTCATGATTGTACTGTTATGATGTATGCTCAAAATAGCAATGGTAATAGCGAGCCTGCTGTGATTCGTCTTGTCAGAGAATCCACTTCGTTCGAATTGCCAAAACTGTTTGTTGTGGCCATTGGCGTAGGCGATTATAATGATCCGAAGTTGCCAAAGCTAAGATTTACATGTAAAGATGCACAAGATTTCGCAAAGGTAATAGCCACAAAGAAAGGTTTGCCATACGAGGATGTGCAGGTGAAAGTGTTGTGCGATAGCGAGGCTACACGTGCAGATATCTTTGAGGCTATGGAATGGCTGAAGCAAGAGTCGTCGCCTAATGACGTGTGCATATTCTTCTATGCCGGTCATGGTATGCGAGATGAGAAAGATCGCTTCTATTTCATGCCATACGGATGCAACTCAAGTAAGCTATACGAATGCTTTAGCGCTGCCGATTTCCGTAATGAGGCAGAAGATATAAACGGTAAGCTGATAGCTTTTGTCGATGCTTGCTATTCGGGAGCATTGTTTGAGGGCGGACGTTCTGCTGCTACAGCCCATTTCGTAGAACAACTAAAGCGTTCTAAGAATGGTATGTTGCTCTATGCCTCAAGTTCGTCTGACACCAAGTCGCGTGAGGATGAGTCGTGGGGTAATGGTGCTTTCACAAAATCTCTTGTTGCCGCATTCAATGGTGGCGCCAAGGAAGAGCATACAGAAGGATTGTCTACTCAGGAGCTTGAACACTTCTTATATAAAGAGGTGCGCAAACTTACCGACTTCAAGCAGACTCCAATCTTTATAAATCCAAATGGTATAGAACATTTTAATCTTTTCAATTATGAGAAATAATAATCCAATTTCACTATTTGTGCTTATGCTTATGCTACTGATATGCTCTGGAGCTAAAGCACAGAAATATGTGGTTTACTCAGTAGTTGGAAAAGCATATGTAGACCAAGCTGGTAAACAAAGGCCGTTGGCTGCACGCCAGTATGTCACTCCAAACACTAAACTGAAGATTACATCAGAGAGTGCGGTGACGATACTTGATGAAGCCAAGCTCTCTATGTTCTCATTCACTAAGGTTGGCGAGCATAGGGTGAAAGACTTGCTTAGTAGTGTCGACAAGCGCACCAAGTCGTTGACGAAGCAATATATGGGATATCTCGTGAAGCAACTGTTTACTTCTGCCGACAAGATGATGAAGCACCCAGATGCTTATATGCAAGTTACAGGTACTTCATACCGAGCAGTATCGACAGACTCTTTGATGATGGCTCGTCTGGTAGATATATTGAATGAAGGCACTAACTCGCATGGCTCTTCAGAGGAGCAGATGTTTGCACGTAGCAACAATCTCATTTCCGACTATGCTGTGGCTATGGATATCGTAGATGTGCAAACAGGTTTGCCATTAAAGGATGAGGTGAAGCCAAATACCGCTTGTTACGTCAGAGTGAAGAATGATACCGAAGAGATGCTCTATGTGAATGTGCTCAATATTGATAAAGCAGGCAATAAATATATGGTGTTGCCAATGGATGAAGAGGCTACATGTGCAAACTTGCTGATACCAGCAAAGTCTACCGTTAGCTTCAAGACCGAGCCTTTTATCACATCCGACGTACCTTCAGACGATGCTTTCGTAATGGTGGCAACAGCGCATCCTGTAAACTTCAGTATATTGATGGAGCCATTGAAGAAATGTGCAATGCCAATCAAGGATGTCAAGGTTGGTGTGACACGCCGATTCATTCAGACCAGATAGTATACACCTATTATATATATAATAACCATTCAACATTAAGCCATATGAAGATGAAAAGATTTGCATTAGCCTTGTGCTCGTTATTCTTTCTGTTGCCAACAATTACTGTAGCGCAGAATCGCTCGCTTGATAAAGCCGAAGCCGATGCTTTAGTATATGAGCAGTTGGCTAACAATACTGGTGGCGAGCATTTCATCAGGAGCGTAGAACTGAATAAGAAAATCCTTACTTCAACAGCCGAGAATAATGTGAAGTTGCTGAAAGGAAACTCGTTTCAGATAAACTCTCTTACCTCAGATGTCTATATCGACTATTCTAAGAAAAAGCCACTATACGACCAGCGCTATCCGCTTGAGTCGATGGTAAACACTCTGATGAATGTCGTTGATAATAGCTATCTGCTAAAGATAACACACAATCAATATGGAAACGTGAAGAAAACTTTCACCATACCATTACACTCTATCTTCTATGTTCTCGATGCAAACATGGATAGCTATTGTAGTGTTACTAAAATCGACAAAGATTTGATACAAGCAATATTGGTGTTCCATAATCCGGGAAAAAACTATATCCATATGTTCTTGTTGGATATTCCTTCAAATCAGATGTTTAAAGATAAAGGCGTGTTTAGCGCAAAACTATATACTAACATACCGCAAGAAGACGTAAAATCAATAATTAGAACAAGCAAATAATAATATGAAAATGCAACAACATTCATTATTTAAATTAGTACTCTTAATCTGCTGTTGTTGGTTTATTGCATCAGGTGTGACTGCAACCACGACTTTCAAAATTACAGACGGTGCCATTTCGCCCGAACTGAAGGCTACGATGGAGGATAATGTCAACAAGCTGATAGAGGCATTCCGAATTGCAGCAGAAAATGGCGACAAGAGCGTAAAACTCTCTAAAGACAATGTATCAAAGCCTGCTATAGAGGGAATAAAGCAAATATGGAAGAGTAGCTCGTTTAGCTGTCCTCCAATGACGATAAATAGTCGTTGCTTGAAAACCAGCACCGGCTATCAGGTAAGAGGTATTCCTGTCGACATGCTCGAAGCCGATGAGAATGAAGCTCGCCAAGAGCTCACCATCAGCTTTGATCCTGATGGATTGATATCGAATGTGGCAATAGCAATTGACATGAATCGATATGAAGAGCTTATGGCAGAGAAGCAGTCGGATCTTGACTATGCACGCCGACAGGTTATTGTTGACTTCATAGAGAATTTCAGAACCGCCTACAATCGTAAAGACAACGAGATGCTGAATAGCGTGTTTAGCGACAAGGCGCTTATCATTACTGGTCGTGTGGTGAAAGAAAAGCCAAATTCTGATATGACTCGCATGACGCTTAATAATAATAAGGTGGTATACATCAAGCAGACAAAGCAAGAATATCTTGAAAGATTGTCGAAGGTGTTTAAGACCGTGAAATATATAAATGTGAAGTTCTCAGATATCGAGATTGTTGAGCATCCTAAATACGACAATATATATGGAGTTACATTGAAGCAGCTATGGCGAACAGACAGATATCATGATGAGGGTTATCTATTCTTAATGGTCGACTTCCGCGACTCTAACAATCCTCTGATTCAGGTTCGCACATGGCAGCCTTACAAAGATACTGCAGGCAATGTGGTGACTCAGAAGAAAGATGTCTTCCATTTAGGCTCTTTCAGAATCGTGAGATAGTATCTGGTGACAACAAGTTACAAAAATCCAAAAAAAATAACATCAAAAAACAAAAGACTATGAAGAAATTAGTTTCTCTCCTCATGATGCTTGTCTTTGCACAAGTCATGATGGCTCAAAATGTATTGCAGGTCACAGATGTGTCGCAACCTAATGATGTATATACAGGCGACAACGACAAAGCCGTGGTTATAGTGAAATGCAACAAGTCGATACCTCTTACTTTTACTTCTACAATGGATAAGAGCGCCGACCCTTACAACGTTGCTACCGAGGGTTCCGACTGTGTATACTATATTGAGTTTCCTACAGGAAGTAAATATCGTGGCAGAGCTCTCTCTATCATGTCGCCAGGATATTCTACTGTTACTGTAGACCTTGAAGACATACAGCCAAAGCAAGTGCTGACATTCCAGGCTGTAGACCCAAATAGCTCTGTTGACGCAGGTTGCTATCGTGGTCACAGAAACAAGGGTATGGAAGAGCTCAAGAATATGAACTATCAAGAGGCACGCGACCAGTTTGAGGTGGCACGCGACTGCTCAGATGTAGATACATTGGAAAACAATAGCAATATTGCCCTTGTAGACTCTCTTATCTATAATCGCAATATGGGTGAAGAAAACTATAAGCTGTTGAACTATAGCCAAGCAAGCCGCTATTTCAACCGTGTGATGAATCTTAACCCTTACGACACCTTTGCTTCGAATCGCTATAACAGCTGTATCACAAAGTTTGTGACAGAGTGCGAGATGGATTTCAAGCAGGCTGAATATTATTTCAATGATAAACAATACGAGAAGGCAAAGTTCCTCTACGAGCGTGTGGTAAGAAACGACTGTGCCACTAAGGTGCAAGCTCAGGAACAGATAAACCGCATCGACAACTTGATTAACCAAAAGAAAGATCATGCAAGAGTGCTTACCTACGAATATGTTAAGGATACTCCTGTCGGCTTCTCGTATGGTAAGTACAATATGCACAAAGTTGGTGGCTTCTTCCAGATGAGTATCAACAACAAAGTGTTTGAAATGATGCGCAACGATTGTGCTATCCCTGATGCTCCTGAAATCAATGTAGGTTTCGGTTGGACTGTTAAGATAGCTAACCCTGTATGGGTATTCTTCGGTCCTGGTGCCACCACTAAGTTCTATTATGGCGACTATACTGTTGGCGAGGATCAAGACGAAATCTATCCTAACAAAGAAGGATTCCCTGACGACCCTAATGGCATCTTGAAGCCATCTTCAAGCAACGATTCTTCGAAAAAGAAGAAGAAAGCAGAATATACTGCCGATGACGAAAAGGTAAATGCAGCATGGGCAATATCGCCTGTAATGGGTATCTGCGTTAAATATTCATATTTCGCAGTAAGATTCACCTATCAATATCGTTTCGCCATGGATTCACACTTGAAGGATTACATGGAAACACAGAAATTCTCAATAGGTGTTGGTGTAAGCTTCTAATGATAAAATTCCATTAAAAACTAATACTGCTATGTTGAGCATAGGACAGATTATAAAAGAAGAGCTTGACAAGCAAGGTCTTTCTGCGGGATGGCTTGCTAAAGAGCTGGGGTGCAATCGCTCCTCTATCTATAGATGCTTGTCAAGAAACAGTATAGATACTGCTCTTCTTGCCGAAATATCGCGAGTGCTTGGAAGAGACTTTTTCAAGGACTTGTCAGACAATCTTTGATTGTTTAAAGAGATTATTTAGTAACGAACTTAAACTTAATACCCTTGTAGGTGACCATGGCGCATCGTACGGATGTGACAATGGTCACCTTCTTTATGCAATAAGTATGTGATTGTTGCAACAATATGGCAATTATTAACTATTTAATATGCAAATTATAAGTTTTTTGCCATTTTGTTTTGTTGAATCAAATAATAGCTTTATATTTGCGCTTAATGTTAGATGATTTTAACGGAATGACTCTTTTAATCAAAAGAAAAGTTCTTTTATTAACTTAAACTTACACAAATTATGAAGAAAATGTTTTTAGCTGCAGCTATGATGTTGGTATCAGTAGCTACATTTGCACAGAACGCAGTAGGTCAGATTACTATCCAGCCTAAAGTTGGTTTAAACATCGCTAACGTTACAGATGCTGACGATGCAGACGCTCGTATTGGTTTGGCTGCTGGTGCAGAATTTGAATATGGCGTTACAGATATGATCGGCGTGAGCGCTGGTTTGATTTATTCTATGCAGGGAGCTAAGGAAACAGTAGAAGGTGTTGACGTAACAATGAAGCTCGACTATTTGAACGTTCCTATTCTTGCTAATGTTTATGTAGCTCCAGGTCTTGCTGTTAAGTTGGGTATTCAGCCAAGTTTCAAGCTTTCTGCTAAAATGAAGGGTGAAGTTTCTGGTGGTTCTGTAGAGGCTGATTTGGACGACGTAAAGGGTTTTGACCTTGCTATTCCTGTAGGTGTTTCTTATCAGTATCAGAATATCGTTCTTGATGCTCGCTACAACTGGGGCGTAACAAAGATTATGGACGATGTAGACTCTAAGAACAGCGTATTCCAGATTACTCTTGGCTACAAGTTCTCTTTGTAATCTAAGTTAGAATTATTTTATAATTATAATAATGAGGTAGGTTCAGATATGAGCCTACCTTTTTCTTTTTATTTCAATGGTAGAATCTAAACAATAATAAACAAAAGCAAAACCAAATAATCATCCTGAAAAATGCGACTATTCTTGATGCCCAATGCGACTGTTCGCAATCGCTAACGAGACTAGTCGCATTAGCTAACGAGACTAGTCGCAAACGCTAATGAGACTATTCGCATTGGCCATTGAAGCCTATTGCGTTTTTGGACGAAGAAATAGATGCGTGGTTTAATGTTTTTAGTTGACCACAAGTTTTTTATAGAGCAACAATATTTTTCTTTAGGCTAATAATGCAAATACCTTAGCTTTCTTTTCGCTTAATCGAAATTTTGGTGTAATTTTGCAACGGCTAAGACACATTATTATAATATGTTGCATTCTGCATCGCTGTATGTACAAGTCTGCACCTTAATATAATAAGGTGGTCTGGCGCTATTAAGGCAAACAATTTTTTATCGATAAAACATAATTTTATGATTCTGTTCTTTAAGACTCCTAAGGAGAATGTAATTGCGACTGAGGTTAACCACAAACCAAGTCAAGACGAAATCAACGAACTTTGTTGGCTCTTTGGCGATGCCCAGCTCATGGACTCCGAGACTCTCGGAGGATACTTTGTTGGCCCACGCCGTGAGATGATAACACCATGGAGTACGAATGCTGTTGAGATAACCCAGAACATGGGACTTAACGGCATTTCTCGTATAGAGGAGTACTTCCCTGTAAGTTCTGAGGATGCCGACCACGACCCTATGCTGCAGCGTATGTATAAGGGCTTGGATCAGACCATCTTCACAGTTGAACACACTCCAGAACCTATCAAGCTCGTTGATGACCTTGAGAAGTTTAACGAGGAAGAAGGTCTCGCCCTCTCGCCAGAAGAGATGGAATATCTGCACAAAATTGAAAAGCAGAATGGCAGACCATTGACAGACTCTGAGATATTCGGCTTCGCACAGATCAACTCTGAGCATTGCCGTCATAAGATTTTTGGTGGTAAGTTTATCATCGATGGCGTAGAGAAGGAAAGCTCGCTCTTCGCTATGATTAAGAAGACCACCAAAGAGCACCCAGGAAAGATTCTTTCTGCTTACAAGGATAATGTGGCTTTCTCACAGGGTCCTGTTATCGAGCAGTTTGCTCCTGCTGATCAGTCTACAGCCGACTGGTTTAAGGTGAAGGATATAGAGAGCGTAATCTCTCTTAAGGCTGAAACCCACAACTTCCCAACTACCGTAGAGCCTTTTAATGGTGCAGCTACAGGTACAGGTGGTGAAATCCGCGACCGTATGGGTGGTGGTGTCGGCTCATGGCCTATTGCCGGTACAGCTGTTTATATGACAGCATACCCACGTCTTAAGGACGATAATGGCAATGCAGACCCAGAGCGCGATTGGGAAGATATATTGCCAGTACGCCAGTGGCTCTATCAGAGTCCTGAGCAGATTTTGATAAAGGCTTCTAATGGTGCCAGCGACTTCGGTAACAAGTTTGGTCAGCCTCTTATCACAGGTTCTCTCCTCACATTCGAACATCAGGAGAATGGCGAGAAGTATGCTTACGACAAGGTTATCATGCTTGCAGGTGGCGTGGGTTATGGCACCAAGCGCGACTGCTTGAAGAAGGAACCACAGCCAGGCAACAAGGTTGTAGTAGTTGGTGGTGACAACTATCGTATCGGTCTCGGTGGCGGTTCTGTATCGTCGGTAGATACAGGTCGTTATAGCAACGGTATCGAGCTCAACGCTATTCAGCGTGCAAACCCTGAGATGCAGAAGCGTGCTTACAACCTCGTGCGTGCATTGGTAGAAGAAGACAACAACCCTGTCGTTTCTATCCACGACCATGGTTCTGCAGGCCACTTGAACTGTCTCTCTGAGCTCGTTGAAGAGTGTGGTGGCGAGATTGATATGGCTAAGCTTCCTATCGGCGACAAGACTTTGAGCGCTAAGGAGATTATTGCCAACGAGTCGCAGGAGCGTATGGGACTTCTCATCGACGAGAAGCACCTTGAGCATGTCAAGAAGATTGCTGAGCGTGAGCGTGCTCCTATGTATGTAGTTGGTGAAACTACTGGCGATGCACACTTCAGCTTTGTTCAGGCTGATGGCAAGAAGCCTTTCGACCTCGATGTTGCTCAGATGTTCGGTCACTCGCCTGTTACCGTGATGGTAGACGAGACCGTAGAGCGCAAGTACGAAGACGTTACATACACATTATCAGATATCGATGCCTATGCCGAGCGCATGCTTCAGCTTGAGGCTGTGGCTTGTAAGGACTGGTTGACCAACAAGGTAGACCGCTCCGTAACAGGTAAGGTGGCACGTCAGCAATGTCAGGGACAGTTGCAGTTGCCATTGAGCGACTGTGGTGTCGTAGCCCTCGACTATCGTGGACGTAAGGGTATCGCTACAGCCCTTGGTCATGCACCACAGGCAGGCTTGGCAAGCCCAGAGGCAGGAAGTGTGCTTTCTGTTGCTGAGTCGTTGACTAACATCGTTTGGGCTCCTATGGCTACCGACGATGAGAATCCGTCAGCTATCGAGAATATCAGTCTTTCAGCTAACTGGATGTGGCCTTGCCGCTCACAGAAGGGTGAGGATGCTCGCTTGTATGCTGCCGTTGAGGCTTTGAGCGACTTCTGCTGCGCTATTGGCGTGAATGTTCCTACAGGTAAGGACTCATTGTCTTTGTCACAGCAATATCCTAATGGCGAGAAGATTATCTCTCCGGGAACCGTTATCGTAACAAGTGGTGGCGAGGTTGAAGACATCCGCAAGGTTGTTTCGCCTGTTATTGTCAACGACAAGAACTCAAGCCTCTATCATATCGACTTCAGCTTCGACGAGCAGCGCCTTGGTGGTTCTGCCTTCGCTCAGAGCCTTGGCAAGGTAGGCAGCGATGTTCCTACAGTTAAGAATCCTGAGTATTTCGCTGACTGCTTCAATGCTGTTCAGGAACTTATCCGCCGCGGTTGGATTATGGCAGGTCACGATATCTCTGCAGGTGGTATGCTTACCACATTGCTCGAAATGACATTCGCCAATACCGATGGTGGTTTGCACATCAACCTCCACAACCTTGCTGGCGACGATGTTGTTAAGAACCTCATGGCTGAGAACCCTGGTGTTGTTATCCAGGTTTCTGACGAGCACAAGCACGAGCTCATGGGCTACCTCGAGGACAATGGCATTGGCTTCGCTAAGATTGGTTATCCTGTTCCAGGTTCACGCACTCTTACAGTTGTTAAGGGCGACTGGAGCCACGACTTCGATATCGACGCTTTGCGCGAGAAGTGGTATAAGACATCTTACTTGCTCGACCGCAAGCAGAGCATGAATGGCATGGCTAAAAAGCGTTTCGAGAACTACAAGCAGCAGCCTGTAGAATTGAAATACCCAGAGTCGTTCACAGGTAAGTTGGCTCAGTATGGTGCCGACCCAGACCGCCGCACTCCAAGTGGCGTGAAGGCAGCTATCATCCGTGAGAAGGGTACCAATGGTGAGCGCGAAATGGCTTACTCATTGTATCTTGCAGGCTTCGATGTTAAGGACGTTATGATGACCGACCTTATCAACGGTCGTGAGACACTCGAGGATATCAACATGATTGTATTCTGCGGTGGTTTCTCTAACTCTGACGTTCTCGGTTCTGCTAAGGGATGGGCAGGTGCATTCCTCTTCAACCCTAAGGCTAAAGAGGCTTTGGATAAGTTCTATGCTCGCGAAGACACCTTGTCGCTCGGTATCTGCAACGGTTGCCAGCTTATGGTAGAGCTCAACCTTATCAATCCTGAGCACGCTAATCGTTCGCACCTCCTCCACAACCGTTCACAGAAGTTTGAGAGCACATATCTCGGCTTGAACATCCCACAAAACAATAGTGTGATGTTTGGTTCGTTGAGCGGAAGCAAGCTCGGTATATGGGTAGCCCACGGAGAGGGACGCTTCGACTTGCCAGAGGGTGAGGATAAGTATAATGTTGTTGCTAAGTACAACTATGCTGAATATCCAGGCAACCCTAATGGTTCAGACTTTAGCGTAGCTGGTATCTGCTCAGCCGATGGTCGTCATCTCGCTATGATGCCTCACCTTGAGCGTGCTATCTTCCCATGGCAGCTTGGCTACCAGGATGCTTCACACAAGAACGACGAGGTAACTCCTTGGATCGAAGCATTCGTGAATGCACGTAAGTGGATTGAGAATAAAAAGTAAATGGCCTCTCCCCAAACCCCTCCCCGAAAGGGAGGGGAGTAATTACACAATATTTTGCGGGGAACCTTCTAATTAGAAATAAGTCTTATCACGAGGGTGTATCAAAAGTGTTTACGCCTTTTGATACATCCTTTTGGGATGAGACTATTTTTTCATTATGGACAACATATACTGGACATCTTTCAAGACCTTCTTCAAGATTGGTGCTTTCACCCTTGGTGGTGGCTATGCTATGATTCCGATTATTGAAGAAGAAGTGGTGAACAAAAACAAATGGGTGTCTCACGAAGAGATGCTCGACCTTATAGCCGTGGCACAAACTTGCCCTGGCGTGTTTGCCATAAACATAAGCACTTTTATCGGATATAAGTTGAGAAAGAAGCGTGGCGCACTCTGTACCACACTCGGCACAGCATTGCCATCATTTCTCATCATATTGTTTATAGCCCTGTTTTTTAATAAATTTATGGATGTGCCATGGATAGCAGCAATGTTTCGTGGCATACGCCCTGCTGTAGTTGCTCTTATCGCGGCTCCTACATTTAATTTGGCAAAGCGTGCTGACATCGGACTCTACAATTGCTGGATTCCTATTGCTACAGCTTTACTCATTTGGGCTATGGGCGTAAACCCTATTTATATCATCATAGCTGCAGCTGTGGGTGGATATATCTATGGACAATACATTAAACCAACAGAATAATTATGCTTTTCTTAGAGCTTTTCTATACATTCTTTATAATAGGTATCTTCGGCTTCGGTGGAGGATATGGCATGCTGTCGCTTATTCAGACACAGACTGTTAACCACCATCATTGGCTTTCTACTGCCGAGTTTACCAATATCGTTGCTATTTCGCAGATGACTCCTGGTCCTATAGGCATCAACTCTGCCACCTATTGTGGATATACTGCTGTACATAATGCCGGCATGGGTGAGGCGTTGGCAGTACTGGGCTCGTTTACTGCGACCTTTGCTCTTGTGTTGCCATCATTCGTATTGATGGTGCTCATCAGCAAGATGTTTATGAAGTATATGAACACCCCTGTGGTGCAGAGCATCTTCATTGGCTTGCGCCCAACAGTAGTAGGTTTGCTTGCTGCTGCCACCTTGTTGCTTCTCACAAAAGAAAATTTCGGCTCTTTCTCTGAGAGCCCATGGCAGTTCTGCATAAGCATAGCTCTCTTTGCAGCAACCTTCGTTGGCACCTACTTCATGAAGATAAATCCAATAAAGATGATTTGCTTCGCAGCCTTTGCAGGCTTAGTGCTATTATATTAAATATGTGCCAATAGCTCTTAATACGATTTTATAAAAATGTCTATACTCGAACTTTGGCTTCTTGCTGTAGCTCTTGCCATGGACTGCTTCACGGTGTCGATAGTCTTTGGTGTGTTGCTACGCAAGATAGAATGGCGCACGATACTTGTCGTGGCATTCCTTTTCGGACTGTTTCAGGCTATGATGCCGCTTGCAGGATGGCTTGCCACAAACTCCTTTAGTTCGCTTATCGAAGACTATGACCATTGGATAGCCTTCGGCTTGTTGGCATTCCTTGGTGGAAGAATGATCAAGGAGTCGTTTTCTGATGATGAAGAAGAGGAAAAGGCAGAAGCCAAGCATATAAATCCTCGAAAGCTAAAGACGCAGCTTGTGTTTGCCGTTGCCACCAGCATCGATGCTTTGGCAGTAGGCATCTCCTTCACCTGCCTTGGCTTCAACACTATTTCTTCTTTATTCCTACCTTTGCTCATCATAGGCTTCGTTTCCCTTGCATTCAGCATCGTTGGTAGTCTTCTTGGCATCCGCTTTGGTAAGGGAGTGGAAAAGAGATTGAAGCCAGAACTGCTCGGTGGTATAGTCCTTATAATAATAGGTATAAGGGTTTTGTGTGAGCATTTATTTGGACTATAAACAGCAAGTTCGGTCGGAAAAGTGTTGTTTTAGTACGAAAGTTCGGTCGGAAAAGTGTAGTCTAAGCCCAAAAGTTCGGTCGAAAAAATGTAAAACCCCTTGGTTGTTATGTCGAAAATGCGTATATTTGCAGATATTCAACTTAAAGATCGTCCTTAGATTTATTATCATGGGCATATAGTTTTATCTTTTATTAATTCATTACGATTATGAAGACAAAGTATTTTTTGATATCATGCCTTTCTGTGGCAGTGATGCTTTTTGCAAGTTGTAGCGATTCTGACGACAATGAAGGATCTGGCGCTGGGGGCGGTAATACAGATGTTCCTGCCATGTCGGCTTCAGATGCAAAGCAAAGTCTCCAGTCTACAGCTAACGACCTACTTGCAAAAATCAAAGTTAGTGAATTTGAAGATTTCAAGAAAATCTTTGATGCAGTAGACAAATTTGATTTTGAGGATAACAATGTAGTAGCCAATTGGTTTGAGGCTGCAAAGGGAGAATGTTTGCTATCTTCAAAGAAAGACTATGAAAAGTATCTTTGGCAAGCAGCTAACTTTGTTGGTGAGTTTAACTTGAACGACAATGGAGTTTGGGTAAATACCAAGAAAGGTGGCGACAAATTGGTTTTCACGTTTAAGGATGCTGATGGCAAGCCATGTGTGCTTACATTGATAGCAAGTAAGGATGGTGCAAAAATCCATCATAGTGTGTTTGATGATAAAGAATGGAACTGGTCTTATGAAAACGGAAATTATCAAGAATATGAGACTGTTACTCAGGAAAATCGTTTCATCCTGCCTAAGCAGACAAAGATTACTCTGACTCAGAATGGTAAGACCGTAATTAGCGTAACAGTAAATGCTGCTGTAAGTACTGGTGAAGAGGTAGATTTGTCAAAGGATGCGATAGATGTTACAACAGAAGCTATTGTAAACGACTATAAGGTTGTTGTTTCAAAGGCATCGTATAGAGCAGGCAAGACAGCTGAAGCTAAGGCTACAATATCTAAGGGTGGCGAAACATTGATAACTGTTAGTGGTAATGCTGCTGGCAATATTACTTCTGATGGTGATAATTCTTCTGTAAACAAGGCTACTATAAGTGTAGATATCTTGAATAGAGCAAAGTTTGTTACCGTTATTGATGATGTTTATTTGTTGAATGAAAACCTTGACAAAGCAGACGAATGCTATTCTGATAAGTCACGTATGGATAAATATTTGGCAAACGCCAACAAGTTGATTCATGCAGACTTGTATCTTGACAATAGCGCAAATAGTTCGGCTTCTCTTTTGTTTAAGTCGGTTTCTGACAACGACTATTATGTACAATACTGGACATACGAGTGGGTGATGAAGTTTGCTGACGACTCAGAATATTCTGTAGATAGCTACTTCAATGAGAAATCGTTTAAGACTGTAGTCAATACAGTAGAAGGCATAATCGATGACTTCTGCAGTATGTTCGGTATTGATGAAGATGATAATGGTTATTATTATTAATCAGTCGCCTTTATAATTGATAATATATTTTATAGACTTTAGATGTGAACAAGCAGCTATTATTATTCCTCCTTTGTGGAACGATAAGCATACAGAAAAGCGTGTCGGCAGAAATGTCCGACACGCTTAATCATTATCAGCTACAAGATGTTGAGGTGAAGGGCAAACGCTTACGCTCACATCTCAAAGCTCTCGACGATGCAAGCATTGTCGATATGTCGCTGATGGACTATATGCCACGTATCCTTGGCAATGCCGACCCTATACATTATGCCCAGTTGCTGCCTGGTGTGCAGACTAATTCGGAGTATGATGCAGGACTGCATGTGCAGGGCTGCGACAATTCGCATAACTATGTGTCGCTGGATGGTGTGCCTATATATAATGCAACCCATCTGCTTGGTTTCTTTTCTATATTCAATGCTTCGCATTTCTCAGAGATGAGTCTTACGAAGTCGTCTACATCAGCTTCTTTCCCTAACAGACTTGGTGGAAGCGTAGATATGCTTACGCCTACATGGATATGTGGCGAGGATAGCTTGCAAGCAAATGGAAAGCATGGAGAGATAGCTGTTGGTCCGATGTCGTCGCAAGGAACCGTGAAGTTGCCAATAGGCAAACGCTCTATGCTCATGGTGTCGGCTCGAGCTGCTTATCTAAACCTTCTGTATTCTAAATGGTTGGAGATGGATGGCGACCATGTGAACTATGACTTCGCGGATTACAATGCTACCTATATCACCCAACTTGATGATGCCAACGTTGTAAAGGCAGAGGCGTATTGGGGCTACGACAATCTGAAGATAGGACAAGCAGACCAAGGTATGCAGACAAAGATAAAATGGGATAATACTATGGCTGCCTTGCATTGGTATTCAAGGCATAGCAAATGGCAAACTGAGCAAAGCGTGTATTTTACGAGATATGCAAACCGAGTGCGCTTAAACGAAACTTCAATAGATGTAGGAGTGCGCTCGTATATTTACGACCTTGGGTATAAGGGTAGACTGAAATTCGGACGTTGGGATTGTGGAGCTGATGTGATAAGACATGAACTTATGCCTCAGGATATTGCTACAGGCGGGACTATAAATGCCAATGTTGCTCCTACAACGAAGCAACGAACCATTGAGGCTTCGGCATATATGAAATATCTGCAGCCATTATCGCAACGCTTGGCTTTGGAGACAGGTTTGCGCTTCACCTATTATTATAATAAGGATAGGTTTGTAAGCCTTGACCCAAATATAAAACTTCGTTGGGATGCTTCGCAGGCAAGTCAATTTAGCTTGAACCTTGGTATTCATCACCAATATCTATATCAGACAGGCTTTTCGTCGATGGGACTGCCTACGGAGTTTTGGCTTTCTTCGAGTAATGAGTTTCGACCACAATATGCCTATAATGCTTCGTTGCAAGGAAACTTCTGGCTAAAAGACCGTGAGTATCGATTGACCACAGAGCTGTATTTTAAGAAACTGGAACACCAGGTAGAGAATAGCGGAAATATCTTCGATATTCTGTATTCTTCGTACTCGTTGGAAGGAGCCTTGATGAAAGGAAAGGGCTATAACTATGGTGCAAACATCATGTTAGAGAAGCGAAGAGGTAAGCTAACAGGATGGGTGAGCTATTCTTTCGGAAGAGCAAAGCGAAGATTTGATGGAGATAGATATGCAGGGTGGTATTCTGCAGGCCATGAGAGAATACATGAGTTGAATGCTGTTGCAACATACAAGATAGGTAAACGAATGGAACTTGGTGCTACATATGTGCTGGCGTCAGGAGTACCTTTCACACGTATCAAGTATGCATATATGGTGTCCAACAATATAGTCTCAGAATATGGTCCATATAATGGAGATAGAATAAAGCCATATATGCGCTTGGACTTATCAATGAATTATGATTTCAAGAATAGTGGTGATAAGCGGAGTGGTATAAACTTCTCGCTTTACAACGCTACGATGTATAACAACATCTTGTCTTATCGCATAAAGGTATATAAGGGTCAAGTTAGATATGCCACCTTTAGTTTCTTGATGCCGATATTGCCATCTATAAGTTATTATTACAAATTCTGATGATGAAGGATATGAAGTCTACACCTTATTATATATATATACTCATGACGCTTAGCATGCTCATATCGGCTTGCGACAACTATGATATCTCTACATCTGGCAAGTCGCAACTGGTAGTTGAAGGCTGGATAGATGCCGGGCAATTCCCGATAGTGAAGTTGACAAAGACTGTGCCTTTGACAGATGAACGAATAGATGTCGATGACCTGTCGAAATATGTGGAGAATTGGGGAAAGGTGACTATTTCTGATGGCGAACAAACGGAAGTGATGATGGGACGATATGATTCCAAATATAATCCTCCCTTTGTCTATACTACATACAATATGAAGGGTGAGGTAGGGAAGACTTATACCATCAAGGCAGAATCACGAGACGGAATTGTTGCAGAGGCTACAACTTCGATTCCTGCTCCGATAGAGATAACGAGGTTTGAGATAGAGCCAACGGATGTAGACACTTTGTTTCAGTTGGTGGCTTATGTTAGCGATAGCAACAAGCGTTGTAAGCTATTCACTATGGTGGAAGGAGAACAGACAGAATATTATTCCTCGCAGATAGGATTGTTTGATGTAGGAATGATAGGTGAAGATGGCAGAGTGATAGTTAAGCGAGGCAGACATAACTTAGATAAAAATGTGTCGTCATTCTTTAAACGAGGCGATAAGGTGTGGGTGAAATTGGCTACTTTAGATGATGCCTCTTACGACTTTTGGCGAAGCTTTGAAGACTTGGTGGCATTATCTCGAGTGCCATTAATGCCAGTTGCCGAGAATTTGAAGTCGAATGTAACAGGAGCTTTAGGCTATTGGTGTGGCTATGGTTCAGAAGTATATAGTGTTAGTATAGACTTCTGACAGTTGGCATAGGCTTATTTCTGAACTCCAAATCAGATATTGGATTTGGGTTAAATACCATACAAAATGGTGTTGATATTTTGCTATGTCGCAAAAAATTATTAATTTCGCAACCGCTTTGGTATATGTATACCTTTATATATACCTTACGCTGAGGGGTCTCATAGTTCAATGGATAGAACAAGTCTCTCCTAAAGATTAGATCCGAGTTCGATTCTCGGTGAGACCACATGTATAGTGCTCAATGCACTTTTATAACATCATTTTTATTATATATCTACTAAATTTAAACCTACAGAAATGATGATAAACAAATTCATGTTCCGCAATTTTGTTCCAGCATGCATGGTGGCATGCGCTGTTGTAATGGGAGTTATGGCTCCTTGTAATTCATTTGCTCAGAAGGCTAAGGCTCAGAAGAAGGCTAAGACTGAGACTGCGATTGTGCATCCTTGGCAAGGTAAGCGTGTGGCTTATTTCGGCGACTCTATCACCGACCCTAATAATAAGGCTGCAAGCAATAAATATTGGAACTTCTTGGAAGAATGGCTCGGCATAAAGCCTTTTGTTTATGCTGTGAGCGGTAGAATGTGGAACGATATTCCACGCCAAGCTAATAAGCTAAAGGCTGAGCATGGTGACGACTTCGACGCTATACTGATTTTTATGGGTACTAATGATTACAATAATGCCGTGCCTATGGGAAAATGGTATGATGAGCGTATGGAGAAGGTGGAATATGGTCATCAGTATGTGAAGAGAATGGAGAACCGCATGCGCCGTTATCCTTCTTTTGATAAGGATACTTATAAGGGACGTATCAATATAGCTTTGGATTCATTGAAGAAGATGTATCCTACAAAGCAGATTGTGTTGCTTACACCTATTCATCGTGCAGGATTCTATGCTAACGACAAGAACTGGCAATGCACAGAAGACTATATGAATCGTTGTGGCGAATATCTTGATAGCTATGTTGATGCTGTGAAAGAGGCTGGCAATATCTGGGCTGTGCCTGTTATAGACCTTAATGCCACTTGTGGTCTGTATCCTATGCAGGATGGCTATGCACAATATTTCAATAAGGCTGATACCGACCGTCTGCATCCTAACAATATGGGACACGAGCGTATGGCTAAGACTTTGATGTATCAACTATTGTCATTACCATGCACATTCTAAAGGATGAAGAATACATGCGCCGTTGCTTGCAGTTGGCAAGAAACGGTATGCAGAATGCTAAGCCAAACCCTATGGTGGGAGTGGTGATAGTGGCAGAAGATGGTAGGATAATAGGCGAGGGCTATCATGTGAGGTGTGGCGAAGGTCATGCTGAGGTCAATGCCTTTGCTTCTGTAAAGTCTGAGGATGAACATCTGCTACATTCTGCCACTATATATGTGTCGCTCGAACCATGTTCGCACTATGGTAAGACTCCACCTTGCGCCGAGCTAATAATAAAGAAAGGTGTGCGCAGAGTGGTGTGCGGATGTATAGATCCTTTTGCAAAAGTAAAGGGTAGAGGTGTAGAGATGATACGTCAGGCTGGTATAGAGGTTACTGTCGGAGTGTTGGAGGCTGAATGTCATAAGCTAAACAAATGGTTTATGACAGTCAATGAGAAGCATCGCCCATATATCTTACTGAAATGGGCACAGACTGCTAATGGCATTGTTGGCTATCGTCAGGCTGATAATAAGCCTGCTTTACAACTATCTACTCCCTTTACAAAGATGTTGGTGCATAAGCTTCGTTCTGAATATGACGCTATTCTCGTAGGTCGCATTACCGATGATATGGAACATCCACAGCTGAATGTGCGTGATTGGGCAGGCAAGAACCCTAAAAGATTAGTGCTCGATCATTCAACATCGCCACAAGAAGTTCTTGATAAGCTATATGCAGAAAAGGCACAATCGCTAATCGTTGAAGGTGGTGCAAAGACTCTCTCGTCGTTTATCGAACTTGGACTATGGGACGAGATAAGAGTGGAGACTGCTCCTTTTGCTGTTGAAGACGGCGTTATGGCTCCAGCCTTGCCTAAGAATGTGATTGTAGAAAGTACGGAAATGTATGATGGCAACACTATAGTGAGATATTTTAAAAAAGTTTTATAACTTTTTATCCAAAAGTTTGCTATTGTCATAAAATATCTTTAGATTTGCACAGTGAAAGTTATAACCTATCAATAATAATAAAGTATTAACTACTATGCTCTACAAGAAAGTTCTATTCGTTGCAATTGCAATGTTATTTAGCTTTAACAATGCTCATGCTCAATTCTTTAAGAAATTAATGAAGACAGTACAGGAAGTTGGTGAGGTCGTTACAGAAATCACAGGCGAAACTTCTGATGGTACTCCTGTTAATAGTAATACTACTTCGTCTTCAAATTTCAATTCTTCTCAGAATAATACAGCTCCAGCAACAACCACTAAGGCGGATGATGGATCTTTTTCTATGTCGCTTAATGCTCCAGGCTATGAGATAAAGTTGCTTGGTGGCAATCGCACAGGTGATTTGGCAACTTACGATTTTGTTATTTTCAACAAGACAGGTAAAACTCGCGAAGTTTACGTTGTTACCAAAGAAGGATGTGCAGGCTATGAGGAATATAGAACATTTGCTTCTGATGATCAATATGAGATATATAATTATCAAGAGAAGATGAAGATTCTTGTTGGTGGTCAGAATGTTTATACCAACAATTTCTCATTGTCAGCCCATGTGCCAACAAAAATGCGCATAGTCATCAATAATGTTTCTGCCAATGCAAAGATGATTCCATATCTTTCTGTTGCATTCCGAAATATGGCAGACGGTCCTTCTTATGGTCAGGCTTTGCTGCAAATAAAAAATCTTCCTTTGGAATAAGATAAGTGAAGAGTGAAGAATTGAAAATCGGCGGCCGAAGGGAAAGCCAACAGAAGAGTGAAGAATCAATTAGATTTTAAATAAAAAAATGAAGAGTGAAGAATTAATAGCCATATAGACTATTTAATTCTTCACTCTTCACTTTTCACTTAGATTCTTCACTCTTTACTTTCTACCGAAGTCTGCAGGAACTTCACCCCACTGCTTGGTTTCCCATTTCATTATCCTTGTTGTCACATTGTGTGTGCGGAGCCATTGCTCTGCTCTTGCCACAATCTGATATAGTTGTTCAGTTTGTGGTGTACGTTCAAGTTTTGTCTTGCATTGTTTTTTGTGCACCCACAATATGGCATTATAAGAGTCTGAGTATATAACCTTGTTTTTGATACCCTGTTTCTCCATCAATGCCAATGCATGTACGATGGCGAGAAACTCACCTATGTTGTTAGTGCCATGCATCGGACCGAAATGAAATACCTGTGCTCCTGTCTGTAAGTCGATAGCCTGATATTCCATCGGACCAGGGTTGCCGCTACAAGCTGCATCCACAGCCCAAGCATTTGCCTCTACCTGTGGAGGCAGAGGCAATACTGTATCGTTGCGCCATGAAGGCGGATTTTGTGGCTGATTATTCATATTACATTCTCTCAGGCACTTCGATGCCAAGGAGTTCCATACCATTCTTGATAACCTTGGCTACGTTGGCAGCAAGAACAAGACGAACAGTCTTCTCTGCCTCGCTGTCGGCATTGAGGATGCTGTAGTCGTGGTAGAACTGGTTGAACTGCTTTGTTAGCTCATAGCAATAGTTTGCGATACCACTTGGACTATAGTCGATACCTGCCTGAGCTACAGCGGCACCAAAGTCGTTGAGCTTCTGTATAAGGTCTATCTCCTTCTCATTCAATGGCGCGTCGGCACCCAACTCTGCTGGGATAACGATGCCTTCGGCTGCAGCCTTACGCATGATACTACGGATACGAGCATAGGTATACTGGATGAAAGGACCAGTGTTGCCATTGAAGTCGATACTCTCTTCTGGGTTGAAGAGCATATTCTTACGAGCGTCAACCTTGAGGATGAAGTATTTCAAAGCACCGAGACCTACCATGCGAGCAATCTCCTGCTTCTCTTCTTCTGTCATATCATTGAACTTGCCAAGCTCATCACTTGTCTTGCGAGCATCAGCAATCATTGCTTCCATCAAGTCGTCGGCATCAACAACAGTTCCTTCACGGCTCTTCATCTTACCATTTGGCAACTCAACCATACCGTAAGAGAAGTGAACCAAGTCCTTACCCCACTTAAAACCAAGACGGTCGAGCAAGATAGAGAGCACCTGGAAGTGGTAGTTCTGCTCGTTACCTACTACGTAGATCATCTTGTCGATAGGGAAGTCCTTGAAACGGAGATCGGCAGTACCGATGTCCTGAGTCATATAAACAGAAGTGCCGTCAGAACGGAGCAGGAGCTTCTGGTCGAGACCCTCGTTGGTGAGGTCTGCCCATACAGAGTTATCGTCCTTGCGGAAGAAGAGACCCTTCTCCAATCCTTCCTCAACCTTCTTCTTACCCTCGAGGTAAGTATTTGACTCATAATATATCTTGTCGAAACCTACACCCATCATCTTGTAAGTCTCGTCGAAGCCAGCGTATACCCAGTTATTCATCTTCTCCCAAAGAGCGCGAACCTCAGGGTCGTTGTTTTCCCACTTCACGAGCATCTCGTGAGCCTCCTTGATCAATGGAGCCTCTGCCTTAGCCTTCTCTGTTGCAGCTTCTTCTTCCATACCTTCCTTGATATACTGAGCCTTGAGCTCTGCAATCTCCTCACGGTAGTGCTTGTCGAAAGCTACATAGTAGTCGCCAATAAGGTGGTCGCCCTTCTTGCCTGAAGTTTCTGGAGTTTCGCCATTGCCCCACTTTAGCCAAGCGAGCATAGACTTGCAGATGTGGATACCACGGTCGTTGACGATGTTTGTCTTGATAACCTTGTTGCCGTTAGCCTCCATAATTTGAGCCAATGACCAACCAAGGAGGTTGTTACGTACGTGGCCGAGGTGGAGAGGCTTGTTGGTGTTAGGAGAAGAATACTCAATCATTACGAGAGGACTATTCTCTGTAACAGGCTTCTCGCCGAACTTAGCTTCAGTGTTGATAGTATTCAATAATGCCACCCAAGCAGCAGGAGCAATACAAAGGTTTAGGAAACCTTTAACCACATTAAAGTCAGCAACTACATTGCTGCAGTTTTGCTTTAGGTATTCACCAATCTCCTGAGCTGTATCCTCAGGCTTCTTCTTAGAGATTTTGAGGAATGGGAACACAACTACTGTAAGGTTGCCTTCGAAAGTACTCTTTGTCTTCTGAATCTGTACCATAGAGTCAGCTACTTCCTGACCATATAGTTCTTTTACTGCTACTTTGACAGCTTTAAATATTTCGTTTTCTATATTCATCGTGTTATATAATAAATTATAATCTTATCTTAAAATCAAATTACAGCTTACCACCAAAGCACAAATCGCCAGCATCACCAAATCCGGGCACGATATACTTGTGCTCATTCAGTTCTGGGTCGATAGCTGCGCACCAAATGGTAGTCTTGTCTTCAGGGAATGTATTCTTGATATGTTCAATTCCCTTAGGTGTTGCTATTACGCAAGCCACGTGGATTTGTTTTGGAGTTCCCTTTGTGAGGAAAGCCTTATATCCAAGTTCCATGCTTCCGCCTGTAGCAAGCATCGGGTCGGCAATAATAAGGACTTTATCTTCCACACTTGGAGTGGCGAGATATTCCACATGAATGCCCACTTCTGTGTGAGTATCGTCGGTATACTCACGATATGCAGAAACGAAAGCGTTGCCGGCATGGTCGAAGATGTTGAGGAAACCTTGGTGGAAAGGAAGTCCTGCACGGAAAATTGTTCCCAACAATATCTTGTCTTTAGGAACATTTACCGTAGCGGTGCCTAATGGTGTAGTCACCTCCTTCTTTACATATTCCAATACTTTGGAGATTTCGAACGCTGCGTATTCTCCTATTCTCATAATATTGTTGCGGAACAACAATCTGTTCTTCTGATATTCCTTGTCGCGAATTTCTTCTATATACTGACCAAGGATGCTGTTAGTGTCGGATAAGTTGATGATTTCCATATTAATGACTTTTCTTTTGCAAAGATAGTGCAAAATTTCGATTAAGCGAAGAGAATGCAAATGTATTTGTATTCTTGAGCGTGAGAAATTTATCTAAACGAATGGAATATCAAAGAAATACATAGTTTTTCTTTGTATTCCTGAGTGTAGTCTGCCTATATATAATTGAGTATAAGTAGCCTATATATAATAAGGTGTATCAGTAAATTTCTATATGTCTTTTCCTGAATAAGGTTGACTCTATTTTACCTCTTTAATTTAACATTTCAAATTCCGTACTGATTTAGTT
>CAKQMS010000027.1 GCA_934254985.1 uncultured Prevotella sp. | reverse complement strand
TCTCACCTGAATATAAAATATCAGCATAAATTAAAAATAATGGTCAAAATATTTGGATATTAACATAGAAAGCGAATTTTTATTTTATTCGGTAGATTAGGGTGATTCGTGTTCGTTTCATTAAACCAAAATTTGTGTTCTATAGGACGATACGTTCGTATTCGAGGTGGTTGGAATGACCGAAATTCAATAGTAATCCAAGTTTATAATCTGTTGCATGAAGATAGTTGTAGACTTGGGAGCGATGGGCTTTATCAAGACTTGATACGGCCTTCAACTCAACTATTATTTGGTCATAACAAACGAAATCGGCTTTATATATTTGCTTTAATGGTTCTCCTTTATAGTATATCACAAGCTCTTTCTCTCGTTTAAAAGGAATTCCTCTAAGTTTTAGTTCCTTTTCTAAGGCTTCTTGATAGACCGCTTCTAGGAATCCACAACCTAACTGATTGTATACTTCCATTGCAGCGCCAACAATATCGTAGCTTTCTTGTTTAAAGTATATCATATCAACTCATTTTTATAAACACGAAGGACGTTTTTTAAAAGAACACGAATTATCCGAATGACACGAACATAACGTGGCAGGATTGCTGGAGAGTTTTAAAGAACACGAATAGTCCGAATAACACGAATTTTTATTTTATTCGGTAGATTCGAGTGATTCGTGTTCGTTTTCTTAGAACTGGATTTTTGTTCTGCTGGAGAGTTTTAAAAGAACACGAATAAGCCGAATGAAGCGAATCTTTATTTTATTCGGTAGATTCGGGTGATTCGTGTTCGTTTTCTTAAGACTGCATTCGGGTTCGTTTTACTTCGTGGTCATATGGAAGAAGCGGGTGAGGCGGCTGCCGAGGCTACGATCCTTGTTATCGATATAGGCATCGAGGACACGGACGGTTGGGGTGAGAGGGATGAGGGCGTAGTCGGCGATGGAGGCTGGAACGAGGCAGCTGTTGCCTTCGCGGAGGATGACTTCATCGCCTGTGGAGCGCACATGGAGTTTGCAGTCGCCACTGACGCACATGGTGATGATGAAACTGTCGTATTTCAACAGGTTGCGATGGAATGGTTGGCTGACTTCAAGGACACGGACGCTGAAATATGGTGAGCTGATGACGAGGTTGGCACGGTTTTCTTCGTTTTGATATTCGGTGCGATATTCGTCGACAACATTGTAGTCAAGGGCTTGGGATGCGAGGTCTACATGTAGCTGACGTGGACGACCGTCGAGGCCTGGACGATTGTAGTCGAAGATGCGGTAGGTAAGGTCGGACGACTGCTGAATCTCGGCAAGGAGGATGCCGCTGCAAATGGCATGGACTCTGCCTGCTGGGAGATAGAACACATCGCCACTCTTCACTTCATGGCGTGCCAAGACATCGGTGATGCTACCGTCTTCGACACGTTTTTTGAATTCGTATTCCGATATTGGCTGTTTGAATCCGGCATAGAGGTAGCTGCCTGGTTGTGCATCGATGACGTACCACATCTCGCTCTTACCCATCTTATTATGTACGCGTGCTGCCATCTCGTCGTTGGGATGGACTTGGATGCTGAGGTCGCGTTTGGCATCGATAAACTTGGCAAGCAGAGGGAGCTTGCCATTGTAGCGGTCGCTGACGGCTTTGCCGAGGATTTCTTCAGGGGCTGAAGAGACTACGGAGATGAGGTCGCGACCTGCGAGGGGACCATTGGCTATAATGCTGGCGTTGTAGGGCACTGCACTGACTTCCCAGCTCTCGCCGATGGTTTCGTCGGTTGTTGGGAGTCCTTTGTATGGTCTTATCTTGTTGCCGCCCCACACTATTGTGTGAAGGTTTGGCTGGAATAGGAATGGATACATGATTCGTGAGGCTGTTATTTTGTATTAAAACAGATAGCTGAAGGAGGTGAGGAGCTGCTGATAGTCGGACTGGAAACGGATGCGGGTGGAGTCGTCGAGGTTTGGGGAATTGACGAGACGTTCCAGTTCTTGCAGCACCTTGGCTCCCATATTAAAGATAGGAGTGCAGATGGAGTTGGCGTGGTCGGCGAAGGTGGCGTAGTAGTAGCCAATTTCTTCGATAACGAATTGGAGTGTGCGCCATGCTTCGTGAATCTGCATGCGGTCGTGAGCCATTTCGTCGAGCACATACTTGCGGAGATATTCTATATTCTCTGCCTGTGCTGGCACATCCTTGATGGTTTTGACAGGATGGAAGTAGCGGTCGATGAGCACCTGCTGTTCGTGGAGATTGCGTTGATAGAACGTGTCGCTGTCGACAGCTGTTGCGGATGGTTCCACTTCTTCGAATCGCTCGGCATGGACTCCAGATATGGCTACGCTCATGCCTCCAATCTCCATAACGAGCTTGCGGTCGCGGTCGATGCGGATGATGTATCCAGTCATGTCTGCCATGTCGCCTGTGGTGATGCGGAGCAGAATGCGGTTGCGAGCGTAGTAATGGAAGGGGTGAAGGAGGAAGCGTATGCGTTCGGGTGAGGTCTCGCAGATGCACATGAAGGGTCGCATCTGGGAATCGGGGATGCGTGCCACACGACCGGTGCTGCAGTTCTTGCAGAGGTAATAGCCTGGGAAATACCAGTCGAGGTAGGATTGGATTTCTTTTGGATTGCCTTTGATGAAGACGAGACCGCTGAAGGTTGGCATCTCTTTGCCATGAACGCTCCTTGTATCGTTCTTGCGGAAGTATCTGATGGTTTTGTGAACGAAGAAGGTCCTGCCATCTCTGCGCAGCCACTCTTCGAATTTGGCTACACGACTATGATGAACGAACAGATAGGACCAAGTGACCGGTGGTGGTGAAAAGCATAGTTTCACCTCAGCGCCAACAGAATCTGTTGACCCAGTAACTTGAGTACCCATCGGAAGACGTGCGTCTTCGTTGGCGGTAGAAAAAGAATCCGTACCATCCGGTTTCATAAACTCTTTCCTACTTTATGTCAGCGGCTGCAACCTGCATTTGAGCAGATTGTGCAAGCCTTATCAGATACGACTTCGCTTGCATAGTTCTTGTGTTTTATGCCTTATTATATATTATAAGGTGTACAAAGTTAGGTATTTTGTATGAAAAGAACAAGAAAAAGGGGACGTTTTTTTCATTGGCAACGGATAAAATTGGGATAAACGGAATGTATGGACTTGAATGAACCAAGGGAAAGGAAGGGAAAAACGAAGAGTTTGTCTATGCTTTGCTGGAGTGTGTCGCACACGGATAGCACTGAGGACACGGATGGAACCTAACTCGGCTCGGCTGCTTGAGATTTAAACGAACACTAATCGTGCGAATAACACGAAGATCGGTTGCTTGAGGGTTAAACGAACACGAATCGGGCGAATAACACGAAGAATGAGAGTTTGACCAACACAGGGTATTTAGCTTGGTTTATGTTTTTAAATTAAAAGAGTGAAAGGGTAAAAAAGTGAAAGGGTAAAAAGAGAAGAGGGAGGGAAGAGAAAGGAAAGGGAGGAGGATAGATTATTAACTTTATTTAACCGAGATTATTATACAAGCAATGGAAAAAGAAAGTACTTTTGCAAAGAAATTTAACTATTGACGTCAAATAAAATTATAGCCGTTAAGACTAAACATAAACACGTACTCTATAGTTTGAGAGTTTGAGACAAAACTAATATAAACCATAAGGATATTGCTTGTATGAAAATTTACAATATCATCCTAAAAGTAGTGCTGTGCTGCCTGCTGTGCATATTCAATATAGGAATGGCATCGGCAGACATAAGGAACGAACGCATTCTGATTATCACTTCGTATAATCCTGATACAGAAAGAACGAATGCTAACCTATCGGAATTTATAAGAAAATATAAGACTCTGACTGGCTCTACAACAAACGTTTGTGTGGAGACCATGAACAGCAAGAATCTGTCGGAAGCACCACTGTGGAAGGACAGAATGGAGGGGTTGTTGAAGAAATATACTAACGATCCTCCAAGCCTTATTATACTGTTAGGACAGGAGGCTTGGGTGTCTTATTTGGCTCAAACTTCGGAATTGGCGCATAAGACTCCTTCGATGGCGGCAATGGTGAGTACAAACACTATAGAATTGCAAAAAGGTATTAAGAACTTAAGAACTTGGATGCCTGAGAGCAAGGAGTATACTGACTTCAAGGACTTTAATATAGTGGGCGGAATATTCTACAAATATAATGTAGACCGCAACATAGGATTGATAAAAAAATTCTATCCTAACGCAAGGAATATTGCTTTTCTTTCTGACTTCACTTTGGGTGGTTTGTCGATACAGGCTTTGGTCAGAAAGAAAATGACAAAATATAAGGATTTAAATCTGCAACTGATAGATGGTAGACGATATACGCTGTTTGGTGTTAGCAAACAGTTGAAGGATATAAAGGAGGGCACAGTATTATTAATAGGTACGTGGAGAATTGACAGTAGCGAGAACTATGTATTGGCAAATACAACGGGTGTGTTGCGCGATGCAAACCCAAGCTTGCCTGCTTTTTCTATGGCTTCGGTAGGTATGGGCAGTTGGGTTATCGGCGGATATACACCAGAGTTTGGTCTTGTTGGCGAAGACTTGGCAGACATAGCCTATGACTATCTGAAGGTAAAAATGCCAAGTAGCGAATTGTTTAAGATTCGACGTAGTGGCTATACTTTTGACAAATCGAAGCTCGCAAAATTTGACTTATCAGAGAAGTATATTCCTGCTAACTCGATAATAATAAATCAGACAGAAAACTTCTATTCCAAGAACCGAAAGATGATATTGTGGATATTGTCGTCGGTGCTTGTTTTGGTGTTTGGATTGTTTATAGCGATATATTATATTGCTCATATTCGCCGACTGAAGAATGCGTTGGAGAAGAAGAGTCAGGAGTTGGCAATAGCAAAGGATAAGGCTGAGGAGGCTAACAGGCTGAAAACAGCTTTTATCGCTAATATGAGTCATGAAATACGTACTCCGCTGAATGCGATAGTGGGATTCTCGGAGTTGCAATGTATGGACGATTATTCGAATGAGGACAAGAGGGAGTTTGAGAAGATAATAAAGGAGAATTCGTCTTTGCTGCTGAATCTTATCAACGACATATTGGATATTTCGAGAATAGAATCGGGTCGTGTGACGATAGATTATCGTCCGTGTGACTTGGTGAAGCTATGCCACAGTTGCTTGATATCTGTGAAACAGGCAAGACCGTTGGAGCACGTGGAATATCTGGAGCACTATCCTGTAGACTCGCTATATATAAAGACTGACGTGGTGAAGTTTAAGCAGGTGATAATAAATCTGCTCACTAATTCCAGCAAGTTTACTAAGGAGGGACATATAAAATTGAGCTTCAGTGTGGACGATAGCAACCGCTTTGTTACTGTGGCTATCAGCGATACAGGAATAGGCATTCCTAAGGAGAAGGCAGAGATGGTGTTTGAACGTTTTGTGAAGCTGAATCAATATGCGCAGGGTACGGGTTTGGGTCTATCGCTCTGCCGAATTATCGTAGAGAGGTTGGGCGGAAAGATATGGCTCGACACATCGTATACGGAGGGTGCGAGATTTATGTTTAGCATTCCTCTGACTATAGCACAGAAAGAAGAACTGGCGGAAGACCAGGGATAAAAATAGATCTATGTACTTATGATTAACACCATAACTTTATCATTATGGAAACAAAGAAGAAGATCCTCGTAGCTGAGGATAACGCAAGCAATTTTAAGCTATTAGACGTAATTTTATCAAAAGACTTTGAGCTACTGCATGCTTGGAATGGCAAGGAGGCGGTAGAATTGTTTGAACAGAATGAGCCTGAGCTGGTGCTCATGGATATCACTATGCCTGTGATGAATGGCTATGAGGCTACGAGCGAAATAAGGAAGCTTTCTGCCACGGTGCCTGTAATAGGTCTCACTGCCCGTGCCTTTTCTGACGACGAGCAGGAGGGCTATGACTGTGGTATGACGGAGTATATGACTAAGCCTATCAACATAGTGCAACTACGTATGCATATTAGCAAGTTGTTGGGATAACGCTGGCTTGTTTAACATAAACCTGCTTGCGATGCTGGTAGGATTTTAAACATAAACCATATAAACCCCTGTTTGTTTTCTGAGCAGAGCTTGTTGCAGAGTATAGTCCAGCCTTTACGAGAGTGCGAACTCTCGACAGTCTGGGCTATACTCTGCAACAGAGGCGCGCACGCCTCTCAGAAAACAAACAGGCTATAAACCAAAATAAACCGTTGCTGGAAACATTTGCTCAATACATTGCTTAAGACAGAATAAGCCATTGCTGGAGATATTTGCTCAGTACATTGCTGGAGACATGCAATCAACACCTTCTTAAAAGCCAATTCATAACAATTCTACATTATTTGATATCGCTTTAGAAGAAATACATAATATTGGAATCTGTATCTAGATAGTAGTGCTCACTTTGATCACGCATTGGTGCAAAATTGTATATAATGCCGATTCTTGTATTGGTCAATCGCATGTAATTCCATAGCTGTTGACGTTGTTCTGAACCTAATCGTTCTATCGCTTTACATTCTATAAAAACCTTGTCATTAACATAGAAATCAACATAATGCTTGTGTTGAATTTTCAGTCCATGAAATTCTACCGAGAAATAATATTCTCGGATATATTGAATATTGCGTTCTTTGAATAGTATTTCCAATGCGTCTTGATACATATATTCATTTAGAAATGGTCCCATTTCTTTATGAACAGTTTGACAGCATCCATTCAAGTCATAGCAATATTGTTTTAACTTTTGGCATAATATAGGATCTACTTCATTAAGTTGTTTGATATGATAATTCATTTTTGTTATGTTTCATTACTATAATGCTAAACGCCAGTTCTCTTATCTTATTGCATTCCATTCTTATTTTTTAGATATAAATTATTGAGAGTAGAGACAATGGAGTCTACACGGCTCAGCTGCTTGAGTATGTTACATACAAATTTGCTTTTCTCTTTGGTCTACGATTTACGATTATTCACTCAATCTAGGGTTTATTTTGGTTTATCGCCCTGTGTTGGGCAAAGTGCTGGCACAGCACTTGATGTAAAGGTATGGAGAGGCGAGTCGTACAGCTTGCTTACGAAATCGTCTCTCCATATCTTTACATCAAAACTCGAAGAATGAGAGTTTGACCAACACAGGGGGGTTATATGCGGTTTATGTTTTAAAACTCCAACAAGCCGGGGTTTATATGGTTTATGTTTTAAAACTTCAACAAGCCGGGGTTTATATGGTTTATGTTTTAAAACTTCAACAAGCCGGGGTTTATATGGTTTATGTTTTAAACCCCAACAAATAGATTTTTCGGTTTATGTTGATTACTCCTATTCTTCACTTAGCAGATGCGCTGGAAGAAGGTTAGGACTTCCTCCCATGTTTTGAAGGTGTCGGAGGCAAAGGCGATGGTGGTGCCCATGAAGTCGCGAGGAGGATTGCATGAGATGTAATAGTCGCCGATGAGAGCCTTTGGCTGATTGGTGAAGATGACGTGGTCGTGGGCAGGAGTAGAGAGATACTGTTCGCACCACGACATCATATCAGTGACGTAGGTATGGGAGTTGGTAGGGCATGGCGCCACGATATATACATCGAAATGCTCTATCAGGAATTCGTAGGCTTTGACGAGACTCGACTTTGGCTTACGATAGCTATCCATCAAGGCATCAGCATCGATATACAAGGCAGGGCGTTCCCTACCCTCTTGCTTGTCGCTTATCCAGCGTATCACTGGCACAACACCATGGAAGAAAGAGCTGTCGTCCATGCGATGTTCGCCATGGAAGTGGGCTGCATGAGTGTAGTGTTGGCAGAAGAGGTCGAAGGTGTGGACAACAGGGTCGTTGTCGCCAAAGAGTCCATAGACATGGTCGTTGTCGTCGGCAGCATGTTGAAAGTTGAGTTCGCATATCTCGCGGTATTCCTTTTCCAGAGCTTTGGTAACGAGGAACTCTGTTTCGCCATCAGCACGAGGATTCTGCCATTGCTGTTTGCCTGTCATGCCATGCTCCTTCATGGTGTCGTGCATGCCGAAAGCAGGGTTGACACAAATACGGTCGATGCCATAGAGCTGTTCGGCATACATACCACCCATGGAAGTGCCAATGATGAGGTCGGGCTTTTCGCGCTCGCAGATATCGTGGAGCAGGCTTATAGCCTCAGCGGGATGAAGTGGCATGTCGTAGGCTATAACCTCGGCATTAGGGAATGTTTCGCGAATGCGAGCAACTGTTCCAGACTGGGCTGAAGAGCCGAAGCCATGGATATACATTATCTTTTTGCCCGCCATGAGGTCGGGGTATTGCTTGATATAGGGATTTTCCATAATTATTTTTTTATTTGCACACAGAACAATAATTAAGTGAAATGTGTGGCTTTGCTTTGCTGGAGTGTGTCGCACACGGATAGCACGGAGCACACGGATTTTTTAATCTAATCGGCTGTGAATCTTACACTAACCTACAGACTAACTAAAGGGACCAAAGGTCCAAATATCCGTGAGATCGGTGGAATCTGTGTGGGACTAAATACGCTAAATTTCCGTGAGATCGGTGGAATCCGTGTGGGAGATTCTACACTATTTGGAGGAGCTCACGGATGTTGGAGATTTTGGTGACTCGTGTGTGAGCATATTCTTCGGTCTTTTCGTATTCCCATGTGTGGTGGGTAGGGATGTAGACGGCAGAAGCACCGGTGGCTATGGTAGGCTCGACATCGCTCTTGAAGGAGTTGCCAACCATAAGGAGGTCGTCGGGCTTGACACCAGCAAGACGACATAAGGCACGTACAGCATCGGGAGTCTTGTCGTTGACAACTTCAACGAGGTCGAAATAATGACGGAGACCAGAACGGTCGAGTTTGCTATTCTGGTCGAGGAGTTCGCCCTTGGTGAAGACAGCGAGCTTGAGGTCGGAATGGTCGGAGAGATCTGTAAGCACCTCCTCTACACCATCAAGCGGATTAGGGTCGAAGGTGAGAAGCTGTCTGCCGAGTTCCATTATCCGGTCGATACCCTTGCCACCGATTCTGCCTTCCGTCATTCGGTTGGCATTCTCTATCAGAGAGAGCATAAAGGCTTTTACACCAAAGCCGAGAAGCGGCATGTTGGCACACTCTGTGGCAAAAAGGTTTTTCTTGACCTCGTCGGGAGCGATGCCATAGTCAGATAGTAGAGAGGCATATTTCTCTTCGATATTTACGAAATGCGACTGGCAGTCCCAAAGGGTGTCGTCGGCATCAAAGGCTATCAATTTGTATTTAGTCATATATTTATAGGGATTATGTTGCAAAGGTACACTTTTTCTGCATTATGTGCGGATAAATGAATAAAAAACATTATATTTGCACATTATATAACTAATACATAATAAAGATAATATAAACTAATAACATAACTGACCAACCTATGCAGACATGTCCAAAATGTAAACAGCTCATTGAAGACGACAGCTGGTTTTGTGACCAATGTGGTACAGAACTGATGGTTTGTCCTTCGTGTCGTACTATAAAAAGAGGTATGACATGCAACCAATGTGGTACAAAACTTGTGACCGCAAAGGCTTTTGCCCAGAATGGAGGTAGCGTGAAAGATCCTACCACTCCACCTGTGGGCAACACGCAGAATGTAGGTCCTTCACCAACTCCAAACGTAAATCCTAATCCTAATTCTCAGCCACCAACAGGCTTTGTAGGGCAACATACGCCTAATACAGGGCAGCCGATAGCGGATACGAATTCTGACCGCACGATGCGTCCGGGAGCTACGCCTCCTCCACCTCCTCGTCAGCCACAGGCAAAGCCAGGACATCTGGTTTGCCAAAACCCACCGATAAGGTTGGGTATTGGCGATGGTGCCATAATAGGTAGACGCGGAAGCTATGCCCAGACGTTTGCCGGACAAGGATATGTGTCGGGCAACCATGCCCGTTTGCAGTATAATGCCAGCGGACAATTTGAGATAGTAGACCTTGGTAGTACAAACGGCACTTTCGTGAACGGACAGCAGTTGGCACCAAACATGCCAAGAGTGGTGAACGTAGGCGACATAGTGAAGTTTGCTAATTTGGAATTTGCGGTACTGATTTAAAACCTGATGAAGCTATGATAATATCTTGCAATTTAATATCAGATGTTGGACTGAAACGTACCAACAACGAAGACATAGTGTTGCTGAATGGCGATTTCTATAGAGATAACGCCTATCAGTCTACATTCACACTCAACGACAACGCACGTATGGCAGCCATAGTGGCAGATGGTATGGGCGGACATGCAGGTGGAGAATTTGCCAGCGAATTGGCTGTGCAGAGTTTCCAGACTTTTGTGGAAACACTACCTGCGATGGTTGACATAGCAACACTACAGAATTTGATAAAGTCGTGGGCTACAGATGCTCACTATATGATAAAGCACAAGGGCGAAGAGATGCCACAATTCTATAATATGGGAACAACATTCGTAGGATTGCTCTTCTATAACGGTAGTGTGAACTGGATAAACATCGGTGATAGCAGAATATACAGATTTCGCGATGGAATATTGCGACAGTTGAGTACTGACCACTCGATGCGTGAGAAGGAGAAAGACCCAACGATACCGTCGAACATAATATACAACGCACTGGGAGTGGGAGATAGTGTCTTTGCCGATGTAGAGGATATTACACAGAAAGTGATTCCGGGCGATAAATTCATCATATGCTCTGACGGTTTGTCGGATATGGCAGACGACGAGACTATAGAGAGTGTGATGGAGAATGGCGGTAGCGCACCAGAGTTGGTGGCTGCAGCAAAGGAAGCAGGAGGCAAAGACAACGTCAGCGTGATGGTTGTAGAAATAATTGAATAGAAATTAACCTAAACGAATATAATACAATGGATCAATTTCAACAGCAACAAGAGCAGCAGCAACAGCAACGCCAACAGACTGCTGCTATGCAAAGCTACGATAATAACACCCCAAACTATACATGTCCGCATTGTGGAGCGGCAGTAGACTTTCACATGGAACTTTGTCCGCATTGTCATCATCCGCTACATCCTGATATATGCACATACTGCGGTGCAGAGATGGAGCCAGAAGATCAGTTCTGCTGTGAATGTGGCGGTCCACGTAAGGGTATCACCTGTCCTATATGCGGCACATTGAACTTCCGTAGTTTCTGCAGTCATTGCAATACTCCTCTCGACGACCTTGCAAGAGCAGAGGTAGAGAAGGCACAGCGCGACCCTGTATATCAGAAGGCGGTATCGCTGGCTGAACAGATGGCTGAACTGGAAGAGCAGATTATGGCTGCAGAAAGAGAAGCCAGAATGCCTGATGATGGTGGTGACTTTGATATTGAAGAAGAGGAGGAAGTTGAAGAACTGGACTTTGAGACCGTGATGGAGCTTAGCGAGGAGGACAAGAAGTTGATGGAGCAATATCATCAGCTATTGGGAACGACCCCTACTCCTATAAACAATACGCCAAGACCTACGCCAAAGCCTCAACAGCAGGTGCAACAAAAGAAGAAGGTGGACAAGAAAGCACGTGTGGGTGGTGCAGACTTGGCTGCTATGAAGGCAGAATATCAGCGACAGATGCAGGAGATGCAGTCGCTATTGAATGCCATGCAACCAGATGCCAATACTACACCACAGATGCAACGCAACTTCTGTTGTGCACACAAGGTGGTGGTGACAACACAGAGATTGGTTAGACGACCAACAACATGGATTTGCAACTATTGCGGTTGCGAGCACAATCAGCCAAGTGAATGCACCAGGCCAGAATTGGGAGGTGTGTGGAAATATAATTCTTATACTGAAACTATACGAACAATAGAAACAAGATAAGCGACATGAACGATTCAACTATAATCCCTAACGATGGCACTGTTCGCCCTGGCGCGAACAATGGCGGAAACAATGACTCTACCGTAAGACCATCGGCAGATATGAATGATAATGGTAGCACTGTGAGACCTGGAATGAATGACAATGGTAGCACCGTGAGACCTGGAATGAATGACAACGGCAGCACTGTGAGACCTGGAATGAATGACAACGGTAGCACTGTGAGACCAAGCACAGGAGCTGGAGGCGACAGCAACGCTACAGTTAGACAAGCTGCAGGAAACGGCAACATGGGAAGCGGAAGTACCATTCGTGCCAATAACGACAATGGAGGAACCATCGTTGCCAATGGCAATATGGGCGGAAGACCACAGCAGGCAGGACAAGCACAGGCAGCCAACAGCGCCAATGCAGACTATAAGAACCAAAAGGGTGCTATTTTTGGTTTGCCAGATATCTTTATTGATGGCAAGAAGTTGCACGTGGTAGAATACTTGAAGCAGGTGTCGGGAGAGGCACAGCTGATAAAGGTAGAGAGCAAGGGTAAGCAATATATGCTGAAGCTATATCTCTCGGGAATACATCCTAACCACGACATGCTGGAGAAGGTGAAGACTATACCTCAGGGTATGCCAGGACTGATGCGACTATATAAGCACGGTACATGGACTAGTCCGAATGACGACAAGGATGTGCGCGACTATGAGATCATGGAACTCTGCGAGGGTGGCACACTGAGCGACCTCGACCTAAAGGGCGACGAAGAAAGATGGAAGAAGCTGGCTATGCAAATGGCGATAAGTATCGACCTATGCCACAAGAGAGGTTTCTTGCATCTCGATGTTAAGCCAGACAACTTCCTCTTCGTAGACAAGCAACGCACAAACCTGGTGTTGGGCGACTTCGGACTTGCTGTTGCGATAGATGCCAATGGTAAAGGACAATGTTCGCAGGCAAGAACAAAGAAATATGCAGCACCAGAGATATATTCGCATATCGAAGGTCAGCTAATCGATGTTGACGACAAGAGCGACTTCTACTCTCTCGGTATCTCGCTGATGAGACTATGGATGGGACAAGAGGAGTTTGACAAGATATTCGAAGGCAAGAACGAACGTCAGCTCATAAAGATGAAGCAGTATGAGCAGATACCGATGCCTACAGGACTCAGCGCACATTCGTTGTCGCTGATAAAGGCGCTGTTGTTGTTCAACAATAGTGAGCGTGCTGGTTTTGCCGATATACAGAGATGGATTAAGGGCGAGAACCTCGTGGAAGACGAGGCTGCAGCAAACCAGAATGTACCACAGATGAGCATCGTTTACAATGGTGCGAAGAATCAGGTGGCACACTCTATGAACGAGCTTGCACATTTCATGCTCGAAGACCAAGAGTTGGCAAAGAAATATCTGTATAGTGGAAAGCTGTCGAAACTTATCGACCAGACAAACCCAGAGATGGCTCTTAACATAGACCAGATAACAGAAGAGTGGTATCCAAGCAATAAGTTTGCTGGTCTTGCTGCTGCCATATTCACCTTGGATGAGGAATATCCATGGACCGACGTCAAGGGCAAACAGATGAGCACATTTGCTGAGATTGCAGAGTCGCTGTTGTATAACTTCGACCAATATTGCGAAAACCTGAAAGACAAGGACCATACATTCTATGTATATCTGCGTGTGAATGGCGAACAGGCATGGGCTGACAACATATACCAGCAGTTGGAAAAGAATGCTCAAGACAATCTGCTGAGATTTATCTACGAGTATAACGCTAAGTTGCCTTTCCGCATCGTTACTACCGACAATCAGATACACTATGTTGACAATATAAACGATGTGTTGCAATATGGCGAGAACCTTGGCGATGACTCTAAGTGGGAGATAACATGCGGTGGATTCACTAAGTGGGTGAACTCACGCAACGGTATGATTGCTGCCGAGGTGGAGAAATATCTGCAACAGAAGAATTGGGCTACAGAATGCTATCCTGGAGTGTTGTATCTGCTGAACAAGCAATGCGGTTACGACTATAAGATTGTTACTGATGCCAAGGATCCTAATGCGCAGTTTACTCCTGCACAGTTGGCAGCAAGACTCAACAAGTTGGTTTCTGACTACGGACAGAATTCGGATAAGTATACCTTCTTCCAGGAGTTTATGAATATCGAAGGTTCAAGACTGGAGTGCTATCTCACGGTGCGCGGTTTTAAGAACCAGATTAACTACATAAAATATTGTTTCGACCTGAAGAGCCAAACCAACACTGGCAAGCCTGGTCCATACAACAAGATAATAGCTGCATATAAGTGTATAGCCGGAATGGGAGCTACACCTTATTATATATGTGGCAGTAAGAAGCTTACTTCGCTTGCCGATGTAAACAAGCTTACCAATACAGAGAAGAAAAACGAATATACAGGCAGACAGCTTGGCAACTGGCTGACAATCTTCTTCCAAGAGAATCCAAACCTGAATCTGAATCAGGCTTATACCTACGAGCTTGAGACAGAGAAATACTTGAAGTATATAGAAGGCTTCAACAGCAGCGACTATAATGTAAGCAGATTCCGTCAGGCTGTAGAAAAGACAGAAGCATGCGTAGACAAGATATTCAGCTTGAGAAAGCGTGTGCTCACACTAAGATGGGTGGTGATACTGTTGGGCTTGGTGCCATTGGTAGGTTTGGCACTATACTCACTTATCATGGGTCTGCCTTTTGATGGAAATCCATTGGAATCATTCAACTCTACGGTATTTGGTATATTGTTCATAATATGCACCATAGGCTTCTTTGCACTATCAGAAGGAGAAGGCGGATGTATAGGCGAACTGATATGGGGTGGACTTATAGCGCTGGCGATATATTGGGGACTGTACTTTATACTAAAGCTACTGATGCCATTTGCAGGATATATCGTGGCAGGATTGCTGCTGCTATACGCTTGGAAGATATATAGTGCGTGCATCGGCTCGGTAAGTATCAGCAATACTACCGATTTGCTTGGCAACGACGAATTAGTGGTAAACCCATTGCATTTCGCATACAGATCTAACGAGAGCATCTCGCAGTTTACACCAACCGTAGCACTCAGAACAGAGAACGAAGAGGCTTATCTTGAGAATGTAATTCAAAAGATTAAGAAGAAGACCCTTTGGTCGGTGGTTACCTCGATACTCATCTCTTCGCTACTGATATTTATGGGAGCAGCAAAGGGACTAAGCTTCTCTTCATCAAATGCAGAAATCGCTACATACCTTGAAGGCTCATGGAATGGAGAATTCCAAGGCAAAGCAGCAACATTGGTTATAGACAATGTAGACGAGAAGACTGGCGAGGTGAATGGTACTATGTTTGTAAAGTTCAAGAATCTTGCGCAAGAGAGTGTTTCGGGAACTGCTAAGGATGGCGACAAGATAACTCTTGAGCTCAAGGATAATGTGCAGAATGGTGTACTCGATGGTATATATACTATATATGTAGACAAGAGTGCTGGCACCATGGAATGTCAATATCGCAATTCTAAGACTGGCAAGGAGGTTGGCTTCACACTCACAAAAGATGGAAGTGCAGAGAATGTAGCTGACGAGGCTGATGTTGTTGAGACTACAAGCAAGAAGAACAGCAACAAGAAGAACAGCAATAAGAACGAGAATAGCCAGAAGAGCGAGACAAGCAGCAGTAGCTCAGATGCAAGTTCGAACACTCAGGCTACAGAGACTTCAAAACCTGCTGGACATAACATCAACATCCAGGGTTCATCGTCGTCGCATTCTATCAATGCTAATAGTGGAAGTAGACATCAATCTTCTCCAAAGCACGAGAATAGCAATAGCGGAGGATATAACATCAAGGTGAACTCATCAAGCAATAGCGGTGGAGGTTTCAAGCTTGAAGAAGTTAACTAATAGTTGTTTAAGAAAAACGAATTATTATGATCTGTCCACAATGTCAGAAACAAAATAGAGAGCAGGCACACTATTGCAAATGGTGTGGCTCTGCTCTATCTAACGACAATACTGGTCCTCTTGCCGACTTGGTGGGAATGGACAATGTTAAGAAGCAACTGATGACCCTCGTAGCACGCTACGAGGAACATCAACGCAGAATGAAGACTACGGGAGTGAGCCAACCTTTCACCGCTAATATCATTATCAGTGGTGAGATGGGAACAGGTAAGACTATGCTCGTGGAGGTGATAGAGAAGCTATTTAGTCAGAAAGGTATGACTAAGCATCCTGCTACATATATACTGAATAGCGAGGAGTTTGATGCTTTCCGCAACGCTAAAGACTTTGATGCAAATCTGGCTAAAGCCAAGGGCGGAATACTATGTATAGATGCGGTGCATAAACTATTGCCAGACGGACAAGATACCAATACCACATCTTTAGACCGTATATTCAGCGGTGTGCAGACATGGAAGGGAGACCCATTCGTGATATTGTGCGGATGGTCGGTAGTGTTGGACGGATATTTGAAGAACAATCCAAACATCCGCGACCGCTTCGACTTGGTGATAAACCTACCGGGATATACCTACGAAGAGCTTACAGAGATATGCTCACGCAGACTGTTATTGACACACGGATTAGGACTAAGCGAAGATGCACGCAAGAAACTCTTGAGAGTGGTAAGGCAGGCTAAGCGCGACAGACTTACCGACACCAACGGTTATTATGCAAAGAACCTTGCTGACGCAATAGCCATAAAACATGCAGGCAAGGGACCACAGACTTCTACGATAATCACTCCAGACGAGATTGATGGTAAAGAATACGTGGAACTATCGTTCGACGAGGCTATCAAGCAGATGGACAAATACATCGGTGTGGACAAGATAAAGGATAATATCCGCAATCTAACCACAATGATGAAGATGCAGGCTGAGCGAGAAGGCACAGAGGTGAAATGCAAAGACCACTTCCTGTTCTTGGGTAATCCGGGTACTGGTAAGACAACTATTGCTCGTGTGTTTGCAGACGTGATGGCTGCTATGGGAGTATTGAAGGTGGGACAACTCATCGAGGTGTCACGAAAAGACCTGGTGGCTCCATACGTAGGACAGACAGCACCAATGGTAGAAGCTGCTGTAAACAAAGCTATAGGCGGTATATTATTTATTGACGAGGCTTATACACTGAGCCAAGGTGAAAACGACAGTTTCGGTAAAGAGGCTATCGACACATTGCTTAAGCTTATGGAAGACCGCCGTGGTGATTTCATATGTATTGCAGCAGGCTACGACCAGGAGATGAACGATTTCCTCGGCACAAACTCAGGATTGGCATCGCGTTTCAACGAGACTATACACTTCGACGACTATACAGGCGAACAGCTCTATGACATCTTCCAGATGATGATGAAGGGTAATAAGCTTACGCTAAACCCTGACGACGAAACCTGGACACGCAACTATTTCAAGAAGATGTACTTGATGCGTGGAGCTAAGTTTGGTAATGCTCGCGACGTGAGAAATGTCTTGGATAAAGCAAAGAAGGAACAGGCGCATCGACTATTGGAACTACAGAAGGTGGATCCACAAGCGGCAATGCAGCAAAATTGCATTATAACTAAGGACGACATCTGTAGCGAAGACGAAGACAAGGGCGTAGACCAGGTATTGGCTGAGCTTGATGCATTTGTCGGTATGGACAGCATAAAGAAGCAGGTACGCGAACTTGCCAACAAGATACAGATAGAGCGCATGAGTATGGCTGCAGGTATAGGAAGTGCAGAGCTGACACCTGTGCATATAATCCTTACTGGCAATCCTGGAACAGGCAAAACCACAATCGCACGAAAGCTTGGAGAAATTTTCAAGGCTATAGGCTTGTTGCCAACAAGCAAAGTAGTGGAGCGTGAACGCAAGACGCTGGTGAGCAAATTCATGAACGAGAGTGCACAACTTATGAATAAAGCCTGTGACGACGCCATGGGCGGTGTGCTGTTTATCGACGAAGCCTACAACCTGGCACCTCCAAGCAAGGGTGGCGGAGGCTCTGACGACAAGGAAGGAGTAGAGGCAGTAGAATCGCTGATGACACGTATGGAGAACGACAAGGGTAAGTTTGTGGTGATATGTGCCGGATATCAGAAGAATATGGACGAGTTCCTGCTTATAAACCCAGGTTTGTCGCGTCGTTTCACCAACAAGATGCACATCGACGACTACACTCCTGACCAATTGGAGCAGATATTCATTCAGATGGCAAAGAAGAAGAACTATACTATTGTGCCAGAGGCTATATTGCCACTACAGAAATGTATATACCAAAAGGTGGATGCCAAAGACGAGAACTTTGGTAATGCCGGTGAGATGGTGAAGCTATTTGAGGAGACCAAGAGACGCTTGTCATCAAGACTGATGCAAAAGTTCCAGCAAAATGGCACACTCGACAAAGAGGAATATCTCACCATTCTACCAGAAGATATTCCATACGAGATGCCAAAGCAAGTGAGCACAGAAGAATGCTTGTCAGAGCTTGATGAATTGATAGGTTTGCAAGGTGTGAAGGAGGAAGTTCGCAAGATGGCAAACATCATCAAGCTTGAACAGATGAGAGCAAAGGTGTTGGGCGAAGGTGCCAAGGTTGTTGCCGACCATTATGTGTTTGCAGGAAACCCAGGTACTGGCAAGACTACCGTAGCACGCATCATGGCAAATATCTTCTTATCGCTCGGCTTGCTGCCTACAAATAAGCTTGTAGAGGTTTCGCGTGATGACCTTGTTGTAGGTTTCCAAGGACAGACGGCACCAAATGTGAAAAAGGTTGTTCGTAGTGCCATCGGTGGTGTATTGTTTATCGATGAAGCATACACTTTGAACCAAGGACATAATGACGACGTCGGTCATGAGGCTATAGACACGTTGGTAAAACTATTGCTCGACTATAAGGGACGCATGGTAGTGATTCTTGCAGGATATACCGGCGACATGAAGCTCTTCCTTGACACTAACCCAGGATTGGGTTCACGATTTACAAAGAAGATACACTTTGATGACTACAAGCCTGACGAGCTGTCGCAGATATTCATGATTGCAGCTAAAAAGAAGAAGTATATCGTGCCTGAAGAAACAAAGCAGGCTGTAGATATGCAATTGCAATTCATGTACGACAATCGTGACCGCAACTTCGGTAATGCACGTACTGCCAACAACTTGTTTGAAGCTGTGAGACAGGCAATGGCAACAAGACTGTTGCAATCAGGCGACGTTTCTGCAGATGAAATGTCGACAATATTACCAGAAGATATCCTTAAGGCTGCAGAGGCTATGTAAAAAGGTAAAAGGGTAAAAGGGCTTTTTTACCCTTTTACCCTTTTACCTTTTTACCCTTTTAATATATAACGATTCCACCCATGCCTTGGATAGTAACCTTAGCGGTACCATCTTTGCCAACCTTTATGGTCTTCTTAGCAGGAGTTGGGAGGAATTCGCCCTTCTTCTTAGGTTGGTCAACAAGGATGTTTACAGTCTTGCCAGCAAACATAGGCAACGAGAGCTTAAGAGTCTTAGGCTCTGAAGTGCCATTAAGACCAGCTACATACCATTTGTCGCCAGTACGACGAGCCAACACAGCATAACGTGTAGGATAGCCATCAACATAGCGAGTTTCATCCCATGTAGTAGGAAGATTCTTGAGAAAATCCATCTCGAACTGTGGCAACTCGTTGAGGTTGTTTGGGCACAAGCAAACACAGTTGACACTGGTCTGGATAACCAAAGCAGAAGCTATCTCAAAGATATCAGAAGTGTAGCGTGGATGTCCGCTCTTATTATCCTTATGCATGTGGGTATTCATCATTACGCCACCCCAATCGGCAGCACCGAGAGTGTTGCGGGAGAAAGGATGCATGGTGAGTTCGAAACCTTCCTGACGAGCATGATGATCAGAGAAGCGTACATTCTCAGATGCGAGCATAGCCTCAGAAGCAACATAGTTAGGATACATACGTTCCCAACCACGTGGGATTGTGCAACCATGGAATATCACCTGCAGACCATGACGGTTGGCATCAGAGAGGATATCTTCGTAGAGCTTCATCATCTCCTGCTTATCAGAGCCAAAGAAGTCGACCTTGATACCTGCGATATTATTCTTCTCCATCCACGCCATCTCCTCTTCACGAGCAATAGAAGTGTGCATACGTCCACGAGGACCCTGAGGAGCATCATTCCAATAGCCATTAGAGTTATACCAAAGCATGAGTTTCACACCTTTCGACTGTGCATAGCGTGAGAGCTCTTCAACCTTCTCTCTGCCTATCTGCTTATCCCACAATGCGTCTACGAGGCAATATTCATAGCCCATAGTAGCAGCGAGGTCGATGAACTTCACCTGATCGTTGTAGTTTACAGAATTATCCTGCCACATCAGCCATGACCATGTATAGCGACCAGGCTTATAATCGCGCGATGGCTTGTAGAGAGGTTCTACAAGGTCGTAAGCCACAGTAGTTTCAACGATTGGTTTAAGATTAGAACCTACGGTGATGGTACGCCAAGGAGTAGAACCAGGCACCATGATACCAACATATTCGCTTCCCAAGCCATTCATCTCGGTTTTGTTAGGGAATGCAACAGTATATCCCTTTCCTTTTTCATAGTCGCTGAGGTGGCAGCCCGCATAGTTGCTACCAGTGCCAGTTTCGCTAACGAGCACCCAACCATCGTTGCCAACATGGAACAAGCAAGGGAAGGTGTAGCCTTCACCAAACTTCGACTTCACGTCCATTGCTGCATCAGCAGTATATTCCTCTTCGTAAGATGGTTTTGTACGTTCCCATCCCACCATAGTCTTGCTCTGTGGACAGATGAATGTAGTGGTATAGTCAGGGAAGTTGAATGCACTTGCCTCAGAATAGATAACGGCACACTTAGGGTTGTTGCCCTTGCCACGATGAAGAGTGTAGCGGAATGCCACATCAGAGTTTGACACACGGAAGGTAACTGTCAGAGGCCACTTCTTAGCATTCTCCATAGTGATATTCACCTCGTTAGCCTGATAGTGAACCTCAGAAGCCTTAGTGCGCGACATGGTATATTTGCTGTCGATGCTATTTTCTTTAGAGTCTTTGATGGTAAGACCTTGTGTGAAATCACCGATATTGGTGTTGAGTCCGAGTGCAGAAGGAGTCATCATCTGCTTACCATCGTAGTTTACCACGAAGGTTGGTTTACCACCTTCGTCAGAGATAGTTACCTGCAATTTGCCATCAGGCGATGCCACCTTCACATCAGTAGCCATTGCGCTTGCAGTCATCAATGCAGCAAGCGAGCATAGAATTGTTTTCTTCATTTAGGTGTTAATTAAAAATGTTATTGATAACAAAGTTAGAATTGTATTTGAATATTATTATTTATGCTTTTCTATTCCCATCAGCTTTCTTATTCTTCGTGTCAGCATCTTCCATATATATGCAAAGTTGGCTTGACGAAGATTGTAGAATAGTTCCTCGAATGATCGTGCTATCTTTACCCAAGGATGTCCCCACGCATTGCGACGATATAATCGGTGCTTATAGTCAACATATTCCATCACATATTTAGGATGCTTCAATGGGAAATCTATTTCAAGGCGATCCATAGTGAATATACGGCGCAGAGCCTTAGGCATAGTTAGCAGTTCGCCATAGTGGGTAGAATCGGCAGTAGCACCGACATTATTTATTTGGTTTATTGTTGGCATAATGGCAAGCCCATTATTCATCAACATTGTTGACCAAAATATGCTTTCGAAATATTGTTTACCATTAGCCTTGTGATCGTAGCACATCTGCATAAAGTCGTCTCTCACTCCACGTTCCTTTGCAAGATGAGCAAGCTGTGTGCGGTTGAAGTCATCATTGAGGAATGTATAGTCGCCATCCCATTTCTCCACCACTCTTCGCCATGATGCCCATCCCCATATCGAGAATACAGAGGTAAAAAAATAGCTGTAAGGAACAGCTGTAGTCACCTCATCGGTATTGAAACCAGCCACCATCGTTATGCGTTCATCATTCTCGTAGCGGTCGAGCATCTCTTTACAGAAAGGAAAGAACGATTGACTTGGCACCACATCATCTTCCAACACTATACACTTGTCGGCAAGCGAGAAAGCCCACTTATGAGCCATATAGCCCGAAGGGTCGCAGCCATAGTTGCGAGTTTGGAAATTCTTCCTCACGTCGCATTCCCAGTCTATATCCTCTGCTATCTTTCTGCAAGCCTCAATACCAGCCATATCCTTCTCGCCTCTTGGTCCATCTTGGTATAGGAACAAGCGCGAAGGGCGTGCCTTCTTCACCTCCTCAAAAACAAGTTTAAAGGTGGAAGGACGATTAAAGAACAACAGCAATACGGCAATGTCTGTCTTGGCAGGATGCAGTTGTGGCATAATAGTAATGGTTTTTAGGTTAAAACTCGTTGCAAAGATAGTGCAAAGATAGTGCAAATCGAGCGCAATACAAAATAAAAAAGGCACAACTTTACATTTTCCTTGTAATTAGGAATGTAAAGTTGTGCCTTTAATATTATATAGGATTATAGTCTTAAGATGTAGCTAAAACTATTTTCTTTCCCAAATATATAGATATGAAGTGCTGCCATGTTCTGGTTCAACACCTTCTCGGTCGCCGAAGAGAGTAGCGTCAGCAGGTTTAACATTGCAATCGTTAGGAATGATAGCATTATCGATTACACCAAATGCGTTGAGATAGAACTTAGGAGTATTTGTGAACGAGATTGTCGAACGATTAAGCATCTTCTGGATTTCATCTCTTGTAACAGCCACCTTATTGCCACTTGCATCTACGCGCTCTGTTGCGAAGTAGCTATTTATTTCGAAAGTCAAACCATCACCGTAAGTATCGCGAAGATACTTCAACACCTCTGCATTGATACCATTTGTAGAGATTGTGATACCATCCTTGGCATAGGTTGTTGTGAGCGAAACCTTATTACCGTTGATATCCATATCAACTGTTGACGAGGTGTTGTAAACCTGAGCGATGTCGTGCTTCTGTACAATCATCATATCGTCTACAGGACAATAGTATTCTGCAGGAGTTGGAATAACGATTGTTACGTCTGTGGTATCACGAACGTGGATAGACAACTTTGTCTCGTTTGCCTCATACTTGCGGTCGTAGATAGAGAAGTTAACTTCTACTGAACCATTACCTGCTACTACAGAAGGAGCTGGGTCTTCACCTGGTTCTGGAGTAGGAGTTGGTGTAGGCTCTGGTTCTGGCTCTGGAGTTGGAGTTACCTCAGGCTTCTTATCCTCTTCTTTAGGCTGATCCTTAATGCTAAGTTCTGATGTAATCATAAACACTACATCGTTGAGGTCGAAATTATGACGGTCACCATGTTCCCAATCCTCAAAGCCAAAGAATGTATTTCCGCCATAAGAGAATGATGCAGAGTGTACACCATTGCCATAACAGCCATTATCTTCCCAAAACTTATAGTGACTTTCAGACGAACAAGCAGTATTCTCGCTTATGTTAGAATAGTAAGTCTCTTCTACATTGCCAACGAAATTATTGTCGCGGTCATTTCTATTATAACCATAAGTAGTTCTTAGATAGAAACCAAACTTATATCCTTTTTCTACAGTAATCTGTATACCGTCCTTGTCTTTATAGTACCACCAAGGGCACTGACCTTCATTATCGAAGATATCCTGCTCGTGCTTAACACCTTCTTCATCATAATAGTATATACCGATAATATCGTGAGATGAAGTCTTTGAGTAAGCAGGATAGAGAGTGAATGGCTTACCATCAGAAACATAGAGATAGTTTGTTGTCCAATTGCTAACACCAGCTTTTGTTGGTGTAATGTTCAAATTGTCTTGGTCTTCTGGCAAAATATTGAGGAATACTTCAGCAGTAGACTCAAGTAGAGCATTGTCAAGTGGAGCCACATTTGATACAGACACTACAGCCTGTTGCTTTTTGGCTACACGATGGCCATTAGAATAAGCAGAAACTTCTGCTGCACGTGTTGGAGCATAGCTTAAAGAAGCAGAAGGAATACCATTTCCATTTGTACCATTGTCGACAATGGTATCATCAGATGAACATGCCGACAAGCCCAAAGCAAGAGCTGCCGACATAAACAATGTCATTCTTTTCATAACTGATATAGTAATTTATTTATAACTCTTAGAAATTGTTTTGTTTTAATAGTCTCTTAAACATCAGTAGATTAATTGGTTGCAAAAGTAGTTAATATTTCTCAATCTCACAAGAGTTATACATATATTTTTACTAAAACATTTATTTTTCATCTTAAAAAGAGAGCTTTATATATAAAAAATAAGGGGAAACATATATACTCACAATGGTTAATAATGTGAATATATAAGGTTCCCCTTTTTTGTAACAAACCTCTTAATTATATATATTTATTCAGTCAGATATCGTTGATAAATTAATATGCCTGTTCATGAACTCCAGCAACGGCACGTCCGCTTGGATCGTTCATATTCTTGAATGCAGCATCCCATGCCAATGCTTCTGCAGTAGAGCAAGCCACGCTTGGCACACTCGGCACACTGCGAGCAGCACTATCTGACGGGAAATGCTCGGCAAATATAGAGCGATAATAGTATTCCTCTTTGTTGCGAGGAGGATTGATAGGGAACCTTTCGGCAGCATGCTCCATCTGTTCATCGCTAACGGCAGCAGCTGTTATCTCCTTCAAGGTGTCTATCCACGAATAGCCTACTCCATCGCTAAACTGCTCTTTCTGTCGCCATGCCACTTCTTCAGGCAACATATCGGCAAAGGCTTCGCGCACTATCTTCTTCTCCATGGTATGTCCTGGACACATCTTTGTCTCTGGGTTTAGTCTCATTGCAACATCAAGGAACTCCTTGTCCAAGAAAGGCACTCTGCCCTCTACTCCCCAAGCCGAAAGACTCTTGTTGGCACGCAGACAGTCGTAAAGATATAGCTTAGACAGCTTTCTTACGGTCTCTTCATGGAAAGCCTTGGCTGTAGGAGCTTTATGGAAATACAGATAGCCACCGAATATCTCGTCGGCACCTTCGCCCGATAGCACCATCTTTATACCCATGCTCTTTATGACACGCGCCAAGAGATACATCGGTGTGCTTGCTCTAACGGTGGTTACATCGTAGGTTTCGATGAAATATATCACATCGCGTATAGCATCCAATCCCTCTTGAATGGTGTAGTTGATTTCATGGTGTACGGTACCGATATGGTCGGCAACGAGTCGTGCTTTAGCCAAGTCGGGAGCACCTTTTAGTCCTACGGCAAAGGAATGCAACCTTGGCCACCATGCCGGACTCTTGCAGTCTTCCTCTATTCTGTTGGCAGAATATTTCTCAGCTATGGCAGATATCACCGACGAGTCTAAGCCGCCAGAGAGCAACACACCATAAGGAACATCGCTCATAAGCTGACGCTTCACAGCATCTTCAAGTGCATCGTGCACATCGGCTACTGATGCACCATTGTTTTTCACAGCATCATAGCTAAACCAATCGCGGGTATAGTATCTTTGCATCTTTGGTGTGCGGCTCCAATAGAAATGTCCTGGAAGGAACGGTTCATACGAATCGCATTGTCCTTCGAGAGCTTTCAGTTCGCTTGCCACATACACTTTGCCATCTTTGTCGTAACCAATATAAAGAGGTATCACACCAATAGGGTCGCGAGCTATGAGAAAGGTGTCGCGCTCAGAATCGTAGAGAGCAAAGGCGAAGATGCCACTGAGTTGCTCTATCATTGCTGTGATGTCGGCACTTGTTGGTTCTGAGGTCTTGGCCATCATCTCTCGATATAATGCCAAGATAACCTCGCAGTCGCTACCTGTTTGAAACTCATAGCTACCAGCAAAATGCTGGCGGATATCTTTATGGTTATAGATTTCGCCATTTACTGCCAACACCTGACTTCCATCAGGCGAAAACAATGGTTGCTTACCCGACTCTGGATCTACGATGCTCAATCTTTCGTGAGCAAGTATGGCAGAGCCTTTGCAGCAGATACCGCTCCAGTCTGGACCGCGATGACGAATCTTCTGACTCATTCTCAAAGCCTTTTGTCGAAGCTCTTGGGTCTGCTCTTTGATGTTAAAGATAGATACTATTCCACACATGGTTGTAAAGTTTAAAAAAGTAGCTCCACCCTCAGCCCCTCTGCTAAAGAGAAGGAATTAAATAGTCTGGTATAACTGAGGATGAAGCAAGAAATGGTTAATATATATGAGTTTGGTTAAAACTCGTTTATATTACTATCCCCCACTAACGAGGGATAGTAATTATAATCTTTAGTTGTAGCAGCTCTCTCCGTGCTCGTAGATATCGAGACCTTCTTCCTCAATACGCTTGTCAACACGAAGACCAACGAGCTTCTTGATACCGAAGAACAATATTGCTCCTGCTACTGCTGCCCATACATCTATGGCAAGAATACCCAAGCACTGAGCTCCGAAGAAGCCGAAGCCACCGCCATAGAATGTACCACCATCGACAGCCAAAAGACCTGTCATCAATGTACCGAAGATACCGCATACACCGTGTACAGAGCTTGCACCTACAGGGTCGTCAATATGAAGCTTGGTATCGATAAACTCGATAGAGAATACAAGGATGATACCTGCCAAGAAACCGATGATTGCTGCTCCAAATGGAGATACGAGGTCGCAACCTGCGGTGATGGCTACCAAGCCTGCCAAAATACCGTTGAGGGTGAGTGAGAATGATGGTTTGCCATACTTAATCCAAGATGTGAACATTGTTGCAATACCACCTGCTGCAGCTGCAAGGTTGGTGGTGAGGAATACGTGTGAGATAGCAACTCTGTTTACTTCGCCTGATGCTGCGAGCTGTGAACCTGGGTTGAAACCGAACCAACCAAACCAGAGGATGAACACACCAAGAGATGCTGCCATGAGGTTGTGACCAGGAATAGCGCGGCTCTTGCCATCCTTACCATATTTGCCAAGACGTGGACCAAGGGCGATAGCACCAACGAAAGCAAGCACACCACCTACAGAGTGAACGATAGCAGAACCTGCAAAGTCGTGGAAGGCGTATCCGAATGTATCCATCATAAAGCTGCCAGCTTCACCATTGCAGAGCCAACCGCCGCCCCATGTCCAGTGTCCGGAGATAGGATAGATGAGCAAAGAAATAAATACTGAATACACGCAATACATAGAAAACTTAGTGCGCTCAGCCATTGCTCCGGAAACGATAGTTGCTGATGTTGCACAGAACACTGTCTGGAAGATGAGGAAGCCTTCGGTTGGCAACCCTGCTGGATGAGTATAGAATGAGAAATCGCCAAAGTGTGGCATTCCGATAAAGCCCTGACCATCGCTTCCAAACATGAAGCCGAAGCCTATGAGCCAAAAGAGAAGTGAGCCGAACATGAAGTCGACAAAGTTCTTGAACAATATGTTCGCGGTGTTTTTGCTACGTGTAAAACCTGCCTCGCAGAGTGCAAAACCTGGCTGCATAAAGAACACCAACATGGCTGCCAATAGCATCCAAACGGTATCTAGTGATATACTTAAATCCTGTATTGTCATAGTCGTAAAAATTTGTGTTTGTGTTGTTGTTGATTAAATCCTGAAAACGCTCTTGGCGTCGACTGTTAAATATAAACGCTATGCGATCTACTTTTCTTGCTCTGCATTATACAAGGCGATGTCGCCACGCTCGCCGGTTCTAATTCTGACGGTGTCTTCTACAGGGATGACGAAGATTCTGCCATCTCCTATCTCACCAGTCTGTGCAGCTTTCGTAATAGCGGCTACGGTCTTTTCCACATTCTTGTCGCGTACAACAATGTTGAGCAACACACGCTCAATAGAACTGGTATCATACATCACGCCACGATAGATTCTTGCCTGGCGCATCTTTCCCTCACCTCTTACATCATAGTAAGAGAACCACTCGATGTCGGCTGCCAACAAGGCGTCCTTCACGTCATCGAACTTTGTCTTGCGGATGATAGCTTCAATTTTCTTCATGTTAACCTCTCCTTTTTCTTATTAATAATATGTTTATATGTATCTCGATTTTTGTGTTTACATATCATTTTGTTATGTTTCTGCTGCAAAAGTACGACAATATGTCAATATCTGCAATAGATTTATATCGTTTTGCTACCATATTTCTTTAAGCACTTACACTTAATATCGCCAAAAGCCTGCTAAGTTTCAACTTGAAAGCAAATTAAACGATTCTGCTTTCAAATTGATATTTTCCTCATTTTCTTTCTACATATTAACAAGATTCTTATTGAATTATCAACAAATTGATTTACCTTTGCAGCAGAAACAAACAAAACGACACAAATACAAAGAAAGGCTATACAATATGGCACAAACAATACACTTCACAAAGATGCACGGGGCTGGCAATGACTACATATACGTCAACACCTTATTATATAATATAGAAGACCCCAGCGAGGCAGCTCGCAAATGGAGCGTCCCTCATACAGGCATCGGAAGCGACGGTTTAGTGCTAATAGGTAAGCCTACCGACAGTGCAAAGGCAGACTACTCGATGCGCATTTTCAATGCCGACGGTTCGGAAGCCATGATGTGTGGCAACGCCAGTCGATGTATTGGTAAATACTTATATGAAAAAGGTATAACCACCAGCGACACAATCCGACTTGAAACTCTTTCGGGAATAAAAATCCTAAAGCTGCATCTTGAGTCCCAACCAGATGGCAATACTATAGTAAAGTCGGTAACAGTAGATATGCTTGAGCCAAGGTTGCAATGTAGCGAGCAGTTTGATGCTGCACTCGGTGATAATGTAAAGGCAGACTTCCGCACATTCAAAGGAACCTTCGTTTCGATGGGCAATCCACACTACGTGATATTCGTAGACGATGTTGAACATCTCGACATAGTGAAATACGGAAGTATATTGGAACACCATCCTGCATTTCCTCAGCGTTGCAACATCGAGTTTGCCGAAGTAAAGCCAAATGGCGATATCCGCACAAGGGTGTGGGAACGCGGAAGCGGAGTAACAATGGCTTGCGGCACTGGTGCTTGCGCTACAGCTGTAGCAGCATCGGTAACAAACAGAGCAAAGCGTCATAGCAACATCGTGATGGATGGCGGCACTCTCAACATAGAATGGAGCGAAGCTGACAACCATATATATATGACTGGTCCAGCAGAGTTCGTGTTTGAGGGCGAGATTGAGAAGACACAAACAACCAAATAAATAAAAGAAATATGGCATTAGTAAACGAACATTTCCTGAAACTCTCGAACAACTATTTGTTCGCAGATATTGCCAAAAAGGTGAATGCCTACAAGGTTTCCAAACCAAACCAAAAGGTGATAAGCCTTGGCATCGGTGACGTAACCCGACCATTATGTCCGGCAGTGATAAACGCTATGCACAAAGCCGTTGACGAGATGGCATCGAAAGCTACATTCCGTGGCTATGGTCCAGAAAGAGGCTACGACTTCTTGCGCGAAGCAATAATAAAGCACGACTACGCTCCTCGCGGCATACGTCTTGATGCTAACGAGATTTTCATCAACGATGGTGCAAAGAGCGACACAGGAAACATCCAAGAGATAGTAAGATGGGACAACTCCATCGGTGTCACCGACCCTATTTATCCTGTATATATCGACTCCAACGTGATGATAGGTCGTGCAGGAGTAAGAGATGATTCGGGAAAATGGAGCAACGTTACTTACTTCCCTTGTACAGCAGAGAACAATTTCATACCTCAGCTTCCTGACCACAGGGTCGACATGATATACCTCTGCTACCCTAACAACCCTACAGGCACCGTGTTGCCTAAAGAGGAGTTGCGCAAATGGGTAAACTATGCCATACACAATGATGCAATAATATTCTATGATGCAGCCTACGAGGCTTACATCCAGGATGATGATATTCCCCACTCTATCTACGAGATAAAGGGTGCTCGCAAGGTGGCAATAGAGTTTAGAAGCTATTCAAAGACTGCAGGTTTCACTGGTGTGAGATGTGGATATACTGTTATTCCAAAGGAACTTACAGCAATAACCCTTGATGGCAAGACAAGGGTTGACCTCAACCATATCTGGGATCGCCGACAGAGTACCAAGTTTAATGGTACAAGCTATATCAGCCAGCGTGCTGCCGAAGCGATATATACCCCAGAGGGCAAACAGCAGGTAAAGGAGACCATCGACTACTACATGCAGAATGCAAAGATTATGTACGACACGCTCTCTAAACTTGGCTACAAGGTATATGGCGGAAAGAATGCTCCTTATCTGTGGGTAAAGACTCCCGACAACATACCAAGTTGGAAGTTCTTCGACAAGATGCTATATTCTGTAGGCGTTGTCTGCACACCTGGTGTAGGCTTTGGTCCAAGCGGTGAAGGATATTTCCGACTCACAGCCTTCGGCAACCGCGAAGATGTAGTAGAAGCAATGAGCAGGATAGCGAGACTCTAAGAGGGAAGAGTGAAGAGGGAAGAGTGAAGAATTAAATACACTACAACAACACAAACACAAATTTTAAAGACATGAAACAGGTAAAAAGATTAAGCATGGTGGCATTGGCAGCCTTTGCTTCCATCGCAGCAACAAATGCTCAGGACAACGTAGAGACAACAGTAGCAGCTGATGTAGTTAATCAGTACATCTGGCGTGGTCAGGAATTGGGTAATGTTTCATTGCAGCCTACATTGGGTGTAGCCTACAAGGGATTCTCGCTCACAGCATGGGGAAGCATTGGTCTCAGCGAGCCTTCAGACACTAAGGAGTTTGACCTCACAGCAGCTTATTCCGCAGGTGGTTTCAATATCGGCATCACCGACTATTGGTTCAACACGCCAAACACTCGCTACTTTGTCTATGATTCTCACAAGACAAGCCATGTATTCGAAGCCAACATTGGCTACGACTTCGGTCCTGCTGCCATTCAGTGGTATACAAACTTTGCTGGCAACGATGGCTTCAACACAGATGGCGACCGTGCCTATTCTTCATACGTAGAGGTTAGTGCACCATTCAAGTTTGGTGGATGCGACTGGACAGCAGCTGTTGGAGCTGTACCTTTTGCTACATCTTCCTATGCTGATGCCAACGGCTTCGCAGTAACAAATGTTTCGCTCAAGGCTACTAAGGACTTGAAGATTACAGATTCGTTCTCTGTACCTGTATTCGCAGGCATCTCTGCAAACCCATCTACAGAAAAGGCTTATCTGCTCTTTGGTTTCACATTGCAGCCATAAAGCGCCCCTTCTCATTGATGTATGAGAGGAAGCTTATATGGCCAACGATAGAGATAACAACAACACAAACACAAATAACAACAACACAACAAACCAAAATTTAAACAACTATGGCAAATTTAAGATTTGAGGTTGTAGCCGAGGCTTTCAAGAAGAAACCCCTCGACGTGATTGCGCCAGTAGAGCGCCCATCAGAGTATTACGGAAAGAATGTTTTCAACCGTGCCAAGATGTACAAGTATCTGCCACGTGATGTCTACGAGAAACTGGTAGACGTTATCGACAATGGCGCCACTCTCGACCGTTCTATCGCCGACGCTGTGGCTAAGGGTATCAAGCAGTGGGCAGATGAGAATGGTGTAACTCACTATACTCACTGGTTCCAGCCTCTTACCGAGGGTACTGCAGAAAAGCATGATGCTTTCATTGAGCACGATGGCAAGGGTGGAATGATTGAAGAGTTTTCTGGCAAACTGCTCGTTCAGCAGGAGCCTGATGCATCAAGTTTCCCATCGGGTGGTATCCGCAACACCTTCGAGGCTCGTGGATATTCAGCTTGGGATCCTACATCTCCAATATTCATCATCGACGACACTCTCTGTATACCAACAATCTTCATTTCTTATACTGGCGAGGCTCTCGACTACAAGGCTCCATTGCTTCGTGCTTTGCATGCCGTGAACATCGCTGCCACAGAGGTTTGTCATTATTTCTATCCTGACGTAAAGAAGGTACATAGCAACTTAGGTTGGGAACAGGAATACTTCCTCGTTGACGAAAGCTTGTATTCTGCACGTCCTGACCTCGTACTTACAGGTCGTACCCTTATGGGCCACGATTCTGCTAAGAACCAGCAGATGGAAGACCACTATTTCGGTACCATCCCTGAGCGTGTACAGGCTTTCATGAAAGACCTTGAGATTCGTGCTCTTGAACTTGGTATTCCTTGCAAGACTCGCCACAACGAGGTTGCACCTAACCAGTTTGAGGTGGCTCCTATCTTTGAGGAGTGCAACCTTGCCGTTGACCACAATATGCTCTTGATGAGCCTTATGAAGAAGGTGGCTCGCAAGCATGGCTTCCGTGCTTTGCTTCACGAAAAGCCTTTCGACGGTATCAATGGTTCTGGTAAGCACAACAACTGGAGTCTTTCTACCGATACTGGCGTATTGCTCCACGGTCCTGGCAAAACTCCTGAAGATACACTTCGCTTCGTAGTATTCATCGTAGAGACATTGATGGGTGTATATCGCCACAACGGACTCTTGAAGGCTTCTATCATGAGTGCTACCAACGCTCATCGTCTTGGAGCCAACGAGGCACCTCCAGCAATCATCTCAAGCTTCCTTGGCAAGCAGCTTTCTGAACTCTTGGATCATATCGCAACAAGTGATAAGAAGGATCTCTTCACTATGCTTGGCAAGCAGGGCATGAAGCTTGATATTCCAGAGATTCCTGAGTTGCTCATCGATAACACCGACCGCAACCGTACATCTCCATTTGCCTTTACCGGCAACCGCTTCGAGTTCCGTGCCGTTGGTTCTGAGGCTAACTGCGCAAGTGCAATGATAGTTCTGAACACCGCTGTTGCTGAGGCATTGACCGACTTCAAGACTCGTGTAGATGCTCTCATCGCCAAGGGTGAAGACAAGGTTAGCGCTATCATCGACATCATTCGCGACGACCTCAAGACTTGCAAGCCTATCCATTTCGATGGCAATGGCTATAGCGACGAATGGGTTGAGGAAGCTAAGCGTCGTGGTTTGGACTGCGAGAAGAGCTGCCCTGTTATCTTCGAGCGCTATCTCGACGAAGACAGCATCAAGATGTTTGAATCGATGAATGTGATGAAGCGCCCTGAGCTTGAAGCTCGTAACGAGGTGAAATGGGAAACATACACTAAGAAGATTCAGATCGAGGCACGCGTTATGGGCGACCTTTCTATGAACCATATCATCCCTGTGGCTACTCACTATCAGAGTCAGTTGGCAAAGAACGTAGAGGGCATGATGGAAATCTTTGGTGCCGAAGAGGGCAAGGCTCTTACTGCTCGTAATATGAAGATTATTCGCGAGATTGCTGAGCGTACAGAGAAGATAGAGCGTTTCGTTGAGGAATTGGTATCTGCTCGTAAGGTTGCCAACAAGATTGAAAGTGAACACGACAAGGCCATTGCATACCACGACACCGTGGAACCAAAAATGGCTGACATTCGCTATCAGATAGACAAGCTCGAGCTCATCGTTGCCGACGAGCTTTGGACATTGCCTAAGTATCGTGAACTCTTGTTCATAAGATAGTGGTTAAAGTACCACAACAAAAAACATGATTTGTGCCGGGTTAAGCCAATATATATTATGGTTTGACTATATACAAATGGTTTGACTACGTATATAATAATGGTTTAAGCCCATGTATTAAAATAGAGACAATCTATTTCTTTTATTGGTTGTTTAAGTTTGCCGAGTTGCGTCACCGTGAGGTGGTGCAACTCTTTTTTATTTAAGCCCTAAACAAGGGCAAATCCTTAAATATTGCAATATTTGCGGAACGTAATCCAAAGATATCGCAATATATTTGGGTTACATTCCAAATATATTTAATTCTGCAGCATCAACCAGTGGGCTAAAAATAGCTTCAAGAGATAACTACGAGGAATTTCTTCTATAAAAATCCCCCAAAAAAATGAAGTAAGCTTCATTGGCCGATGAAGCCTGCTTCGTTGGCGATCGAAGCAGGCTTCGATTGCCAACGAAGCCTGTTGCATTTTTGAGACGACATTCTTGGTTTATAATTCAGAAGAGCAATAGTGCGTTCTAAAACATCAACTATTTAGCGATAAGAATGCTTACGCGGTTCATATCATTATCTGCGAATGGCTGAATGCGAGCACCCTTCGACTCTTCCGAAATACGGCTTTCGGCAATGCCATACTTCTCTTTAAGAATCTTGGCAACAGTAGCAGCACGCTTTGCCGACAAACGGTCGTTGATGATATCATTGCCTGTACCAGCATCAGCATAGCCTGTAACCACAACCTTAGCTTCTGGATACTTGTTAAGATAGTCTACAACATCCTTTATCTTTGCATCCTGAGCATCAGAAACAATATTAGAATTTATGCGGAAGAATACGTCGCGACGAATCTGCTCTACCTTCTCCTCTGCCTTCTGCTCTGCTTGAACAGGCTGTGGTTGTGACTGCGGCTTAACATCAGCTACAGGAACTGCAGCAGGAGCCTCTTCAACCTTTTTCTTAGCCTCCTTAGTATAGCTCTTACCCAAGTTGATACGCAAACCAGCGAGAGCATTGAAATACCAATCGGCATTATCTGCCTTCTTAGAGTTATATTTATCGGAAATGATATTTACATTACCCTCTAACATGATGCTTACAGCCTTGCTAACCTTAACTTCCAAGTCGATACCTGCGCGACCATAAGGGCGCACCTTGGTGCCCGACCATAGATATTCCAAATTATAATTGTCAAGTTTCTGAATGTTGCTACCTATTTCGTTAGCCTCATCGTTACCCCATGCCACATTTGCTCCACCGCCAATAAAGGCTGTAGCATTTAGCACACGGTTAGGATTCCAACCACACAACAAATTGCTAAGGTTGAACATAAAGTCTACACCAGGAGCCACATAATTAAATTTATAATCGGCAGAGAATGGAGTATCTCCAGCATTCTTGCGATATGCAACCCATCCGCCTTTGCTTTGCCATCCGTTGGCTTGCAAACGCATACCAAAAACAGGGCTAAACTGATAGCCTATGCCAAGTTGAACATTAGGAGATAACAAATCACCAAACTTAGCTTCGCCAAGTGTGTACTGTGCTCCCCCCTGCACGTCTACGAAGAAATGTTTTTGGAAACTGTAAACATTTCTATCTACATCTGTGTAAGTGTTTTGAGCAATAGAAGCCGAGCTGAAGCCCAAAAGAGCTGCAGCCATTAAAAGCTTATAAGTTGTCATAATTGAAATAAAAAGTGTGAATTATTTATGTATCTGCGACTTATACTTGTCTACCAAAAAGTCGCGAAGCGAACGAAGATTTGCTTTGTTAGAAACGATTGGTTTTATGATATCTGATTCGAAAGTCAACATACCATTCAGTATGTTGACCGAAGACACATACTCCGTGTTTATAATATAACTACGTCCCATTCTGAAGAAAGGCGAAGGAACATTAGCATCAGCATATGCAGCCTCAATATCTTTGAGAAACGATGAAAGAGTAGACAAATGAGTCTTTGTCTTACCATCGTTGAAATAAAAGTCTGTATAGTTGCCGTCAGCTTTAAGGTAAACCACCTTTTCAAGATTGATGACAGCGAAACCAGATCGAGAATTTATGAATACCTGCAACATAGTCGGAGAATTAGTTCTGAGTGTATATTTTGGTTTAGGATATATATTCAAGTTTAAGATTTACTTTATCTCTCGCTTAGCCCAATTATGGACTTTAGTGAGTTACCAATAGCAAAGATACGAAAAATATAGAAAGAATCAACAAAATCTTTCACTGTTTAAACTCTTTTAACTATTACTTAACTATTGCTCAAAAAGCTAAGAATGAACCAATATGAGCAATTTATTATATCAAGAATTACCCCCCCCGCCAAGATATTTATCTATATATCAACCACTTAGAACAAAATATAAGCCATACAAACAAAATAATGGTCTCAAGTTCTCACGAACTCAAGACCACCGCTGACTCTAATTAAATGCAAAAATTATAATCCAATAAAGTTATTAACTGCTTGTAATATTAAGATATGAATTTGTTTTAAAAATTTATAAACTAAAATAGAAGTTCATTATTGTAATAAAAATATCCTATGAGAAATCATTTATGTCCAAAATATCCCCTTTACAAAGATATAAAATTAAAACCAAATTAAGAAACAATGTAACTATTGTTGTGTGAACGCCTATGCTTAATGTGTGAAACTAACACACGAAGATGACGAAATAAAAGAATCGCATCATAACTAATAGGTGATGATACGACTCTTTTCTATGCTCAAAAACAATTATCAGCTATTCTGTAACACCAGAGATGAAAAGTCGGATTACGCTATTGGAAGCAGTAGAATGAATATCTACAGATTTACGGAAATGCCCTGCAGCATAGTTCTTTCCATTATAGTATACAGAGATGTAAGCCTTCTTGCCTGGCATAATTGGTTGTCGAGGGAATTTCACCGAGGTACAGTTGCAAGGAGTGCTGGCATTCTCTATCACCACAGGCGCAGAGCCTGTATTTTTGAAAACAAAGACGCAAACCCGAACTTGCTTTTTGGGAAACTTACCGAAGTTGAAACTCGACTCTTTTATATCAAGATAACCTTTTTGCGAAGTATTATCAGCAACCACTATATTAACAAAAGAGGCAAGAAGCAACAATAAAACAACCAGACGAGCCATTGTTATTTCTTGTTTTGAAGTTTATTCTTTTGATACTTCTCTCTCATCTGCATATTATACATATCAGTAAGAGAGTCTTGGTGCTCATTATTTATGATGGTGCGATCGCCATTATATGAATCTATCATGCATAGACGCCACGAACCAAGATAGTCGTAAGGCTTGAAATAGAACACTGTCTTTATCTCAGGCATATCGCCCTTTGCTTCAGCTATGATAGCTGTACATTTAACCTCGTTAGAGTAGGTTTGTTCAAACTTCACGTAGTTGATTTCATGGCGAATGATAGGAAGCGACGAGAGCATCTGCTTAACCTTTGCTATATGTGCATTGTCTAAAGGTTGTGGTTCTTCGTAAACAGAGTCTACATTATCCATGTAGAGCATAGCAGCAGCCTCATCGTATTTGCCATGTTCAGCATACTCAAAGAATGTATTTACTAAATTGATAACATTAGTAGAGTCTTCGTTTGTAAGGTTCATCTCAAAACCAGTCTTGTCAGCAGGTTGTGGTTTATCCTTACATCCAACCAGCGCAAACGCTGCAAAGAGCATCATCACGCTCAATGATAAACTAAATTTCTTCATATCTTAAAATCAGTAAGGAAAAATAGGCAGGCATGCCTATAACCATGCCTGCCTATAAAAGTTATTATTCGAAACTAAAAGTTATTAGTGACGCTTTGCAGAAACTGTTCCATTAACAGTTACCTGAACCTTAATTGGGAGCATACCCCAATCGTAAGTTACAGTACCAGGAATTACGATATGGAATGTACCTACGGTGTTACCAAGGTTCTCATATGTAATCTGACCATACTCATCTTCTACGATCTGTGTACCGTTGCCAGCAGGAGCTATGTAACCGAGCTTAATGTTAGGAGCAACAACCTTGAGCTTGTCAGCAGCGTTGCCATTCAAGTCGGTAGTTGCATTATTGGTATCCAAAGCAATGCTCTTAACGCCATAGTAAGCGAAGAAGTTAGCAGTAGAAGGAACGCGGCTTGCATCGGTGAAGCCCATGTTACGCCAATCCTTGAATGTAAGACTCAAATCCTTCTTGGTACCAGCAGCATCAGTAAATGTAGCAGAAGCACTTGTTACAGAGATTGGGCGGATGAACTTAACATCGAACTCGTTTTCTGAAACAGGAACATTGATGTTACCACAAACCTTAGCAATAACCTTAACTCTTGCTGTAAGGCTCTTTTCAAGTTCTGCCTTAGTAGTATGACCATAAGCATTCAAAAGTTCCTTTGCCTTATCGCCATTGTTCAAAGTAACGATACCCTTAGCCTTATCCAATGTAGCAACGAGGTGGGTAGTACACTGAGCATCAGCGTACAACTTATCGCCAGTAGTGTTAACATAAAGACCATGACCCTTAACAAATTCGAATGAAGTAGTCAAACGGGTGTTAAGACCATTATATGGAGAAGCCAATTTTGCAACCTTCAACTCGTTACCTACGAGAGTATTCTTGATATTGAATACGAACTCATCGTTAGCAGCATCAGTAACAGCACCGTTTACAGTATTGTTAGAAGAACCAACAACCTCAACGTTACCGTGGATTTCGTTCCAACCAGTACCTGCAGCAGGATCGTTTGCAGCATACCAATAAGACTTAATCTTGTTATCATTAGAGAAAGAAGTCTCTGGCTTGATGTTAATTGCCTCAGGAGTCCAAGTGAACTTCAAGAATACCTTATCCTTAGCATTTGTCTTGTTCTGATAGCATACAAGAGTAAACAATTCCTTCTTACCAGCCTTGAATGCAGTGTAAGCCTCCTGATTCTTAACAACCCACTTGAGAATCTGGGTTTCTGTACCATCAATATCGGCAGTTGTCTGAGAAACAACACCAACCTTAGTTGTTGCTACAGTACCATCTGTAGAAGAGAACTGCTGAGCATCAGCTACTGTACCTACCAATTCATAGTTATTATGGAAGTCTGTCTTAGAAACATTAATCTTAGCGATAATCTTCTCTTCAACATCGTGCCACAACAATTCCTGTGTCAAGTAAGCATTATCATCACAAGCCAAAGTATAAGCCTTCTTCTGTACGCCCATATCAAGAGGATCTGGATTAACGTCAGCAACAGGAGTAAGAACAATCTTAAGCTTCATGTAACCAACAGCTACAACCTGATTCTTGTTCTTTGTATCAACGAGAGATACACGTACCAATGGTTCCTTATCGATAGTAGCCTTGCTCTGCTCAGCGCCATAAGCCTGCTGTACACCATCCTTAGGCATCTGTGGACGAAGTGTGTAACCATCATCAGCGATTGCTGCATGTACACTCTGCTTAGTAACGTTTATACCAGTCTCATAACCTACCAACTCGAATACATACTTGAAGCCAATCTTATCTACAGTACCAGCTGCAGCGTTCTTGTCCCAAGCCTTGCACTCTGTTGTACCTTCCTTAACGCGGTCTGTGTTAACATACTCACGCAAGTCGATAGTCTTATCCCAACCTACTTCAACAGTTGCAGGAGCAGCAATAGCAGCAGCAGCAGTTGTATAGAGGTGATCGTCGCCAGCTACGTGACCATTCACACCACCCTTAGGATTGTTGAGAGCCAATTTCTCCCAGTTAGTATTTCTGATAGCAGCGAAGTCAGAAGTTACAACATTGTCATCACCTGTATACTGCAATGCGATAACAGTAACCTTGTTGTCAGACAACTTCTTGATTTCCTCACCATTGTAGCTTGCATAAACAGTAACCTGACCATTTTTCTCCTCAGCCTTAGTTACAGTAAAGTCGGTGCTTGCAATAGCACGAGAATACTCCTTGTCATAAGGAAGGAACTTATACTTCTTAAGATCCTCGGTATTAATCTTAGCGTTAGAAGGATTCAAGAAATAAGTAGCATTCAACTCAGGAGCATAAGTAAAGTACTCGGTAGCTGCATTAGTAGGAGCATCAGCAGCATTGTCTGCATTAGCATTAACAGCTTTCAACTTCAATGGCATATACTTGAATGAAGCAACATCCAAAGCCTCGATACCACCATAGTAGAAGTCAGGGCTGAACACAAGCGACTTCAATTCAGTTGTCAAGTTGATAACAACCTTCTTATCAGTAGCGCCTTCTACATTGTTAATTGTAAGCTTGTCTTTTTCCCAAACTGCAGAAACAGTTGCAGCTGCAACATAAGAGATTTTTGAGTCGTAAGCAGCCTTGTCGCCATCGTTGTAAACCCAGAATGTACCGGTTTGCTCATTTGGAACATAGTACTTACCATCCTTACCATTAGCACCTGTAGCACCAGTTGCGCCTGCAGCACCAGCAGCACCAGCAGCACCAGCAGCGCCAGTGTCACCCTTGTCGCCTTTATCACCCTTGTCGCCCTTGTCGCCCTTAGCGCCTTGAGCAGCCATACCAGTGTCTACGAAAGCAGCTCCAGCGGTAGAACTCCACCAGTTTCCGTTTTCACCGATCTTCCATACAGTACCGTCAACACCAGCATCACCCTTCTGACCATTAGTGATGTCATAGGTTTTACCGTTACTCAATTCAACAGTAACACCATTAGCTGTAGGAGTTACAGCAGTCAAGATAGCGCCCTTTTCAATCTGGCCTTGGATAGTCTTAACCAAAGTGTTAAGTTCGTTAATCTGATTCTGTAAGTTAGTGATGTCGTCATCGTAATCTTTACAAGAAACGAGAGAACCCGTCGAAACTACAGCGAGAGTTCCGAAGAGCAGTGCACTAAAAACTTTCTTTCTCATTTTAGTTGAAAATTAAATTAAACGTATAAACATTGTTCACTCTTTTTTGCTCGTGACGTACCGTGGACAGAAGGTTGTAATTCGTTTAAGTTGATCATAATCACCCATTCATATCTTTACGGCAGTTTGACGCATAAATTTTGCTTAATGCATCGCAAATTTAAAAAAAAATTAGTTAACGAACCATTATGAGAGGGTCCTATTATTTGAAACCCACGACTTACTGTGTGAACCCCCATAGTTTTCTTGATGAGCCAAAAATACACTTATTTTTTGCACATCATCACTTATATAAATAATGTACATACGCGCATTATAGAGAAGGCTTGAATATTTGCTGAGTGTACACAGAAAAAGGGCTAAGAATTCCGAATGAAATTCTTAGCCCTAAATATATGTTTGTATTGCTGAATTATTCAGGAGATAGTCTCCTACGAGATTTATTTGCCTGTTAGTTTAAGTCCACCCTTAACAGTCATAAACTTCTTAAGGTCGTCCAAAGTAAATACAGGACCATTTGCAGACTTAGCAACCTTGTTTTCTACTACGCGAGTAGCAGCCTTCATGTTGTGACGCTTGCTAAGCTCGTCAGAAACCTTAGGAGTAGTGAACTTCTTAGATACCAATGGACCCCACTCGCCATTCGCATTCTGAGACCATACAGCGGCATAGTATGTAGTTTCAGGATTTGCATAAATGTAAGCAGTCTCACTTCCATAGACAATAGGCTTATAGAATGGATTATTACAGATATTAATGATAGCACGCTTGATAGAGTCTTCACCTACGCTCCACTCTTCTTCGGTATAGAGATTTACAAAGTGACATGCGCACTGGTCGTTTTCTGTTACAACAACCTCCTGATACCATTGATCAGTATTTTTATCCTTCTTAAAATCACCAAATGCGATAGTAGACTCAGCAACACCTTCACCGCCAAGCTTAGCTGTTGTTACAGGAATCATGAAATAGTCGGTCAAAGTACCATTCTTATCCCAAGGCTGAACATAGATTTCGTATTCTGTGTTAGGTGTCTCATCTTTCCAAACGAATGTAGTGTCTTTGCCAGCTACGCCCTTGTAGCCAAATGCATAAACCATTTCGCCGATGTTTGCAAAGCCAAATCTTGCAGCCCACATTTTGAACTGCTGTTCAGCCTCTCCCTTACCAAACAAAGTAACAGCATAACCGCCAACATCGCTGTTTGGCTTGAAGGTCATGCTAATAGAAAATGGTTGAACATCGGCAACTTCATACTTTACCTCTGGGTTACCCTTAATAGGGAGAGCAGGAGTTGTGAAATAAGCCTTTACCATTTCGCAAGGAGTTCCGATTTCATCGTAGCCCAAAGTGATGATTGCATACTCGGTCTTAGGTTGGAATGCGAAATCGAAACCTGTCAAGCCCGCATTTGTAAAATCCTGATTGTAGACATTAGACTTAATCTGATCAAAATAACCTGCGCATGCAGCATCGTTAGTCAAAACGTCAGCAATAGGCTTAGTAACACATGTTATCTTGTAAGATTTACAGCTCTCTGAACGAGTAACGGCGAGAGTGACAGAATCCTTAGTATTTTCATCTTTTTTGATAGCAACATCCTTAATTTCGATGTCAGCAGCTACACGGCCATCGATTTGATGGAAGAACATGCTATCGAGGTTGTTGATAGCGTATGGATGAATATATCCACCCTTATCGCGGATAACCAAACGGTTAAAGTCTGTATTCTGTGCATATACTGAAAGACAAGCTACGGCACAAAGTATAAGTGTAAAAAACTTCTTCATAATATTATAATGTCAATTTTAATGTTTTGTTGTTTACTTTAAGAATGTACACTCCACGACCGAGGTTGCTCAAGTCGATATCAGCACCATTCCATCCCTTGCGCTGGTCAACAATCTGACCGTTTGCGCTATAGATAGCCACAGTAGCAGTCTTGCTGCTGTCCCATCCCTTTACGCTAACAATGTTGCCACGGCGTAGGAGAGAGAGGTTGCCACCGAGAGTAGAAACTTGAGGTTTGATTGCTGTTGCCTGGTCGACGAACTTGATACTCTGAATTTTGTTCAAGTCGATAGCATTGCGTCTATCTGTATAGATAGCCAACGACTTGCTTTCAAATGTCACTTTCTCGACCTTGTTGATGTCGAATGTCCAGTATTTGCCATCATCAGCGTATGCTACCATACTTGTTTGGGCAGACATGCTTCCGAAAGCTAATGTAGAGACAAACAACATGCTTAATAGTCTTTTCTTGTTCATAAGCTAATTGCTTTAAGGTTGTTATTTTATTATTAATGCTGCAAAATTATGCAAAATAAATAAAACCACAAAACAAAAAGCCACTTTTTTCATATAAAACATACCTTTTTGTCAAACATATCGCTAATACATAGCTATAATTACACTAAAGTTTCGGATTTAGGCAGGGACGGGCTGAAAGCCCAACAAGCGCATAGCCCAGGGCATCGCCCTGGGTTACG
>CAKQMS010000026.1 GCA_934254985.1 uncultured Prevotella sp. | reverse complement strand
CAACTAAATCAGTACGGAATTTGAAATGTTAAATTAAAGAGGTAAAATAGAGTCAACCTTATTCAGGAAAAGACAGACTATCCGAATGTTGTAACTTCGCATCAGAAATACAACGAGCCACAAGCAATTATTAATTCTCACAGCAAATAGCGCAGCAACAACTGCACACAAAGTCCTAAAAAGCCGATAAGGCGCACAAGCTTATGCGACTACCCGAAAGGCGCCACGCGAGTAATCGAAAAAGCACATGCGAATAATCGAAACTGCAGGAGCGAATAGTCGCACGAAACACAACGAACTGTCGGATTACAACTCCACCGAGAGTTTTTCGTTGGCGAGGATGGTGCAAGGGAAAATGGCTTGAGCCTCGGCCAACAGAATTTTCTCATTCTCGTAGCGCGACGAGAAATGTCCGAGCATGAGGGTCTGGACATGAGCATCTCGAGCCACACGGGCAGCCTGAGCAGCCGTGGAATGATAGTAGAGACGAGCACGATCTTCGGAATCGGAAGCGTAGGTGGCTTCGTGGTATAATAAGGTGACATTCTCGACAAGCTTGTATAGCTGCGCCATATAGCGGGTGTCGGAACAATAGGCGTAGCTGCGCACAGGGTCGGCAGGGAATGTGAGACGCTCGTTTGGAATAACGTCGCCCTCTTCGGTTGTCCACGAGGCTCCCGCACGGATATTGTTGAGCTGCGACAAAGGCACATGATAGAAGTCCACCATTTCGCGATTGATATGCCTGTTGCCAGGTTTTTCACGGAACAGGAATCCGCAACATGCTATGCGATGCGACAGCGGTATGGTTTCGATAGTCAGGCTGCGGTCTTCGTAGATAACTTTATTCTGCGTGGTGTCTACGCCATGAAACACCACCTCGTATTCCAGTCCCTGACAAAACATTTCGAGCATGGCATTGAGCATAGGCTCGAAACCTGCAGGAGCATAGATATGCAAAGGTGCTGTGCGACCAAGCATGCCAAAGGTGGAGATTAAGCCAATGAGACCAAAGCAATGGTCGCCATGCAGATGGGAGATGAAGACGGCGCTGAGGCGTGTGAACTTGATACGCGACAAGCGCAACTGCATTTGGGTGCCCTCGCCACAATCTACCATGAAGCATTTGCCGCGGACTTCTACTATCTGCGACGAACAGTTATGTTTCAATGTTGGTGTGGCGCTACCGCAACCGAGGATATAAACTCTGAATGGTTCCATGGTCTGTTATTGTTGTCTCTTGTAAGCGAAGATGCCGTCGGCGGTCTCCAGGCATAGAGAGTCGGGACCGAGCACATCAATCTGGAAAGTGTCGGAGTTAAGGATGATGTTGCCATTGTTGAGTTTCCACGATGTCCATGGATTTGTTTCAGCTTTTACAGTCGACTCCACGATGCCTCCTTCGCGAATTTCGAAACTCTTGTCGATGCTGGTCCATTTGCCCAAAAGCGATGTGATGTTGACAACCTTGTCAGCCACCTGTTCGCCATCAGCCTTGTGGGAAACTACTGCCACACGGTCGCCAGCCAAAAGACCACCAAGAACTGTAGGCACATCAGTATCGGCATCAGCAAGCACAAATTCGAGCGTGTCGCCAACGTCGGTAATAACCTCAAGGGTGTGCATGGCTGTACCCTCGCCCACAATGCCATATACTGAGCTGTCGGCAATAGCCTCTGTGATAGTGGTGTCGGCATCAGAGTCGGCAGGCTGTGCAGCATGGCGTGAGTCGCAGGCTGCAAATAGCATCAAAGCCACAACAGACAATGATGATAAACGTGTTATTGTTTTCTTCATATATTTCATATTTTTAGGGGTTTACATTTTAGTCATCGGGGGGACTAAGTCGGAAGGACTCTACTCCTGCGCTTTAGCCTCGTTCCAAAGCTGATCCATTTCGCCCAAGGTCAGGTCTTTGATGTTGCGACCAGCAGCCTTAGCTTTAGCCTCGATATAGTTGAAGCGTCGAGTGAACTTTTGGTTGGTGCGCTCAAGAGCGTTGTCAGGATTGAGCTTATATAGGCGTGCAGCATTTACCACGCTGAATATGAAGTCGCCAAGCTCAGCCTCAGAGCGGTCGCGGTCTTCGTTGCGAAGTTCTGTTTCCAGTTCGCCAAGTTCTTCACGCACCTTTGCCCAGACGTCGCCCTTGTCTTCCCAATCGAAGCCCACGTTGCGAGCCTTGTCCTGTATGCGATAAGCTTTGATGAGCGAAGGTAGCGCATTAGGCACACCCGAGAGTACGGTCTTGTTGCCATCCTTCTCTTTCAGCTTCAGCTGTTCCCAGTTTTGTATCACCTGCTGAGCCGTTTTCACCTCTTCGCCATCAGCATTCTCAGCCTTATCTTCGCCATAAGGCAATGGCTTAGGGTCGGGAGCGCCAATCTGCGAAGGATGGTATACGTGCGGATGACGGAATATCAGCTTGTCGACAAGGGCATTGCAGACATCGGCAATGTCGAAATCGCCAGTCTCGGAACCTATGCGAGAATAGAAGCTGATATGGAGCAGCACATCGCCAAGCTCCTTGCAGATGTTGTGGGTATCAGATTTTGAAATGGCATCGGCAAGTTCAAACACCTCTTCGATGGTGTTTGGTCGCAACGACTCGTTGGTTTGCTTGCGATCCCAAGGACATTTTTCGCGCAGAGTGTCTACCACATCGAGCATTCTGCCAAAAGCCTTTAGTTTTTCTTCACGTGTATGCATTATGATATGATTTTTGTAGAGTTGTGGCTATAGTTTGTCCATTATTGAGCCTTACCCCTATTTATTTGTGCAAAGTTAATGGTTTTAGGCGAAAATTTCGTAATTTTGCACCGATTTTATAATAAGAAAACAAGTAAAACAAATAACAATATGGAATTAGCAAGCAAATACGACCCACAAGCTGTGGAGTCGAAATGGTATCAGTACTGGCTTGACAACAAACTTTTCAGCAGCAAGCCAGACGGTAGAGAACCATACACTATAGTAATACCTCCACCAAACGTAACTGGTGTGTTGCACATGGGACACATGCTCAACAACACTATTCAGGATATCCTTGTGCGCCGTGCACGCATGGAGGGCAAGAACGCATGCTGGGTGCCAGGTACCGACCACGCATCTATCGCTACCGAGGCTAAGGTGGTGAAGCGTTTGGCTGAGCAGGGCATCAAGAAGCACGACTTGAGCCGTGAGGAATTCTTGAAGCACGCTTGGGACTGGACTCACGAGCATGGTGGCATCATCCTGAAGCAGTTGCGCCGTTTGGGTGCTTCGTGCGACTGGGACCGCACAGCCTTTACCATGGACGAGAAGCGTTCGGAGAGCGTTATCAAAGTGTTTGTAGACCTATACAACAAGGGACTCATTTATCGTGGCTTGCGCATGGTAAACTGGGATCCAAAGGCACAGACCGCTTTGAGCAACGAAGAGGTGGTTTACAAAGACGAGCAGTCGAAGCTATATCATCTGAAATATTATGTTGACGGACTTACAGCCCTCGACAACGAGGAGGCGCTGAAGGCTGAGGGCAACATCATCCACAAGGATGAAAAGGGATATTATGCTGTAGTGGCTACAACTCGTCCTGAGACTATCATGGGCGATACCGCTATGTGTATCAACCCTAAGGACCCAAAGAACCAATGGTTGAAGGGCAAGAAAGTTATCGTGCCATTGGTAAACAGAGTGATTCCTGTTATCGAAGACCGCTATGTAGACGTAGAGTTTGGTACTGGATGTTTGAAGGTTACTCCAGCCCACGACACCAACGACTACATGCTCGGCAAGACTCATAACCTTGAGACTATCGACATCTTTAATGCCGACGGTACTATCTCGGAGCAGTCGCCACTATATGTAGGCATGGACCGTTTCGAATGCCGCAAGGTTATTACAAAGGATCTTGAGGCTGCAGGATTGATGGAGCGCGTGGAAGACTATAACAACAAGGTGGGCTATTCGGAGCGTAATCCTGACACCGTAATCGAGCCACGCCTCTCGTTGCAATGGTTCCTCAAGATGCAGCACTTTGCCGACATCGCTTTGCCTCCTGTAATGGATGGCGAAATGAACTTCTATCCTGCAAAATACAAGACCACATACAAGAACTGGCTCGACAACATTCAGGACTGGTGTATCTCGCGTCAGCTATGGTGGGGTCATCGTATTCCAGCCTACTTCTATGGCGAGGGCGAAAACGACTTCGTAGTGGCAGAGACTGCAGAAGAGGCTTTGAAGCTTGCACAGCAGAAGTCTGGCAAGGCTGACATGAAGCTCGAAGACTTGAAGCAAGACGAGGATGCTCTCGACACATGGTTCTCATCATGGTTGTGGCCTATCTCGCTCTTCGACGGTATCAACAACCCTGGCAACGAGGAGATAAACTATTATTATCCAACAAGCGACTTGGTGACTGGTCCGGATATCATCTTCTTCTGGGTGGCACGTATGATTATGGCTGGCGAGGAATACATGGGCAAATTCCCATTCAAGAATGTATACTTCACAGGTATCGTGCGCGATAAGCTTGGTCGCAAGATGTCGAAATCGCTCGGCAACTCGCCTGACCCAATCGAACTTATCGAGAAGTTTGGTGCCGACGGCGTACGTATGGGTATGATGCTCTCGGCTCCTGCAGGCAACGACATCCTCTTCGACGAGAGCCTTTGCGAGCAGGGACGTAACTTCAACAACAAGATATGGAATGCCTTCCGCCTGGTTAAGGGATGGGAGACTGCCGACATCGAGCAGCCTGAGGCTAACAAGGTGGCTGTGAAGTGGTTTGAGGCTAAATTGAAGGAGGTGAATACTGAGGTCAACGACTTGTTTAAGAAGTATCGTATCTCCGAGGCCTTGATGGCAGTATATCGCTTGTTCTGGGATGAGTTCTCATCTTGGTATCTCGAGATGGTGAAGCCTGAATATCAGAAGCCTATGGACAAGGCGTCATACGATGCTACTCTCCGCTTCTTCGAGACATTGCTTAAGATGCTCCACCCATTCATGCCTTTCATCACCGAAGAGTTGTGGCAGAACATCTACGAGCGCAAGGATGGCGAGTCTATCATGAGCGACAAGTTGGAACTCGAGGCTCCTACTGCCGACGAGCAGGCACTGACAGCAAACATCGAACTGCTGAAACAGATTATCGGTGGCGTGCGCACTATCCGCAACCAGAAGAACATCTCGCCACGCGAGGCTTTGAAGTTGCAGATTGTAGGTGCAAACGAGCTTGAGGCTTACAACTGCGTATTGGCAAAGATGGCTAATCTCGACGAGATTGCTGTGGTTAGCGAAAAGGGCGGCACAGCATCAGCATTCATGGTTGGCACAACAGAATATGCCGTACCACTTGGCGACAAGATTGATGTGGCTGCTGAAATCGAAAAGGCAGAGGCTCAGCTCAAGCACCTTGAGGGATTCTTGGCTGGCATCAACAAGAAGCTATCTAACGAGAAGTTCGTGGCTAACGCTCCTGAGGCTGTTGTGGCTCTTGAGCGCAAGAAGAAGAGCGACTCTGAGGAGAAGATTGCAGCCTTGAAAGAGACTATCGCAGAACTCAAGAAATAAAAGTATGCACAACCGACTATCTTTCATAGCCATCGCTATGATGATGGCTATGACTACCATATTTTCATCCTGCTCAGATAAAGATGAGCAGGAAGAAACTGGTTATACGCAGCAGTCGATATTGGTGTTTATGCCTTGGAGCGACAATAGTTTGCACCAATCGCTGATGGCTAATCTCGACAGCATAAAAGCTGGCATAAAGGCTCAGAAGGGACTCAAAAACACTCGACTCTTTGTGGCTGCAGCAAGCAACAGTAGCAAAGCCTATCTATACGAAATCATATATAAGAATAGCGTTTGCAAAAACGACACCATACAGTCTTACAACTCTAAAGACTGCACCACAGCCGAGGGCATAGCCACTATAATAAATAAGGTGAAGGAGCGCTCTAATGCTTTGAACTATGCTATGATTATTGGTTGCCACGGCACAGGATGGACGGGCAAAAATGATTGGCTGGATTATCCTAACATGGCTAAAGCCTATGGCATGCAGTATGCGCAAGGCAAGATAGGCAACTATCCTCTGACAAGATTCTTAGGTGCTGTAGGCTCTGGGTTAGAAGAATATCGTATCGACATCAGTACCCTTTCGGAAGCTATAAAGCAGACTAACACCAAGATGCAATACATATTGTTCGACAACTGCTATATGGCAAACGTGGAGACAGCCTACGAGATGAAGGATGTGACAAACTTTATGGTGGCATCAACGAGCGAGATTATGGCTGTGGGTATGCCATATAAAGCTATGTGGAGCTCATTGGCTTCGGCTACTCCCGACTATAGTCAGATGGTGAATACCTACTATAATTTCTTTTCTTCATATTCTTATCCTTATGGTTCGATTGCAGCCATCGACTGCCGACAAATGGACGACTTGGCAAAGATTATGAAGGAGATAAATGCTTCTTATTCTTTCGACGCTTCGCTGCGGGATAGTGTGCAGGTGCTTGATGGTTTCAATACCGCCATGTTCTACGACCTTGGCAGCTATGTAGACAATCTTTGCCAAGACGAGGCTTTGAAAACTAAGTTTACAAAGCAGCTTGATAAGGTTGTGAAATATAAGAAATCGACAGAAAAACTGTATTCGTACCTTTATTATTATCAAGGTCCGACATACATCACAGTAAACGAATTCTCTGGTCTAACAACTTCTGCCCCAAGCATCAACCCTGTGGCTGAGCGCGGATGGAGAAACACCAAGTGGGCACAAGATACAACAAACTAAAAAGCCAATACCGCAACTAAGGAATTCTGCCATTAATGGCTTAATAATGCTTTAATGGCTAAATACCGCTACTAATGGCAGATGGTCGCTATAGCCATTGCGCCATGATGGGCCAACAAAGTTGCGGCGTGGCTTACGTCCGCCAAACTTTGCATCTTCCTCTGTGAGGAATGGTGCATCGTTGATGCGGCACGACAATCGTCTTTTCAGCATATTGTCATTTATCAATATGTGGTCAAGACTTCCCCACTCTCCCTGATATCTATAAGTGCCCTTAGCGCCATTACTGCCTTTTGCCGAGGCTGAAATGTTTGTCATACCATGGTTGCTGAAATATTTTAGCGAAGCATCCTTGGCATAGTCGTTGAAGTCGCCCACGACAACGATGTGGGCATCCTTATCGGCATTATTGATGGAGTCTATGACATGGCACACCTTCTCAGCCACGAGCATACGAAATTTCCTTGTTCTTAGTTCGCCTCCTGCCCTACTTGGCGCATGCACAACAAAGAGGTGCAAGCTATTTATGGCATGAGTTTCGCCCTTTACATACAATATATCGCGCGTAGGACGTGAGCCCTCAGGCATAGGTACAGGTATGGAGGCATGAAAAAGAGGATGAAAAGCTGCTGGCGAATACATCAGCACCACATCAATGCCTCGAATGTCGGGCGAAGAGGTCATGATATATTCGTATTTTGCATTTCGCAATAGCGAACGCTTAGTAAGGTCACGCATCACGGAGTCGTTTTCTACTTCGGTTAGGGCTACGATGTCGGGCACCATCAGCGTGGTAGAATCGCTACACGATAATATTGTCTGCCCTATGTTGTTTAGCTTCTTCCAATATTTATTAGGTGTCCAATGGTATGTGCCATCGGGCAGAAAAGCATAGTCTTGTTTTAGGCTGTCGTGGTGGCAGTCGAAGAGATTCTCGCAGTTAAGTTCTACGAGGGTTAGGAAAGAGGCTAATAGTAGGGAAAGCATTTTTAGTGAAGAGTGAAGAGTGAAGAGTGAAGAGTGAAAAATTAAATGGAAGTAATGAAGTTAGGACTTAGGATTAGGATGTTTGCATACAGCCTTTAGTTCGCATTCATCGCATTTAGGCTTTTGGCTCTTGCATACATATCGTCCATGCAATAGTAGCCAATGGTGGGCGCGACTGGCAAGCGAGGGTGGGATATTCTTCATCAATGTTGTTTCCACCTTCTGCGGAGTGTTGTCGGAATCGGAAACAAGCCCTAACCTATGGCTCACTCTAAACACATGAGTGTCTACAGCCATAGCAGGTTTCTCAAACCATACAGCAAGCATCACGTTGGCTGTTTTTCTGCCTACACCAGGGAGCTTTGTAAGCTCGTCAATACTATCGGGCATCTCGCCACCATAAGCATCGGTGAGCATCTGCGCCATTTCTACCAAATGCTTAGCTTTGGCATTAGGATAGCTAACGCTCTTCACATATTCCAATACTTCCCCCACTTCTGCCTTCGCCATTTCTGCGGCATTAGGATAGCGGGCAAAGAGGGCTGGCGTTACCATGTTTACACGAGCGTCGGTGCATTGCGCACTAAGCATAGTAGCAACGAGCAACTGGAAGGCGTTGCCGAAATTTAGCTCTGTGGTAACAACGGGCATTTTCTTGCCAAAATAATCAAGGATGAAGGTGTAGCGCTCTTTTCTTGTCATGCTGTATAATGAAATAAAGCCAGCCCCTCCGAGGTGGAAGGGTTGGCTATTTTTATAGTAAAATGTTTTATTCTTCTTCTGGTGTGATGAGCTTGTAGCCACGACCGTGGATGTTGATGATTTCAATCTGATCATCCTCCTTGAGGTGCTTACGAAGCTTGGTGATGTAAACATCCATAGAGCGAGCGTTGAAGTAGTTGTCGTCAATCCAGATAGTCTTCAAAGCATAGTCGCGCTGCAATATTTCGTTGGCATGAGCGCAGAGCAGAGCGAGGAGCTCATTCTCCTTTGTGGTGAGCTTAGTCTGCTTATCTCCGATAGAGAGGAGCTGCTTCTGAGTATCGAAAGTGAAGCGACCTATATGATAGATAGTATTCTCGCGAGTCTTCTTACCTTTTACTCGTCTGAGGATAGCCTCGATACGCATCACAAGCTCTTCCATAGAGAAAGGTTTGGTGATATAGTCGTCGGCACCAATCTTGAAACCTTCAAGGATATCTTCCTTCAATGTCTTAGCGGTGAGGAAGATGATTGGCAACTCAGCATTCTGCTGGCGAATATCCTGTGCGAGCGAGAAACCATCCTTCTTAGGCATCATCACGTCGAGCACGCAGATATCAAACTTTGTCTTTTGGAATTCTCTGTAACCAGCTTCGCCATCAGGACAAAGCACAGCCTCATAGCCCTTAGCCTGAAGATATTCACGGAGCAACATGCCGAGGTTTTCATCATCCTCGCACAACAAGATTTTCAAATTCTCTTCCATAGTTGTATTTTTTTATTTATTAATTATTTCGTTATTTAATTCCTTTTTATTTGGTTTCTTTCATTTGATTACGATGGCTACCCTTTTATAACAGGTAGCTTGATGGTGAAAGTGGTACCCTTGCCATATTCGCTCTCTACCTTTATCTCGCCATCGTGAAGGTCGACAACCTTGTGGACGTAAGCCAAGCCGAGACCGAAGCCCTTGGCATCGTGGACATTTCCAGTATGCACGCGGTAGAACTTATCGAATATCTTCTTTAGGTTCTCCTTCTTTATACCCAATCCTGTGTCGCGGATAGAGAGGTAAAGATGCTCGTCGTCGTTCCATGTGCGAAGATAAATATCGAGTGGCTTATCCATCTTGCGATATTTCACGGCGTTGTCCATGAGGTTGAAGATGACATTCTGGAAGTGCATCTCGTCGACATACATCGTAGAGTCGATAGCCTCAATCTCGGTATATATCTTACCGCCAGTATGCTCCACTCTGAGCGAGAACGACTTTGCTGTATTCTCCACCATCTCGTTGAGGTCGAGTTCCTTTTTCTTGAATACCGCCTTCTTCTTGTCAAACATCGACATCTGCAACACCTTCTCTACGAGGAATCTCAGTCGCTTTGTCTCGTCGTTGATTACACCTCCGAGGTGTTCCATCATCTTCTCGCTCTTTGTCACGCTCTTGTCATTGAGCATCTGAGCAGCAAGCGAGATGCTGGCGATAGGAGTCTTGAGCTCGTGGGTCATATTGTTTATGAAGTCGTTCTTTATCTCCGAATATCTCTTTTGGCGGAATATCACCACGATGGTGAAGATAAAGGTTACGAGCAGCACCAATGTGAACACCACAGAAGGTATCATGAAGCGGATGCTTGAATAGATATAGCTACTCATGTCGGGGAAGTGAATCTTCACTACTCCCATCTTGTTGGCAGGGTCGTTGCGGAAGAGCACCTGCGAGTAGGTATATTCTATGCCATCGCCAGTATAGTCAGGACAGCGGTAAACCTCGCGACCGTCTTGGGTGGTTACGGTGAAGTGATATGGAATATTGATACCATTGTTCATCAGCTCTGCCTTGATATCTTGGTCGAGGAGTCGGAAGTTGATGCGTTCCTTCAATGGTTTCTCAGAAGCCTGGTAGAGGATGTTGTAAACAACCTCGTCAAGTAGCGCTTTCTGGTATACATATCTATTCTTCACTATCTCCTGTAGCGACTTGCTTGCCTCAGAAATAGAATTGCGGTCTGATCGCAATATCATTGCCTTAGGCATCTGCGAAGGTCGTGTGGCAATAGTCTTTAGCTCGAACGAAGAGTATATGGTGCCATCCTTGCCTATCACCGAATATTGGTGCGAATGCTGAACGGTGCCATCGTCTAAATCGCCACTACGTGTGCCCACAGAGTCGCGCTTAAAGGCTTTGCGCTCAGTTTCGTTGACATCCTTCTCCAAGTACTTAAGAGTTTGGTTCAACTCCAAGTTTCTTGAAGCTTGGTACAGCGCACGGTTCACCGACTCGTCGAACTGTTCCTTTTTCATATTAGCCATTTCCTGGATGTATGTGAGCTGCAGTCCGAGCAGAACCACAAACGACAGTCCCATTATTATGGCTATAATCCATATCGTTTTCTTCTTCATGTCGCAAAGATAGTTATTATCTTAATTGATTAACATTTCAACGTTAACAAAATGCACCTTATTCGCCAATATTAACACTTTTAATAGATTTTAGTTAGATATATTTAAGTAAATACAGAAAAGAGAAACATAAGAGAGGGTATAAAATAGTAAATAGAAAAAGGTGGCGCTTTATCATTATTGATATGCGCCACCTTTTTATTCTATTATTCACTATTTAATTCTTCACTCTTCGTTCTTCTCTTCTTTCTTTTCTTGCTCCTTAGCCAAATACTCAGGGAGCTTAAGTCCTGCCATATCGAAGAGCTCTTGGAGAGGAGGAACAGATTTCATCAAGCCTGAAACGAAGTTGGCAGTAGAACCCTTGCCATCGGCTGAGTTGCCACCATCCCAAACAGTAACGTGGTCGATATTGATACCCTTGACAGCCTCCACCTGAGTCTTAACGAGTTCAGGCAACTTCTCGAGCAACAACAGCATATAAGCCTTGTTGGCATCGCCACCTGCTGCAAGCACCATCTCCTTATAACCCGAAGCCTGCTTGGTGAGCACCTCATAAAGACCCTTAGCCTCTGCTTCCATCTTAGCGAATGTAGCATCAGCCTCACCTTTAGCATTTACGCGAACCTTCTCAGCCTCAGCTTCAGCCTCGATGATACGACGGCGCTTCTCTATCTCTTGTGGCACAAGGATGTTGGCATTCTGAGTAGAACGCTCACGCTCTGCACGAGCCTCCTCGGCAATCTTCTGTGCAGCATAAGCCTCTTCCAAAGCCTTAGCCTCTTGCACCTTCTCTGATGCTATAGCCTTGCGCTGAGCCTCAGCCTCACGCTCACGACGGTAAGCCTCGGAAGCAGCGATGGCAACCTTAGCCTCGTTCTCACCCTTCACAGCCTCGGCATTAGCCTCAGCAGTACGAACGCGAGTTTCACGGTCGGCTTCTGCCTTACCAATTTCACCTATCTTATCTTGCTCAGCCACACGCACCTTAGCCTCATTGATAGCCTTAGCGGCAGCCTCACGACCAAGAGCCTCGATGTATCCCGATTCGTCCTTGATATCGGTAACATTGACGTTGATGAGTCGCAAACCAATCTTCTTCAACTCTACCTCTACATTGGCAGAGATACTCTCAAGGAACTTATCGCGGTCGGAATTCAACTCCTCGATGCTCATTGTAGCAATAACAAGACGAAGCTGACCAAAGAGAATATCGCGAGCCAACTCCTGAATCTGGCCAGCACTAAGACCAAGCAAACGCTCAGCGGCGGCAGCCATGCTATCAGGCTCGGTAGAAACACCAACGGTAAATCGGCAAGGCACATCCACACGGATATTCTGCTTAGAAAGTGCATTGGTAAGGTTGGCATCTATAGAAATAGGTGTAAGACTAAGATACTGATAGTCTTCTATGATAGGCCACACGAAGGCACCACCACCATGCACACACTTTGCCGACGATTTAGACTTTCGTCCACCATAGATAACCAAAATCTTGTCTGATGGACAACGGCGATAACGATTAATTAAAGCAAGGAGAGTGCCCACAACAAGCACCACCAAAGCTAAAATCACATAAACAGATTCAATCATAATATTATTATTTATTTAGTTTTTCTACTTTTAATATATCCTTGTCAATAACCTCCAAAATGCGCACCTTGGCACCTGTAGGAATAAATTCTCCATCGCTGCAGGCATCTATTTCGTGCACAGAACCACGCACGCTAATCTGCACCTTGCCTACTCCTACATTATTGGCAGGAATACGAAGATATACGGTGGCTGTTTTGCCTACGCATTCTTCAATATTGAAAGCGGCATTATATTCAAGATGGCGAACATTCTTATAAAGGAGCCTTATCACCCACACAAACAAAACTCCTGTAGCCAAAGCTACAAGAACTATTACTAAGACATTGCGAGTGAGTTGGCATACGCTGAGACCACCCCAGCCAAAACCCAAGAGGAAATTAACGAAGGCACGAACTGTAAAGAGCGAAACTCCTCCGCCAAGATCCATTGTGTCGGGACCATCAAAGTCGACACAAACATCACTTGAGTCCATTCCGATGAGCGTAAGTAAGAGTTGAATTACAAAAAAGAATGAGCTAATCATTGCGCAAACCCAAAACACCTGTTCCAAGGCTGGGAGCATCATAAACCAATTATAAAAGTTGTCTACCATAATTTAAACGAAAAGTGAAGAGTGAAGAGTGAAGAATTTAAGTGAATCACGAAGAGTGAAGAATTAAATAGTTTGTGAGGTAAATAATAAAAGTGAAAAGTGAAGAGTGAAAGTGGAGGGTGAAGGGGAAGGCTAAGAATTAAATAGTTTTATAAACCATTAGATTCTTCACTCTTCGTTCTTCACTCTTCACTTAAATTCTTCACTCTTCACTTATATTTTATTCCTCTTCCTCAGAAGCGTGAGCATCGATGAGCTGCTGTTGGATATCGTTAGGAACAAGTTCGTAGCTTGCGAACTTTGTTGTAAATGAAGCACGGCCACCAGTCAATGAACTCAATGCAATACTATAGTTAGAGAGTTCCTTCAATGGAATCTTAGCCTGAAGCTTCTGATAACCAGCCTCAGAGTCCATACCCATGATGAGGGCACGACGTCCCTGAAGGTCGCTCATCACATCGCCCATGAAGTCAGAAGGTACATAAACCTCGAGGTCATAGATAGGCTCGAGAATCTTAGGACCTGCATTCTTGAATGCCTCTGAGAAGGCATGACGAGCTGCGAGCATGAACGAGAGTTCGTTAGAGTCTACTGGGTGCATCTTACCGTCATAAACGATAACTCGTACGTCGCGAGCGTAGCTACCTGTCAACGGACCAGACTCCATGCGCTCCATGATACCCTTGAGGATAGCAGGCATGAAGCGAGCATCGATAGCACCACCTACTACAGAGTTGATGAATACCAACTTGCCACCCCACTCGAGGTTAACTTCCTCACGGCCCTTGATGTTCATCTTGAACTCCTGACCATTAAACTTATATGTTGTTGGGTCTGGCATACCCTCTGCGTATGGCTCTACGATAAGGTGAACTTCACCAAACTGTCCGGCACCACCACTCTGCTTCTTATGACGATATTCGGCACGAGCCATCTTTGTGATAGTTTCGCGATAAGGAATCTTTGGTTCACCAAACTGCACCTGAATCTTCTCGTTGTTCTCCAAACGCCACTTCAATGTGCGAAGGTGGAATTCGCCCTGACCATGAACGATAGTCTGGCGTAACTCCTTAGACTGCTCTACTACCCATGTTGGATCTTCTTGGCGCATCTTCAGCATAGCAGCCATAAGCTTCTCTGTTTCAGCAGAGTTAACAGCCTTGATAGAACGAGAATATTTAGAGTTAGGATATTTAATGAAGTCGAAATGCTGTTCTGTATCCTTACCGTTGAGAGTATTTCCTGTCTTCACGTCCTTAAGCTTAACAGTACAGCCGATATCGCCAGCGCAAAGCTGATCTACAGGAATACGGTTAGCACCAGCGCAAGCATAAATCTGACCAATACGCTCCTTAGAACCACGGTCAGCATTCGACAAGTCGTCGCCTGGCTTAACGCTACCACTCATCACCTTAAAGTAAGAAACCTCACCGATATGTGGCTCCATACCAGTCTTGAAGAAATACAATGACTCAGGACCATTAGAATCAGGAGTAACCTCTTCGCCACGAGTGTTGTGCAACTTAGGCATCTCGCTAACGAAAGGAACTACATTGCCCAAGAATTCCATCAAGCGACGTACACCCATATCCTTGCCTGCGCAAACGCAGAATACTGGGAATATAGAGCGTGTAACCAAACCCTTGCGGATACCCTCGCGAAGTTCATCTTCGGAAAGAGCTTCCTCCTCGAAGAATTTCTCCATCAATCCCTCATCGTTCTCGGCTGCAGCCTCAACGAGAGCCTTGTGGAGCTCCATGGCTTTGTCCATTTCTTCTGCAGGGATATCCTCAATGATAGGAGCGCCACCCTCAGGCTTCCATGAATACTTCTTCATCAACAGCACGTCGATCAAAGAATTGAAGCCAGGGCCTGTAGAAATAGGATATTGTATCTGAACACACTTAGGACCATAAATCTCCTGCATGCTTGCGATGATAGCGTCAAAGTCGCACTTATCGCTATCAAGCTGATTGATAAGGAAGATTACAGGTTTCTTAAGTTTCTCGGTGTAGCGGAAATGGTTTTGAGTACCAACCTCAGGACCATACTGTCCGTTGATAAGAATAACAGCCTCATCTGTTACGTTGAGTGCTGTGATGGTACCACCCACGAAGTCATCAGAACCTGGGCAGTCGATGATGTTGAGTTTCTTATTATTCCATTCTGCATGGAATACAGTTGGGAATACAGAATATCCATATTCCTGCTCTACAGGGAAATAATCACTAACCGTATTTTTGGCTTCCACTGTGCCACGGCGCTTAATGATGCCTGCTTCAAACAACATACTCTCGGCAAGAGTGGTCTTGCCTGAACCCGCACTGCCAACAAGGGCAATGTTTTTGATTTCATTAGTCTGATATACTCTCATATCAAAAGATTTAAGTTGTTAGTAATATAGTTCTGTAAAAGGTTAGAATAGAGTAAAACTCAAATTCTGCCGTCTAAGTTAGAACTTTTTTGCGACACAACCAAGAAAAAGAGCATAAAGATGGCAATATTTTTACACTTATTAGTATTTTGCAAATAGTTATTAGTAATTTTGCACCATTATGACAGGATTATACATTCACATACCCTTTTGTGCAAGCCGCTGCATTTATTGCGGATTCTACTCCACCACCCTGCCCGAGCTTCAAGATAAATATGTAGATGCTCTATGCCGAGAGATGGAGCTTAGAGCTGCCTTGCCCGATGCGGATAAGCATATCTCAACAATATATCTTGGTGGTGGCACACCATCGCAACTTACGCACGAAAATCTCGAGCGTCTGTTCCTATATATATATAAGGTGTATGATGTAGACCCCAATGCCGAGATTACTATGGAGTGTAATCCCGACGATGTTACTACTGAATTGCTGCGTGGCTTGCCCGTAAACCGTGTGAGCATGGGCATGCAGACTTTCGACAATAATCGTTTGAAGTTTCTGCATCGTCGCCATGATGCCAGCGAGGCTATACGTGCTGTCGACATTCTGCGCCAAGCTGGAATTCATAATATCAGCATCGACCTTATGTTTGGTTTTCCTGAAGAAACTCTCGACGATTGGCGCTCCGATATCCGTCAGGCTCTCGCCCTAAAGCCAGAGCATATATCTGCCTATAGTTTGATGTATGAAGAGGGAACTACTCTTGGCAGAATGCTTGAGCAAGGAAAGGTGAAGGAGATTGACGAAGAGCTGAGCCTTGAAATGTATAATGTATTGATAGACACCCTTAGCGCTAATGGCTACGACCACTACGAGATAAGCAACTTTGCTCGCATAGCTGCCGATGGCACCTCGTTTCGCTCATGCCACAACAGCAGCTATTGGCACGACATTCCCTACCTCGGCATAGGTGCTTCGGCTCATTCCTACAACAAGGCAACAAGAAGTTGGAACGTAGACAACATAAAGAAATATATCGAGGCAATAAGCAATGGCATATTGCCTTCTGAGAGTGAGGTTATCGATAGCGACACCCACTACGACGACCTCATAACAACAGCCCTTAGAACAAAGGAAGGTATCGACATCAATGGGTTGGAAGAAAAATATCGTCATCATCTACTCACCGAGGCTCAACGCCATATCGCCCAAGGCTTATTAACCCTAACAGACAATCGTCTGAGCTTAAGTCGCAAGGGCTTATATGTGAGCGATATGGTGATGAGCGATTTGATGATGTAAATAGCTTAAGATAGCTAAAAAATGCTATTCGTATTTATTGCCGGTAATCTGACTTATAGTCAGTTTATCGAACACTATGTCGTAATGGTCTACCAAGAAATTCTCTTCCATAAGGAATAAGATGTTTCCCTTGCGGTCTTGAATCATGGTAGAATACCCAGAGTCGGTATTGCTAACCTTGAAGCATCCTTCCCAATCCTTGGCAATAGTTTGAGGATTGGCATAGTCGGCAGCATTCTTTATCTCCTTATAGAATATAGCCACATTTGAGCGCTTAGGTCCTAAAGGCACACTCTGCAACAAAAGGTTTGTTTTCTTGCCGTTCTTTTTAGCTTTAGCCAACACCAGTTCGCCATTGCAAGCATTATCGCTTGCTGCGATACCGTTGCATTCGGCAGAAGAGAATACTACCTCTGCCCATTTGCCTGTAGCAGCCTTGGCATTGTCGTAGTTATAGATATTGAAATATCTGCCACTCTTAACACGGCTACTCAGCAAGATATCGCCATTAGGAAGTTCTTCAACCTTTGCCTCGTCACCCTTTGGTGCTGCTTCTGTAGCATTCGACTGCGCACCAAGCACACCCCAGTTTTTACCGAAGTCGTCGCTATATAGCACACGGTTGCCTTTGTCTGTTGCAAACACCGAATAAATTCTATAATGGCTTCCCACTTTTATTCTGCTGCTCTGCAATATTCTTCCGCTGGTAAAAAATCCACCTTTTATATCTGGCATAAGGTCATAGATTTGGCGTGTAACCTCTTCACCTTTCCAAGTCTTACCCTCGTCGTTGCTGTAGTATCTGCCCACCTTGATAGGATTCTCACGGTTTGAATCCCAAAAGCCGATACCACCCGAAGCACACATCATAAGAATCTCACCAGTCTTACGATCTACCACAGCTGCAGCATCTCCATGACCGCAATCAAAGTCGGTTTCTATTCTGCTACCGCCTTTAGCCACCATCAGCTCATCTTGGCTCCATGTCTTGCCACCATCGCAGCTTACCTTTAATACGATGTCTATATGGTGTCCCCATCCGATATCTGTACCGTCGTAGCGATGGTCGGAGAATGCTATCAGCTTGCCCGATTTACATTCCACGATAGCAGGAATACGATACTCGCCTACTTCTTTTTTAAACAAGATGTCGGAGGCAATAACAGGCGCAGCAAACAACAGCCATGCTATGGCTGCTGCAAAAAATCTGCGCTGCGATAATCTCTTTAATAAATTACATTTCTTCATATTGGTAATTTTATGATTTCTTTTTCTATCTCACTCTATCTCGTTTTATCTCACTCTTCGCAAGATATTCTGCATCTCGAATACCACCTGTGGATTAGATTCTGCAACATTATCTTGCTCATATAGATTGTCGGAGATTCGATAAAGCTGAGGATTAGGGTCGTTGCCTGTTTCTATCTTCGGACCCCATTGAATCATCTTCGAACCATCGTTTGGCTCAATATACTTCCACTCCTTAGTGCGGATAGAAAGTACACGATTGTTTGACTCTTCCACAACCCAAGGGCGATGAGAGGAATCTGTGCCAAGCAAGTTGCCTATGCGGTTTTCGCTATCTGGCGCACTACCCTTTGGGAATTTAGCACCTATCAGATTACCAAAAGAAGCCATGAAGTCAATCTGCGACATCAACACATCTGATGTTTGTCCACCCTTCACAGCCATAGGCCAACGCACGATAACAGGAATAGCGGTACCACCCTCGAAAGCGCTATACTTGTTGCCACGCCAAGGACCTGCAGGCTTATGCCCATTCAACAGTTCCTCTGCACGGTCTTGATATCCATCGTCGACCACAGGACCATTGTCGCTTGTCAACAGCACGATGGTATTGTCGGCAATACCAAGTTTATCCAAGGTTTCCATAATCTTGCCTACCGACCAGTCAAACTGCACTATAGCATCTCCACGCACACCCATGCTACTCTTACCACGGAAGCGGTCGTGAGGGAAACGAGGCACATGCACATCATTAGTAGCGAAATATAGGAAGAAAGGATTATCGCTATTCTTCTTAATGAAGTCTATGGCATGAGCGGTGATAGAGTCTGCTATATTCTCATCTTTCCATAGCGCCTTGCCGCCTCCCTTCATATATCCTATTCTGCCAATGCCATTCACGATAGACATGTTATGTCCGTGGCTCGACTGCATATTGTAGCAAAGTTCTGGATTGTCCTTGCCTGTAGGTTCGCCTTCAAAGTTTTTTTCATAGCTAACCTCAATAGGAGCCGAAGAATCATAGTTTGCCACCTTACCATTTTCTATATATACACAAGGCACACGGTCGGCTGTGGCAGCCATGATATAATGGTAGTCGAAACCTATGTCTGCCAATGCCGAAGGCAATGGTGCATTCCAGTCTTGCTTACCTGTCTCTGAGCCTAATCCAAGATGCCATTTGCCTATGGCGCAAGTAGAATAGCCCACACTCTTAAACATATCAGCCATAGTAAACTGCGAAGGTTGGATTATCATTCCAGCATCGCCTGGAGCCACATCGGTGCCAGGCTTGCGCCAAGCGTATTCTCCAGTCAAAAGCGAATAACGCGAAGGAGTGCTGGTAGAGGCTATGGCGTGAGCATCGGTGAAGCGAATACCCTGGTTTGCCAGTTTGTCTACATTTGGTGTCTGCACATTCTTTGCACCATAGCATCCCAAGTCGCCATAGCCGAGGTCGTCGGCAAGAATTATGATGACGTTAGGATGTTCTTTGTCTACTTTTGCTTTCTTTGCCATTGTCGACGAACAGACAAATGGCGACAAAAGGGCAATAGAAATATAAGTCTTATTCATATTGGTTATTGTTAGTGAATAGAGGTTTTTGATAATTACTATTTCATAGCTTCCATGATGTTAATTCTTCAAGGCATCCGTGATGTTACTTCTTCAAAGCTTCCATGATGTTAGCAGGCGGACGCTGTGCTTGTAGTTCGCGCTTCATAAAGTCCATATATGGTGCCACATGCGAATAATATTGGTAGTAGCCTTTGCAGAGATAGTTTAAACCCGGCTCGCCATACTTATCTTTCTCGAAGCGATTCTTTGGACATTCGCCATGACATGCAAACTCCATATCACACTCCTTGCATTGGCGAGGCAATGAGGTATGCTTCAGTCGACTAAAGGCATGCTGCTTGTCGCCATATAGCATTTCTATCAAGGTATGGTCGCGAATGTTGCCAAGCTTATATTCAGGGAACACAAAGTGGTCGCAGGAATATACATCGCCATTATGCTCCATAACACCTGCATGACCGCAATTCTTTGAATAAGCACAGATGCCTGGCAACACTCCCATCCAGTTGGCAAGAGTGCAGTCGAAGATTTCCACAAACATCTTGCCCACATCATTGTGCACCCACTCGTCGAAGATAGCACAAAGGAAGTTGCCCCATTGCTCTGGCGTCACCGAGAAGTCTGCAAGCGGAATCTCATGATTGTCGGCAAGACTTGCCAATGTGCGTCCATCCTGATGCTTAGTGAGTCGTTCCACGATAGGAGTAAACTGCAAATACTGACAACCATTATCCTTAAAGAAATGATAAAACTCCAAAGGATGGTCGGCATTATATGCGTTCACCACCGCCATAGCATTCCATTCCACATGATGCTTCTTCAAGAGTTCTATGCCGTGCATCACCTTCTGCCACGAAGGGTTTCCCGTGGTGGTTAGTCGGTAATGATCGTGATACTCCTGTGGTCCATCGATAGAGATGCCAACCAGCCAATTATTCTGTGCAAAGAATTCACACCATTCGTCTGTTAGCATAGTGCCATTGGTTTGGATAACATTATCTATGCGGCGCCCTCGTGCATATTTCTTTTGCAGAGCCAACGCCTTCTTATAGAAATCAATGGAGCGCATCAATGGTTCGCCACCATGCCATGTGAATAGCACCTGTGGCATGGTTTGCGCCTCTATATACTCTCGTGTGAACTGCTCCAACATCTCGTCGCTCATAATATGGCGATGAGATTTGTCGTAGAGGTTGTTCTTTTCTAAGTAATAACAATATTTGCATGCCAAGTTGCAATGCGCACCTGCAGGTTTCAGCATCACATACAGAGGCTTGGCAAATGGAGTTGCTATGTTGTCAGTCATAATATATTATATATAATATGGTCTATGGGAATCGTGGTAATGTGATCTGAAAGTCTGGACTATCGGTATGCTCCTTTAAGATTGCTGCCAATAGTTCTGCCAACAGCTCAGGATGTTCGGCTGCCACATTGTGATCTTCGTGAATATCCGTTGCCAAGTTGTAGAGTCGAGGTTCGCCTTTCTCTACCACGAGCTTCCAGTCGCCTTTTCTCACACCTATTTGGTCGGTCTCATGGAATTCCCAATATAGATATTCGTGGTGTTTTTGTTCTGCATCGTTGCCCAAGAGTGTAGGAGCAATAGAGATACCATCGAAGCCATCGCCAGCCAATTTCTTATTGGTGTAGCGCTTAGCAAAGTTTTTAATTCCTGCCAAGTCGCAGAATGTTGGCATTAGGTCGTAGAACGCAAACTGGGTGTCGTTGACTACTCCTGCCTTGATATGCTCTGGCCACCATGCAATGAAAGGTATGCGTATGCCACCCTCATAGCATTGGCGCTTCAATCCCTTTAGCTTACCATCACGTCCAAAGAATTCTGGGTCGGCACCACCCTCTTCGTGAGGACCATTGTCGGAAGTAAAGATTACCACGGTATTCTTGTCCAAACCTTTAGCCTTAAGTTTTGCGAATACTTCGCCTACATATTGGTCGAGACGAGTTATCATGCCTGCAAACTGTGCGTGGGTATGAACAGAAGAATTGTATCTTGAATCTTCCCATCCGCCCCAAGTCTTATCGTTAAAGAACTGCTTCTGATAGTTCTCCAAGATAGAGTCTTCAGGTTGTGCAAGTTCGGCATGTGGCAAGGTATAAGTCAAGAATCCTACAAAAGGATGTTGTGCATCTTGCTTGTCTATCCACTCCAAAGCTTTGTCGTGGATGATACGGGCAGAATATTGCGTGCGCTTAAAATAGTCTTTGCCAAACATCGGATACTGGATGTTTTGCTCCATCACCTCTCTCACCACAGCGGTATCACCCAACGATTTGCTATAGCGATTCAGGAAGTTAGGATAATATAGGTGGGCTTGAAATTGGCAGATGTAGCCATAAAATTCATCTACGCCACGCTTATCTGGAGTAGAAGCCGAACCCTCGTAGCCTCCTGCCCACTTACCAAACACTCCTGTACGATAGCCTTTGTCTTTGAGTATCTCTGGCAGTATCTTATGCTGTGGGTCGTAAGGTTCCTGACCTACTACAGAATACTCTTCGTTTTCTCCATACTTCACCATTGGCACTCCGCGCCAATATTCTTTGTTGCCTCTAACGTGGGTATGTCCAGTATGCTGGCCTGTCATAATGGTAGCTCGCGATGGTGCAGAAACTGGCGAACCTGCGTATGCCTGAGTGAAGCGCATACCCTCGCGTGCCATCTGGTCGATATTTGGTGTGTGAATATACGGCTGACCATAGCAAGCCAGGTCGCCATATCCCATATCGTCGCAAAGGATGAAGAGGATGTTTGGTTGCTGCACATTCTGCTTTGCCCAAACCAAGGAAGGTAGGCATGTCATGCCTACCCCCGTTAGAAATATTGCCTTGCTTGTTTTTTTCATAAAGTCGAGACTTTAATTTTCTAATTATTCATCTACATTCAGATTCTTGCGATATGTAGCCAGAATCTTCTTCATTTCTTTCTCTACCTTCTGCATACCTGGCTGACCATAGATGTTGTGCATCTCGTTAGGGTCTGCCTTGATGTCGTAAAGCTCGTAGTAGTCGATGTCGGCATCGTCGCTGATATAGTTGATAGACTTAAGATACTGGAAGCAACCATACTCTGATGTTCCAGGCTCACGCTGATATTTGTTTTCAGCAACGGCTCTCTCACCACCCTTTCCATAGAAATGTATGAGCTTATACTGCTCTGTGCGCACACCGTCATGTTTACGAACAAGGTGATATGTAGGATAGTCGTAATAATGATAGTAAAGGCTCTTGCGCCATTTCTTCACAGGTTTGCCTGCAAACAAAGGTTGCAATGATGTGCCAGGCATATACTTAGGCTTTTCTACTCCTGCCAAATCGAGGAATGTAGGAGCAAAGTCGATATTCTGCACCATCTGGTTGCATACGCTCTGTGGCTGTATATGCTTAGGATAGCTTATTATTAATGGAGTGTGGAAAGACTCCTCATACATAAATCGCTTATCAAACCATCCATGCTCACCCATATAAAAACCTTGATCGGAGGTATATACGATGATGGTGTTATCGGTAAGGTTGTGGCTATCGAGATAATCCAACAGTCTGCCTACGCTCTCATCTACAGAAGCGATAACAGCCATATAGTCACGAATATAGTTTTGATATTTCCATTCTATTAGTTCCTTGCCTGTGAGATTCTTGCTCAAGAATTCACGGTTGCGTGGCATATAATATGCGTCGATAGCTTCGCGTTGCTCTGCAGTCATACGGCCGAGCTCGCTCTGTAGTCCAGCATAAGAGTCGCGTCCTTCTGGAGTCGAAGGGTCGTACATCTCAGGAACCTTAAGGTCGCGCACCATCTCCATATATTTGTCGATAGACATTTTCTGAGTAGAAGCAGCAGAACCACGCGACTCATAATCATCCCAGAATGTTTCTGGCAATGGGAAGTCTACATTGGCATACTTGCTCACATATTTGGTATTTGGCATCCAAATACGATGAGGAGCCTTGTGGTGAACCAACAAGCAGAAAGGCTTGTTTTGGTCTCTTTGGTCAAGGTATTCGATAGCATGGTCGGTGATGAGGTCGGTAGCATAGCCCATCTCTTGCTTGTAGTCGCCATAATTTCCAGTAGATGCGAAAGTTGGGTTATAATACTGTCCTTGATTGTTCAACACATGATAATAATCGAAGCCCTTAGGAGTGCACGACATATGCCACTTGCCCACAACTGCTGTCTCATAGCCTGCATCTTGCAACATCTCAGAGAAGAAGGTCTTTGTGGTGTCGATACCTTCTGCCAACTGGCGCTGACCATTCTGGTGACTATACAAACCAGTCATCAAACAAGCACGACTTGGAGTAGAGAGTGAATTTTCAACAAAAGCCTCGTTAAACTTCATACCTCTTTCTGCAAGTCGGTCGATATTTGGTGTAGGAGCAAGTTTAGATATTGGACTACCGTATGCGCTAATGGCTTGCATAGCATGGTCGTCACACATTATATATAATATATTAGGTCTATCTCCTGCATTCTGTGCAAATATAGACAATGGCATTGCCTGCAGGGCTGCCATAGCCAGCAATGAGCGATTGATTTGGTTTTTATTATTGTTAGCCATAAAAACTGATTGTTTAGTTAGCAATAAAACTGATTGTTTAGTTAGTCATAAAACAGATTGCTTAATTAGAAAAAAGGGGATGCCGTTTGGCATCCCCTCTATGTTGTGAGTGAGTACCCACTGAGTTTTAGTTCTTCAAGTTAGGATTCTTCTCACCGTCAGATGTTGGATATGGGCAGTAGATTCTGCTCTCTGACCAAGAACCTGAAACAGAAACCTGCTCCTTTACCTTAATATCATTGCCTGTAGCATCCTTTGCAACAACAAGAGGAGCATTAGCAACACGGTAGTTGAAATTCTTCTGGAGTTCGTTCATACGAAGCTCATCAGCGCGACGAGTAACCATTGATACCCAGTTTCCTGCAACTTCCCATCCGTGCTCGATGTAACAAGCATCAGCAAGCTGAGCAGCGCTCATGTTATCGATCTTAACGGTAGTACCATCGCTAAGTGTTACGTTTTCGTAATCTGTAACGGCACGCTTACGAACGTCCTTCAAGCACTTCTTTGCAAGAGTCAAGTCAGAAAGACCTGCGCGAGCTGCGCTCTCTGCATACCAAAGGAGAACCTCTGAATAGCGGATAAGGTTGTGACGACGGTCGTTAATCATACCAGCCCAGTTAGGCTTAGTATAATCGTAAGCCTCACGAAGCATATTACCATTCTCATCACAATTTACAGTAAAGATACAGAACATTGGGTGGTTAGCCTCAACGAATGGCTTACCCTTCCAGTACTTATGGTATTCATAAACGCCATTAACCTTTCTCTTAGTTCTGGTTTCCTCTGTTAACTTACCTGCAGCGATATCCTTAGTTTCTTTATCGATAATCTTGTCAAGCTCAGCTTTCTTTTCTTCCAACTTCTTAGGATCTGAAGGCATATCCTCTGCTTTCCAAACATCAGTAGGTGAGATTTCCCACCAGTCATAAGACTCTGTAATTTTATTGCCTTCCTGCATTGTTACCTTAGGAGCATAGATGGCATCCTTACGTGCACCCTCTGGGTATCTCTTCCAGAATGCTATTTCACCCCAAGCGTCGCCCCAGCCACTATCGCCGAGACCTTCGAAGCGGCAGCAAGATGAAAGCTGTGAGTCATGATCCCACCAACCTTTGGCGTCGTTGTTGATACCAACCACGGTTTCCATGTTGTAGTTGTTACCCATTGAGTAAACATCCTTCCAATTTTGATTCAAGATGAAGCCATAAGTACCATTGCCATCGATGACAGCCTTAGCCTGCTCGGCAGCGAGTTTGTAATACTCTGTACCCTTGTTGAGAGGATAACCAGCCATTGACATATAAACAGCTGCCAATGTAGACTGTGCTGCCTGTTTAGTAGTCCATACGTCTACACCGAACAAGCGAGCTGGATCCTTTTCATACTTTGTAGGAAGCTCATTAACTGCATCCTGCAAGTCCTTAACGATTAACTCATATACTTTTTCAATGCTTTCTGGAGTTACTGTCAACTGATCTGTATTAGTTGATGTAATCAATGGAATAGGACCAAATACGCGAACCAAATAGAAGTAAGCGTAAGCACGCCAGTAGTGAGCATTACCCAAAGCTACATTAATCTTAGCCTGATCTACCTGTGCATTATTTGCACCAGCAATAATCAAGTTAGCTGCTTTGATTACAGAGTAGTGCTGATTCCATGCATCTGTTACACCCTTGTTAGCACCATCAGATGCAAAAGCATCGAGGGCTGCACAAGCCTGTTTGTTAGAACCTGGGTTAGCAGTGATATCATCACCCTGCCACTGTGGGTACATAGGGTTTGTCCAGCTCTGTGTCTGGTTGATTCTATCATACAATGCGTTAACACTTGCATTAAGATCCTCTTCACTTGCGAAGAAGTTTTCTGGAGATAATAGTCCCTTTGGTTCCTCATCCAAGAAGTCGCCACAAGACGAGAAGGTAAACAAGGATGCTGCCATGAGACAACCCATATATAATAATTTCTTAGTTTTCATAATTATTACAGTTTTTAGATTGTTTAATTTAGAAGTTTACACGAACGCCCATTGTGATGGTACGTGGATTAGGATAAGCACCCATATCCAAACCATTGTCACGGTCAACATTGTCACCACCGAATGAACCACCTGCAGGGTCAATACCCTTATAGCTTGTAATTGTGAAGAGGTTCTGAGCTGAGAGTGAAAGACGGATGTCTGCCAACTTAGTTACGCTACGTGGGAATGTGTAAGCGATGCTGATATTCTCGCAACGGAAGTAGTCAGCCTTCTCAAGCCACTTGTCTGAGTTACCATAAGTCTTGTTCTCTGCACCCATTGTAGGCATTGTTACACCAACATTGTTGAAGTAATCCTTATCAGTTACAAACATTGAAGCACCTACCATTGAGTTCATTGCGAAACGTACCATGTTCAAACGCTTAGCACCGAATGCTGCATTACAGAATACGTTGAAGTCCCAGTTCTTATATGAAACGCTATTGTTCCAACCGAATGTTACATCAGGATTTGAACGACCCAATACGAAGCGATCCTTAGAAGCATCAGGAGTAGCTGTTATAGAACCATCTGCAGCATAATACATATCTACAAACTGACCCTTGTCATTCTCTTTTACACCAGCCCACTTGAAGCCGTAGAATGTACCGATAGCCTCACCTTCCTTGATGATAGTACATGGATCAATAGTACCTGGAGAAGGAGTCTGACCATAAATGACAGGATCCTCAGCAGTCATCTTTGTAACCTCGTTCTTGATGTAGCTTGCGTTCAAGGTTGTAGACCATTTCCAATCCTTAGTCTGGAGAATCTGACCATTGATAGTAACATCGAATCCCTTGTTGCTAACCTCACCAGCGTTAACCCAATATCTTGTTCCGCCCAAGTAGCCAGGAGAAGATGTCTGCAAGAGAGCGTCCTTAGTCTTCTTGCTAAATACGTCTAAGCTAACGCTCAAACGGTTGCCGAAGAAGCCGAGATCAATACCAAGGTCGAACTGATGAACCTTCTCCCATGTCAAGTCAGGTGTTGCAAGACCATTTGCCCAGTAACCTGTATATGACTGATTTGTACCATATGAGAAACCTGTAGTACCCAATGCACCAAGAGTAGAATAAGGAGAGATATCCTGGTTACCAATGATACCGTAGCTTGCACGAATCTTCAAGTATTCAACAGCATTGCTGAGAGGCTTCCAGAACTTTTCGTTTGAAACGGTCCATGCAGCAGCTACAGATGGGAAGTAACCCCACTTCTTGTTAGTAAAGCGGCTTGAACCATCGGCACGGAATGTACCAGTCAACATATAACGGTCAGCGTAGTTGTACATTAAACGAGTTACACCAGAGAGCATTGTCCACTTGCTATAACCGTTTGAAGGAGTCTTCGTAGTTGCATCTGCAACATTCCAGTAACCCAATTGCTCGTGAGCAAGACCAGTACCTGTTAAGCCCAAACGACGAACCTCGTTAGAAGAAACTTCCCATACACCAGTAGCTGTCAAGTTGTGCTCACCCCACTTGCCCATATAGGTCAAGTTGTTGGTAGACTGCAAAGCAGTAACAGTTGCATCGCTATTACCCATGTTGTTACCAGCTTTGTTAACCTTTGCAGAAGTGAAGCTGTACGACTTATAATCATTGTAGTCGATAGCGTTGGTTGTTGTGAATGTCAAGCCCTTGAGGATGTTGAACTTCAAATCAACGTGACCATTAACCATTGTACGCTTACGATCATTCTGAGTACCATGAACGATTCCATAAGGGTTGTTCTGGATACAGTTATATGGGTCCTTGTTATAATTACCATTAGCATCCATCATCTCCATTGTAGGAGAGTAGTTCAATCCTACCCAGATAGGGTTTTCCTGGTTCTGAACGAAACTTGCACCAGAGTTGTCTGTCTGAGAAAGGTTGATATCGGTAGTCATCTCCAACCAATCGAAAATCTTGTTGTGCATGTTAGCCTTAACTGCATAACGCTTAGAATTGGTATCTGTGATTACACCCTTCTGATCCATATAGTTGGCAGAGAAGTAAGTCTGAGTTTTCTCGTTACCTTGAGAAACTGCCACCTTATAGTTCTGTGTAATACCAGTCTGAGTGAGCTGATCCATCCAATCGATACCAGACTTGCTACCGTTCAAGTAACCCTGAACTGCATCTTGAGACACACCCTTGTAATCAACCAAAGCCTGTGCATACTGCTTAGCGCTCATTGCCTCTGGCAAGTTGTAAGCGTTAGATACACCAAATGTAGCATCAAATGTTACCTGTGTAGCACCTGCCTTACCAGTCTTGGTCTGTACCATTACAACACCATTAGCACCACGTGCACCATAGATAGCTGTAGAAGAAGCGTCCTTCAAAACCTGGATGCTCTGGATATCCTCAGGGTTGATACCCTCAAGACCTGTTTCACGTACGATACCGTCTACTACATAGAGAGGGTCGTTGCTCTTGTTTACAGAGCTTGTACCACGTACACGAATCTTCATTGCACCACCAGGAACACCACTTGACATTACCTGTACACCTGACATACGTCCGTTGAGTGCATCTTCGATACGAGGAACTGGCTGATCCTTAAATGCCTTGCCATCCATAACAGCTACAGAACCTGCCAAGTCAGCTTTCTTAACTGTACCGTAACCGATTACCACGGTCTCTTCCAACATGTTAGCGTCATCTTGCAAAGTAATGCTCAATGGAGCGCCTGTCCATGTAACGGTCTGTGCCGTGAAACCAACATAAGTAACTGTAAGCTTAGCACCCTTAGCTACCTTGTTAAGGGTAAAGTTACCGTCGATGTCAGTTACTGTACCACCGGTCATACCTTCAATTCTGATAGTTGCGCCAATAACAGGCTCACCATTAGAATCAGTTACTGTACCAGTGCAAGCACTCTGTTGCTGCAATGCAGTTGCCGAATAGGTCTGGTTTGCAAATGCAGGGGCGGCACATATAGGAGACATAGCACCTAAGAGAGCCGCAAAATACAAATTTGCTCTTTTGTCCATAAGGTTAAATATAATGTTAGTGAATAAATTCGAATTGTTGTTCATATTGAGTTAACTATTTTGTTTTTACCACTTTCACCCAGTCTACCCACATTTCTACAGGTAGTTCCTCGTCGTGAATCTCACCAGCCCAGGTTTTGTTGCCATTGAGGGTTCCACCGAGTGAGCAGTTAAGAATAAGATTGAACTTGAAGTCACAGAATGGGAATTGCAATTTTTCTTTTTCTAAATGCATATTTATATATTAATATGCTGAAACAGAATTAATTACAGGGCATCCCTTTGCATCATCAAATACGACGCGTATGCCATTGGTTGTTATTTCATCAAAGCGTAGTATACGCTTGTAGCCGATAGTTGTTGTTTCTTCATTAGGATCGAGTTTCACCCATTCTTTTCCTTGCAGGTAGTATACCGAGAAGGCTTTTACACGTTGTCCCAACGGAATGTACTCTTGAAGCATAAGGCGTGAAATCTGTTTTGCCTTGCCAAGTTGAAACTCAATGCTTGCTCCTTTTACTTTCTTTGAAGCCCAGAAGGTGTCGTAGTTGCCGTCGGTGATATTCTTTCCTCCATTTTTGCCTTGCTGGCTGTCAACTTTAGGAGTTACACCTTTCAAAAGGTCAACTGCCAACTCTTGCTGTATCTTTTTGTGGAAATTAACAGCGTTTGCTGAGTCTACAGGGTGGATAAGACCATTTTTATCTACTGGGAAATTGAGAAGCATTGTTGCATTGTGACCTACACTTCGGTAGTAGAGATTGCAGAGGTCGTCAACACTCTTCACTTTGCCATCTTCGCTCTCGTGGTAGAACCATCCTGGTCTGATTGATACATCACACTCGGCTGGAGTCCACTGATTTCCGTCTTCCCATCCATACTGGAGCTGCTTATAGTTCTTGAATCCTGGGAAAACTGTATTTGCAGGTATCATCGACCAGCAAGTTTCGCCAGCAAAACCATTTTCATTGCCTACCCAGCGGCATCCTGGACCACCATCGCCAAATACTGTGGCTTTTGGTTGAAGGCTATCTACAATTTCGAAGATTCGTGGGAAGTTGTAGTAGTTTCTTCGGTCAATAGTTCTCTTTTCTTCTGCTCCGCCATACCAACCATCACCACCATTGGCTCCATCAAACCAAACTTCGAAGAGTTCACCGTAGTTGCTAAGCAATTCTGTGAGTTGGCGATGATAGAATTTAACGTAATATGGAGAACCGTAACTTGCTTGGTTTCTATCCCAAGGCGAGAGGTAAACTCCAAACTTCAATCCGTATTTCTTGCAAGCTTTGGAGAGTTCGCCTACCAAGTCACCTTCACCATTCTTATAAGGTGTATTGCGGATGCAATAGTCGGTAGTGTGTGTAGGCCAAAGGCAGAAACCGTCGTGATGTTTGGCGGTAAGGATTACTCCTTTCATTCCTGCTGCAACCAAGGTCTTAGCCCATTGTTCGCAATCCAATTTTGTAGGATTGAAGGTCTTCACGTCTGTGTTGCCATATCCCCACTCCTTATCATTAAAGGTGTTAAGACCAAAATGGATAAAGGCGTAAGTTTCTAACTTTTGCCATTCCACTTGCTTGGCAGTAGGGATAGGTAGAACAGGTTCCACCTGGTTGGCGTTGCGCTGGGCTGTAGCTGTCATAGCTGTTCCCAGTAAAAACGCGAAGAGAAGAGACTTCTTCATATTACTGCTTAATTATTAGGTTGTTTAGGTTATAGTAGTAACACTTAGGTTTAGTTAGTGATTACACTATTGGATGATATATGATACTGTTTTTTAGCTTCATTCATTTAGGAGTCTGTGTCTTGCCATGAGGCAAGCGCCTGTGATACCGGCGAGTCCTTTGAGTTCAGAGGTGACAATCTGAGAATCTTCGTTCATGATGTTGAGCGAATGTTTTTTGATTCCCATGTTGACAGGTAATGTCAAGTAGTCGCCTGTTGCCGACATCTCACCTCCTACTACCAACATCTCTGGGTTGAAGATATTGATGATGCCAGCCAACTGCTTGCCGAGCTCGTCGGCTATTTGTTGTAAAGTTGCTACACTAAGCACATCTTCTTTAGCAATGGCATCCAAGATATCATGCAACGAGAGTTCTTGTTTCTTATTTAAAACATTATCGGAAAGTATTGAGACTTTTCCTTCAAGGATCTTCTGTGTCAACTTTCTCTTGAGAGCTCTGCCCGAAACTTCTGTTTCAATACATCCTATCTTACCGCAATGGCAGATAATGTTGTTGTTGTAGGCAGTCATGTGACCAAATTCACCAGAATATCCCGACTTACCATAGTAGAGTTTACCGTCGATGATAATTCCGATTCCCAAGCCCCAGCAGATGTTGACGAAGATTACATCTTTCATTCCTTTGCAACATCCTTTGCAGAATTCTGCGAAAGCCATGCTTCGAGTATCATTCTCTATGCAAACTGGAAGTTGGATTAATCCTGTGAGTACTTCGGCAAGAGATTTATCCAGGAATGTATACATGTTATATGCTCTACCCTCGAAAGGATTCACACGTTCTGCAACATTCACACAAACCTGTAGGATTTCCTCTTTGCCGAATGGAAGACCTGCGATAAAGTCATTTACTATAGCGCTAAGTTTTTCCAAACTCTCAGGTGTGTTTTCATATGTATAGGGTATTCTTATCTTTTCTGTTACCAGATTCCCACAGAAATCGGTTGCTGCAAGTGCTAAACAATCCATCTCTGGATTTACACCAACAAAGTAGCCTGCCGTCGGAACCAAGTCGTACTCCATTGGAATGCGACCAGAAGAGTTATCTCTCTTTCCCACCTCGCGAACGAGACCAGCCTTGATCAGGTCATTGAGAGCGGTAGTAGCAGTAGGCAGACTCACGCCAATCCCCTTCGACATCTCAGGGATTGTTGAAGCTCCATTAGAGATAAATTGCTCCAACAATCTGCGCTGTGCAGAAGGCTTGGAATTTATCTTTCTAATATATTTTAGTAAGTCTGACTTCATAACTAATTTTTTTTATTTGCAAAGATAGTCGTTTTATATATTGCAGCAAGGTTTTTAGAGTTAATAAACCTTAAAGCATAGTAAAATAATTCATTTTGATACTTTTTCAACATCGCGCTTTCCTATATACCTTATTATATATATAGGGTTGAGAAAGAGAAAAACTGAAATAAAACTTGAAATTCGTAACTAATTGATATAGTGTACACTTTCCACTTATGAACACTTATATAAGACTAAAAACACAAAAGTTAATTAGTTTTAGAAATATTAACCTTAAAATACTTGCTTGTAAGGATAAATGGTGTAACTTTGCAAAATAAAATATTTTAGTAACTAAGCAATCATTAATAAAGAAATTGATTAAGTGAAGTTAATACACCTATTATATAGGTATCACAAATCAACTTCAAAGACAAAGTATCGGAATATGGAATACGGCGCAAAGTCATTAGTAATCGGCCTGGATTTGGGCGGAACTAATTCCGTGTTTGGCATCATCGATAGAGAAGGTAAAGTATTGACCACTACCTCTATCAAGACTCAAGGATACCAAAACGTAGAAGCATACGTTGAGGATTCTGTTAAGGCAGTGATGCAAATCGTAGAGCAGGTAGGTGGCATGGAGAAGATTCATGCCATGGGTATCGGTGCTCCTGGTGGAAACTACTACAATGGAACAATTGAGCAAGCAGCTAACTTGGCATGGGCTAAAGGTGTTGTACCTTTGGCAGACATGTTTGCTAGCCGTTTGAATATTCCTGTAGCCATAACCAATGATGCAAACGCTGCAGCTATGGGCGAAATGATATATGGCGAAGCTGTTGGCATGAAAAACTTCGTAGAGCTAACCTTGGGAACAGGTGTTGGTTCGGGTATTGTAGCCAACGGTCAACTTATTTATGGTTGCGATGGTTTTGCCGGCGAACTTGGTCACATGGTTGTAGAACCAGATGGTAGACCATGCGGATGCGGCAGAAAAGGTTGCTTAGAGACTTATTGCTCAGCAACAGGTGTGGTTCGCACCACTGTGGCAATGTTGGAAGATTCAACAGAGCCTACATCATTAAGAGATATTCCAAGAGAGGAACTCTCATCATACGAAGTATATAAAGCCGCTATGGCTGGCGATGCTATGGCGCAAGAGGTTTTCCGCCAAACGGGTAGAAGAATTGGTGTTGCATGTGCAAACATCGCAACCTTCCTCAGTCCAGAGGCTTTCATCTTCTTCGGAGGATTGGCACAGGCAGGCGACCTACTCTTCCGTCCTATGGAGGAAGCATATAATGAGAATGTGCTCTCATTATATAAAGGTAAGGCAAAATTCCTAAAGAGTGGCTTAGATGGTGCCAAAGCAGCAGTCTTGGGTGCTTCAGCCATAGCTTGGGAACTATAAATTAGGCTAAGAAACTAATTACATATTAAAGATTAGATTAAACAACTAAATTAAAATTTATAAAACATGCGCGTAATTATTGAAAAAAACTATGAAGAGCTCTCACGTTGGGCTGCTCGTCATGTAGTGGAGACTATCAATGCCTTCAAACCAACAGCAGAAAAACCTTTTGTTTTGGGTTTGCCTACAGGTTCATCACCTATGGGTATGTATGCAGAAATCGTAAAAGCTGTGAAGGCTGGCGAAGTTTCGTTTAAGCATGTGCTCACCTTCAACATGGATGAGTATGTTGGATTACCTGAAAGCCACCCAGAAAGCTATCACTCATTTATGGCAAACAACCTCTTCAACCACATCGACTGCCCTAAGGAGAATATTCATATTCTTAATGGTAATGCCGAGAACTTGGAAGAGGAGTGCAAGAACTATGAAAAGATGATTGAAGAAGTTGGTGGTATCGACCTCTTTATTGGCGGTATCGGTCCTGATGGTCACATTGCTTTCAATGAACCATTCTCTTCACTCACCTCTCGCACACGAGTAAAGACTCTTACTACTGATACTCGCATCGCTAACTCACGTTTCTTCGGTGGCGACATGAACGCTGTACCAAGCACAGCTCTTACTGTAGGTGTTGGCACCGTAATGGCAGCTAAGGAAGTGATGATTCTTTGCAACGGCCACAACAAGGCTCGTGCTTTGCAGGCTGCCATCGAAGGTCCTGTTACTCAGGAGTGGACTATCAGCGCATTGCAGCTACACCAGCATGGCATTATCGTTTGTGACGAACTTGCTACAGATGAGTTGAAAGTTGGAACCTATCGCTATTTCAAGGATATCGAAAAGGACAACCTGTAATCATCTATAAATCAATCAAATAACACAAAGAACCATGAGACTTAATCTTAGTTCAGAAATAGTACTAAACAAAGTACCTGTAGAATTCTACAAGCCAAAGACGACTGTAGAATATTCAGAAATCTCCAGAATGGAGAAGATACATACCGACATCTTCGCTTCTATGGCTGAAGGTGCAAGCCATGTAGCTGACGGCATCGAAGCTGGTATTAAGGCTGCACAGCGTGAAGGCAAATTCTATGTAATGGCTTTGGGCACTGGTTCATCGCTCAATGCTGTTTACCACGAGCTTATTCGTCGTTACGAGAAAAAAGCATTAAGCTTCCGTAACGTAGTTATTTTCAATGCTTACGAGTATTATCCTTTGCAGAAAGATAGCTCCATCCGCACTATCAACCAGTTGAAGGAGCGCTTCCTCAACCACGTAGATGTAGAAGAGCAGAACATCTTTACTCTTGACGGCTTTGTAGCTCAGGATGCTGTTCAGGATTGCTGCCGCTTGTATGAGCAGCGCATAAAGACCTTCGGTGGTTTGGATGTTGCTCTCATCGGTATTGGTCGCTCAGGAAACATTGCAGCCAACGAGCCTGGTTCTGGTCTTCAGTCGGCAACACGTCTTATCCTTATTGGCAACACCTCACGTGAAGAGATGGAAATAAGCGAAAAGACTAAGGAAACAATCCCTCCATGCTCATTGACAATGGGTATAGCTACCCTACTCTCTGCTAAGGCTATTTACCTTACAGCTTGGGGTGAGGAAAAGGCAGAAATCATGCAGAAGGTTATAGAGAATTCTATCACCGACACTCTGCCAGCATCATTCCTCCAGACTCATCCAAATGTGCAGGTAGTGCTCGATCTTGGTGCAGCAGCTCGTCTTACTCGCATCGAACACCCTTGGCTCGTAACATCTTGCCAATGGACCGACAAGTTGGTACGCTCTGCATTGGTATGGCTCTGCCAGAAGATCGGCAAACCTATCTTGAAGCTTACTAACAAGGATTACAACGAGAATGGCTTGAGCGAACTCTTGGCTCTCTATGGTTCAGCATACAATGCTAACATAAAGATTTTCAACGACTTGCAGCACACCATAACAGGATGGCCTGGTGGTAAGCCTAATGCTGACGACACATATCGTCCTGAGCGTGCTAATCCATACCCTAAGAAGGTTATCGTTTTCTCTCCACACCCTGACGACGACGTTATCTCTATGGGCGGTACCATCCGTCGCTTGGTTCAGCAGAATCATGATGTACATGTAGCATACGAGACTTCTGGTAACATCGCTGTTGGCGACGAGGAAGTAACAAGATTCATGCACTTCATCAATGGCTTCAACCAGATCTTCGCAGATTCCAAGGACAGCATTATCTCTAACAAATATAAGGAGATAAAGAACTTCTTCGCTAACAAGAAGGAGAGCGACTTCGACACAAGAGACATACTGACTATCAAGGGATTGATTCGCCGTGGTGAAGCTCGTACAGCTTGTACTTACAACGATATTCCACTCGACCACGTACACTTCCTCGACTTGCCTTTCTATGAGAGTGGTAAGATTGAGAAGTTGCCTATGACCGAAAAGGATGTTGAGGTTGTAAGAGCACTTTTGCAGAAGGTTAAGCCTCATCAGATTTATGTTGCAGGCGACCTTGCTGACCCACACGGAACTCACAAGAAGTGTACCGACGCTGTACTCGCAGCCATCGACGAAGAGAAGAAGGCTGGAGCTGAATGGCTTAAGGATTGCCGCATCTGGATGTATCGTGGTGCATGGGCAGAATGGGAAATCGAGAATATCGAAATGTGTGTGCCATTGAGCCCTGAGGAGTTGAGAGCAAAGAGAAACTCTATTCTCAAGCATCAGTCACAGATGGAGAGCGCACCATTCCTTGGCAACGACGAGCGTTTGTTCTGGCAGAGAGCTGAGGACCGCAACCGTGCAACAGCAAGTCTTTACGACAAGTTGGGCTTGGCATGCTACGAGGCTATGGAGGCATTCGTAGAGTACAAGCCTCTCTAACCAAGTATACTACCTATCAATATCATAACCAGACCAATGACGAAAATAAATCTATTATTTGGTTCGTTGGCTTTTAGCGCAGCGATGTTGGGAATCAACCCAACATCGGCTGTCGCTGCCGACGTCAATATTATACCTATACCTGTAAAGACCCAAACCTTAAAGGGCGAATTTGTATTACCACAAAAAGTGGTTATTGCTTACCAGACAACAGATGGTAAGAACATAGCTCAATATATGGCCGACAAACTAAAAGCTTCTACAGGCTACGAGGTTAGATTGAGCGACAAAAAAGGAAATATCACTATTCAGATCACACCATCTTTGAAGATGGCGGAGGAAGGTTATCGCCTCAGCGTAACAGCTAAAGGCGTGACTATCAAGGCTAAAACCGCCAAGGGTGCCTTCTATGGTATGCAGAGTTTTATGCAATTGTTGCCTGCTCAGGTAGAAAGCGCAACTAAAGTTGAGGGAGTGAAATGGGTGGCTCAATGCTGCAACATCGAAGATGCTCCTCGCTTTGGTTATCGTGGTTTCCACCTCGACCCATGCCGCCATTTTATTACTGTAGAGAATGTGAAGAAGCAGTTGGATCTTATGTCTATGTTTAAGGTCAACACCATGCACTTCCACCTCACCGAAGATCAAGGATGGCGTATAGAAATCAAGAAATATCCTAAGTTGACGACCATAGGCAGCATCCGCACCGAGGGTGACGGCTCTTCGTATGGTGGCTATTATACTCAGGAACAGATAAAGGAAATAGTTGACTACGCAGCAAAGCGCTATATCACAGTTATTCCAGAAATCGACCTTCCTGGTCATATGATGGCAGCAATAGCTGCTTACCCAAACCTTTCGTGCAAGGGCGAGAAATGGAGCCCACGTACTGTTTGGGGCATCGAGGATCTTGTGATGTGCGCTGGTAAAGAAGATATGTTCAATTTCTTGGGCGATATCTTCGACGAAATAGTACCTCTCTTCCCTGGCAAATACTTCCATATTGGTGGCGACGAATGTCCTAAGACAAGTTGGAAGAACTGTCCTACATGCCAGAAGCGCATCAAGGACGAAGGATTGCAGGCAGAAGGTAAACATACAGCAGAAGAAAGACTACAGAGCTATGTCATCAAGCGTGTAGAAAAGATGTTGGAGAAGCGTGGCAGAAAGATCATCGGCTGGGACGAAATCTTGGAAGGTGGACTTAGCGAAAACGCTACTGTGATGTCGTGGCGCGGAACTCAAGGTGGTATCGAGGCTGCTATGCAGAAGCATGATGTTATTATGACTCCTGGCAGCGACGGTATGTATCTCGACTGGTATCAGGGCGATAGCAAGATTGAACCTGTAACCATTCCAAGTCCTCCAAGATATCTGTCTTCAACATATAATTACAATCCTGTACCAGACACCATCAAGACTTTGGGCTTGGCTCATCACATCTTGGGTGTGCAATGCAACAACTGGTCGGAGTATATGTATACCAATGCTAAGATGGAATATATGATGTATCCTCGTGCGGTGGCGCTATCAGAGATTGCTTGGTCGCCATTGAGCAAGAAGAACTTCGAAGACTTCTGTCGCCGCTTGGATGCCAACAGCATTCGCTTGGATGAACATAACATTACATACCATATGCCATTGCCAGAGCAGCCTTATGGTTCGTGCGACAAGGTAGTAATAACAAAGGATACAACCGTTACCTTCAACACCAGCCGCCCTATCAAGATGGTTTATACTTTGGATGGCACAACCCCTACTCCATCTTCAACAGTTTACACAGCTCCAATTCCTGTTAGTGGAAACACTATCATCAGAATTGCAACAGTATTGCCAACAGGCAAGATGAGCAAGATTAGAACTATTGAAGTAGAGAAACAGGCTTACGCTCCAGCTGTAAAGCTTGAAGCACCTAAGCAGGGTTTGAAGATTAAGCGTATCAAGGGCAACTTCCTCAAGGTAAACCAGCTCGAATTGGCTGACGGCACTTGGGAATACACTGATATCGACAGCCTGAAAGATATAAAGATCAAGCAGATTGATGATGCTGCTACATTGCGTGGCGCAAACAACTATGCTGCTATTGCCGAGGGATACATCAACATTCCTGAGGATGGTGTCTACTATCTATCTTCTCGTTTTGAGCAGGTTTGGATAGACAACAAGCTCGTCATCAACAACGAAGGCGACGTGAAGGCTGGCACCACCAACGATTCATCGGTAGCATTGGCAAAGGGACTACACCCTATCAAGATAGTATTCTTGAGCAACATCATTGGCGGATGGCCATCATGGTGGAGCAAGACTTCTATCGAAATGCGTAAAGACAGCGAACAGCAATTTACCGAAGTTGATGACTCTCAATATTATAAACAATAAAAAAGGAAAACATTATGAAAATCAGATCTATAGTTAATGTGTCCTGCTGCCTCGCCTTGCTCTCTATGAGTACTGGCGTGGCAGCTCAAAGCGAGCTGCGTTGGCAGAATGTTGATATCAATCAACAAAATCGCGAACCTCGTCGTGCTGTATTCTTTGCTTACGAAAGCATGGACAAAGCACAGAGTTTTGACAAGAAGAATTCTGCTAACTACCTTTCTATGGAAGGCATGTGGAAGTTTAATTTCGTAAAGGACCACAACAAGCGGCCTGCAAACTTCTTCGCTGCCAACTACGACGATTCTAATTGGAAGGATTTCCCTGTGCCTGGCTTGTTTGAGCTTAATGGCTATGGTGATGCCACATACAAGAATGTAGGATATGCTTGGGAAACACAGTTTGACCCTAAGCCTCCTTATATCAGCGAAATCAATAACTACACAGGCTCTTATCGCCGCACATTCGAACTTCCTAAGGATTGGAAGGGCAAGGATGTATACTTCCACGTTGGTTCTGCCACAAGCAACCTCACTCTTTGGGTTAATGGCAAATACGTAGGATACAGCGAAGACAGCAAGGTGGCTGCAGAGTTCAACATCTCTAAGTATCTGAAGCCTGGCAAGAACTTGATAGCTATGCAGGTGATGCGTTGGTGTGATGGTTCTTACTTCGAAGACCAGGACTTCTGGCGCTTCACAGGTATCGCTCGCGAAGTTTATCTCTACGCTCGTCCTAAGGTTCATGCTGCCGACATCCGTTTGGATGCAGGTTTGGATAACAACTACAAGGATGGTGTTTTGAACTATCAGATTTCGTTGAAGGGTGGCAAGACCGACGTTGCCATTACTCTTTGCGATAAGGATGGCAAGCAGATTGCTACTGCTACAGGAGCTCAAGGCTCTATCAAGGTGCCTAACGTGAATGCGTGGACAGCCGAAACACCTTATTTATATAAGGCTTACATCACTCTAAAGAACAAGCAGGGTGCATCAGAGGTGATTCCTCAGAGAATTGGTTTCCGCAATGTGGAAATCAAGAATGCTCAGCTTCTTGTTAATGGCAAGCCTATCTTGGTTAAGGGTGCCAACCGCCACGAAATAGATCCTGATGGAGGTTATGTAGTGAGCGTAGAGCGCATGATTCAGGACATCAAGATTATGAAGCAGCTCAACATCAATGCTGTTCGTACTTGCCACTATCCTGACGATCCTCGTTGGTACGACCTCTGCGACGAATATGGTTTGTATCTCACTGCCGAGGCTAACCTCGAATCACATGGTATGGGATACGAAGAAAAGTCATTGGCTAAGTTCCCTGAATATCTTAAGCCTCATATCGAGCGCAACGAGGGCAATGTGAAAAGCTTCATCAACCACCCTTCTATCATCGTTTGGAGTTTGGGTAATGAATGTGGCTACGGCGTTAACTTCGAAACCACATACGACTGGGTAAAGGCATGCGACAAGACTCGTCCTGTACAGTATGAGCGTGGTGGCTACGACAGCAAGACCGACATCCACTGCCCAATGTATATCGACTATGATGAGAGCGAGAAATATTGCAAGAGCGACGGCACCAAGCCTTACATCCAATGTGAGTATGCTCACGCTATGGGCAACTCTGAGGGTGGCTTCAAGGAGTATTGGGATTTGATTCGCAAATATCCTAAATATCAGGGTGGATACATCTGGGACTTCGTTGACCAGGGCATACGCGACAAGAGTCCTATCACAGGCAAGGAAATCTTCACCTATGGTGGCGACTACGGACGTTATCCTGCAAGCGACTACAACTTCAACTGTAATGGTATCATTGCTCCTGATCGCCGCTTGAATCCTCACGCTTACGAGATTCAGTACTGGCAACAGAATGTTTGGATTAAGGACTTCGATTCTGTGAATGGTGCATTCAACGTTTACAACGAGAATTTCTTCAAGAATATCGACGACTTGAACCTTACAGCAACTATCTATGCTAACGGTGTGAAGCTCACTACCGTAGAGATTCCGGAAACTAAGGGCATAGCTCCTCAGGCTACTAAGCTCATCAAGAGCGACGCTTTGAAATATGCTATTGGCGAGGCTGAGTCTAAGCATGGTAAAGAGGAAATCACCGTAAACTTCGCATTTGCAAGCGACGGCAGCCAGCCTTTGGTAGACAAGGGACAGGTAATGGCTCGTCAGCAGTTCATCATCAACGACTATAAGTTTGAGAAGGTTCCTGCAGCAGTAGCAGAAGAGGCAACAGCAAAGAATGCCAAGACTCAGAAGGCAAGCAACATCGAGGTTGAAGAGACCAACGCCTATGTTAAGGTTTCTGCCGAGAGAATGACCGTAACAGTTGGCAAGCATACTGGTATGATCGACTATCTCGACGTAGATGGCGAACCAATATTGAAGTTCCGTGAGAGCATGACACCAGAGTTCTGGCGCGCTCCTACCGACAACGACTATGGTGCATCAATGCAGAAGGAAATGAAGGTTTGGAGAAATCCTACCATGAATCTTAAATCATTTAATAAGACTATCGGAAACAACAACGTAGTATTGACAGCAACATTCGAAATGCCTGAGGTTAAGGCACAGTTGGAATTGACATACAACATCAATGCAGCTGGCGAAGTTGTAGTAACAGAAAAGATGACAACAGACAAGGAAGCTAAGGTTGCCGACTTGTTCCGCTACGGAATGCAGTTGCAGATGCCTGCCGCTTACTCTAAGTTGGAATACTACGGACGTGGACCAGAAGAGAACTACATCGACCGTCACGCTTCTGCTTTCATCGGCAAGTATGAGTCGAACGTGAAGGATGAATACTACTCTTACATCCGTCCACAGGAAAGCGGTAACCATACCGACATCCGCTACTTCTCTATCTTCAACCCTACCTCTGGCAAGGGTATCACCTTCGAGGCTTTTGGTCCAATGGAATGCAGCGCCATCCCATACTTGGTAGAAGACCTTGATGCTGGTGACGAGAAGAACCACAGTTGGGGACAGCATAGTGGCGACTTGGTTGATAAGGGTCTTGTACAGTTGCACATCCAGCAGCGCCAGTATGGCTTAGGATGTATCGACAGTTGGATGACCAAGCCAATGGAGAAGTATCGCATGCACTATGCAGACCGCGAGTTCTCATTCAAGATTAAAGCAAAAAAGTAATATCTTGAAAAAGGACATACGTTAAAAGAATAACACATCAATAAGGTTTTTAAATACTCATTAATACGGTTTGATAAAAAGCAAATAAGTTTTGGGATAATAGATTAGTTTTTTAGGTGGGCCGCTTGAATGTTCGTGAGAATATTCAAGCGGTTTTATTTTATATCAGAAAAATTGGGGTAAAAAATGAAGTAGGCTTCAAGTGCCAACGAAGCTTGCTTCAAGTGCCAATGAAGCCTGCTTCGTTGGGCATCGAAGCAGGCTTCATTTTTTTGCGTTGTTTTCCGCTTTGTGGTTTAAAACTTCCCTGTAGCTTCAAATTGTTCCTTGCATCGTTGCTTAATCTCATCTTCAATTTCCGATACAGGACGCACACCAATAATATATGCTTTCACGGCTACAGCTATCACAAACAATACTGCTGCCACACCAGCACCAAGTAGCCAGTTGAGCATCTCGTTGGCAAAAAACGATTGGTCTAATACTACTATTGCTGCAACAATAGGCATACCAAACAAAAGCCAGTCAGCACCCGACGACATCTTGTAGCCTTCAGTTGCTTTACGATACTCTTCGTTGTTCATTAATATAGCCTTGCGCTTCTCAAGCCAAAGCATTTCAAATTTATCTTCCATCTTTTATTTTTTTTTGCAAAGATAGTGCAAACGAGCGAAAAATCATCAAGTTTACTTGAATGTTTTTCCGAGTGCTTAAACACAAACCATATTTAACGTGAGTTCGACGAATTAGAATAGGGTTAATTGTCTATCTATAGTCCTTTGGACTGCAATTGTTGGTTTC
>CAKQMS010000025.1 GCA_934254985.1 uncultured Prevotella sp. | reverse complement strand
TCCTTTAATGTCTCTTCTAATGATTTTTTCATTTCACTTACATTTTAAGGAGTCAACCATATGTACAAAAAGACACAACTTTGGCTCCACCAATATTATACACGTCGCTATCCTTAACTATGACGACCTTATTGCCATCTGCAATTTTGCGAACAGTCTGATTCTTGCCATCGGCATGAATGCCTGATATGCCAGTGCTTCCAACAACCTTTAGGTGTACAGAAGCATCGGCACCGCCATCCTTAGTTTTTGCATTGATCACAGCCTCACCTTCGCTAAGCAAAGTAACGAAACCACCATTCACGGTAGCCACACTCTCGTTGTCGCTGGTCCAGACAATACGTGTGTCGGTGGTATTCTTTGGCGAGATAGCAGGCTTTAATGCTACATACTTTTCATCCAATCCTACTGTCAGCTCTGCCTCATCGAAAGTCAACGAGCGAGCAATCTCTGGCTCATTCTGTTTATTTCTACGATATAAGAAAGGCAAATCCAATGTCTTTGAGGTATAGAGGTTGAAGCGGGCATAGCTAGCTTCGGGAGCATTATAGCGCATAGTGCCGAAGTTGGTCTTCTCGTTTGTTATTGTTGCACCATCATAGCCAAACTCTATTGTCCAATTGGTATTCGCGCCACCCCACTCAAGGTTCTGCTTGCTTGTAGCACCAAGCATGCGTCCATGCTGGTCGGTGAGAGTCCAGAAGTCTTTATTCTCACTCTTAGCCAAAGTAAATCTCAACACTTCATGTTCTGTAACATCCGAGGTTGAAGGCACTGCAACAGCATCGAGATAATGCGACTTTTCCATACCATCGATATCGGCAGCAGCACAACCGTTGCGGAACATCATCAGCTGGTCACCTTCGTTGAGTGTGCTCTTTTTGGTGAGTTTCTCATAGCTCCAGCCCATTGGCGATTCCAACTTCACATCGTCGGCAGCATCATAGTCGATAGCGATATAGCTAACATATACTGAACCTTCTCTGGTGCCACCATTGATGGTGATACTTGCATCTTCGGCTGTGAAGGCATCAATATCAATCTGCCTATTGATATCTACATACACGCCGTAATCTTTCGATACCCATTGACCAAACCAGCTATCATCAGCAAAGTCGACTGTACCTTTTTTATATATCATAGTCTCGCCATCATAAATAGCCAAGCCTACCTGTCCTGCCTTATTATTCGAGCACATGCCGAGAGTGATACTATTGATAGTACATCCCTCCCAACCCACAAGGTGGAGCGAAGCCTGGCGGTTGCGTGGTATCTGATTAAAGCGGTTGCCTGTGGTGGCACCATACTCATTTTCAAAATAAGCCCACGAATCTTGTGGCACCAAACCACTTGCCACGATGGTGAAATCTTGGATAGTCTTATTATACCCATCTATTCTATATACAACCTCGGCAGCATTGATGCTTAGAGGCAATAAAAGCAATGATATTATTGCAGTAATCTTAAAAAGGTTTTTTTTTGAGTTAACCATAATATAATTATTTTTCATTTGTAATTACAAAAGTACTGACTTTAATGATAAAAACCAAATTTTTGACCAATTTTTCATGATTTTAACTTATAATTATCACACAAAAAAAACGAATAAACAAAGCATTATTAGTAGTTATCAGATAGTTGGAATAGATTTCTATCATATTAGTTCATAACGTTTTAACAAAAAAAATATCAATTTTTCTTGGCACATTAAGAGAATTTTAATACCTTTGCATCCTAAGTGGGGGGGGTAAATGTCAAAACACCAAGCAACACAACGCAAACATTTTGTACATTATTACTACCAAAAAACTAACTTAGAAGTGATTTTAAATGTCATTTTGAGAACTAACTAAAATTAAAAACACTATTTGTGCGATATCTCATAGCCATAATCACAATGATTTTTGGGTTCGTAATGGATACTGCTGCGCAGGGAATCACTACCGACAGCGTATTCGTTAGAAATTCTCGCCCTATAGAATTCGTTGTGAACAAGATTAACATCAGCGACGACGACCGTCGGTGGATTACAGGCTCACTGATACCTGCGCTCAAAGCTTTGGGCGACAGGGGAATCGTTATTGGTAGAGCCACAGCATCGCCTGAGGGTCCTACGCCAAACAACGTAAGGTTGGCAAATGGTCGTAGAGCGGCGGTAGATGCCTTGCTTAATAGCTATGGCATTCCTACCGACAAGATTCGTTATGATGTTGTCGCAGAAGATTTCCCACTGCTTCGCACATTGATGTGGCTCGAACACGATGCGGAATATAAAACCGTGGCTACACTCATGAAGCTTTATCCTAACGACAACCAGAAACTAAAGGAAGCCATGAAGGGATATAATGGCGGCAAACTGTGGCAACGATTGTTGCATCAGTATTTCCACAAGCTTCGTGCCGTGCGCATTATGGCAATGGACAAAATGCTCGTAGGCTTGGAGGAACAAGCACCTACGAAATTTGATATTCCTACCATTTCTTTTATTCCTGGCAATTTGGGCAAGCCTACTATACATGTTCCTATAGTCTATATCGCTGACAACGACGATGCGCGCAGAGAACTATTGAGCATCAAGACAAACATACTCTTCGACTTTGCTTATATGCCGGGCTACGACCGCTTCTGTCCTATCCCAAATGTGGCTATAGAATACTATCCGCTTCATGGTCATTTCACCTATGGCGCAAGTTTCGACGGTCCGTGGTGGCAACACTATGACGAGCATAAATACTTTCAGTTGCGCAACTATCAGCTCCACACTCGCTACTACTTGCGAAGTGGCGATATCAGTCTACGCAAACCTGGTAAGGGTGCCGCCTTCAAGGGACTGTTCTTTAGCGCCTATGCTAATGCCAACCTTTACAACATCTGCTTCGATGAACACCGTGGATGGGAAGGCGAAGGATGGGGTGCAGGACTGGGTATAGGATATGTACTCCCGCTTGGAGGCAAAGAACATTGGCGCCTGGAGTTCGGACTGCAAGCAGGTTTCTACCAAACTGACTATGACCCATACCAATGGCGATGCCCGGTAAACCCGGATACAGACCCGGTAAAATATTACTATAAATGGTATGGCGACGCCAAAGACTTCAAAAAGAGGCAACACAGATATACTTGGCTTGGACCTACCAGAGTGGATATCACTCTAAGCTATGACCTCATTTATAGAAAAGGTAAAAAAGTAAAAAGGTAAAAAAGTAAAAAAGTAAAAAATGAAAAGTACGAAGCACATAATAAGCAACATCGTTTCTGCAGGCAAGAATGCTTGCAGAAGGATAGCTATTGGATGCTTCGTGATGGGATGCTTCGTAATGGCTGGCACAATAGCAACAAGCTGCGAACGTGAGCCTATGCTACACCTACACCAAGGAGGTACTGACATAAATATGGACTTGCCGGAGGTGACTCTCGAACTGCATGTACTCTGGGACTACCTATTCTCATACGACCATGAATACGACTGGGAGGCAGAATGGCTATACGGATGGGATGAGAAAGACGTAGAAATCTTTGGTCCGCTGGAATATACATTACCCACCGACTTTAACGTCCGCAGATACTATACCAAGGATGTGCAATATGGACAACACACAGCTCCATACCGAAACTATGTAGTGGGCACAACGCTATCGGCGAAATACGACTTTGGATTTTGGGACATCTTGGCATGGAGCGATATTCACACCTCGGACGGTATACAGAGTATTCGTATCGACGAAACGTCTACCTACGACTATGTGACAGCACATACAGGACAGACCATGACGCCATCACGATATAATGCGCCACGCTTTACTCGAGCCTTCTTTCAGCCAGAGGCGCTATTCTCGGGCTACACACCAGGCATAGAGATAAACGAAAATCTTGATGGCTTCGTATATGACGAGGAACGAAACGTGTGGGTGAAACACTTGGACATGAAGTTGCAACCTGTCACCTATATATATCTGCCACAGATAATTCTGCACCACAACAACCGCAATCAGCGCATCATCACCTCTATAGATGGTAATGCCAACCTTAGCGGTATGTCGCGCTCGGTGAATCTGAATACTGGTGTTACTGGTCCTGATGCCATAACAGTAAACTACAACATGCGCATGAAGTTCGACCGACCGGGCAGAAACAACGAAAAGATAGACATCATTGGTGGTAAAGTGATGACTTTCGGCATCACAAACCTGAACCCTCATAAGCTCAGCACTCGTGCCTATGCCGAATCGCTCGAAAAGGTAAAGGCTGCAGACAAAAACCACCACCACTATCTGGATGTAACGATGCAATTCTATAATGGTAAAGACTCCACCTTCGTCTTCGATGTGACAGACCAAGTAAGGCGACTGTTCCGCGGAGGTGTGATAACGGTAGAACTCGACATGGACACCATACCTGTACCAAAAAGATCAGGAGGCTCCGGATTTGATGCTGTAGTCAAAGACTTTGAAAACAAGCAATGGGAATTTGACATGTAACAACAAGACTACACCTAATAGAAACATTTAGTAAAGCTAAATATAAACAACTCAATTATTAATTATAAACATTTTACTTATGAAAAAGTATTTAATTTTTGCAGCTTCAGCATTGGCTCTCGCCAGCTGCTCAAGCGACGACTTCCTCGGAGAGAATCCAGGAACCGCACAGAATGCGACTACTGCCATCAACTTCGGTGGTGAGGCAGGTAAGATTACACGTGCAACAACATCCAACGAGGGAACAGATCCAGTAAAGCTCGGAAATGAATTTAAGATCTATGGCGTAAAGTCTGGTACTACTGCAGGATCTGGCTACAAAGACGTATTCCAAAATTACATTTTATGGTATGATGATGCGAATAAAAATACTACAACCAATATAAATGGTTGGGAGTATGTAGGAGGAAGCCATGGTAATCAAACCATTAAGTTCTGGGACTATTCATCAGCTGATTATCACTTTGTTGCTGGTGCTCCTGCTGATGCATTCAATTTTAATCTAGGAACTGATAATAAAATTGAGTCTGCTACAATCACAGGTCTCGGTGGTCATATTGAAGCAAATACTACAGGAACAGAAAATATCTTTAATCCTGTTTATGTTGCAGAGCCTAAGGTTGTTGCAAATACTGATTACAAAAACACCGTTCAGTTCAACTTTGTTCGTCAGCAGTCTATGGTTCGTGTAGGTCTTTATGAGACTATCCCTGGATATAAGATTTCTGAAATTCATTTCTATAATTATGAAGGTTCAGATTTTAAAGCATCTACAGACAAGAACATCATCCTTACTTCTTCTACACCAAACTACTTTGTAGGTGGAAGCAATGTCAGTGGTACTGTAAAATATAATTGGACAACAACTCCTTCATACACTTTCGAATATGATGCTACATCAACCAGTCTAACAAAGAGCCAAAATTGGTATGCTGGTGAATTGAAAAAGGGAGTTGAAGCCACAACATCAGCAGTTTCAGATATTGCAACGCTCTATGGTACAGAAACAGACATGGATGCAACAACAGGTTACTTCACAGTATTGCCAACTCCTACTACAACAACACCATCAGCTATCTTGATTAAGTGCGACTACACTCTCACATCTATTGACGGCTCTAGTGAAACAATCAAGGTTACAGGCGCTACAGCAGCTATCCCTGCAGCATTCAGCAAGTGGGAGGCTAATACTCGCTATACATACCTCTTTAAGATTTCTGATAATACTAATGGTACAACTGGTTCAACAGGAGATACTCCTGGCTTGTTCCCTATTACATTCAATGCAATGGTAAAGGAGGTAGAACAGGGTACTACAACAACCGTTGCAACTCCTTCTATCACAACTTATCAGGATGGTTCTGTAAAAGACAACACTATCGAATATAAGACTGGTAAGCCTATTTATGCTACTGTTGCTAATGAAACAACAGGTACACTTAATGAACTTAAGACAGATGGTACAATTGGCAATGTTCAGGTTTACAAACTTTCTACAGAAAGAACTGAGGCTGAGCTCCAGGTAGAAGCTATTGTTACTGAAGAAATCAAGCCTGCGAATCAGATTACAACATATGTTCCTACAGCAAGCACTACTGTAAACAAAGTTACTCTTGATGCTAAGAAGCACTTGTATTTCGAGCCAACAGCAGAAGGATATTACGCTATTCAGTACAAGTATACAGATGGTGCTTACAAATACAAGGTTGTATATGTAAAAGCAGCATAATCAGCATTATCCCCTAATTTCTATAAACCGGATGGAGCATTTTTTGCTCCATCCGGTTATCCGCAAATATCAATCACCTATATATAATATTAATGTATATCCGCATTCTTACCATAGTGGCATTAGCAATATGCTTATGGTCTTGCTCATCAGAGCAAGACGAACCTTTTGTGCCCGAATCTAAAGGCATAGCCTTTGGTGGCAACAATGGTACATGGCAGGATGCGCCAACCTCTCGTGCCACATCTGGTTTAGAGACTCTCTTCAACACCTTCCGCGTGTGGGGATATAAAACAACGGCTACTGATGCTGCTGGTCCATCATCGCCACAACTTGTGATGGATGGATATAAGGTGGAATACTCCGCTGCGTCTACAGGCTCTACCATTACCAACACTACAGGATGGGAATATGTAGGTATCAACAACCCTAGCCTATCCTCTGCGCAATCAATAAAATTCTGGGATTATTCCGCCACCAGCTATCGCTTCTTCGGATATAGTCCCTTCGAGGCTAAGGCTACCACGTCGGCTTATGCTACAGGCACAGCAGGCGAGAGCAAATCGATTTCTTTCCCCTTTGCCTACTCCGACCAGGCTACAGCCAAAAGCATACCATACATCAGCGAGCTATGGTATAATAACAGTTCGTATGGCAACTGCGTAACCCTTACCTTCGCTCCTATAATAGCGAAAGTCAGATTTAAATTCACCTACCCCAAGAATACTACATCAATAGATATCAGCGACATCCAGTTCTGTGATTCTCGCTTCATTGCCGACCCTACTACGGCAACAACACCTCTACGTGGCAACATCGTAGCCACCTACCCTATTACGGGCGAACCATCGAGCCAAACACCTACGTTCTCATGGTCAGCGCCATCTACCTCAGAAGGCTCTACAGAGGTCTCTACTGGTCAGCTTATCCTCACCACTCCCTACGAAGAGGAGAGCGACGCCATCCATATACTCAACGACCCAAAGCTATATGGCAAGTGGTATTATGTGCCACCAATGAGCATGATTCCATTTACCCAGGGACCGTATACCATATCAGCAACAATAGACGGAAACCCGATCTCGACCACCGTGCCTGAGGAATTCATGCAATGGAAGGCGGGATATCAATATACATATATCTTCAAGATTACCGAAGCTGGCACCATCATCGCATTCTCCAACCTACAGGTAGAAGAATGGCGACCTGGCACAAACATAGAAAACCAAGGCAGCGGCACCGCTGGCTGGTAGCCCCCAGCTGCGAGTCCTTGTGCGTGCACGATTCCTTCGTGCTCGCCTTAACTTCCTTCGTGCTCGCCTTAATCTTTGTGCGCACGCAATAAATAACAACAACATGAAGCAACTGCTATCAATATCGTCAATAACATGCATCGCCATCATCCTCGCAATCCTCACCGCTTGCGAGAGCAACGACATGCCTATACAGCACCCCGACAGCTACGACTATATCACCTTCTCTGCTCAAACTCAGAAGCTCATAACTCGTGCCGAGCCATACGAAGACTACAACCCCGAGAGCCATCCTGCCACAATGGGAGCTTTCGGCTACTACGATATTGCTACCAGCACAAACCTCACCCCTACAGATGCTTCGCAGGCAAACCTTATCTTCAACAACGAGACCGTGAGCTACGATGCAACTACAAAGACATGGAAAAACTCTACCAAGAAGCGTTGGGACAGCTATCAGAGCTCAACAGCTCTGGATTTCTTTGCATATATGCCACAGACAGCAGGTGCAAAGGTAGAGCGCACAGCTGCAAACACTTACACACTCTCTGTACCTTTCACCATGCCAGGCGATGCTCCTTTTCTCTACGACACAAAGGCTGCACCCGTGGTATGCGAGAAACCAATAAACAAAGACATGACAGACCCAACCTTTGAGCGTGTGGTGAAATTCCGTTTCGACCAAACTCTTGCTGGCTACACCCTACACTTCACCCTCGACTCAAAGATGAACGCCATTAGGCAGTTCCGCATAAAGAGCGTAAACTTCTCAGGCGAAATAGCCGTTGCAGGCACTTATAACCGCACATACACATGGTCTGCTACAGACAAATGGACTGCTGCAACCATACAATGGACAGACATAAAGACCGCCACAGCAACAAGCGCCCTACCATATAAATCGCAAGGCACAGCAGCCTACGACGATACCAACAAGACAGCACTCGTGACCGCTGCTGGCACCACACAATGGGGAGAAACATTCTACACTATCCCTTACAGCAAATTCGAACCTATGATCACCGTAACCTACGATGTGGTGTTTATGGACGAAAACCAAAAGGAAGTGATAACAAGAAAGGATGTTACTTCAACCATACTGCTGAACAAGACAAACTTCAGTGGCCTTACCACAGGCACCACAGCCCAAATAAGTCCAATAACTATACTTATACAGCCACGCTACCTCTACGTGATGGCTGACCAAGATGCCTATACAGGACGACTACTGATACAATAGCCATGAGAGCTATCTGAAAACAGGAAAACAATGAGACTTGGAAATTGAAACTATGATGCGACGTACTAAATACACCTCAAAAAGAATAATCAAAATGCTGTTTGGCATTCTGACCATACTCCTCATGTCTACTCAAGAGATATGGGGACAAAATAAATACTACTCTATAGACCTTTATGCCCAGAACTATGCTGGCGGTTCTGGAACAAAGAACGACCCATATCTTATCAGCAACGACATGGAGTTGGCTAAGTTGGCACGCGATGTGAACAATGGTAACACAATGCAGGCTTTCCTTGGCAAATACTTTAAGCTTACTGCCGATATCGACCTGAGTGGCGGTATCTGGATGCCAATCGGTAAATACTACAACTACGGCAATGGCAATGGCAACAACCGTCTGTTTTTCGGAAAGTTTGAGGGCAATGGTCATGTCATCAAGAATATGCATATACAGTGGGAAGGTAAAGATGCCTGGAGTGCATGGGGACTCTTCTCTACCCTCCAAGGCGCAAGCAGCACTAACCTTACTACCGTAACAAACCTCATCATCAAGAATGCGACGGTAGAAAAGAAGCCTGACTTCAAGCCCTATGGTCCTGGTTATAATGTGGGCGTAGTAGCTGGTGAATTATATCCCAATGTAGAACTCAGCAACATCATTATCCGTGGTTCAGTAATTACGGATAACGACGAAACCTATGAGATAAACAATGAAACCAAGATTGGCGGTATAGCAGGAAACATACAGAACGACGGTACATACAGAATCTTCAACATAGCAGCTGATACACAGATCAATATGCTGAAGAATACAGGCGTATATAACGATAAGTTCTGCATAGCCCAAGGTTTCGGTAGCCTTAGCTATGACATGAATGGAGAAGGTAACACTATACAGCCTACCAACATCTATCTCTTTGGCAATGGGCTCAACATAGAAAGTTCAAATTCAGAAACAAATAAAAACATCAAAAAAGGTGGCATCACAGCCAATTGCCAAAAAGAAAATAATGCCAATAGATATACTTCTACATGGTATTACACCACGTCCGTAGATGGTGGAAAGAACTTAGGAACCCAAGAGACAGATGCTGCCTTCAAAGGTGAATTTGCAAAGATTGCCAATGAGTTTATCACAAAAAATAATCTTACAAAAGAAAAGACGACATGGTATTTCAACAACAATAACATCTCAATGAATAAGAATCAGGATGTTTATGTTGTAGAGAACTATAATCGCAATGATTATAATGTATCGTTCAGCATAGATGGAATTTCACCAGAAACAGATTATACCTATACATGGAAAGTAGATAACAAAGAGATTACTCCTTTAGAGGGCGGCAAAAGTATCAGTCTTGAGCTTAGCAATAAGAAACGCGTAGGTGTGGTAACTATTACTGATAGCAAGACTCAAAAGGTGGTTATGACCAAAAACTTTGTTATCAATCCTAAATATTATTCTATCGACCTCTATGCCGACAACTATGCACAAGGTTCTGGTAGTGAGACAGATCCATATATCATCAGCAACGACTTGGAACTGGCAAAGTTGGCTTATGACGTGAATAAAGGAACAGCAACGGCAGGCAAATACTTCAAGCTGAGTAATGATATAAATCTCGACAAAGCTCTATGGATACCTATCGGGTCAACAAACTATGAAGAAAAATACTTCAATGGTAAGTTTGATGGCGATGGATATTCCATCAACTACATGCGTATATTATGGGCAGACACAAACAATGATTGGAGTACATGGGGATTGTTCTCAGCTATCAAAGGTACAGCAGACAATGAGGCAGACTTCTGTAGAATTACCAACCTCGTCATGGACCATGCCCTGATAGAAAAAGAGCCTAACACCAACCAAACAGAAAAAAGCGGCAATATTGGTGTGCTGCTTGGTGAGGTGCTTAGTACTGGATATTCAGAAATAAGCAACATCATCGTTCGCAACAGCGTCATTACAGACAACAACGAGAGCTACAAAAGAAAACAATTCAGAGTTGGTGGTATCATTGGTAATCTTGAAGACAACCATATAACCAGACTATTCAATCTTTCGGCTCAGGTAGAGATAAAGATGTTAAGCAACGCTACGCTTAGCGATAAATGCTATATGGCTGAAGGCATAGGACACTATGGCGCACCAAAGACCAGTAGTTCGTATGCCATTCCGCTTACTAATATCTATGTACATGGCTCGATAGAAACAACCATCAACAGTAACAACTGCTATATAGGTGGAGTGATTGGTAATAATGCTAATAATAACAATATTACCAGCACTTCATCAACATGGTATTATACCGAGACTGTTAACGTGGCAACAACCAACGTTGTGAACTATGGTACAAAACAGCCTCTTTCAGACTTTGCTAACATCTTTGCAGTAAACTGCAACTCATATATAGCAGAAAAAAATATCGATGGCAAGAGCGTGTGGACCTATATCAACAGTATAGGCTTCAAATTCAGTTTTACAAGACTTACTGTGGAACGAGGTTTTAATGCAGAAATAACAGCAGAAACAGTAAAAGGCAATGCAGCAAACGAGAAGTATTTCTGGTATACCTCTGCCGACAAAAAGATCTGGGAGTTGCAGAACAAGGATGCAGCATCCAATCCGTTTACCCTTCCAAGAAAAGACTACGACCAATATGTGTATGCAGAATTGGCGGATGGTAGCTCACGCTCTGGCATCATCAAGATAGAAGCGGTGAGAGTGGAGGCTAAGCTGATTAGCAATAGTGGGGAAAATACCATCTCTATAAATGTTACTAACAACATTTGGAACAATAACGATTATCTCAATATCACCTACTCTTGGGTAAAGAATGATGATGAAGAGCATCCTGTAAGCACAACCTCTACTTATGATAAGAGTAAGCTTGGCAATAATGATAAATTGAAATGCCACGTTGTGGTAAAGAGCCAAGAAGGGATTGTGTTATTAGACAATTGGCTGGTTTATGTAAAGAGCGTGATATATATATGCCCTGCAGGAGTAACTGTAGGTACGACAACATACAATGCAGGAAACGACAACAATGATGGTTTAACTCCAGAGACAGCTGTGCTGACATGGAATGGCGCATACACAAAGTTGGATAAAGAAGGCTCATGGGACGATAACATCATCGTGCTGATGGGAAGAAGTGATTATCAAGTTACCAACAATAGTAGCAACGGCTTCACATCTGTAACTTTCTATAACAGTTCTGACTGGGAAGATAAGAAGAAAAAATCTCCTTTCTTCAAGAATGCAACCATAACGGGTAGTTGGAACGATGTAGATTATCATGGAGTTATGCAGATGAAAGGAGGAGGTAATAGAGATGAAAGCTTACCTATTTATGGAGATACCCGTTTTCAACATCTCACCTTCGAGAGAAGCAATAATAATAGTGATAAATATGACATCTTGTATTGCCAATATAACAGCCTGGAGATGGGCGAAGGCATACAGATGATTAATTACAGGGATATGTACAATGGAGATGGTACTATTTCTGGTGCCAAATCTACGTCATTCCAGATTTTTGGTGGTTTTAAAGACGATGCTCGTTTTCGTAATCTTTGGGAAGGAGATAATCTGAAAAAGATGGATGAATCGCTACCACATGGACATGAAGGCTTTTCTATAAAGATTAAGTCGGGACACTATTCTACAATATGCGTAGGTGGACGTCAGACTAATTCTAATATAAATGGTCTAATGGGTAGCCCAAATATGCCTATCAAATGTACCATAGATATTGATATAGACAGAGATTTTAATGATAAACATACATCGGGCAACGGTGATAAGACTCCAACCCTTGATGTTGCCGTCATCCTTGCAGGCAACCATGAGGGAGCTATGGTGGGCGATGTGGACATCATCATTAAGAGTGGAAAGATAGGTCGTGTGGTTAATGGTTCTTTGGGTGCAAAACGAAATGTCAATGATTATAATAATGCTCCTTACAACACCTTTATGGGTCGCGCCAACATCCTTATAGACCCTGCACAATCTGAAAACAATAAACAAGCCAAAGATATCAATAGCCGTGTAGAGATTACTGAGATTTATGGTGGTAGTACAGGACGTGGATTCGGAGATAATCAGGAAGTAGAAAATCCTTTCTATGGACAGAGCACTATAACTATCAAGGGCGGAACATTCTTGATTCCAAAAGAATGTAATCAAGGCATGATATTTAGTGGAATCTATGGTGCTGGTGCTGGCGGTATGAATGGTATCGGAGATGATGCCAATCATACACCAGATACTCGCATACCATATTGGAATGATGTTAATACAAAGTCGGTGATAAACTTTGGTGGATATGCTACTGCCAAAGATAAGCTCTGCTTGTATCATTGTTACAACAGCAGCACACGAACATTTACCGATATAGACCCAAGAGAAACAAGTACTAACATCATTATCGATGGTGGTATCTTCGGTTCTTCTACAAAACCTATCGATGGCATCTATGCTGGCGGTAGCGGATATATGAGCTTAGACCTTTGGCCACATAGAGGAATCCCAAGTAAAGTGGGTGGAAACATATACGGTAAAGCAGGAGAAACCGTAGCTTCACTTACCATCAATGGCGGAGAATTCTATTGCGACAAAGGTATCTTTGCAGGTGGACGTGGCACGGATTATTATTATCAGACCAATGCATACAATGGTGAACCAAGCAACTATACAGACCTCGGCAAGATATACGGCAACGTAGAGTTGACCATCAATGGCGGTAAATTCCATTGCCCTGTATTCGGAGGAGGATATGGTGTGGCTGATGCTAAACTTAAAGACAACAATACCATCAACACCCTCGACAACATGGCACGCCTATATGGTTCGTCTACAGTTAAGATTAATGGTGGTACATTCTTTAAGAATATCTATGGCGGTGGTGACATGGCTGTAGTGGAGAAAGGAACTAACGTTATTATTAGCGACAGTGCTGACATTAGAGCCGACGTGTTTGCTGGTGGTAATGGTAGAATAAAGCGTGCTACAGATAATTCGAACATTGAAAACAACACATGGAATCCAGAGAAAGTAGGTAAAGTATTGGGTAATACCAACCTTACATTCTTTGGCTCAACCAAGGTGGCCCCATATATATATGGTAACATCTATGGCGGTGGCAACTTGGCACAAGTAGGAGGCGACACACATATTAATATGTATGCAGCCAACTTTGCAGGCGAAATATTTGGTGGCGGTAAGGGAAGAATTGCCGAAGGGTTGTATACCTATGCCAACGTAACAGGCAACACCTTTGTTACCTTAGCTAAAGACCAAGGTGTGCAGATTAATGATGAGAAAAAGGAGGAAGACAACTTCTCTATCAACGTAATCTGGAACAGGAAATGGAATGGCGATAAATTCATTGATTGGGATACAAATAAAACAGAATTCTTTGCTGACGGAAAATTCAAAAACTCTCATAATATATATGGTGGTGGCAACTTGGCATGCAATGTATCGGGCAAGGCTACTCTCAACATCCTGAAAGGTATGACTCCATTCTCGCTCCTAAAAACAGCAGAATGGAAGGCTGCATACGACGATAACAATTATCCACACTTCTCTGTATTCGGTGGAGGATATGGTCAGAACACTACTGTTGGCAATACCGATGTGACTGTGAATGTGGAGGGCGACTATGGTGTTTATGATGCAGAGATAGAAGACGACACTGAGCAGCTATCTAAGGGACAGACTCCACTACGCGCTAAAGGCGAAATGAATGTCTTCGACAATTCGAAGGGTATTCCTAACTTCACTATCTTGGGAGTATTGGGAGGCGGATATGCTGGTACTGTGGATAACGATGCCAAGGTAACGATAGACGGCAAGACTTTCATTCATCGTGTATATGGTGGTGGATTTGGTGACCCAGGATCTACAAGCAATAACAATACTGGTAAGATTGGTGGCAATACCGAAGTATACGTAAAAGGTGGAAGTATCTATGGCGATATATTCGGTGGTGGTGCAGGTGTGAAGCCTAAGAATGATACCTATTTCACAGATGTAGCAAAGGTTTATAATACTACAAAGGTAGAGATATCTGACGATGCCAAAGTATATGGAAATGTATATGGCGGTGGCGACATGGCTAATATTGGTTCGTATGAAACACATGATGATCCAAAAACTTATTATGGCAATAAGCCTAAGAGCGCTTCTACTATCAATCAAACTAATGGCGACTTTATTAGCTATGAGGCTACAGACTATAAGTCGTTTGTTAACATCGTTGGCGGTAACATCTTTGGTGAGATATTTGCAGGAGGTAAGGGTCTGAAGAAGGCTGAGGCTCCTGAATATAATAAGGTAGGACGAATAAATGGTAATACCATACTGCATATTGCCAATACCAACGAGGCGGGTATGGAGCGTATCACTCCTATGGTATGGAACCGTGTATATGGTGGTTGCGCCTATGGCGTTGTTGATGGTAATACTCTTGTGCATGTCGAAGGCGGTATGCTCGGACTCAACATCTTTGGTGGTGGCTATGGCGATATACCTATCACCAACGATAAGACTGACGACAATAGTGGTCAGTCTACGGCTTCGTCGACCCTTGAGCAGGTGCTTGGCAAGAAGGACACAAATAACGAAGGCACCTATGCCAATATTCTTGGCAACACCAAGGTGCAGATAGATGGTGGTGCATGGCTTTGGGACCGCAAGGCTGATAAGAATGGTAACATCACCACATGGCTCGATGCTCAGAGTGATAGTGAGAAGGTATGTGAAAACCTTGATGAATTTAAGGATATCATAACAGCTATACATAAAGCTAACACCCTTGGAGAGATTACCAATGCCAAGGCTAAAGCAGCTATGAGCAGAATTGTCAATAATAAAGATACAAAGGAATTCTTTGAGATGACAGATGGCGACTTCGGTTCGGCTCGATTCGCAAAGAACCACAATATCTTTGGTGGTGGTAACCGTGCATGCTATGTGGGCTACGACATAAATGGTGATAGTATAGGTAATGGTACAGGAGAGGCTATAGTAGAAATAAACCACTCGCCTGTTACTGATATCATTGGCGCCAATGGCAAATCGCTCAACATATTAGACTTCACTACTCTGCAAGGTCTATGCTGGTATCTTGCAGAGAAGAATTCCAATAGTCCACAGTTCTCGGTATTCGGTGCTGGATATGGTGCAAACACCAAGGTTAGAAATGCCAAGGTGTATGCACAGGCAGGAGCCATGATAGAACAGAATGGTAATCAGTACAAAATAGACGGTAAAAAATACCGCTATATAAGTCAAGAGGAAGACAGATTGAAATATACCAACTTCGAGACAAACTTGTATATGGACTACATGGCTGTATCGAAGGAAGACAAGAAGCTATACTATGGAAGCGTGGATGGTACAAGCGATGATGCTGACACATTCCGCCGCTACTATAACACTCGTATGGCTTGGATTCTCGGTATTCCAGGCTTTACATTCCAAGAAATTCATGGTGGTGGTTTCTCTGGATATGTTGATGAAGACACTTACGTAGAAGCTAACAACCAGTTGGCTTGCTATAATATATATGGTGGTGGACTTGGAGCAAAACCTTATGGCACACTAAACGAAACTACAGACAAAGATAATCATTACGACTTCGGAAGCGTAGGTAGAGACTCAAAGGTATTCTTCAAGTCGGGCAACGTGGCAAGAAATGTATATGGTGGTGGTGCTGGTATAGAATCAATACGAGTAAGTGGCAACAATATCGTTAGCTTGGATTCTAAGACCGGTAGCATCATCGATTTCCCAGACATGGCTCGAGTTAAGGGTAAGACCGAGGTGCATGTGTATGGTGAAAACGTGGGTGTACCTCCGTTGGTTATCGACCGCACCGTAATCATGGGTAATGTATATGGTGGTGGCGACGTGGCTAACGTGGGCTTGAAGGACCAAAAGGCTAAAGCTGAAAAGATTGATGTAGCTAAAAGCCTTACTCCTTCTAACTTCACATCGTTTGTAAATGTTCGTGGCGGCACTATCCTCTCAAAGGTATTTGCAGGAGGAAAGGGCCGTACGGCTGACGTATGTGGTGACTATACTAAGTTGGGTGGCATATATGGCAATGCGTGTGTTGTTACAGGTAGACCTGTGATGACATACCCATATAACAAATTGGCTAAAGGTTCTACTACAGATTATACAAGCAACAGCCTCAAACCTTCAGAGGAGAAATACTTGGTTAATCCTGATGCTACAGTAAACAAAGACCTCATGCCAAACATCATGAATAGCGTTTATGGTGGATGTCAGAATGGTACAGTATATGGCAACACTCTTGTTGCTATCAAAGATGGTGGGCTATATTACAACATCTTTGGTGGAGGATGGGGAGACGAAGAGACCAATACCTCTGCCAACATTACTGGTAATACCAACTTGAGCATAACAGGTGGACAGGCTATGCTCACATCGTATTGGTCAACAACCAAGCGCAACTGGGAACCAGCAACTATCGTTGGCGACAAGACTTATTCTCCTCAGTATATTCCTGCAACACAGAAATTTAAAGTTAACCATAATATATATGGCGGTGGTGACAAGACTTGCGTCGTAGGCGAAAGAGACAAAGATGGCAATCTTGTTGAGAACAGCGGTAATACATATATAAAACTTGAGAAAGGTTTGCTCCATGATAATACTCAGCTATTGTCGGGAGTTTCTACTACCCAATTCTTCAACTCAAATGAGTGGAAGGAGATATTTAACAAGGTGGGTTCTCCTCACTTCTGCGTATTTGGTGGTGGATTTGGTGAAAAGACATTTGTGCTCAACGATTCGCATATAGAAGTGGCTATGGAGGCTCGCGGAAGCATAAATAAAGGCAATGACATCATAAAAGGTGAAGAACATAAACACTTCTTCAGCGACTATTCGATGATGGATATCGTGGGTGGAGGATTCTCTGGACAGGTAAACGGAACTACACATATCTATGGTGCAGGTGGTGCTTCTTGCCGTCGTGTGTTTGGTGGCGGTTTCTATAGTTCTGTAAAGGCTACCGACATAAACATCAAGGCTATAGACTGCCACGACATCTTTGGTGGTGGCTTTATGGGTGATGTGGAGAAAGGAACTAATATTGTCATTGGCTCACAAGGTGGCAAGACTTCTACTTTTGGTAATGAGGATATTTATGTTCATGGTAGCGTATATGGTGGTAACGACGTGTCGGGAGCTGTAAACGTAGTGCTCGACAACAATGGATATTTCAAGGATAATGGCGGTACGGGTACCAATGTCAACATATATGGTGGTCATATCTATGGCGACGTATATGGTGCAGGCAATGGCAACTATCTGTATGCTCTCGACAAAAAGGGCAACAAGAAGGTTACTGTAAACGAATATTATCCTGTAAACCCTAACGATTCAGAATCGGAGACTGTTCCTTTGGTTTATACTGTGCCTATGCGTGAGACTATGCCTTCATACATAGCAGCAAGCGATGCAGCAAAGATTGTGAACATAAACTCATGGCGCCCTATCACTAACAAGGTAAATATAGACATCAAGGGTAATTCTACTTCGGATAGTATCACTATCGATGGTGATGTATATGGAGGTGGAAACTCTGCTACTGTGCAGAAAGTTCACGACTACGATTCTGATAACCAAGAAGGAGCTATAAAGATAAATATTGGCAATAATGTCAATATTAGAAGTGTGTTTATGGGATGCAACGGCGAGGCTCTCTTTGCAAGGTCGGAGGATAACGACTTTATGAATAAGTTCCAGAAGCTGAATGGCGATGTAGAAAATGGAAAGGAACTAAACCTTGCAGATACCATCGATTGGATTAACGATCCTTCAAACAAGGGTATCAGCACTCTATATCTCTCTACAGAAAATGCACAGCGCCCACTTGTATACCCTCACCTACTCGACCTCTACTTTGAGCCTGTAGAGACTGATATACAGGGAGAGCTGACATGGAATAACAGTAAGACTGGCGAAGGTCTTACCAACTGTACTATTGGTACATTCTGCTGCGGTGGCAACCGTGGTAACATGAACGTATACCCTAATTCGGTAGGTAATGTTGTTGACTATACCTTCCCTACTGGTCTTGTGATAACAAACAAGATTGTAGGCGGTTGCAATAATGCGAACTATAATTATAAGGATTTGGTTACTCACGAGGGTGGCTATCTGCTTGGTAACACTCATTCAGAATATCCTTTCATTAAGCTCACTATCAAGAACCAGTTTGAGCCTAAGGTAGAAAACGAAGCTTATATTGGCGGTAACGTCTATGGCGGATGCTATCAGGCAGGTACTGTGCGTGGTGATATCTCTGTCGTTCTTCAAAGTGATATGCTTGAGGGTAAGTCGAGAACAATGCTCGACAAATCGAATGAATATCTGAGTTCTAAGCCTGAGTTCTCTGCCCTGAATGTATATGGCGCAGGATATGGTATGGAGAGCTACGTGTATGGTAATACAGATGTTAGAGTGGCTGAGGGCATGAAATGTGATACTGTATCTACAACTTCTGACATATTCAATGCATCTGGCGTTTCTGCCAACTTCGTATATGGTGGCGGACAGCAGGGTAATGTCATTGGCGTTACTAATGTTGATGTATTAAATGGTCATATCTATAAGTCTGTAACGGGCGGTTCTTATTCAGGATATGTATGGGGCTCTACACAGGTTAAGGTAGGATACCCTATATATTATAAGGTGAAAGACAAGCAGTCGGGCATCTACCTCTTGAACCGTACAGATAAGAACAATAAGTTTATAGACCGTGAGGGCAATACAGAATCAGGAGCTATTCTCTCAAATCTTGCCTCTGAGTCTATTAAGCAGAATATCAAGCTCATAGCTGGCGATATCATTTCGCAAGCTGTTTATGAAGCTATCACAGGTAAGCAAGGGCTTACAGAAAAATTCGTAAAGGATAATTGTTTTGATAAATGTGAGTCTTTACCAGATTCTCTTACATGGGATGATATAAACATTCAAATTGGTGAGGCTGTATATGGTGGTGGATATTCTGTTGGTCAGGGTACATCGGTATTGGCAAACGACTCTACAGTATTGAAGTATACTGATAAATACAACATCGACAAAGCTTTCACTACAGATAATAGTCGATTGGTTGGATTGGCAGAACTGCCTAACGGTACTACAGAAGGCTTTGGTGGAAATACCACTATCCTCGTTGCCGATAATAGCGACCCTTCGTCTACTCGCGACCATATCACCATCTCTCACCAGGAGATGAAGTCGATAGAATTGCCTAATGGTACCGACCTCTTTGGCTATTACTATAAGCATAAAGATGGCAACTATCGATTTATATCTCTCCAGGATAGCTATTTCTATGGGTATGGATATCCTAAGCCTGATAGTATAAACGAAAATGATAAGAAGATATATATGTATGACAGCGAGGGTGGAATCTTTGGCGATGGTCACCAGTCGTATGCTGAAGGATTCCGTAGTGCTGACCTCACTGGATATGGCTTTGCGGGAACAACTATAAATAATCCTAAGATTATAAACACCTTCCAGCGTATGGACATCCTACGTTTGGAGGATAACTGCTTCAATGTGCTTGGTGCCCGCGACTATGCTACCAACGTAACAAACAAGACTCCATATTCTATTGCTCGTGTGGGCGAGATACAGATGTTTGCTAAAAATATCGCTCTTGATGGCAATAAGCTTCAGGATAAATCAGTAAAACGTGCTCGCAACTATATGGGTCTGGCTAACAACATCCACTATGTGGGTGCTGTTACATCAAACGTGCCTTTCAATGATAGAGAGAATGAACCTTGGCGAGATGGCGAAGGCATAAAGCCTACCACAAGCAACTTTAGTGGTATGTCGTACCAAGAAGTTAAGCAGAAATATATTGACGACAATAATAATAATAAGATATCACCTGCAGAATTCCAAAGACGCAACGATGGTACCGCAAAGAATATGATTGGTATTGCCTCAGGCTATGCCTTGAAGATTCAGAATGTACAGGAACTGTATGATGCCAACAAAAAGATTGTTGACAATATATACTATGGCCCTATCTATGGTGTTATAGAAATGAACCTCATTGACGTTCGCGCTGATGAGGGTGGTGGTTATGTATATGCAGATAATGTGCATAAGCGTGACAATGGCAATCCTGACTTCTTGGAAACAACAGGTAACTTCGTATTCCCATACGATGCAAAACAAAATAGATTTATCGTCGACGACTGTTTCCCTAAAGGCTTCAACCTGCTTAACGAAGGCGAAGACCCTGATAAGGCTATAGACGTACACTACTGGTATGTAACAGGTTTCAACTACTATTATAATGCTCACATCACGGGTTATACGTATAAAGACATCATGACTTTCGACAGCGACAACAACGATGGTTTGACTGTTCTATCAGGATTGTTGCCTAACCAGCCTGTGACGATACAAAGCGTGAAGATGCGTAGTGGTCACCCTACAGCTCACGAAAACTATTCATGCGACCTTGAGGAGCGCAATTATCTCAATAAGGGAACAACAGGAAATGTAGATATGGATGGAAATGATGTGGCGGGCAAATATAAGTTGCTCATCGGTGCATCATCATCGATATCATATTCCGACCCTTCATCTGTTACCAATAAGGAAGATAAGGGCTTTGCTGCTGTTTTGCCAATGAATTCGAAAGGCGCATTCGATAGCAAGAATTATATTCAGCAGAATCTTCCTTCAAAACTTAGCGATGGTGTTGCAAAGATATCATTCCAACTACATGATAGCATAAACAACACTACCACTGACTACTATAATAATCACCTCTCAGAGAAGTGTCTTGCTACTATAGTATTAAAGGCTCCTGCATACGAGAAATATGTTGATGCTGGTAATGCTAATAACAAGAAAATAATCAGTAAGGTTGCCACAACTGACTTCTTTACCAAAGATGATAATGGAAATTATAACCAAGTTGAGAAAGGACAAAGCTTGAAGACTGGTGTGACATATTATATCAAGAATGGTATTGCTGAGGAATATACTGTAGTAGACAATGATAAGATATTCAAAAAGAATACTGAAACTTCAGAAGAAATAAAAGATGGATATAAGAAGATTGCTATCAATGAGGTTGTTATCAACGATGAAAACTATTATTGCGAAGTAGAACGTATATATACTTATACCATATATCTGACTATAGAATATGTACAGGGTCCTAACATCAATGGTAAGATTACTGTTGACAACTGTGCTTTACCTGGCGAAATGATTCGCTTGAAAAAGAACAATGTAACAATCGCTGCCGACCAAGCATTCTCTGCTAATGGTTACTATTGGCGTATTGGTAAGCGTAAGAAGAATGCTGATGGTAAGTGGGTATTCGAAGATGCTACAGAATGGGATACCACTAATAAGGCAACAGGCTACGACACATATAAGCAAGGTGACGCCAAGACTGCCGAAGGTCTTTTCAAAAACTGTAAATACGACAAGACTAACGACTATTTGGATATCCCTGCCTACTACTTCATGAATGGCTATGGTGTGCAGCTTGGTATCACCATGAATGGATTGGATAAGATCTTCACAGTAGATATGGACGACGAGAATGAATTCTTAATCCATAACTACCACCGAATGAATCCTCACAAGGAAGGTCTCAACCTTCATCTTGCTGAGGCGATTAAGCGTGCAAAAGAAGAAAAGGATGCAGCAACAGCTACTACATTGGTTCCATTAGCAGAACCTCGTATCTATATCTCTGATTTAAGCGACCTCACAGCTTTCATCAACTTCATTGACACCATAGGCGCAGACGGCAAAGCTCCTCGATATGGTGCCAACGCTCAATTTGTGCTTCAAAAAGACCTCACTGTGCCAAGCGACTTCGTTTGTGGTACAGGAATCTTCCATGGTATCTTCCATGGTAATGGTCATGTCATCCATGGCTTACCACAAGATAAGTCTCTCCTCGCAGAGAACCAAGGTCAAATCTATAACCTCGGTCTTGAGAGCGGCAATATCGCTGCTAAAGGCAGCACCAATGGTGGCGCCTACCATTGCTGCTTCGAGCAAAATCCATCATCATCACCATCATCATCCCCATCATCCTTGTCCGATGGCGTTTCTACGCCATTCGCTCCTATCGTCTATCGCATGGATGGCTCTGCCGACACCCACTACACCTCCGATGATTTCAAATACGGCCGTGTAGCCTACGACCTCAACGAGTACTACCTCCGTGCTCGCTATAGCAATGATGCCTCAAACCCTGACGACATGAAGGCTCTGAAATATGTCTACGACTATTATGCAAATGGCGACTACCAGTATGCCAACCGTGCTGATGCTATCACAGGCAAGAACACAGGTATCACCTACCTCCGTACCGGTCTTGATAGCGACCTCCCTAACTACGAGCAGGCAGAAACCCGCCATAATCAAGCCCACGACATTGATAAAGCCCGAGCAAAGGCATCCTCGTTCGACGGCGTTTTTACACCGTTCGCCTACGAGCCTCTCTTCGATGCCAACCAAGCTGCCCCCACCCTCACTCCTTCCAACATCATGAACGACTTCATCTTCTGGGGTCAAAAGCTGCAGGCTACACCAGAATCATGCCCACAGGCTATAGAGTCTCATCAGAATTGCTACATGACAAACCGTGTATACCGCACAGCTGGCTATTATGGCGACACCAGGCTTGACGCATTCCATTACAATGCTTACAACTACTTAGGTGGCACCATGACTACCTATGTACATCAACCAAGCATCACAGCTATCGACTTCACCTGCAAAGGCGATATCAGCAAAGCTATAGGAACAAACAATGGTATCTTCTACCCTCCTATCAATAACAATGCAAAGGTGTTCAGCGACTTCAGCGTAAAGGATGATGTCACCAAGAATCTATTGGTATATACAAATAATAATGTTGATATAGACAGCGATACCGAGGCTTACGATGTAGTAAACAAATATCTCAGCTACAACGAAAGGACAAGGGAGTCGCTGATAAAGGGACATCATGTATTCAAAAATACAGAAGGCTTCACTACAGCCTTCCTCCACCTCGTGGAGCGCACTGCTGATAATAAGAATAGCGAAGGCGGTATCTGTGAAAACAACAACTTCTGTGCGCCAATACCATTCAGCGTTACCAACCGTGCTTGGTATGTACGCAAGCCTCAGCAATATGCCAACGACAACACTGGCGCTTGGGAAGGAATCTGCTTACCATTCACCGTTCATAAGGTTGTAGCATCTATAAATGGCGAGATCACTCACTTCTACGGCACACCAACTGCCGATGAACTATCTAATCCAGCCACGAATACTCATACCTTGCATCATGAGTACTGGCTTCGCGGGCTTACCACTGTTGGCAAAGACGGTACAGATATAGCTGCCACCTTCCAGCGCCCTGGCTTATCATCAGCAGGCTCAAGCTCTTCATCAGCAGGCTCTGGCTCTTCATCAGCAGGCTCTTCATCCTTGTCCGAAGGTGTTTCCTACACCTTCACCACCCCATTCTTCATAAACACCTATGAATCCCGCCTCTACAACAAGGATGCCAACCCTTACTATGCCAACAAGCATACCTACAGCAACTACCCATTGCTCACCTCTGAGGTGCCATACGTAGTACGCTTCCCTGGCGAGAGCTATTATGAGTTCGACCTATCAAGCAAGTTCTACAACGACATCCTTGGCAAGAGCGAACCAGAGCAGACTGTTGCTTTCAATGCTTATGGCTACGAAAACATTGAAACATCGTATGGCTCGATAGCAATCCCTGTCACCAAGCAAATGGCTACAACAAAAGATGGCTACTCTCATTGCGGTACATTCTCTGCAACGGATATCAAGAAGGATGCCATATATGGTATGAACGACAAAGGTAACGCTTTCATCTCTGACGCCACTACAGCTACAAGCGTGATGCCGTTCCGTACATATATGACAGCAAAGACAACTAAGGCTAAAGCTATGTCTTATGCCCCATATATGATAAAGATTGCTGAGTCTACTGGTATTGACAAGATTACACCAGAGATAGGTGTGGCAGACAAAGATGAGGCTACAGGTAGCTATCTAATTGTTCGCCCTCTTACCAATAACAAGGTGCGAATAGAGAGTAATATCTCTACTACCATCTATGTATACACTATAACAGGACAGCTCTACCGCATCCTCGATGTGATACCGGGTAATTCTGTATATAGCGGATTCCAGCAAGGTGCATATGTCTTCGGCAAGACAAAGATAATGGTACAATAAGTGATGAATTTCTGCGTTTAATATCACAGAAAAATTGATATAACAAATATCTAAAAGAATACATATGGCTGAGCAACCATCATATTCCACCACTAAAAACGGCAAACGCCTAATCTATATAGATGGCGTAGGCTGGCGCTATGCCACAGAGCACCGCATGACACGCTGGCCTCTGTGGAAAGATAGCCGTAAGCCTGGTACATATATGATAACGCTCAATATAAACGGTAGCCAAAAGCTTCTTGGCACCCTTGCAGGTAGCAGCGCAGCCATATACAGCTGGATGAAGGAGCACCCTGAAGAGGTAAAGGCTGCGAGCGCTGATGCTTATTACTACCGCCATGCGCTGCTGGGCACGGGGGCTATGCCTTTTGTGCTTAAGCCTGTCGTAGAAACGACAGGCCACAAGGAGCAAGCAAGCGATAAAGCCCCCGATAGGGATAAGGCTCCAACCAGCTATAAGCAGCCATCCACGTGCGGTGGCGTTTCTACGCCATCCGCCAAATCTCGCACCCACTTTCCGCTACCAGCTCTATCTCAGCCTGGCGCTCCGCATATAGAGCTTAGCCCATTAGGGATAAAGGTCAAGGAGAGCTTAGAGCGTATGCCGCAAGTAGAGCCAAAGATAGAGCTGGTATGCTACTCGATAATGCCCAACCATATCCACTTCATAATAGCTGTAAGGGGCGAGCTGAGCAGACCTATCGGCACTATAATCCGCTCCTTTATGGGAGCAACCTCTCGCTCGCTTCATATGCTAAGGACTGAAGGCAAGATACAATGGAACTCTGCTGCAGCCAGCATAGCCAGAAAGGCATCTACCGAGAAGCCATCGCTATGGCAACCAGGTTATTGCATCGGCATATGCCATACGGAACAAAAGCTACATACCCGTATCGGCTACGTAATAGAGAATCCATTCTTTGGAATACTCGAAACCGAGCGCCATGACTTCATGAAGCGTACAATGATGCTTACCATTAAAGGTCGTAGATATAGCGGATATGGCAATATGCTCTTACTGAAAGAGCCCGACCGCTTACAGGTGTTCTGCCACCGCAATCACCCTGTTACGCATGAGCCATACCATCTGACGCAAGACTTCAGAGAAGAAAAGCAAGCTATACTCAATGCTGCATCCGATGGTGTAGTAATTGTCACTCCCGGTATATCGCCAGGTGAAGCCGATATAATGTGGTCGGTACTCCAAAACGGAGGCAACGTGATAAACATACAGCAAGAGGAAATACCTATTAGCGACAAATGGCACCCCGAAAAGGAACGTCGCATATATTGTTCGCAGGGACAAATGCTTGTGCTCTCTGTCCACGACCTACCCCACCAGACTTTCTACGACTGCATGGGGCAAGAGATACCGATGACCACCAGCTATGCTCGCTTTCATCTCCTCAACTTTGTTGCTGAGGAACTTTGCCAAGAAGGCATAGAGAATGAATGCGGACTATGTATTTGAAGATAATAAAGACAACAACAAGATAAAAAACTGGATATATGAATATAAAGAATAAGATAATAACAAAAGAGTTGCTATATGCTGTCATGCTGCTTTTCATGATGGTATGGGCATGTGGTGCGTGGGCACAAAATGAAACAAGCCAAGAAAAGTTGCTATATTCTACCGACTTCACCGACTGGGACGATATAGACCGCAAGGTGACTGTAAACAAAGAGGTGAAACTAAAGACACAATTCAGCGACGAAGACTTAATCTTCACGCTAAATGGTGTGGGCGCAGACCCTAAGGGAACAAACTCTAAATTTCCTTCCTATACAGGATACATGATAACAGCAAAGCAAACAGAAGCATATAAAAAAGCTGAGCCAAGTGCTGTTACCTCTCCATTAAAGAGTATCACAAAGATTGTACTTACCCAAGCAGCTACAGGTGGCAAACGTGGTATCAAGGTATCTGTAAAAGGAGATAATGATACAGGCTGGGTTGCGCTACATAATAAAACTATTGAAAACTCAAAAGGTGAAACTCTCACTATCGATGTAAACCGCACTAACTGTCAAATAAAGTTTGAGAACTTCAAACTTGGTCAAAACGCCTATATCGTAGACCTTAAGATCTATGGTAATTCTGATGGTGGAGAAAAGAAGGTGCGAACTCTTGATTTTCCACCCCAAGATGGCATCGTGGGCAAATACCCATCAAAGATAAAGTGTGATAACGATGGCTATGCCGTGATGCCAGAAGGCAACGGATTCTCTCTTCCTGGCTACACCTTCGTAGCATGGACAGATGGTACCAACGACTATACTCCTGGTAAGACATATCAGTTTACCAAGGATGTTACTCATATCAAGCCAAAGATGAAGGAGAACACCTATCATTTATATGATGCCAACAAGGAGACAAAAATAGTTTGGCCATTCGACCATACCGAGGCTCCTACGCTTAATGTTTTCCAAGAAAACGCACAAAAGGATTTGTCGTATACTCGTAATGTCGATATATACATAGATGACAATACTAAGGAGACGCAGGATGTGGCTCTTAATATAAATGTAAAGAAAGGTAAGATTGATAATACCGACAACCGCATAAACGCACTACCTGGCAAAGGCGCGGTAGTAAGGAATGGAACTGCCTTCACCCTACCTGCCATATATGGCATGAAGGTATCTATAAAAGCATCAGAAAAAGTAGATAACGATAATGGAAGCCTAAAGACTATCTTTGGTACTGATAATGACAACGTTCAGATAAAACTGAAAGATACAGCCAATAAGGATTCCTTGACATTAAAAGATGCAGTACTATCAGCAGATAGTAAAACCGTGACCTTTACCTACGAAGGAGACGAGCCTACTATCACCCTGACAACATTCGTAAATGAAGGTTCTACATACGACCATTGGCATTTCGAATCTATCACGGCAATATATCCATTGTTGCCAAATGTGGTATGCAATAATACCATCACCAATGCAGACCCTAAAAACTTCCCTAACGAAAAGGCTATAAATGCTGGCGACAACAAGGTTGAATTGAAAGATCCAACCGCAACTTCGCATGCCAACATAGGTACACGCTTTAAGGTTGACGATGTGGTAAAGATTACTCCTGAAGCTAAATATGGCTACTATTTCGCAGGAATTGTTGTTGATGGCACCACATATACCACCATACCTTATGAATATAAGGTTAAGGATGGTATAAACAATATCGAGGTGAAATACACTCGAAAAGAAATGCACAAGATTACCATCAAACCTTCCGACCAAAACCTCGGAACAGTAACTCTTGAGCCTAAACACGACAACTTCTATAACGAGACACGCAAAGTGGGTGCAGACAGTAAGCCTGGCAACATCACTCAGGTAGAAAGTTGGTTTACCCCTGGCACTACAGTTATAGCATCGGGCGAAGCCATCATCGACTATATGCTCGACTATTGGAAAGAAGGCGACAACAGAGTAAAAGAAGGCTATACTTATGAATTCACTACCGACGACAAAGACCATACCTATATAGCCCACTTCAGACAAGGAAACGTAGGCAACATAGTCTTCGACTTCGGCGGTGAGCGTGTGAATGGAGCTGATGAGAAAGACAATTATAAGGGTGCAGAAAGCAAACTGTTCACTCACTTAAACAACATACGCTCATTCACCATTCCTACCAACTATACCTTTTTCAAGAGTGTAGACAAGGACGGAAAACTGAATCCAAACTTCTACACCCTCGACCATTGGACATTAAAGAGCGACACCACCCAGCACTACGAGTTGGGTAAACACTATTCGTTTGCCACAGAAGGCGAAACGTTAACCCTTGTGCCTGTATTCAGAGCCAACCCTACCAACACCGAAAACCGTAGCAACGCCCCTATCATTCGCTACGACTTTGGACGCAAGGTGCACGAATATCGTGGTCAGACCTCGGGTGTGATAAGAAACGTGTGTGCTCCTACCATTAACATAGGTAGCAACCAGAAGTTCTTCTGGACCACACAAGCATATATTGAAACCTACGAGAGCGGTAAGAAGTACAACTATCGTAGAGATATAGCCATGTGGTGTGATACAGGTACCAATGGCTACATCCGCAATACCGACTTTGATGATTGGGCAGCATTCGGAGCAAACACCACATTCTGGCTCATAGCAGGTGTTGGCACCGAGATACGCCTATTGACATACTCCCCTATCACTACAACCACTATCGATGGTGTGGTGCCAACACTCGACAAAGCACGCACCGACTCTGTTAGAAAGGTTTCGGGCAAAAACTACATGTATGTATATACCCATACCACTCAGAGTGCTGCCGACCGCATACCTTTGGTCATTGGCGACGATTACACTTACTATCAATGGTTGGAAATACACATGCAGGCTGCCAACTGGGTAAACCTATATACCAATGTAGACAATCAAAACCGAGGCAGTATAAAAGAGATAAATGTCTCTGAGACCTCAGAATTCAAAGACTTCCATCGTACCGAAGATGGCAAAGGATATTCTTTCCGCAAGGGTGAGCGAGTGAAGTTGACCTTCAACCGCAAGAAGGGCTATGAACTCGACAAGATTGTAGACCCTGCAAAGAAAGATAAAAATGGTAATCCTCTTGCTGTACTTGAGATTATTGACGACAACACAGTAAAAATGGTAGGACTAAATGATGTTTCTACCACAAGCATTGTTACCAAGAATGTGGATGGCACCTGGGGCGTAGCTACAGGTGACAATAAGACTGTGTTTGTATTAACAAAAACTGAACCTACTGAAGAAGAAGCTAACAAAGGTGAGCGTACACGTTATACTATAGAGTTTGACATCACCACTCACCGCAACCTTGAGATATGCTTCAAGGAAAAGCCTACTTTCCACATCACCTACAATCCAGGACAGCTTGCCTCAGGTACTGCTCCTGAAGCTGAATGGGTGGAGAAAGGCGATAAGTTTACAATACCAACAAACAAGACCCTTTTCTATGAGGGAAATACCCTCGACCATTGGGTAGACGAGAATAATAATACCTTTGCTATCGGCACAGATATCGGCACAGAATATACTGCTGAGGGTAAAGACCGTCGTCTATTCCCTGTATTCAAAGCCAACGCTTTCAACTTCTACGACCTTGACACAGAGGCTACAGCTACTTGGTATCTTAACAAGAAAGATGGCGCACCAACAATCAACTACGAAAAGACAAAAGGTATCCTCGTCACTCAGCTCAAGAATTCTAAGGGTGAAAGCATCGACATAAAAGTAGATTTCGACGCAACAAAAGGCGGTAAGTTTAATAATACCGACGCTGCAAGAACCGAGAGAATTCAGATTAACAGCAACTCTGTAATAGAGTTTCCTTCTACACCAAATTGTGTAGTAACATGGGTGGCATCAAGCGATTTCGAGAAGATAAAGATTGCTGATAACATAGTAAATACTGACGCAACAGATAAGCGACAAGTAGAAGCTGTATGCTCTGGTAAATCAGCATACGAGAAGATAGAGTTTATAGATGGTATCTATAGTAGATGTTTCAGTATAACCTATAAGCCACAGGATATTGCTACCAAGCCTACTATAGAATCACTGACTTGTGGTGGTACCACATACAATGCAGCAGAGATTAAAGATCAGATTGCCAAGAATAAGCATGTAACCTTCCGTGTATCGCCATGGGAGCTAAACGATCAGATACCTGATGTTAGCGGTACTGCCACTAATGGCGGAAAGGTGGAAGCTACAAAGGCAACTATTGAGACCAAGGAGTGTGTGGCTACTGTTCATACCGCCAGCGATGTTATCACTGAGACTTATCCTATAGTATTCGAGTTTAACACACCAGAAGAAGGAAACTACCCAGAGTTTAAGAAGATTAATATCAATGGAGTAGATTATACACAGACTTCAAACGAAATCTTCGATGCTCCACAGAGTGGTGCTATAAAGATTACGTTTAGTCGCACAATGAAGGATGCTACTATTACCAGCACAGAAAACAACATCACATGTACTGCAAAATCAGGCAACGAGCTTGTTTTCAAATACTGGGATGCTCCTGAAGGTGGCACAGTAACGTTCAACATTACTCCAGAATCAAAGACATTTACTGACATCTACACCAAGACATGCCAAGTGCCTATCACTATAAAGCTCCACATTATGGATGATGCCGAATACTACCATCACCATAAATTCGACTTTGTGGTAGGCAAAGATGGCAATATCGACGAGGCTATAGAGGCAGCCAATAATAACAACAAAACCAATGGACATAGATACTATATCTTTGTGCCTGATGGCGAATATAAATTGACTGGTAATGGCACTATCAGCTTTACAGGTGAAGGACCTGTAGATGAAACAGGTACAAAGCGCCCTGATATGAATGGTCAGAATAATGGTCAGACACATATCAGAAAGCCAAACATCTCTATCATCGGACAGAGCAAAGACAACACAATAATAAGAAACCACCCTAAAGTAGAGGGTATCAGCTATACGGCAACCTTGTGTGTAGAAAAGAATAATACAGACTTCTATGCAGAAGACCTCACCCTCGAAAACGAGTTCAACTATTGGGGCTCAATGGCAGGACAAAGCTCTGGTACAGGTGCCGGACGTGCCGATGTGTTCTTTGATCGTGGCAACAGAAGTATCTTGAAGAATGTGGCTCTAAAGAGCTATCAAGATACCTACTACTCAAGCAATGCAAACTCCGACTACCGCGGATACTTTGAGAATTGTGATTTCTATGGTGTGGTAGACTTCATCTGTGGCAACGGAAACATCTGGTTTGAGAAGTGCAACCTTATACTCCGCGACCGTAGGGGCAACAATATCGTAGCACCAAGCACAGAGGTAGGTCAAGAATGGGGATATGTATTTAACAAGTGTTCTATTAAGCCAGAGTCGGACAATATGATAAGATTCACGGACAAGGATTGGACATTGGCACGTGCATGGGATAAATCGCCAGCATGTACATATCTGAACACCAAGATGTATACCCAACCACAATCCTATGGATGGGGACGAAGCATGAATTCAGAAAAAATGTACCTGCTTCGCTTCCACGAATACAAGAGTACTGATGCTGCCGACAACATGCTCTCGCTTGTAACACGCTCGCTTGCATCATGTTCACCAGAACCAGGTTCTGACGACGTTATTCTCAGTGATGAACAAGCTTCTAAATATACACGAAGAAACGTTGTTGGAGGAACCGACGGATTTGAGCCAAACGAACTATGTATGCAGATAGATGCTGCTTCGGGAGATAAAGCCGACATGGATGAGAACAATGAAGTATGGAACGACAACATGGTGCTTGATGATGACATTCTTCAATGGAATAAACATACATCTGCTCTATGCTATGTGGTCTTCAAGCTCAACGAAACAACCAATAAGTGGGAATATATCGACAACACCACCGACGCTATCATCAACCTTGCAGACTATGGTACAGGCTATTATAGTGTGCGTGCTGCCAATCAGCGTGGCGGACTTGGAGCTGCAACCAAGGCTATTAGATATGTATTACAAGATCCATATAAGCTTGAAATAAAGAAGGTTGGCGACTACAAGGAAGAAGGCGTAGACTATGGATGGACCACAATCTGTCTGCCTTTCAACGCACGAGTGCCTGAAGAAGTAAATGTATATGCTGCGACAGCGCATGGTAAGCAAACTGAGAGCGACCTGGTGGAAGATTTCATTATGACGCTCACACCGGTAGAGATTATCGACAGTTTGAAGGGATATATTGTTTATGGTGCTGTTGGCGACCATTACTTCAAGTCTACATCACGTACTTGCGACAAGCCTACCATCCTTACTGGCAACCCTACAGATGCAGCTATCAGTTCTACTAATATCAACTGCTATGTACTTGCCTATAAGACCTGGGGACTTGGATTCTACAAATATACAGGAGCCACCCTTGCTGCAAACCGTGGTTGGCTGCCACAAGATATGGTTAGCAAGAGCAACCAAGAGACATTAAATCTTGGTAAACGAGGCATCAGCTTCGTTATCTCCGACCCTACTACAGGCATGACCCACCCTATATACACCATAGAGACTAAAGATGAAGCCATCTACAACCTCTCTGGTCAGAGGGTGAAATCACCTACTCAGCCTGGCTTATATATCTTCGGTAGAACAAAGGCTATGGTGAAATAAAAAAAAGCTATTCCCCTAAGCAAAGGGGAATAGCAATGGTAATACGAATGTCATCACAATACCTATGATGATTTGTAGTGGCAATCCTACATATACATAGTCCATAAAGGTGTATCGTCCGGCTTTCATCACAAGAGCATTTGGCGGAGTGGAGAAAGGCGAAGCAAAACACATACTGGCACCAAGGGTAACGGCAAACATAAATGAATATGGGCTTACTCCTATCTGCTGTGCTGCAGAAAATGCTATTGGTGCCATCAATACCGCTGTTGCCGTGTTGCTGATAAACATCGTCATGAGCGATGTGGTGAAATATATTCCTGCCAACAATGCGTATGGTCCGATAGCTCCAAGACTACTAACCAAATTCTCTGATACTATCTGTGATACGCCTGTCTTCTCTAAGGCTGTCGACATAGGCATCATGGCAGCAATAAGCACAATGCTCTCCCAATTGATAGTCTTGTATGCAGCATCCACATTACGGAAACATCCTGAGAACACCATCAACAAGCCTGCTATGGCTACGGCTACAACGGGCGAAATAGGAATAAAGTCGAACACCATGGCTACTATCATGAGTAGCATTATGGCTGCAGCTACAGGCGCTTTATAGTCGAGTGAAACCTTCTCCATTTGCTTATCAGGCTTACCCAACACCACCCAGTTTTCGTTCTCCTGATTCATCTGCATAATCTTCTTCCATTTGCCTTGCACGAGCAATGTGTCGCCATTCTGCAATCTATGATCGCTTAGTTCTTCTTTGATGTAATTCTTATCGCGGCGTATGCCAAGCACCGTTACAGAATAGTCTTGGCGCAAACGTGAATCGCGGATGCGAGTACCTATAAGTCGTGATGTTGGCAATACAACTATCTCTGATATTCCAAGGTCGTAGAAATCCAAGCCGTCTGTTTCCATCTTAGTGAGATGATATTCTTTGGCAAGCTTCTCCATAGCTTCTTTGTCGCCATAGAAATACAGGATATCTCCTTGACTTATCACGGTATCTGCCCACGCCATATTCTGACGAATATCCTTGCCTAAGGCTTTCTTTGTTTCGTTGCGCACCTCGAGTATCGTCAGTCCATATTTATTCTGCAAGTCGAGTTCGCGCACTCTCTTTCCTGCCAGTCCTTCTTTCTCGTTACCTACACCATATTTATATAGGTTATCGTGGAGCTGATATTGCACCGCCAAGTCGTCAAGGCTCTTTCCTTGTGCACCTTCCTGACTCTTGTCTTTCTTCTTGATAAGCAGTAAGCTCATTGGCAATAGCACTATCAAGCCGAGGGCTATCACTATCAAACCAATAGGAAGAAACGAGAAGAAAGCTAATGGTGCAAAACCATTTTCTTCGAGAGTTTCGCTTATCACAAGGTTGGGCGGAGTACCAATCAACGTAAGCATACCACCAAGGCTACCAGCAAAGGCTATAGGCATCAGCAGTCGCGAAGAGCGTATGCCTGAACTTGCAGCCATACTCATCACTATAGGCATCATTATTGCCACAGTTCCGGTATTGCTCACAAATGCTCCGATAAACGAGGTTGCCAACACTACAAAGATGAAAGCCCTTGTCTCGTTGCCTTTAGCCAATTGCGAAATGCTATTGCCTACGGTCTGTGCCAATCCTGTTTGCAGTATGGCTCCTCCCACCACAAATAGTCCTACCATCATAATAACGATAGGCGATGAAAATCCGCTTAATGCTTCGTTTGTGGTTAGAATACCTGTAGCTGTAAGTACCATGAGGGCCGATAAGGCAACAATATCGCCTCGCACCCTACCCCATATAAACATGGCTATAGTTACAATTAAAACAATTATAGTTATGGTCATGATTAATAAAAATAAGATTATAAAATGTTTGTGACTTACAAATATACGAAAATATCACCAAACATGATGTATTCATACCATTCTGCACAATCATTTTTATACATCCTTAATATGTTTTATGATTTTCTGCTCATTCCTCCTTCTGCCTATAGTTCACTGGCGACATTCCCACTTGCTTTTTGAAGAATGTGCCGAATGCTGAGGCATTCGGAAAATTAAGCATATCAGCAATCTCTTTAATACTTTTATCAGTAGTTGTGATAAGCGATATAGCCTTTTTTGTTATTGCCTTGAATACCAACTGCTGCACGCTACTCCCAGATACCGACTTCACTAACATAGTAAGATATTTTGGCGATAGACACAATTGGTCAGCATAAAACTTCACACCTCGCTCTTTGGTATAATATTGGTCAATAAGCTGTATGAGCTGCATATATGTTTCGAGCTTACGGCTCGACGCATTATCACCATCTTTCGACAGCTCACGAAATATACTACATAACCTATAAGTCAGCGATAGCAACAACAACTTACGCTCATTGGCAGCAAAAACATTATCGTCGCTATTGCCTACAGCCAACAGCTCTGAATATTTCGTAAGCTCGTCCTCATGACCAGTATGCATCACCCAGCAAGCTCTGGGATACATAGTCTCCATAAACTTCATTCCCACCACGGTGCTACCCAAGATATCACGTATGGAGTCTACGCTATAGAGTATTATCACAACAGCGCAATCGTCGCTATGGTGTGTGATAGAGAAATAAGCATCACGCGATATGAATGCCGTTTCGCCCATGCTAACAGCATATTCCTCACCCTCGCAGCGAAAAGCAAACGTGCCTGATGTACACACAATAATGCCCACATCAGCAACATGAAAGTTATCGAAAAAAGCCCTCGGAAACGAGGTTATATTACCACACGAACAGCAGATGTCCTCATTATTGGCCATCTGCTGTTCGAGTAAATGTATATCATTATTGCCATTCTTCATTATTTCAGCCGTTTGATCTTGCGACAAAATTAACTAAAATAATCCAAACAGCAAAACGAGACAGGTCTTTAATAATTAATATACCACTCCCTGGTATCATTCGAGATATCTCTCTTTGGCCATGGCACCACGAGCATCAAGCCTGCCAAGATGATGCAGGCATATATTGTCCATCCCGCCATTTCCTTTATAGCAGACAGTGTGGCTTGCACCTGCACTTTGCCCTTTGCCGACATTGCAGCCATATTCTGTGCCTCGGTCTCGCTCTTGCCTTGATATTGCATGCCGCGAGCCGTTTGGTCGTAGGTGGTAGCACTAGCAATGTTGGTTCGATCGTAGTCGTGAGCATAGCGAGTGATATAGTATTGCTGACGATATTGGAATACCGTCTGATATAGTGCGGCACCGATACCTGGGGCTATCACCATACGCACAGTAAGCATTATGCACACCCATGTAGACAGCAATTTATATGGCATACGCTGGTTGGCATACACGGCGATGAGCGAATACAAAAGCATCATTCCTGTAGCTCGAATTATCACAGGCCACTTCATACGCTCTAACATACCGTCTGTCTGCACTTCGAAATACATAAACAACGAGGCTGCACCTATAAGTATAAAGCCCATGGCAAAGAACCATTTGAAATGCACACCCTTGTTGTTGAGGATAAGGATAGTCACAAGTCCGATGAAATATCCCACCAGCACCCAGTTGCCGAGTGCTGCCACCTGTATTTGGTCGGTCTTCATGCCAACACCCACAAAGATGTTTACCAACATAGAGCTCGAGTTGCATATCATCAAGCCGATAAAAAGCAATATACCACCCTGAATGCTGCGCGACTTAAATGCCTTGAGCATGAAGTATGGCGAACGACGGGTCTTCTCCAGATATATAAACAGCAATGTTGACACCACGCATATCACCATAGCCCAACATATCGAAGCATTGTCGAACCAGTCGTATGTCTTGCCATATACAGCCACATAAACAAACGAGCAACACATAATACAAAACACCACCACATTGCCAAACTTAGAGAATGACAATGGCGAATGCTTAGTAGGATATGGATTGTATGGCATACACACCAGCGTGATAAGCAATGCCACAAGGATGGCACCAAGCATAGCGTAGTAAACCATTTGCCAATGGTAGTTATAGGCAAACCATGCGGTAATCCATGTTCCTATCTGTCCTAAGAGCATGAAGAAGAAATAGATGATAGGCTGGCTCGCCTTCTTCTCAGTATCAAGTGCGTCCCATCCTGCTTCATCAGTAGGCTCATTGCCTGGCGAAACATTGCGTGTGGCTTCAATGCCAAAGCCATACTTAATAAGCGTGAAAAGGGTGCACATCAGCAAGGTCTGCCGCACAAAACCCATTATAAGGCTGTTGAGAGCCAAGATAAAAAGGCTATCGGTGTTGGCACAGATATAGCTCTGTACAGCCAATAGCGAGAAGCCCACCAGCGACATCAACTTCTGTCGACGCACACTCACCAACGAATAGAAGAATGGTGAGAATGCCGCCATACCTATCGACGTTACGAAGCTGATGAAGGCTATATGTTCCGACTGAATGCCAAGCCCACCCACCATCTCACTACTGTTAACGGTGTAGGCACCGCTTACCGTCATGATAGGTATGAAAAGAATGACGAGGAAGGCGATGCCAAGGGGCTTTGGCACCCAGTTATAAAACGGGAAATTCTTTGGCAGATGTTCTGGTACTGCCGTAAATACCTCTGCTTGTGTCATTTACTTAAGTTGAGCCTTTACAACAACCATCATTCCGGCAGCCAACTTATTGTTGTCTTCCTTAGATATTCCTACAAACTCTATTCTCACAGGCACACGTTGCTGAATCTTCACAAAGTTGCCTGCTGAATTGTCGGTAGGCACAAGAGAATACTTCGAACCTGTAGCACCTGAAATGGCAGTAATCTTGCCTTCAAACTCCTTACCCTCGAAAGCATCTACTGTCATTATCACCTTCTGGCCAACATGCAGGTTCTCAACCTGAGTTTCCTTATAGTTGGCAATAACCCACTTCTGGGTATCCGGCATGATATAAGTGATGGTCTGACCAGCATTCACCAGCTGACCCTCCTCCAATGCTCTGCGTCCCAACTTACCATCGCATGGTGCTGTAACCACGCAATACGACAAATTGAGCTTTGCCATCTCAAGCGCAGCCTGTGCTCGCTCTATGGCTGCAGCTGTATTCTTCTTTCTGGTCTGCACCTCGTTTACTCCTGAGTATGCAGCCTTCTGTTGACGGCGAGCAGCATCGAGTTTCTTCTTAGTAGCGTTATATTCTGTCTCTATCTGCTCAAGCTGAATTGGTGTAGCAGCATTGCGAGCCACAAGGTTCTGATAGCGCTGACGGTCTTTCTCGAGCTTAGCCAATCTGATTTCAATCTCTGCTATCGAAGCTTCATAAACAGTAGCCGAAGTCTGAGTGGTCTGCAACGATGCGTCTACAACGTTTGCTCCTGCCATAGCATCCTTAAGAGCAGCCTCTGCTTCCATCACACGAATGCGATATTCACGGTCGTCGAGAACCAAGAGAGTATCACCCTTCTTAACATCCTGATGTTCTTTAAAATAAATCTGCTTGATGTATCCCGACGCACGCATATTCACAGGCGATATATACTGCTCTACCTGGGCATCGTCGCTCTTCTCGTTCGACTTATAGTCCATAAATAAGCATACCACCTCTACTATTCCCCAAACCAAAATAGCAACACCAATAAGGCTCACCACAATTTGACGTATGCGCTGGCGCTTAAGTTGCTTAGCTGTTACCTCATGCGACGACTGGTTAGTCTGGTCACCATTATTACCATTTATATTATTATTGTTATTTGTTTCCATTGTTGTATATATATTATAATGTGCGAATTATTTTATCAGTTTCTCTAATTGTCCGGTAAGCTTTAATAGTGTGAGGTTCGACACCTGGTAGTTGAAATGAGCTGTGAGATAATTATTTTGAGCATCGCTCATGCTCATCTCGTCCTGCAACACCTCTGTCATCGAAGCTATACCTTCGCGATATCTGTCGCTCGTAACCTTATACACATTTTCTGCCAGCAGATAGTTGTCGCGTTGTTTGCTAAAGTTGCGCTGATTGTTGGCAAGATCGTTCACTGCATTAGCATATTGAGTTTGCATACCCTTAAGCGCATTCTCATACTGCAGCTTGGCATTGTCTACATCCACCTGCGCCTTTCTAATCTTTGAGCGCTTCTCAAAACCATCAAACACAGGTATGCGTAGCGAGATTCCAACGCCATTCGACTTATACCAATGATTAGACTCTCCAGAATGGAACCAATGTTCTATCTTGTCGGTGAAAGCAGAATACGTCCAGTTGCCTGTTAAAGATAACGTTGGCAAATATCCATCCTTAGCAAGTTTCTTCTGCTGCTCAGCCAAAGTCTGCTGAGTGCGTAGCAACTGTAGCTCATTTAGGTTTTCGTTAAGTCCTGATAGTGCTGCCATATCTATCTGCTCTATGTTAGCCTTTTCCACCGCAATTTCCTTATCGGCAGGATAGTCGATGACATATTTCAGCATGTTATATTGCTGAGTGAGCATAGCCTTAGCATTATCATACTGCACGCTGAGGTTCTCGAGATTCACATTCACACGCTTCACATCCACTCCCAACGCCATATCATTGTCGTGGAAAGCCTGAGTGATGTCGCGCAATTCCTCCAATCGTTTGATATTATCCTTGATAATACCTATCTGCTCCTCAGTATTCTGTGCCAGATAATACATCTTGCTAATCTGCACTATCAAATCTTCCTTGGCCTTAGCATACGACAGCGTGTTTAGCTGATCCAAAGTCTTCGAAATATTCAATGCCGTTAGCGCAGTTTGGCTATAAAGCGGCATCTGCAACTGTATACTTGCCGACGAATTATATTGCAAAGTCTTAGTAACATTATAAGACTTGCCATACGCCGAGCCATCGGTAACAGAAACAGGCGGAGTAAAATTATCATTAAGTCCAGCACCAATATTAATTTGTGGCAACAGGCGCGAACGATTTTCACTTACATTATGCTTACCCTTTAGCACATTGCCCTCGTAAGTTTTCAAATTCAGATTTCGGTCAATGCCCATTTGTAGGCATTGCCCTAAGGATAGCGTTTCTTGTGCTACGGAGTAGCCTGCAAGAAGCGCTAAGGAAATTGTGAACAATATTCTTTTCATACCTATAATTATGTTTCGGCTGCAAAGTTACTGACTATTCGCCATATAGGTATATTCATAAAATATCAGAAATTGTTCATATTTTCCCTTTTATTATTTTAGCATTCAACATCAGCTAAAAAGAAAACACTACCCTACCCTAACAACATCTACCACATGACTTCCTGCACCTATGAGGTCGGGACGCTCAGAGATGGTCTTTTGATATTCTATGAAAAGGGCGAAGGTTTCATCGCTCATATGGTTAAGGCGTGTACGCATGTAATCGGAAGCACCATCGGGTGAGAAGATAGTAACACGCTCAAGACCTGCGGCTTGATTTAGACGGTTAATATCGTCAATGCGCACATAGTCGTAGAGTTCGTCGGGCTGTGCTTGAATATGGAAGTTGCGGTCGACAAGCCCTTTTTCCAACAAGTCGCTTATTCTGTCTTCGTCAAAGCAGTAAGACAGAATGCTATATTCGTTCATAAGATAGGCTACGAAGATTAGTCCACCAGACTTGGTGACACGCTTAGCCTCGTTGAGTGCCTTAAGCTTTTCGTCGTCGCCCATGAGATGATAGAGCGGACCAAGAAGGAGTGTTAAGTCTGCTGAATCTGTAGGAATGAATGGCATGTTTCTGGCATCGCCTTGCACAACATTAGCTGCAGGCTCACGCTCAAGAAATACATTAATGTTGCGCTTCACGAGTTCTACAGCTTTTACATCATAGCCTTCAGCCATGAGGGCAGAGGTGTAGCGTCCTGTGCCTGCGCCTATATCGAGCAGCTGATAGCCAGGCTTGAGGAAGCGATGAAGATGATGCATGGTGGTTTGGAATTCTACAATGCCATGTCTACGCAGTAGTCGCTTGTCTTCAGGGTGCTTATTATAATGTTTCTCTATATTGGATAATGCCATGGTGAGATATTGTTCGTTTTTTATTATTATTTGTTTCCGAGAATGGATTCTCTTGAAAAAGAATACATCAGCAGATAAATTACATCTAAGATTAAAAACTTCTTAGAGTTAATGTCTTTAAACCTTCAGATGATGCATACAAAATTATCTGTTTCTTTTTAATCTGCCAACTATTACGGCATTTTTTCTTCAAGAATATACCTTATCGAGGCTATATATAATATAATAAGGTGTATATTGTTAACAGATATTAAACCAAGAAACTTTTTTGCTAAAACATTTGCGCAATTCAATATAAAGCATTACTTTTGCACTCGCTTTAAGAAACCAAGCTATAGTCATCCGACTGAATTGGAGAGATGGCAGAGTGGTCGAATGCACCGGTCTTGAAAACCGGCGTACTGAGAGGTACCGGGGGTTCGAATCCCTCTCTCTCCGCACAGAGTCCTGTAAGTCGAAAGACTTGCAGGACTTTTATTTAATGGTCTATTTTCTTAAATGAGCCAAAATATAGGCTTACCCGATAAACATTGTGGAATATTGATTACAACCAGTTAGGGAAGCCTTTACCTTTATCTTTTATTATGTTGTACACGGATAGCACACACGAATTTTTGAGCCATAAACGAACGTTGTGGGACAAATCCGATTGGGAGAAAACTTATGATGATGGAGGAAAGTTCTTTGGTTGGTAATTATGCGTCAAAATACACTTTTGGTTTATTTCAAGGCGATTTTTCTAGCTCATTTCTTGCAAGGAAGGATAAAAACATCTATCTTTGCAGTTAGATATTTAGCTTTGTAATAAACTATGGATATATTATACGGAACAAAAATAAACCAATTGCTTGCCAATACCGCACCGACAGGACTGTTGTTTGCTGACTGGCTAAAGAAGAAAGGATATTCTGTCCAACTGCAAAAGAAATACAGGGACTCTGGATGGCTGACAGCGATATGCAAAGGTGTGATGTACCGCACGGGTGGGCGTTTGAATGCTTATGATGCCATAGCGTCATATAACAAACAGATGGGTGGCACCCTCAGAGTGGCTGCAATGTCTGCCTTGGAATATACGGGGTTCAACCATTATGTACCAATGGGAAAGCCTGTTCTGATGGTGGCAGCACCAACGTTCAAGACGCCATTATGGATGCAAAATGATGTCTATGACGCTACCTTCCGGGTGTTTCACACAAATGCCTTCTCGTATACAGAGACAATAGAAAGAGTTACGGACAGTGGCACGTTATATGTTTCTTCTCCAGAACAAGCGTTCTTGGAGTGTCTAATCTTGGCTCCAAAGTCATACAGCTACATGGATCTGTACTATGTTATGGAGCAACTGACCACCCTACGTTCTGATGTTGTACAGCACTTGTTGGAAACTTTGGACAACAACAGGGTAAAGAGGATGTTTCTGTATATGGCTGAAAAGGCAGGTCATTTTTGGTTCGAAGAACTGCATCCTGAAAAGATAGATGTTGGGACTGGGAAAATCCAAGCTGCTACCAATGGGACATTTAACCGTAAATATAACATGACTATTCCAAAAGATTTAGAAGAATATGAGGGATAAGTACAAGAAGCAGGTCGCATTATTGATAAGAATTATGCCGTCTGTATATCGTATCAAGGAATTTGCCGTGCATGGTGGAACAGCCATTAATCTGTTCCATAAGAATTTGCCACGGTATTCAGTGGATATAGACCTTACCTATATTCCCATTCAAGATAGGACTACAAGTTTATGTACTATCAATGAAAGACTGCTTGAAGTCAAGAGGAACGTGGAAAGAACGATACCAGGCATTGTGGTCGTTCCCAAACCGAATGTATGGAAACTCCTATGCACATTAGGAAATGCAACCGTCAAGATAGAAGTGAATGGTACGAAACGAGGCATCATTGGTGATACAGTGGATATGTCATTGTGTGCCAAAGCCAAGGATGAGTTCAATATGGGCTGTAAGGCTCGAACAGTCTCTTTCACCCAATTATATGGCGGAAAAATCACTGCAGCTTTGAGTAGACAGCATCCTCGTGACCTGTTTGACTGTAAGTATATGGACATTAGCTCTTTTGAGGATGTTAAAGATGGCTTTATGCTGTGCCTCTTAGGAAGTGACAAACCTATCATCGAGTCATTGCAACCCAATGAGATAGACCAAACGGATGCTTTGGAGAAACAGTTTGAGGGTATGTCAGACATAGCCTTTAGTTACGAGGACTATAAGCAGGCAAGATTGCAGTTGGTCAAATTGGTTCAAGAAGGCATGACCAAGGCAGACAAGGATTTTCTGCTTTCTTTTGAGGAAGGCTGCCCTGATTGGAGTCTGTGTAGTGCCGGTGATTTGTCCAAATATCCTTCTGTACAATGGAAATTGCTCAATATCAGAAATCTGAAGGAGCATAACATTCAAAAACATGAGCAGGGAATTAAAAAGTTGAAAGACTTCTTATTTCTCAAATAGATAGAGTCATCCCCAAGGAAGCCTTGTAGCTTACTTGCAAAGTTAGTGTTAAACACGAGGAATTTATCTTTATTCTAATTGTTTTATACTAACTTTGTACCAATAATAGGAT
>CAKQMS010000024.1 GCA_934254985.1 uncultured Prevotella sp. | reverse complement strand
ATCATGTATCGTTTGGCAACTCAGTTTTTGGGTTAGCATCTGCACAGCCCTCCACAGGGTTTGTCGGGTGCGCCTAAGATTCTTAATCCTGGAGGATTTGATGCTCCTAAGAAAATGGGTTATATGGTTGCTGCCTATAAGAATCCTGCTAACAAGGGTATTAAGTGGTCTGACCTTCAGAAAATGTCTATTGATGAACTCAAAGACCTTTCTTATACAGATAAAGACCTTACCTTTGCTGATACTCAGGTACAGTTCTATAAGCAGAATAGTGCTGCTGCATCATTGATTGGTGTGTTTGCTGTCAATAAGGTAGCTCATGCTACTCTTGAAAGTAATGACATCTTTCTTGATGTATCTGAAATCTGTGGAGAAAATCCCTTCACTATTGCAGGTACTACCTTTGGTGAAAGAATGCAAGTTGATATGAAGTATGATAGAGAGGGCAACCTTATTGGTAAGACTTTAGGTTCTTTGGTATCAGCTTCAGCAGATGCTGTAAAAGATCCTATCTTGAACTTGATGAATATTAACATGACTACAGCTGGTATGCTGAATACTATGCTTAGATTGGGTATGACATTTGAGGATGCAGCCCTCTTCCTTTCCCAGGATATTATAGAAAGAACCCTCAACAAGTTCAATAGAGAGAATCTTACCAATTATGAATCTTTGTCCAACATCATTGAGAAATGGCTGACTGAGTATAGAGAAAAGAATAACATCAATGATGATTCTTTGATTAATACCGAGGAACTTACTACAGAGGAACTGGTTGAAGGTCTTACTTCCGAGGAACATGAAGCTACTGATTACAAAGTACTTCTTGCTTTCCAGAAAATGAGAAATCTTACTGATGCTATGCGTAAGCCTACCTATGCTACAAGATTCAATTCTATCTCCAGTGCTGTTGGTCCACTCATTATAGATAATCTTATTATTGAGCATAAGATGTCTCAGTTCATTGATGTTAACACAGAGAATGGTACTCACTTCTACACTGCTGATAATATGCCTGTTGATATTGATGATATATTCTTTGACCATCCAGTATTGAAACAGTTTGCAAGAACTGTGGATATTGCAAAGGCTATTTTCTCTGATATGCCTACTGGTAGCAATGGTTTCAGAAAGCTATTGGCTAATCTTCCTGCTGATATTGCTGATAAAACGTATAATGACAAGAAACTTTTGGATCAGTTCTCCAACTTCTATCAGTCTTATCTGTTGATACAGTCAGGTCTGATTAATCCTAAGCATCTTAAAAGTTATGCTACAGAATTTCCTAAGTGGTTTATGGAACAGAAGTTCAAGGAAAAGTATTCAGATAATGCCTTGATTCAAGCTATTAGAATGAATGTTTCCAAGAAGACTGGAAGACCATATCTTATGATTAATATCACTGGTATGGATGAACAGAAAAAGGAAGAACTTCGCAGTGCTTGGATTGACTTGCATAAGGAAGACCCAGAGCTTTCTCAGATGCTGTTTAACTACAGTTTCTTTAGAGCTGGTATTGGATTTTCTCCTAAGACTTTCATGTCTTTGGTACCTACCTATGTAAAGGAAAAGCTGAAGAGTAAGAATGGTAATGCCACCTATGTTGATACATATAGGAACTTCCCTGAGGTAATTCCTGACTTGGTGATTGATCAGTTTATTAGAAACAACTGGGAAAACAACAAGCTGGTTCCAAGAAAGGGAGGCAAGGATGCTCACTATAATGTAGATGTTAAGCATAACAAACTTACGGTCTATAGACCTGAAGAGATTGCTGACCTTGCAGGTATTTCCTATATGAAGACTAAGGTGAATAACAATACTTATCTTTGGCATCTTACTTCTGATAAAGGTGAAGAACTTGTCTTTGAGTTGATAAAACCACTTGGCAACAATGGTGAATATCTGGAGATGAGTACACTGGATATCAAAGACCCATTGAGTGATACTACAAAGACTACTGAGGATAACTCTGCTTCAGACTTAAAGACAGAAAGTCCTCAAGAGTCTAATGTAGAAGGCACTTCTAATAGCCAGGTTATTACAAAGACTGAAGAGATCAAGAATCTTGCAGCATTTGCAGACTTGATTATGAAACAGGTTTCTACATTAAGTAAGGAGGAAGCTTTACAGAAGGCTGAGAGTATTAAAGGTAGAGAAAAGGTCTTTGGTAAGTTTTTACAGAATGTATTTAAACAGAAAGGATTAGATTTAAGTATTGATGAAGCAATTAATGAGTTTAAAAAATATTGTTAGTGTATGAGTAATAGTTCATGTATATTATATCCTGAGGCTCCCAATGGGGAGCCTTCAAGGATGTATAAAAAGATGCTGGAAAAGCTGAAGGATAGACCTCTTACTAATTGGCTCTATGTATCCTATACTGTATCTGATATGGCAGATAAAATGGATCAGGCTAATATAGAAAGAAATAGTCAGGGACAACATAATGCAGAAGATGTTTTGAAGTTCCTTGACTTCAAGTCTATACAGGAAGATATTGGTAACCTTTCTACAGCAGAGCTTCAGTTGGGAGCTGTAGATATTAATGGTAAGAGAATAGATTTCTCTAATGCAGAAGATGCTTTAAGGAAGGCTGATGATTTCAATGATAATCATAAAGGTCTTACTTCAATAGTAGTACAACATGGTGACATCTATAACATCATTGTTTCAGAAAAAAACTCCAGGACACATACCTATGGAGATAGTGTTAAGAAAAATCTTCAGACTTGGGATATTTATAAGCAGGTATTTAATAATGTAGGTGTAGATATAACTGCTATGCCGCAGGAACTTCAAAGTGTATTCAATGCAATGAATACTGATTTAGCACAATATCTTAAGAACCTTGCAGGAGTAGGTATTAGTAACCTTTATAAGAAGGATGCTATGATTCTATTCACCTTAAGTCCTAATTCTCCACATGTTCAAAGGGTTATCAACACCTTTGGTTCTATTGAAAATGCAGCACAGACCCTTAATGACTTTAATCATGGAGCTATAAATCTTACTGTTCCACAACAGAGATTATTAATGAGGGCTATTACTGATGCCAAGAAATATCAAGGTATAGATATGGATGCTCTTATTAATCAGGTTGCTCAATTGAAAAACAATATCTATACTAATAGTCCTGAACAGAAGATTAAGGCTGAAATTCAAATGCTTAATAAGAAGTATAAGATAGACATCAATGAGATTCATAGGACATCATCTAAAATTAGAACTCTTTCTGATGCAGCAGCAGATGCTGCTATTACTCTTCAAAGGCAGATTAGGCAACTTGAAAAGGAAAAAGGTAATAATACTGAAGGAAAAAGACTTGAAGGTGTACTTAATAAACTTATGAAGGAGTTATCTAGTAAGAAATATTACTCTGGAGTATTAAATTTCTTAGGAGAAGCATCTTCTCAAATAGCTGATATTGATACTATGCTTCAAGGTATTCCTCAAACGGGTACAGAATTAGAGAAAGCCTTTGGTACTGCTAAGATTCTACAGGATATTAAATCCCTTAAAGAGCAATATTATCCATTGGTATCAGCTTTGGCTGATGAGAATCTTACCATTGATGAGTCCATTGCCCAAACAGATATTGATAATATTCGTCAGACTGCTAAAGACTTGAAAGAGTTCTTTGATAAAAAGGAAAATATGCTCGATAATCTTACAGAGAGTACTATGACTAACCTTATGATAGAAATTGTTGGAAACACTACTCCTGATGGTCAGTCTATGATCAATGCTATCAGAATGGCTACTACAGACTCTACTAAATTTGACTGGTTATATAGCATAGGTAGAGCATCTAATCCAATCATTGGTGCTATGGGTTCTATCATTAGGAATGCTCAAGATTCAAGGGATGCAGCTATGAATGGTATATCTCTTAGGATTCGTCGAGCTACAGATAAACTCTATAAAGCGGGACATAATTCTGAATTTATGTATGAGGATGATGGTCATATAGTTAGTGATATAGATTGGAAATTATATAAAGCAGCAAGATCAGCAAAGATTAAGTCTCTCTATAGTCAAGGTTTTCGAGGTTTTGATTTAAAACAGGCTATTGAAGACTGGGAAGACCTGAATACAGAAGACAGAGTTGTAGATAATACTAATGGTAATAGTAGAACAGAAAGGGTACCTAATGATAGTTATAGAAAGAGTGATGACTTTCAGAAAGATTGGACTCAGGAACAGATTGAATACTATGATACCATGATGCAACTTAAAGGTGAGATTGGCTCTCTTCTACCAGCCTATGCACAGCATCAATATCTTCCACCACAAATAAGACGTAAGTTCCTTGATGCCATGCATGATGCTAAGAACTTCAAGGATGTAGCTAAAGCTGTAAGAAATAAAGCTGAGAACTTCTATAAGATAAGGGAAGATGATGAAAACTATAATATGAATGGTATTATTGATGGTGATGAATATCAGATTACAGAAGGTGCTTTTGATAACACTCCACTAAGACAAATTCCTATTTTCTTTGTCAACAAAGTTGAAGAAGGAGAACTTCTTAAAAACTTCTCAACTGGTATTGCAGCCCTTGCAGGAACAGCTATTAACTATGATTCTATGAGTCAGATAGCACAGGTTGTTGAATTTATTGGTGACTTTGTGAAAAATCAGAGTGCTAGAGATAAAGACCCAAAAGGTGATGTGATACAGAATAAAGAGATAAGAGTATTCAAGGATTTGTGGAAAAGAGGGAAAAATACCAATACTACAGAACTTATAGAAGGTTTCATTGCTCAGCATATCTATGGACAGAACAGAGACCCTAATGAAAACAAGACTTGGGCTAAGATGTTCAGTAATATCATTGCCTATACTTCATTTAAAGGCTTGGCAACTAATGTCAAAGGTGCTGTTGCCAATTACCTTATGGGTGAATTTCAGATGATGATTGAGGCTGGTGCAGGTGAGTTCTATAACTTCAAGGATTATGCTTGGGCACATACTAAACTATTTGGTAGTGCAGGTGTTGGAGGAGAATTTGCAGAACTGCTTACTAATAATGTAAATCATAAGAGTGTACTTATGAGAGAACTGTTTGACCCTCTTCAGGAAAACTTCTCTGAAAAGAGTCATACTAAATACTATAAAAGTATGTTCCGACAATTAATCTCTCATGATTGTTCATTCATTGGCTATTCTTCTGGTGAGTATCTTATTCACTATGTAAACATGTATGGTGTTCTTCATAATCAGAAAGTATTATTAAATGGAAAGAAGATAAGCTTATATGATGCCTTTGAAGTAGTTAATAAACAGGATGGTAACTCTGAACTTCACCTAAAGTCTGGAGTAACAGACCTTGATGGCAATGCTATAACAGATGCTTTTATTGATAAAGTAAGAAAGAAACTTCGTTATGCTAACCAGTCTACTCATGGTGCCATGAATGAAGAGGATAAAGGACTATTACATCAAAAATGGTGGGGACGTGGTATAATGAACTTTAGACAGTGGATGGTTGAGCATTATTCAAGAAGGTTTAGGAAGAGACACTTTGATGCTTCTCTTGGAGAAGATAGAGAAGGATATTGGTATAGTTTATACAAAGGTCTTACCAATGATGATACCAAAGATACTTGGAATAGGGGTCAAAAGTTAGATGCTATTGGACTCTTTATGAAAGACTTCTATACCTTTATGTTTAGGTCTCAGGCACAATGGCATAATCTTGATGATATGCAGAAGTATAATATTAAGAGAGTAAGAGCAGAAATGCTTATGTACATTTGTCTATTAGGTCTTGGCTTTGCCCTTGGAGATCCAGACAAACATAAGAGAGAGTTTTGGAGAAGATGGTGGATATATCAGACAAAAAGAGCTATTCTTGATACTGAAGCTTCAATGCCTCACCCTAAGAATATCTCTAATTGGTTGACAGTACTTAATTCTCCTATGGCATCATTGAATACTATGAACTCCCTACTCTATACTTTCTATGGTCTTACCAATGGTGATATTGTTACAGATATTAAATCAGGTGACCATAAAGGAGAAAACAAGTATTGGAGAAATATGGTAAAATACAATATGCCATTCTTTAAGGATTGGGAACAAATGCAGAGGATGGATGAAGATGATGCTATCTTTAAGATATTTGAAGCTTCACCTTCTAATAGATAAAGAAATAAAGGGGAGCTAATCACTCTCCTTTATTATTTCTGTTCTTGCGTTCCCATATAATGTAAGCAATATACCCTACAATCAAAGGCAGAGTAATAATCCAAAAGATAAACAACTGCCAATAATCACGTCTTGCATCAGCTATAGTTATTAAAACCATACTAACATATATTGCATAAGGAATTACAAAGTGTATATATTTCTTCATGTTATGTAATTTAAAATATTAATACTTTATGTATAATAATGCTTGGCAAGTTTATACTTACCATTTTGTACTTTCAGTATTATTAATTCATCCTTCATATCAAGTAATTCTTTCTTAGTGTGTTCACCTAACTTAGAAGAAAAAGCAACAAAGGTTCTAGTTTTACCTTTAGTAAACACACAACTTTTGAATAAATCTCCTGTTTTACTATTTGCAAATTCCTTTACTTGCATCTTTGGTCCAAACTCATTGATAAATTCATCTAAAGTCCATGTCTGAAGAGAAGTAGAGTCCTCTGATTCAGAAGTATCCTCTGAAGATTTATCATCAGAAGAAGGTTTCATATACTCTAAATCCACAGATGAAGAAGATGTATGAACAGCTTCTGCTGAAAGAACATCATCAGCGGGCACTTCTTTATATATCAAATACTTTTTAAGTACTTCAAGAGTATCATGTTTTAATTCATCTTGAGTTTTTAACTTCAATTTTCTGTTGGCTACAATATCCCATTTCAATATAGCTTCTATAGTAGCTAACACTAAAGTTTCTTTAGAACAAAACCAGAATCTAAGCATTCCTTTTATAGTAGATAGGAAATCACTATAATTAGGTGCATGTTTTTTCTGTATGGATTTTTCTATTATCCTACCTATTCTAGAAGAAGTAACAACTACCCTCAAGACTTTCCTTGCATCATTCCTACTATGATTCTGACAATAGAAATGCCACAAGAAATGTCTTCTAACCTCATATAAATTAAGAGGATTCTGACTATAATATTGATATAAAGAATCCTTCATAAACAATTCTTTTTATCTAATAACGTTCTTATCCTTAAATTATTGTATTATTCCTAAGAAAAATAGTAACTATTCTTAGCACTTTCCTTAATATCTCTATAATCATACATAATGTATATATCTTTGCATGAAAGGATAGATATTGTTAATATGGGAATTTGTAAGATACCTTTTGAGAAGTCCAGACCAAGACAACACTATACCTCTAAAGGTAAAAGCAAGAAGACTTATGAAACTGAAAAAGAAGCTAATAAGTATATCTCAAAACATAGATTATATGGAATGACATCCTATTTCTGTAGGGTGTGTAACAAATATCACATTGGACATTATGACATCCTTTAACAACAGTAAAGAATGTGTAAATAGTAAAAGATAATGTTAGAAAAAATCTCTAGTGTGATACAGGCAATCACAGAATTTCTAGGAGGATTCAGTAAACTAAATGAAGTAAAAGACCACTCTGTGAGTATCTTCTTCAAGATAATCCTCTGTACTTTAATAGCCCTATTCTTAGGTAAGTTATTTTTAAGGGATGATTTATATGATTGGGTAGTAAGTATTATTATGAAACCCAACCCTATAACCATTGGTGTTATTGTTGGACTGGCAATGATATTATATTCCATGTATGCCCAGAAAAGAGTAATGAATGCTGTACTTATAGCAATGCAAGAACAAGAGAAGAAGAATAAACAGAAAGACAAAGAATGTTATGCACAAACATCAAGGATAGAGGAAGAGGCTAATGAATTAACAGATTATCTTAGAGATGCTCTTCATTGTGATGTTGTTACCATTGAGTTGATGCATAATACAGAAAAGTATATAGGAGGGTATCATAAGAGATTCTATGATGAAAGCTTTCCATCTGTAAATACAGCTGAAGATGTAACATTTAACTATAAGGATTTCCAATGTATCCCTACCAATCTCTTCCCTATTATAGGATATATGTTAAAGAATAAATTCAAGTGGTTCTCTAATATGAATGAAGTAACAGAAGTAGATGCAGGTTATGCAAGAATCCTTAAGGAAAATCAATGTACAGCCCTTGCCATGAGAGCTATGAAGACTTCTAAGGGCGAAGACTTAGGTATACTGACTGTTACTTGGAAAGAGGGACATGAACATAGAATCCCTGAAATTAGTGTAATTCAAGAAAGAATGACTGAGATAGCATCTAAGTTAGAAATTCTTCTTGATATGTCAGATTATGAGTAGTATTAAATTTTCCAAACACTAAAAAAGGATATTTAAAAAGGTAGAAGGGAAACCTCCTACCTTTCTTTTTTCTACATGATTTATAAATTATATATTTGGTTAACATAGGACAATAAGCCAGGGGTACTGGTATCAACTAATCCTGCAAAAGGGGTACTTTGACCCAATAATCCCATAATAGTATTCATTCTCTTCAAACCTTCAAGTCTTTCCTGCTGAGGGTTATACACAGGCTTTTCAGGAGTAACTTCAGGTTTAGAAAATAAAGTTTCATCAATATGAGGAGCTTTATAAAGAGTAGTAGGGTCAGTAGCCTTACTATCGGGAAACTGCATTTGAGGAATATTGATATTGTCTATCATAGGACTAAGGTCTTCATAGTAGGTATATTCTGAAGGGTCTATATGAGTACCTAACTTACCAGTCCCAGTAAAGGTAGTTCTATAGTTACCACCAAACATTTCTCTCTCAGCATTTCTTCTAGTAGTTAATCCTCTCAGTTCATTATCTCTTTTAGCCCACATAGACCTTTGAACATCTTCTTTGCTTGCCTTACCTTTAGTATATGCAGTTAATGTAGGCACTACTCTTTCCTTAAGATTACCCATACCTACATTATAACCATAGGAATATAAAGCATCCTTTTGTTGTTGTGTTAGCTTATCTCTCACTTCAGTAGGCACTACTCTATTAAAATCTCTTGCTTCATCCTCAAAGCTTCTATTGGTTTTCATAGAAGAACCTTCCCAGTCAGAAATTTTCTTCTTAATATTTTCCGATGGTTTATAACCTCCTTTAGCAAATTCATTATAAGTATTTCTAATTTCTGGTAAAGTCATAATACCATTAGCAACAGCTACCTTAATCATTTCTGCCTTATCAGCTAAAGATAAAGAGTCCCATGCATTACCATATAGTTGTCCTCCTTCAGAGTATGATTGATATTCAGGAAACCAATTCCTTGGCTTATAATTTAACTCCATCTTTCCCTTAGGTTTTCTACTATTAAAAAACTTATTGTGATTAGCTGCCCTCTCTGGAACCTTTTTAGCTTTATAATATTCTGATACAGCCCTTTGCATATCTTCATCAGAACCTGAGTAATAAGCATTCCTTATATTTTGATTTCCTAAGACACAATCTCCTCTATAAAGTATTCCTATAGCCATTGCATTCTTTTCTTCAGAAGGAGTCTCCCTTAGAGAATGCCAAGGAACTCTTCTATCTAAGGTCTTTTGACTTTCTATAATATGTTTATTCCTTAATTCCCTTTCCTCTCCTTCTGTAAGCCATTTACCCTGCCTATTAGACACCATATCTCTTGCAGCTTTATTATGCACAACATCTATTCCAAATCCTCGATTATTTTTATCATATTTTGAGTTTGAAGGTTGATACCATTTCCCATCTTTATAACCAATACTATCAGGATTTTCTATTGCTCTAATATATTGAGCAACTAAATCATCATCTTTTATAGGCATATTATTTATCTATTATGCAGTTTCATACTATCAGGAAGTCCTTCTGTTACAATCCTATCCATTATACCACTATCCCCATAAATTCTATAGGAATATGCTCTTGTTTCCTGATATACAGAATCTATAGAATCCACATAAGAATAATCTAAAGGAACACTATCTGGGTCTATATATACATATTCATAGTCTTCATTTTCAATTTTAGTTTGTTTAGAACAACTAAAACCAAAGACTACTATTAATATAAAATATACTAATTTCTTCATATTATCAAGTTTTACAATTCCTATTCTAGAACATCCTAAAACATCTAGGACTTCTACTCCCTATATACACTCTGCAAAGTTACATTATTTATCATTATGAAGACAGCTTTCTTTCCTAAACTTTTCAAAAAATTCTTTTCCTTTAGAGAATAAATACTCTAAAGTATAAGCAAACACTTCTTCATCCTCAATGCTACTTTCTTTTAAGATTTCTCATCCTTCTTACCAAAGGTATTACAAATCTCAAAGAACTTCCTGCAAAGATAATCTAGCATATAAGCCATAGTTTCCTCATCATCAACTCCTACTATCTTACATATAAATCTCATAGCATGAAACATTTCATGTATAACAACTTCTTTTGATATAACTTTAGGGGAGTTTCCATCAAAGATACAAAATATACCTTTATATCCTCTATTTGTAGTTATAGTAGTTGTCAAGCCTGAAGAAAGATAAGTCTCTTCCTTGAGAACTTTCTTCAATCTATCTGCCAATTCCTTGGCTATATCGTCTTTCATTCCCAAGTCCTCTGCTAACACCTTTTCAATCTCCTCTTGCAAGTAATCCTTTGAATTAGTGATAAGAATAATTACATCCCTATCAAACACATCAACAGGAATCCGATTAGAATATATTCTTAATTTCTTCATATTAATCTACTTCATCAAATATTGTTAACTCCTGACTACCTCTAGCCTTACTTTGCTCACTAAGTTCACTTTCTACCTTTCTCTGTAGATTCTGTAGAGAAGATACTATGCCTTCTACATTCTTCAATGCTGTAGTTATTCCAGATATTTGGTACTTAGGTCTTCCTTTATCATCTTCTTCATTCAAGATATTTGGATTCTTTAAGAAAGTACTTACAGTTCTTGCTGCTACAAGGGCTGAATTAAGCAACTCCTGTGAAGGAGTTACTGTATGCTTTTTATATACTTCCATTGCTTCCTGCAACAAAGGAGATGGCTTAAAATCCTTCTCTAATCCTTCTTGCTCTATGATAGCTTTAGCTCTCTCTTCCTCATTAAGGATATAAGAGTAAGTACTTCTTGGATCTACCATAAAGTAAAGATAAGACATCTGCTTATAGAACTGTTCCTTAGAAGCACTTCTATCTTGGTTGAATAACTTCCTTATAGGCTTTATAAGTAAAGCTTCATCAGCTACCTTCAATTGGAAAGCCTCAATAGTTACTAATTTCATAACTTCTACTCTTTATATGTTATACACTTCTACTTCTTACTTGTACTCTTCTTTGCAGAGACTTTAATCTGCTGCTCTTTAAGTCTGGCATCATCAGCTTGGGTCTTCTTATCAAGGGCAAGTTTCTCGTTAAACTGTCTTGCGTTCTCTGAGAGTTTATCCCTTTCAAGACTAAGTTTCTGTTCCATAGTCATAGCATCAGTACCACCCATTAACTGTAATCTGTCAGCTTCTGCCTTACTATTTATCTGAGCAACTAACAAGTTATTCTCCATTTCTTCCTGGAACATTCTATACTTAAGTTCCTGTTCTGCCTGTGCCTGCTGAGCCTGTTGCTGCAACTGAGCCTGCTGCATCTGAAGTTGCTGCTGCTGTTGCTGCATAGCTTCCTCTCTTCTTTGCTTTTCATTATTTTCAACCATCCTAGTCTTTTCAGCAGTACTCTTGGTAGTATATATCTTCATAATAGTAGAGAAGTCAAGAGCCTGATTCTGAAGAGCTGCCTGAGCCAAGGTATCAATCTTCTGATTAAGTTCCTGAGTACCATTGCTGTTATCTACTACAAGACCATAGTCACATTCTGCAAACTCATCACCATCTATCTCCATCAGCTTTTTACTTCCATCATCAAGGATATAATCAAACTTCTTCTTTCTGCCTCTAATAGCTATCTTAGCTGTCTCTAAGAAGCATTCAAGTACCCTCTTCTTCACACTGTCATGTATAGAGAAAAGAGTTTCTGTAATCATAGAAGATTGTAAGGTAGCTCTCTCTACTCCACCAACAGTCTCCCTATTGGAAATCTGACCTTCTCTCTGCCTTGAGATACCAGCCATCTCACCTACCTTATTAATAATCCATTCCAAAAGGTTAATATATTGCTGAATCTCATTCCCCAAGGAGGCATCAATAACGCCAGAAGAAGCATTGTTCATAGCACCAGCAAGCTTACCTGTTGCTACACCAATATTACCTTCCTTAAAGCTATCCTCTACAGCTATGCTGTTCACATTAATATAATAGAGCCACTTATCTACATCCCATCCCTTAGGTACTTTAGCAAAGTCTAATCTTACTATCTTACCCATATTCTTTGCAAGAAGCTTAATGAGCTTATCATGGATAATGTCATAGAAGTAAGCATAAGGCTTCATTATATCTACAAGAGAAAAAGGAACATCACCATTTGTACTGTAGATACTACCAATAATACCCAAGTGACATCTTGAAGGATTGCTTAATCTATTATACTGAATAGGTCTTGGTCTCATATTTACATATATATCAGTACCTATCTTAGTGCCTTCCCATGCTTCATTAATCCAGAAGGTCTGTTCCTCCTCACCCTTCAAAGGATCACAATGATAGGTCTCAGGATAGAAGTTAAACTCTTCCTCACCAGTCTCTGGGTCATAGCTCTTTACTTTCTTTATTTGCCTCCTTGATTTCCAATATACTCGCAATACTCTAATATTACCATTCATATCATAAGGTAAGTATGTGGTATCAATAGTATCATCAAACAGAGTAAGAGGATTGAATACTGCATCACCAGCTGTAGTATCTACATTAATGTTGGGTACAAAGCCATACCTGGCATCAATGTTATCCAAGGAATCAGTATAGTTACCATTCATATTATTAGGGGTAGTCTCCAAGGATTCTATGTCTTTCTTAGTAAGCTGGTCATAGTAAGTATCAATAATTCTACCTGGATTCCAATAGTCTTCCAAGACTATCATATCAGCATCTTCTATCTTATTGGAATAGCCTGACTTAATGACTCTCATCTTTAATGGATCAATCTTCTCTATATAAGGTTCTCCTCCTACAATGTCACAGAGATAAGCCTCTTCTCCATGAGTATAAGCATCTACAAAACCTTCATTAAAGAGCTGAGGAATATCCAGTTCCTTCATATAGTGATTAAGCAAGAGATTACCTCTTACTTCTCTCTTATCCTGATACTCATAGGTAAAGTAGTCAGACTGCTTTTGTAGTTCTTGATTAAAATCTTCCTCATTCATTGAATCATCCATCATTAACTGCTGAAGCATCATATTTACTTGATTATTCTTCTCCTCTTCCATCTCTGATACAGCAGTAGGATTGGTTACTACTACTCTGAAATCAAATAATCTCCTTGATTCCTCACCTCTAAGTACTGCTAACTTAGAGTTAATGATAGGATAATGCTGTATACTGTCTGGAATAAAGGACGCATCAATACTATAAGGATTAAGGAATAACTTCAAGTCACTCATGTGTATCTGACCATTAATCAAGTCTTTGTTTATCTTCATTGCAGCAACAGACTTTCTGGTCAAATGATAATGAAGTAAACTATGATTATCTCCAAAATCCACGCAAGCTTTTCTAAACTTCTTCCCTTTTTTAGAAAAAGACAATTGTTGTGATGGGAATCCACCTATTGCGTTATATGCCATATTTATATTTCTTTATTTTCTTTATTTGCAAAGATAACAAAAGAAGTAATCAATATAAGGTATCTAACATTTTCCCTAATTCAATCTAAATCAACTGACTAATATAATATAAAAAAGGAGAAGACTCTTAGTAGAATCTCCTCCTTAACACAAACAGTAAATCTTATGATGTAAATTCTTTATACATGAAAGTATGCTCGTATATCAAACATACCATCTTTATCCTTTAGCTTGTCTAAAGCAAGACAATGTATTGCCTTGAACATTTCTTCTCTAGGCATTTCAAATACCTCAAGAGCACCCTTTACCTTGTTATCTTTAGTTGGGAAATCTCTGATTGGTAAGTCAATAGTAGGATTATATTTTACTTCACCAGTCTTATTATCTTGCACTAACTCTCCGACATATACATCATCAAAGGCATTTGGGTCATTATCCAGCTGATTCAATCTCTCATTAAGTTCTGTCACTGGGAAGATATTACCATGACTTCTGAGCATAGCCTCCTGTGGAACTATAGGATACTGAGAGATACGTTTAACTATAGTATTAATATCTGTTGTACCATACTTTACCTTGTATCTATCATAAAGAATCATCAGAAGGGCTTTACTTACATCAGAGTTACCATTCTTATCTATACAGCTTTCATCATAGTTAAGATATGCAGGAAAGAAAAAACAACACTTTTTTCTTCCTTGACCTTCCTTATCAAAGACATTCTCCAAAGGTTCTAAGTTATATCCTTCAGGTGAATAGAACATTTCTGCAAAGGCTGTAAAGTCTGACTGATCATCACCAGCAGTACCATAGGCAAATATCTCTCCAAAGACTTTACTACCATGCTCTACTGAAGGTCTAATCATGTTATACATACTGGTAAGATTCTTAAAGATACCTGCTTCCTCAATAAGATATAGCACACCACGGGAACCATTCAACTTATCCTGATTAATGCCAGTAATAATACCTGATACAGAATTCTTACTGCCATACTCTACTTCACTACCTGCTTTCTTGAATCCCATCTTCCACTCCATCTCTTGGTCAGAAGACTTTAGTCTATGAGAAGCAAACTGAGTATATTTAGCACAGTGATCCAAATTATCTTTGAATACTCTAAGAATCTGATTGGTATCCATCAGCTTGGTTCTATCTACAGCAGTAACCATACACTGCACTTCTGTCTTATTATTCTCAGACTCTCCTATAATACATCTCTTGGCAAGAAGTCCTCCACCAAAAGACGTTTTTCCTTTACCACGGCTAGCCAATTCAGCAGCATGATGACCATGTGTTCTAGCCTGCAAGAAGTAATGAGACATCAGGAATTGACCATCCCAAAATCTAGGATGAGCTACAGTTCTTATATCTATACCATTCTCATTCTCTACAAGATGCATAGGACAGAAGTTCAACATCCAATAGTAATCTCCTGTTACCCACATACCAGTAGTAGGGTTACAATATCCATTCCATCCTCTTTCTCTTTGACTATATAGCCATTTGCCAAAGTCACTATTTGGATTAGCATTTGGTCTTAATGTAGTATATCTACCCTTATTAGCTTTGAATGCCAATGCAGATGGTCTGAAATAATCACTACCTTCAAGGATTGGGGGATGAGTAATGTCAATGATTGCTCTACCTTCATTATCTCTAGGTAACTCTGATACCAATGGTCTGTCAGGAGATACCATCCACCTGATAAAAGGAACATTATTTAAGAAGTCCCAGAATTGCTCAACTACTTCTGAAGGATATTTCTCTAGATGTAAATCCTCTAAGGGTGTCTGACATTTATTAAACTTTACATTTTCCATATACTTCTACTCTTATTTCAGCAAAAGTATATATATAATAAGGTGTAGGCAATAACCTAACATTCTTCCTAAGATAACATAAAAATAGCCCAAGTCTAAAAAGACTTGAGCTACTCTCCATAACTAACTTCTACAAAAAAACAATGTATAACTAACTAAACAATCAACATCTTCTTTCCTGGAACAATGAGGGACTCTTCCTTTTCATATCCTTTAAAAGCATACCTAATATCTTGATCAGAGATATAAAGATACTCATGAGGGTCACCATTCTCATCATCTATAGTCTCAAAGGGGAAGTTGTAGGTAAGGATTGGGTTATTATCCAAATCATTCTGTACAGAGTTCTTATTATACTTCTTTACTGCAAAGTGGTCTGGAATAATCATTATCATATCTCCAATCTTCACATCTCTTACACTTGGACCAATAGCAACAACCTTCTGCCAAAGCTTTAAGTCTCCTTTCTTAGCAACAATAACTCCCCCTTGAATCATATCTTTCTCAAATGCATCACCTGTAACCAACAAGTGATTATATGTAGGCTTAATTTCTGTTATGTGTAACATCTTTATCTTGTTTTAATTGATTTTTAATTTCTTGCATTTTCTTCATTCTCTTATATCTGTCAAGAGTAACATGAAGCTTACCTATGGAAGGAATATTCACGTTAGGTTGAAGCTTAAGAAACTCTTCATCAGTAAGGTCTTCCTTCAGAGGTAATGAAGTAATATGTTCTCTGATAGATCTCCAATAAGCTCTGTAGGTTCTGTCTACCAGTCTTACAGGGAGATCTAGCTCTTCAGCTACCTTGGATATAATCTCATCGTAGGTCATGCTTTCTTCCTATTATCCTTAAATAGTATCAACAGTTGGAAGCATCCATTATCATCTTTTCTGATATTAGGAATCAAACGAGAGTTTATCTTATCATTAAGGATAACCTTGTTCTTTCTGAGATTACTCATTACTAAATAAAAGTGTTGCTTGGTGATTTCGCATTCATCAATAACTTTCTTCTTTGTAGATTCACTCATTACCATTTCATCAAGGATACTTGGGTCATCAATGCTCTTTGAAAGTTCCCATCTCTGCTTGAGGAAACTTGCAGTTACATCCAATTCCCTAGGAGTAAGACTAATGAATGACTTTAGGAAAATACACCACCATCTGAAGAAATCAATACCAACAGATATAGGAACAGTCACTATATTGTTTGGCTTTGGAAGTGTAGGTCTTTCCTGTACCCTAGTGTTGATATCATTCTCCATATTAATCCTCCTTCTTATGTTCTTCTGTATCCTGAGGAATAGTCATTGCCTGTTCTATCTCAGTAGCACAGTTTCCTACAAAGTCACTAGAGAACTGATTGCTAAGTTCCAATATCTTGAAAAGATAATCAAGTCTCTTATTCATAGCAAAAGCCTCTAACTCTCTGTTTCTTGCAACAAGCTGTTTATTCTGCTGCCATAACTGATTACATGCATCATTAAGCTGCTCATAAGTAAGCTTCTGCTGCTTGTTTTCTGACTTGTTTTCATTCACATTCATGTTAATCTGCTTTGCTTTATTCTGCTCTTCCATAACTTTTAGTTTTATTTCTGTTTATTAATTCTATTTTCAAATCATCTAATCTATTTTCCTGATATAGCTTAGCAAACAACAGAATAACTGAGTCTAATTTACTAAGCCATTTAGGGAAAGTAGGATACATTGCTGTGCAAATCTCTCTCCAATTAGGATCATTAAACACCTTTGCTTTCAGCTTATCTATAGATAACTGAAAGATTGGAGACATCCTTACATCATTCGTCTTTTCTACATACTTATGACCATACCTTTTCATATATAGTTTCTCCCACTCAAAGAAACTTGTTGTCTTGAAGTCTGTACAGCCACATTGGGAACAGCAATCCATTCCAATAGATTCTTCATATTTAATCCCTAGTGAATAGCACTTAGTGCAATAATTTACAGGTTCAGAGTCATAGTCATTCAATTTACTTTGTTTAGACATAGCTTACAGAATTAAAGAGTTTGCACCTTATTTATAATATAGAAGAATATAATCCTCACCATTCTTCATAATCTGAACAATATCATCTTTTAGGATTGGATTGTCAGGAAAACCTTTATTGAGTTTATTTACTATTGCAAGTAATTCTCTCAAAGAAGGAGTCTGAATATAATCCATAAACAGTTTTTGTTTTGTATTCTTTTCTATCATATCTTACCTCTTTTTAGATGATGTTGTTGTTGTCTTTGCTACATTCTGCATAGCATTAGCTCTCTTTGTAAGGTTTGCTGCCTGAGACTTAGCAACCTTAATAGCTCTGTTCATTCTGGCTTTATCTCCCATTATCTCTTGATAGTTAGCCATTGTCTGAACATCACTTTCAGCTTGCCCCCTCAGTTCTTCACTGCTTCTTGCTTTTCGTATTGCTGCCATAATATCTGTATTTTGCTTAAAGTTTTACTTTAACCGTTGTTTTTATCTTATTGTTTTATAGTTGTTTACAACTATGTTTTTAAGTATTGCAAATATACAATTTTCTTCTTAAAGTTCCATAGAATTCTTATTAAATATTTCGTTTACCATTCACTTTTAAACTTTATTAATAAAAAACAGTTCCAAGACTTCTTTTAATTCTTTTTTTAAATTACTACATTTGCACCACTTCTCTTAAAGAAGAATGTTGATTAGTAACTGCAAAACGTTTAACCAACATTTGGGTAGTAAATTTAGGTTATTATAGCCTTAGTTGCAGCCCTATCTAGTGATCATTAACATATTGAACAAAGTAAGTAGAATATAAATCATTGATTTATAAAGGTTTGCATTAGGAGGAATATACTACATACCATTGTATGACTGATACTCTTGGTCGTATGCACTCTGACGCTCAGTTCGCAGGTTCTTCTTCAGTTCCTGCTCACGTTGAGATGATGGGCTTCCTCGGTATTGGTAACAACCCAATGGTAGGTGCTACAGTAGCTATCGCTGTTGCTATTGATTTGGCTCTCAACAAGAAGTAATTTCTTAGAGATACAAATTAACCAGTATAACAATCCCTGCGACTATATAGTTGCAGGGATTTTTTATTTCCTAAAGGGTACACACATTTTATATAGAGAGACTTCACAGGGATGGTACTTGTGATGTATATACCCTTTGTATTAAATGATATTTGATAGTAATCATATTGACATTTGACAGCAAGCAAAAAGAAGTTTGATAGAAAGCATAGGTATCTTTGCTAGAAAGCATAGATTGCTCGAGACATAGCTTCGACAACGAATGAAGCCTGTTAAGTCATTGAATGAAAGCAGCTTATCATACGGCTACACATATATTTCTCAAATTTGATTATAATATATGTTTTTTATTGCTTTTATTAGGAAAATAAAATACAAACAAGACCTTAGATAGTTAAACAACGACAGATACTATCTTGAACAATACTTTAGGCTCGATGCAATATCGGATGAAACCTTTTATTATCAAAACACAAGATGATAAATGAAAATAAAAAAGCCGATGATACATTCTATAAAGAAGTATCATCGGCTATTATTATTTATTTGAGAGGAGTATTAATACTCACCCCAAGCCTTGATGTCGATATCATCGATGCTCAATGTACAGAATGCATTGATGAATGCAGAAGCCAAACGGCTGTTGGTAATCAACGGTACGTTAAGGTCGATAGCTGCACGACGAATCTTGTAACCATTAGAAAGCTCACTAACTGTGAGATCCTTAGGAATATTTACAACCATATCGATCTTGTGCTCACGAAGCATGTCGAGAGCCTGTGGCTGCTGTCCCTCTTCGCTTGGCCAATATACGAGAGTATTCTCAATGCCATTCTCTGTAAGGAAGCGCGATGTGCCACCTGTAGCAAAAAGCTCGTAGCCATGGTTAACAAGCATACGTGCAGCACCAAGCATGTCTGCCTTCTGCTTAGCAGAACCTGTAGAAAGGAGCACGGTGTGCTTAGGAATACGATGACCTACAGAGAGCATACTCTTAAGCAATGCCTGGTTGGTGTCGTCACCAAGACAACCTACCTCACCAGTAGAGCTCATGTCTACACCAAGCACAGGGTCAGCCTTCTGCAAACGGTTGAATGAGAACTGACTTGCCTTGATACCTACGTAGTCGAGGTCGAAGAGGTTCTTAGATGGCTTTTCAACAGGTACACCAAGCATAATCTTTGTAGCAAGGTCGATGAGGTTGAGCTTCAACACCTTGCTTACGAATGGGAACGAACGTGAAGCACGAAGGTTACACTCAATAACCAAGATATCGTTTTCACGAGCCATGAACTGAATGTTGAATGGACCATTGATGTGTAAAGCTGCAGCAATCTGACGGCTTACTCGCTTTATACGACGAACTGTCTCAACATAGAGCTTCTGTGGAGGGAACTGGATGGTAGCATCACCTGAGTGAACACCAGCAAACTCGATATGCTCAGAAATAGCGTAAGCCATAATCTCACCATTGCGAGCTACAGCATCCATCTCAATTTCCTTAGCGTGCTCGATAAACTTACTTACTACAACAGGGTGCTCAGCACTAACGTTGGCGGCAAGTTTCAAGAAGCGCTCAAGCTCGTCGCGGTTAGAACATACGTTCATAGCAGCACCAGAAAGCACGTAAGATGGACGAACCAAAACAGGGAAGCCTACGCGGTCAACAAAGACGTTGATATCGTCCATAGAAGTAAGTGCACTCCACTCAGGCTGGTTGATGCCATTCTCGGTAAGCATGCTTGAGAACTTAGCACGGTCTTCAGCGTTGTCGATATCCTGAGCCTTGGTACCAAGGATTGGCACACGCTCAGCATCGAGCCACATTGCAAGGTTGTTAGGAATCTGACCACCAGTAGAAACAATCACACCATGAGGATTCTCCATGTCGATGATGTCCATAACACGTTCGAATGTGAGTTCGTCGAAATACAGACGGTCGCACATATCATAGTCGGTAGACACAGTCTCAGGGTTATAGTTGATCATGATAGAGCGGTAGCCCTGCTTACGAATAGTATTCAAAGCCTGTACACCACACCAGTCGAACTCAACACTTGAGCCAATGCGGTAAGCACCAGAACCAAGTACGATTACCGACTTCTTGTCGTCCTGGAATGTGATGTCGCTATCGGTACCTGCGTATGTAACATACAGATAGTTGGTCTGAGCAGGATATTCTGCAGCCAAGGTGTCAATCTGCTTAACAACAGGAAGAACACCGAATGATTTACGAAGGTTGCGAACGATGAGGGTAGCCTTATGCATATTGCCAACCTCTTTCTCAAGACCTACAGCACGTCCTATCTGGAAATCGGTGAAACCATAAACCTTAGCTGTACGCAACAATTCGCGGTCAAGAACGTTGATGCTTGTGCAACGCTTCAACTCCTCATCAATATCGATGATATGCTTGAGCTTCTGAAGGAACCACTTGTCAATCTTAGTGAGGTCGTGAATCTGGTCAATTGTGTAACCACGGTGCATAGCCTTAGAAATCACGAACACACGCTTATCTGTAGGCTCACGAAGAGCAGCATCGATATCTTCAATCTCAAGTTCCTTGTTCTCAACGAAACCGTGCATGCCCTGACCGATCATACGAAGACCCTTCTGAAGAGCCTCCTCGAAGTTGCGACCAATAGCCATAACTTCACCTACAGACTTCATGCTTGAACCAAGCTCCTTGTCTACACCACGGAACTTAGAAAGGTCCCAACGAGGAATCTTGCAGACTACATAGTCGAGAGCAGGCTCGAAGAAAGCACTTGTGGTGCGAGTTACAGAGTTCTTAAGTTCAAACAAGCCGTAGCCCATACCAAGCTTAGCTGCAACGAAAGCCAAAGGATAACCAGTAGCCTTAGAAGCGAGAGCTGAAGAACGAGACAAACGAGCATTAACCTCGATTACGCGATAGTCTTCGCTCTTAGGGTCGAAAGCATACTGCACGTTACACTCACCAACGATACCGATGTGGCGGATAATCTTGATGGCAAGAGCACGAAGCTTATGATACTCGCTATTTGTAAGGGTCTGAGATGGAGCAATAACGATACTCTCACCTGTATGGATGCCCAGAGGATCGAAGTTTTCCATGTTGCAGACGGTGATACAGTTGTCGTAGCGGTCGCGAACAACCTCGTACTCAATCTCCTTCCATCCCTTCAAGCTCTTTTCAACGAGCACCTGTGGCGAGAATGAGAATGCCTTTTCTGCAAGTTTATCGAGTTCTTCCTCGTTGTCGCAGAATCCACTACCAAGACCACCGAGAGCGTAAGCAGCACGAAGGATTACAGGATAGCCCAATTCGGCAGCAGCCTTACGAGCCTGTTCGATAGTTTCACAAGCCTCGCTCTTAATAGTCTTAACGTTGATTTCGTTAAGCTTCTCTACGAAGAGCTCACGGTCTTCAGTATCCATAATAGCTTGAACAGGAGTACCCAATACGCGTACACCATACTTCTCAAGTATGCCCGACTTATAAAGTTCTACACCACAGTTGAGGGCAGTCTGTCCACCGAAAGAAAGGAGGATGCCGTCTGGCTTTTCCTTCTGAATAACCTTTTCAACGAAGTGAGGCTGAACAGGAAGGAAATAAATCTGGTCGGCAACACCTTCGCTTGTCTGCACGGTAGCGATATTTGGGTTGATAAGCACGGTCTTGATACCCTCTTCACGCAATGCCTTCAAAGCCTGTGAACCAGAGTAGTCGAACTCGCCAGCTTCACCAATCTTCAATGCTCCAGAACCGAGGAGCAAAACTTTCTTTATTGTATTGTCTTTCATTATTTTCTATGGTTTATTGTTGGATGTTGAATGGTAAGTGGTGAATGATGAAATTAAAAGTAACTTCACTTTTCACTTAAATTCTTCACTCTTCACTTAGATTCTTCACTTATTTAAGCGACTCTACGAATTTGTCGAACATAAACTCTGTATCCACAGGACCTGCACAAGCCTCCGGGTGGAACTGTGATGAGAACCAAGGATTTGTCTTGTGACGAATACCCTCGTTAGAACCATCATTCATGTTTACGAACAACTCTTCCCACTCGCTTCCCAAGGTGCGTGCGTCAACAGCATAACCATGGTTCTGAGATGTGATGTAGCAATTGTCGGTGCCAACCATACGTACAGGCTGATTGTGAGAACGGTGACCATACTTCAACTTATAGATAGTGGCGCCACCAGCCTTAGCCAACAACTGGTTACCCATACAGATACCACAGATAGGCTTACGGCTATTGTTCATCTGACGACGGATTACGTCGACAGCATCCTGACACATATCAGGGTCGCCAGGACCATTGGCAAGGAACAAACCATCGAATTCCATATCGGTATAATCGTAGTTCCAAGGCACACGGATAACCTCAACGCCACGGTTAACGAGACAACGGATGATGTTAGCCTTTACACCGCAGTCAACGAGTACAACCTTCTTGCCTGCACCTTCATTATATTTAATGATTTCCTTGCAGCTAACCTTATCAACGAAGTTTACTCCCTCATAGCCAGCATCTGGAATGTTATTTGGTTCATCGTCGAAGATGATTTTTCCCATCATCACTCCATGCTCACGAAGCACTTTGGTGAGCTGACGGGTGTCGATACCTGTGATACCTGGCACATGCTCACGCTTCAACCACTCGGCAAGACTCTCGCAAGCATTCCAATGTGAATACTCCTCGCTATAGTCAGCCACGATGATAGCGCTAGCATAGATCTTATCACTCTCCATAAACAATGGAAGTTTGTCGTCACCAAAAGTAAATGGTGGGACACCGTAATTGCCTACGAGGGGATAGGTCAATGTCATGAGCTGTCCTGCGTAAGAAGGGTCGGTAAGACTCTCAGGATAGCCCATCATGGCGGTGTTGAAAACTACTTCACCAGCAACAGGAGCATCATAGCCGAAGCTCTTGCCATGGAATTTTGTTCCGTCACTAAGGACCAAAGTTACATTCTTCATATATTGGGTTTTAAGTTCTTGTGGACTTATATATTATTAATAATGTATTATCTATTTTTTATTTATCGACTCATAATAATTTATGAACGCTTGGTTGCAAAGGCGTGTACCTCCAGGAGTTGGATAATGACCAGTGAAATACCAGTCGCCACGATGTTTTGGTATGGCTGTATGCAATCCTTCTATCGACTGGAATACTATCTCTACTGGTGTAGTCATTCCTTCTGGAGTGAGCATCTCTACAATCTTACGATTTATCTCCTCAACTGTGAAAGGCTCGTAGACAGCACGCACAGCATTCTCCATATCTTCCTTCGACTTTTGCAATTCAGCCTTGCAGTGTTCGTAGGTTTCGTCAAGGATGTTGAGCAAGTTGCGCTCCTTGAGCAACTCTATTGTTGCACGGAACACACAGAACTCTTCCAAACGAGGCATGTCGATGCCATAGTAGTCAGGATAGCGAATCTGAGGAGCAGAGCTAACAACGACTATCTTCTTTGGATGCAGACGGTCGAGGATACGAAGGATACTCTTCTTAAGAGTTGTACCACGCACGATACTGTCGTCGATTATCACGAGGTTGTCTTCGTAAGGCACGATGCTCTCGTAGGTTACATCGTATACATGCGAAGCCAAGTCATTACGCGAGTTGCCCTCGGTGATAAAGGTGCGAAGCTTTATATCCTTGCAAGCCACCTTCTCTGAGCGAACATACTCGCTCATTATATCGTGGAGCTCAGCCTCGGTAGGCACATGGTCGAGTGCAGCAATCTTCTTAATCTTAACGTCATTCAGGTGCTGTTTGAAACCATGAAGCAAACCGTAGTAAGCTGCCTCTGCAGTATTCGGAATGTATGAGAACACGGTGTGGGCGGTATCATTGTCGATAGCTTTTAGAATGTCGGGAGTGAGCAACTCGCCCAACTTCTTGCGCTCACTATAAATATCGCGATCAGAACCGCGACTGAAGTATATACGCTCAAACGAACAAGCCTTAATTTCTTTAGGCTCAATGATTTGTGTAAGCGAACATTCACCAGCCTTGTTGACGATAAGAGCCTGACCAGGCTGAAGTTCGCAAACATCATCACACTCTATGTCGAATGTGGTCTGCAAAACAGGACGCTCACTTGCCAACACCACAAACTCATCGTTCTTGTAATAGAATGCAGGACGTATGCCCCATGGGTCGCGCATAGAGAACATCTCGCCAGAACCCGTGATTCCGCACACTACGTAGCCACCATCGAAATGAGTCATTGTGGTTTTGAGCACATTGCTCATCTTCACATGGTCTTCAATATATTTTGTAATCTCTATATCTTGCATCTCCATAGCCTTGGCAGCCACAAAGTTTCGTTCAACCTCTCGGTCCAATCGATGCCCCATGAGTTCGAGCATAATGTAAGAGTCGCTATATATTCTTGGACATTGTCCTTGACGAGTAAGCAAAGAGAACACCTCTTCGATGTTTGTCATGTTGAAGTTGCCACACAAGCAAAGGTTCTTTGCCCTCCAGTTGTTGCGACGAAGGAAAGGATGCACATACGAGATTCCGCTCTTTCCTGTTGTTGAATAGCGCAGATGTCCCATGTATAGCTGTCCGAGGAAGCCCTCCTTTACTCGCGAGAATATCTCAGTGATAGCATTCGCACCCTCAGCTCGCTCACGAAACATGTATTCGTTGCCAGGCTCTGTTTCCAAATCTACACAAGCCATGCCAGCACCTTCCTGTCCACGGTTGTGCTGTTTCTCCATCATAAGATAGAGTTTGTTCAAGCCAAAATAGCGTGAACCATATTTCTTTTCGTAATAGTCGAGTGGTTTGAGCAATCGGATGAGTGCTACACCACAGTCCTCATGGATTTCTTCTAACATACTTTTCTACGTTGCTTTTATTTGTTTGTGATTGTTGTTCTATTATGAAGAGCCACATATATAATAATGTGTGAGCCACACTACTCTACTGTTACGCTCTTTGCGAGGTTTCTTGGCTGGTCTACATCCTTTCCCTTGCACACAGCCACATGGTAAGCCAAGAGCTGCAATGGGATTGTTGCAATCAGCGGTTCAAGACACTCAAGTGTATCAGGAAGTTCGATAACCTCATCGGCAATCTTAGATATTGTATCGTCACCCTTAGATACGAGAGCTATCACACGGCCATTTCTTGCCTTTATCTCTTGAATGTTTGAAAGAACCTTCTCATATAGCTCGTTGTGAGTTGCAATAACCACAACTGGCATATCTGAATCTATCAATGCAATCGGACCATGCTTCATTTCTGCAGCAGGATAGCCCTCAGCATGAATATAGCTTATTTCTTTTAGTTTCAACGCTCCTTCCAAAGCCACAGGATAGCTAAAGCCTCGACCTAAGTAGAGGAAGTTGCGAGCGTAGGTAAAGGTACGGCTAAGGTCTGCTATGCGGTCATTTAGTTTCAGTACCTCTTCCATCTTTGCAGGAATCTCTTGCAATCCCTTTACTATAGTCACATACTCTTCATGACTTATTGTTCCCATTACGTCAGCAAGTGCAAGTGCCAACATGGTGAGCACAGTCACCTGACCGGTAAATGCTTTAGTAGAAGCCACACCAATCTCAGGTCCAACATGGATGTAAGAACCAGTATCGGTGGCGCGAGGTATGCTTGAACCTACAGCATTACAGATACCATAGATGAAAGCACCTTTCTCTTTTGCCAACTTGATAGCAGCAAGAGTATCAGCAGTCTCGCCACTCTGAGAGATAGCGATAACTACGTCGCCTGCTCCAACCACGGGATTGCGATAGCGGAACTCAGAAGCATACTCCACTTCTACAGGTATACGACAGAGGTTTTCCAATATCTGCTTACCAATGAGTCCGGCATGCCAGCTTGTTCCACAAGCCACGATGATGATTCGCTTAGCACTGATTAGCTCTTTGCGATAATCAAGAACAGCAGACAAAGAAACCTTATTTCCTTCGACATTGATACGACCAAGCATACAGGTCTTCAGACATTCTGGTTGTTCAAAGATCTCTTTCAGCATAAAGTGTGGGAAGCCACCCTTTTCTATCTGTCCAAGGTTGATATTAACCTTCTTAACTACTGCATTCTGCTTTTCGTTATAAATGTCAACAACCTTAAGTTCTTCTCCAGGCACTAATACAGCAATATTTCCATCTTCGAGATATACTACCTTGTCGGTATATTCTACGATAGGACTTGCATCTGAGCCGAGATAGAATTCGCCATCACCTATACCCACTACCAATGGACTCTGCTTGCGTGCGGCTATTATCTGTCGTGGATTATTCTTATCAAGCACTGCTACTGCATAAGCACCAATAACCTGATGCAAAGCCACCTGCACTGCTGTCAGCAAATCCACGTTGCGTGTTATCTGTATATATTCTATAAGCTGCACCAACACCTCAGTATCTGTCTGCGAGCGGAAGTGCATGCCCTTTTCTTCTAATTTTTTCTTTATCTCTGCATAGTTCTCAATGATACCATTATGAATTATTGCGAGATTCTTTGATTCTGAATAATGTGGATGTGCATTTACACTTGATGGTTCACCATGTGTTGCCCAACGAGTGTGAGCTATACCCACAGTACCTGTAATATCCTTATCTGCGCAAAAAGCTTCAAGGTCGGCAACCTTTCCCTTAGTCTTATAGACATTCAAGTCGCCTTTATCATTTATCATAGCGACACCAGCACTATCATATCCTCTATACTCCAAGCGTTTTAATCCATTCACGAGAATTGGATAAGCCTGCTTAGTACCTATATATCCTACAATACCACACATATTTTTTTAATTTGTATTTGTGTATTAAAAAAAATTGAAAGACCAACCATCAATTGCTTGACGACTAAGATCTTTCAATTTTTTATTTTCATATTATATTAATTAATCACGTAAAATGTTAACCAACAAAGAAGCGACACTTGTCACGATACCTACAAACGAGAACCAAATGGTGGTAGAGCTACCAATAGCAGAGTTCTTAGCCTGAACACCGTTAGGCTCTACGTACACAATATCGTTCTGCTGCAAATAGTAATAAGGCGAGCTGATAATGTTGGCATCATTGAGGTTAAGTCGATGAACAGTCTTCTGTCCATTAGCCTCCTCACGAATCAACATCACATTGTCACGCTTACCATAAATAGTCAAGTCGCCAGCTGAAGCCAACGCCTCAAGAATACTCATCTTTTCAGTTCCTACAGGAATAACACCAGGGCTGCGAACCTCACCGATGATAGTCACACGATAGCTCGACATTCTAACAGTAACGATAGGATCCTCGTCTTCTGCAAGAAAAGCCTTTATCTTTGATTTCACAAGTTCTTGACATTCATTCTTTGTCAAACCTGCAACTTTAATTTTTCCAATAACAGGATATTCGATTTCTCCATTATTATCAACAAGATAAGTTTGAAGAACGCCTGAACCTGAATACATCTGACCTGTTGCATTAAGAGTATTAGAAATCGTAAGATTGAATGGAGTTGCAGCTTCAGGATTTGTTGTACTTACTGTAATAGTAAGAATATCCTTAGGCATAATTTTCGCATCATACAAGCCTTCTGACTGTTTAACCACACCATCTACGGCATTCTGGAAATAAGCCACTTTCTTACTGCCTGCACAGCTTGCAAGCATAAGTATCATTAAAGCGAAAATGCTAAATGAGATTACGTTTTTCTTCATAATTAGTAATTGTTGCCTTTAAATCTTTGCAAAATTAATACTAAATTCCGAATTTGGCAAGCGTTTATAGAAATTTATTTTGTTTTCTTTATATTTCGCTTGTAAGTTAGATTTTTATTCTTAACTTTGTGGAACATTTTAATAATAACCAACACATTATCCAACAACGTCTGGTATAACAAACAACAGCAAAACATGGACAACAATATTGAGATAAAAGGAGCACGAGTTAACAACCTTAAAGGTATTAATCTTAGTATTCCGCGCAATGAATTTATCGTCGTGACAGGTGTTTCCGGTTCTGGCAAATCTTCATTGGCTTTCGACACTCTCTATGCCGAAGGTCAACGCAGATATGTCGAATCTCTTTCTGCTTATGCCAGACAGTTCTTGGGAAGGGTTAAGAAACCGGAATGTGATTTCATAAAAGGATTGCCTCCAGCTATTGCCATCGAGCAAAAGGTCACAGCTCGCAATCCTCGCTCTACAGTTGGAACAAGCACCGAGATATACGAGTATCTTCGTCTGCTATTTGCACGCATAGGTAAGACAATCTCACCAATTTCGGGTCAAGAGGTTAACAAGAATAATGTAGAGGATATCATTAATTGCACTAAGCAATATTCTGTAGGCACTCGCTTCATGGTGTTATCTCCAATATTGCCTGCCGAAGGTCGCACTTTCGACCAACAGCTTGATATATATATTAAGGAGGGATATTCCAGAATTCTTGTCAACAACGAAGTAGTTCGCATAGAAGACTTGCTCGAGACCCATGATTCATCGAAGGATTCTAATGAAAAAGACTCATGGCTCGTCATCGACCGCATGTCGATAGACGACAGCAAGGAATTTCTTTCTCGCCTCACCGACTCTATCGAGACAGCCATGTTTGAAGGCAATGGTGCTTGCCGACTGACATTCATGCCTTCTAATATCAATTACGATTTCTCTACTCGCTTCGAAGCCGACGGCATCACTTTTGAGGAACCTACAGACAACATGTTCTCATTTAATTCTCCTGTGGGTGCATGTCCTACATGCGAGGGGTTCGGCATGGTGATGGGTATCGACGAAAAGCTTGTCATACCAAACACTTCGCTTAGCGTATATGATGAGTGTGTGCAATGTTGGCATGGCGAAAAGATGAAGATGTGGCATACGGAGTTTTGCCGTAAAGCAGCCATCGACAACTTCCCTATCTTCAAGCCTTATTTTGAATTGAGTCGCAAAGAAAAGGATATGCTTTGGCATGGTCTGCCATGTCAGAAGCATTTGCCTTTAAACGAAAGAGCATGTATCGATTCTTTCTTCCAGATGGTGAAAGACAATATGTACAAGATACAATATCGTGTAATGATGAGTCGCTATCGTGGCAAGACTATCTGCCCAGATTGTCATGGTACGAGGTTAAAGAAAGAAGCTTCATGGGTTAAGATAAATGGCTTATGTATCAACGACTTAATAGAAATGCCTATATCAAACCTTGAACAATGGTTCGACAACATTTCTTTAACCGAGCATGAGGCTGCAATAGCCAAACGTCTGCTCACAGAAATCAAGAATCGCTTGCATTTCCTCAACGAAGTGGGCTTGGGATATCTCACACTAAACAGAGCTTCCAATACTCTTTCGGGTGGCGAGAGTCAGCGCATCAACCTCACTACTTCTTTGGGAAGTTCGTTAGTAGGTTCGCTGTATATTCTCGATGAGCCAAGCATCGGTCTTCATACTCGCGACTCATTCCGACTCATCAAGGTTCTTAAAGAGTTGCAAGCTCTTGGCAACACAGTTGTAGTGGTAGAACACGACAAAGACATCATGAATGCTGCCGACCAAATTATTGATGTTGGTCCCGATGCAGGCACACATGGTGGTGAGATTGTATACCAAGGTGTGCCTCCAAAACCAGGCGACGCAGTAAGAGCTGACAACAGAAGCCATACCGTAGACTATCTCACGGGCAAAGAGCAGATTTCTGTTCCTGCTTCTCGACGTAGTTGGAACATGAGTCTCACGCTCAAAGGTTGCCGAATGAACAATCTCAAGGGTGTAGATGCTAAGATTCCGCTCAACATTCTAACTGTTGTCACAGGTGTATCAGGTTCTGGCAAATCGTCATTAATAAAGGGTATTCTCTACCCTGCTCTTAAACGCAAGCTCGACGAAGTGGCTGACATTCCAGGCGAATACTTAGGCATGGAGGGCGACTACAAAAAGATTTCTCACGTAGAATTTGTAGACCAAAATCCTATCGGCAAGAGTTCACGCTCTAATCCTGCTACTTATGTCAAAGCATACGACTATATTCGTGCCCTGTTTGCCGAACAGCCATTGGCTAAGCAGCTTGGATTCACACCGCAGTTTTTCTCTTTCAATACCGAAGGTGGACGATGTGAAGAATGTAAGGGTGCTGGCACCATTACTGTTGAAATGCAATTCATGGCAGACATCGTTTTGGAATGTGACGCTTGTCATGGTCAAAGATTCAAGCACGATGTTCTTGACGTTAGGTATCGCGACAAGAATATCAACGACGTGCTGAATATGACTGTTAGCGAAGCCATCACCTTCTTTGATAATGATGATGCTAAAAAGCGTGGTAGCAACAATCGAGCTATCATCGACCGTCTAAAACCTCTTGAGGATGTTGGTCTTGGCTACATCAAGTTGGGACAAAACTCTTCTACAATGTCGGGTGGTGAAAACCAACGTGTAAAACTCGCCTACTTCATTGGACAAGAGAAGCAGTCGCCTACTCTATTCATCTTCGACGAGCCTACCACGGGTCTACACTTCCACGACATATCCAAACTCATGAAGGCTTTCAACGCTCTTCTTGAGCGCGGTCATTCGATCGTTGTCATAGAACACAATATGGAGGTCATAAAATGTGCGGACTGGATAATCGACCTCGGACCAGAAGGTGGCAACAAGGGTGGCAACATCGTCTTTGCTGGCACACCTGAAGAATGCGCTAAATGCAAAGATAGCATCACCGGTCGATATCTCAAAGATGAACTAAACATGTAATCTTCTAATACCCAACAATAAAAATGAAGAAAAGCATATTGCTATTATTGCTTGCCCTTGTGGCTTATGGCATCAGTTCTATAAATAGCAAGGATAGTGCTGACGAAAAAGATATTCAGAATAATGTCAGCACATCTGCCAAAGGCTCCAAGAGTTCAAAAGTCAACAGCACTATAAGCTACGAACTTCCTGCTCCACTCACCAATCGCCAAGAACAGATAGTGGAGCATACTGGCTACACCTTATCATACAACAAAGACCATAACACTCCCAACTGGTCGGCATGGATGCTGACAAAGGAAAAGACAGAGGGTACTGTTGAGCGTTGCAGAAAGTTTTGGGCTGACCCCAAAATATCACAACTCTATCGTGTAGACTATTTCGACTACAAAGGTAGCGGATATGATCGTGGTCATATGTGTCCTGCTGGCGATATGAAATGGAGCGAAGCTGCTATGCACGATTGTTTCTATATGTCAAACATGTGTCCACAGGAGCATGCACTAAACAATGGCTCATGGAAAAAACTCGAAGAGGCATGCAGACAATGGGCTACTACCGAGGACACTATATATATAATATGTGGCCCAGTATACAAAGGCACAAAACACGAGCGTATAGGTATCAACCACGCCATAGATGTTCCTGAAGGATTCTTCAAAGCTGTGCTGTCGCTGCGCAAAGGCAACGAAAAAGCCATTGGCTTCTATTACGACAACTCAGACCAGCGACAATCTATGCAACATGCCGCCATGTCGGTAGACGACCTTGAAGAACTCACAGGCATAGACTTTTTCCATCAACTCGACGATGAAACAGAAAACAAAGTTGAAAGCTCATTTTCTTTAAAAGAATGGAATGCTAACTAAGATACAAACCACAAGTTAGCAACAATAAAAACAACGTCAATTATACAAGTCAAACTTTCAGACTCGTATAATTGACGTTTTTTTATAATATCACAAATAATATAGATATCAAAGTGACACCAAAACCACTCTTTAATACACACAAATGAAAATATTATGCATTTTTTCGCTCTTTTGTATATAGTTTTAAAATATAATACGTATATTTGCAACATAAAGTTATGATTAGCTTACATATCACTTCTAAAAATATACACAACACATTATATATAGTAACTTATGAATATTTCTATACTTATCGCCATTTCATCAATTGAAACACGATAATATTTTTCGTTTTGTATTTTTTATCCCTATTATTATAATTTATTCGTTTAAGTATGAAGAAAAATTACTTCGTTCTGATCATTTTGTTTGTGATCATTGCATCGTTAAAAGCTAATGCCTTCAACATTACAGTGAATGTTGACGATGCATCAAGAGTATCACTGTATTTGGGCTCATCTAAGCAGACATTGACCGATGGTGACAATGTGCTGGATGTTAAGACTGGCGACCGTCTCTATTTCTCGGCAAACACAGGCTATGTGTTGAAGTCGGTGATGAACGGCACTACTGCCGAAACCATCAGCTCGCTAACAAGCTGCATGATTGGTCTTGATGAAGCTACCCATACAGATGCTAAATGGATTGTGACAACTTGCCCACTCGACGATGTTCGTACAGCATCATGCAAAGTAACTGTCGACGACGCCTCTAAAGTTACTCTCGGCTTTTCGGGCACATACACCACTTATGCTCTCAAAGATGGCGAGAATGACGTTAAGTTCGTTCCTGAAGTAGAGTCTACTTTCGCCATTTCAGCAAAGGACAACTCTGTATCACTTTACAGCGTAAAGAAGAACTCAGAGCCTGTATCTCCACAGTATGGCACCTACAGAATCGACGTTGTAAATGGTGACAAGATTGAAATTCAAGCCAACTACCCTGACGAGGACTACAGCGTGAAATTCAACCTCAGCGAGAAGGCTGAAGGCTTTATCACTAAGGTACAGGTAAATGGTGTAGAAGTTAAGAATTTCATGGACGATAACTTCACCGTAAAGGCTGGTTCGCAAGTTTCGATAACAGGCAACACTAACGACTATGCATTAGAATCGTTCAAGGTAAACGATAGCGATGTAGATTTCTACGGAAGCTATAGCTTTATGGTGACAGGTCCAACAAACGTTGACATCGTAGCTCACAAATATGGCAATCTAAGCGCCGTTTTGGATATTGACGACGCTTCACACGTAACAGTATACAAAGGCTATTCTTATTATGGCAACAGCGTGGAAGTAACAACAGGCAAGAACACTATCGAGGTGCCTGAATCAACACCTGTCATCGCCATAAAGGCAAACGATGGTTACACTCTCGTCAGCGTAAGCGACGGTACAACTGATTTTGTAGAGCGAGACGGCAATAGCGAGGTAAACGTAAAGGTAACAGACGCTATGAACGTAACTGTTAAGACTGCAGAACTGGTTCGCGACAAAAATGCCGTAGTTTACGTAGAAGACGCTTCAGTACCTTCATACATGCGTTTCATGCGCAAGGACTACACCACAATAAATTTGGCAACAGGCTACAACCTTATACCATTCTATGATGGCGATCTTCCATTCAGTTCTTCATTCTATGGCACATCAACACTGAATGTATACAAAAACGACGTACTCGTGGAACCTCAGTATACGGGTGCAACATCATATACTCTCAACGTAGAGGATAACGACGTGGTGAAGTTCTTCTTCACAAAGACACCTGCCATAGCAAAGGCTACAGTCACAGTAGAGGGCGATGCTAAGGAACTCACTGCAGTAAAGGATCAGATAAAGGAAGTGACTGATTTCACCAATCCAATTCCATGTCTTGAGGATACAGAATTGTCGTTCAGCGTATCAGATAAGTCTAGCGTAAAGTCATTTACCATGAATGGTACAGCTGTAACTCCACAGGAAGACGGAACCTACAAGGTTATCATTACTGCTGATAGCGACATCAAGGTTGAGTTAGGCGTTGCATCGGGCATTAAGAGCGTAACAGGTTCTGAAAATAAGGCTAACAACGTATACACTACAGACGGAGTTTTGGTAATAAAGAATGCTACACGCAGTCAGATTGTCGGATTAGCTAAAGGCATCTATATCATCAATGGCAAGAAAATAATACGTTAAAAAATATATGATTAAACAGAATTTATTAGCAGGATTAGCATTGTGCACCATGACTTTAGGTGCACATGCTGCATCCCCTGACGACTCACAAGTGTGGGTCGTTTCAAAAGACTGGAGTACAAAGAGCTACAACATTAGCAATTTGAAGAAGATTGTATTCCACGAGTCTGAGTTAAGCCTCATCGACCGTAACGACAATGAGAGCAAAGAATCGTATTCCAACCTTTTCAAGCTTATGTTTAACGGCGACCCTACTGGTGTTGAGAACGTTACAACAGAGCGACTTTCCGTGGTATACAGGGATGGAGTTATTAATGTTAACGGATGGACAGAAGGTTGTGCCGATGTTGCATTCTATGACATTAGCGGAAACATGCATGGCTCTATCAAAGCATGGAACGGCGGACAGATAAACGTAAGCCACCTGTCTAAAGGCATGTATATCATGAAAATCAAGGGTTATTCAATGAAATTTATAGTAAAATAAAAAAAATACAACGAGAAATGAAAACACGTTATTATATCATTACATTTATTGCACTATTCTTGTGTAACATGGCAGTTTCTGCACAGGAGCGCAATCCTAATAGAATGGTCTTCCACAAGGGCGACAAGGTATTAAAGACTTACTCGGTGGAGGAGCTTGACGACATCACTTTCGACTATGTTGAAAATAAGGAAGTTGGCATCACTGTAAAGGAGACCACAGAAAACAGTTGCAAGGTAAGCTTCACTATGCCTGACAACTGTAGCTATTATTATGTAGCCGCTGTAACAGCCGAGCACTCTGACCTTACACAGTATGTACAGGCACATCCTGCAGCAAAGCTCACAGAGAGCAAAGAATATGAGTTCACAAACCTAAGATCTGGAATTGATTATTATATCTTAGCATTGCCTATAGATAAGTACGGATTGTCTACAGTACTTTCAAAGAAGAATATCAAAACCATTTCTTCACAGTATGAGAACAGAGCTTCTACATTCTTCGACGTAGACTACTGGGCAGATACTTACATGAACGGTTACCAAAACTTCGTTATCCGTATGGGCGACTGTCTTCACTTGGGCGTATATCCAAAAGGTAATGGTAGAATCTACAACTTCAGTATCTACTGCAAGACAGCTGACGGCACCGGTGAACCAATGCCTCAGCCAGGTACATATACATATTATAAAGGCGACAACCCTATCGACATGTGTATGGAATATTCTGAGAGCTTGATGTTGGAGTATTCTAATTACGAATATTCAAAGGATACCTATGATAGCAAGACCATTAAGTATGACGACGCATCTCTTACTATTGAGAAGAATACAGACGGCACATACACTGTAAATGCTCTTATCAAGCAAGAAGATGGCGAACTCGTTGAACTCACATATACAGGCGAAGTTACTTACAGGGATAAGTCATTCAAGGGCTACACAGGTCCTAACCTCAACAAGGATCTCACATTCACTTGCGACTATCTCGTACCTTACGACCTCGATGGTGTATGCTTCGAGATTATGGACGGCGGTGATCCTTCAGCCGAGGGTGCATCATGGTACAAGCGCAACCGTGTAACCATCTTCCTTGCTGACGATGGTAAAGGTTTACCACGCCTTGGCACATTCAAAGTAACAAAGGATGGTGCAAACGGAACTGTACAGGAGGGTTACTATAAGAACTATGGTGGTGGCGTATCTGGATCTTTCGGTACACGTTATGAATACAATGTGGCTCCAACCCAGATGGCTACATTCGGCTTCGTAAATGGAGGTTCGGTTACTATCAGCAAGAACAGCACAACTGGCGACTACACCATCGCTACCGATTTCATCACCGATAAAGGATGTTCTATTAAGGCTACATACACAGGACCATTCAAGAGCAACAGAGCTTCTTCAATGCCTAAGAAACGCAACTTGCGTATTGCACCTGCTGTAGCAAAATAAAGAAAACATGATTGGTCTGAGAACAGACTATAGTATATAAATAAAAGGGCTCATCCTACATTATGAGTGAACATTATTCATCACTCATATGTAGGATGAGTTTTTTTATGCAGCATGACCCCAACTGTAGGCAAGGGACTTTACATCGTAAAGAGAAACGGAAAGTTCGTTAAGGTTATAAAGTAAACAAATACATATCTAACATACAATAACAAAAAACAGGCTCTGCAAACAATGCAGAGCCTGTTTTTTGTTATTAGATATTGTTATTGTTTGGTTTTGCTTTGTATTTCAAAATTATCTTTATATATTTGCAAAGAAAACAGTTACACTCAACATTTTACTATAACCTAATTATGAACAATAACATTAAACGTTGGCTGGTAGCCTCTGTATGCAGCTTTATGCTTGGCAGTGGACAGAGCATAATGGCACAGCAGGTGATTTTTCCACAAAAGGTGCAAGCCAACAAAGCACAATTAGAAAGCAACACCAATAAATGGACTTTGAAAAATTCATTGCTTACTGCCAAGTTTGCCAAAGTTGACGGCAAACTCATTTTTAATGGCTGCAAAGAAATGAACCTTAAGCCTGGCACCGAATTGTTTAAGGTGGTAATGGGTAGCGGTGGTAGCTTCACTTCTTCTGATATGGAGTTGGTAAGCATTGAAACCGAAGAACTCGTTGGCGACAAACACGCTGTAAAGGGTTCTGACCGCTTTGATGGTAAGGGTCTTAAGGCTGTATTTAAGAAAGACAAACTCAATATTGTTTGGCATGCTGTGTTGCGCGATGGCAGCCACTATTTGCGCACTACCCTTGACGTGGCTACCGACGAAGACGTAGCCATGCAGTCTATCACACCTATGATATACAATGTAGATTGCAAAAAGGCAAAGACCACACCTATGGTAGTAGGCAACACACGTGGCGCCATTCTTGCCAGCAATAAAATATTTGCCGGTCTTGAAACTCCTATGGGTGTAAACTCCGTTGAGGTAAACGCCAAAGACAACAAGGAGATTCCTGCAGAGGTGGCTATGCAGGGATATTGGCGACGCAACACTACACTCAAGAAGAACCAGCCTTGGGAGGTTAGCTCTGTTGTAGGTTTGATAGCTCCCGGACAAGCTCGTCGTTCGTTCTTAGCATATAGCGAACGTGAGCGTGCTGTGCCTTGGCGTGCATTCCCACTTTACAATTCTTGGTACGAACTTAATATTGACCGCAACAATGCCGTTGGTAATAGTGGTGTGTATGATGCTTCTGACCCTAACAACACGAAGGGTGACTACACCGAGAACATGACCTCCACACAGTGCGTTGACGTGGTGAAACACTGGAAGGAAAAGTTCTACGATGTATATGGCAAAGCCCCTTATGCCTTTGTATTCGACGATGGTTGGGATGCTTATGGCACATGGACTTTCAACCCAAACTTTCCAAATGGTTTTACCAACGAAGACAACCTGGCTAAGAGCATGGGCGTAGGCATTGGCGCATGGCTCGGACCTGTCGGAGGCTATGGTGGTAGCGGCACTTATCGTCGCAACTATTGGAATAACCGTGGAGGAATGCAATTGAGCAATGAATCGTATTACAACTACTTCATTGACTGCTGCAAAAACATGATAAACAATTACGATTTCCGATTCTTTAAGTTCGACGGTATCAGTGCACAAGGTACAGCTTTCGGACCTGACGAGGGCGATACCGGTATTGAAAATGCAGAAGGTATTATCAGCATAGAACGAGAGGTGCGCAAAACACGTCCCGATATATTCTTTAATACAACTGTAGGTACATGGGCATCGCCATTCTGGTTTCATTATAGCGATGCTATATGGCGACAAGATGCCGACTGCAAGTTTATCAGCGATACAGGTACCGACCGCGAACAGTGGATAACCTATCGTGACTATATGGTTTATAAAATCTTCACCCAAGGTTCCCCATTCTGCCCTATCAACACTTTGATGACCCATGGTCTCATTCTTAGCGAAAATGGCAAGCCTTACACTCCTAACGATTATAGCTATGATGGTGTATTGCGTGAAATGCGTTGTGCCTTTGGTTGCGGTTCTGGTATGGTTGAGCTATACACCGACTATAAGTTGATGGACGAGATTAAGGACAATAACGGTAAAGCTGGCGCTCTATGGAAGGATTTGGCAGAATGTATGGATTGGCAGCAGCGCAATGCCGATGTGCTACCCGACATTCACTGGGTGGGTGGCAACCCTTGGGATGGAACCCAAGTGAACGTATATGGTTGGGCATCATGGAATGGCAAGAAGGCAACTCTCACACTTCGTAACCCTGATGTAAAAGAACGCCAATTCACCACTACGCTTCGCGAGATGCTTGATATTCCTGCTTATATTCAAACCACCATCACGCTTAGCAGTTCGTTTGCCGACCAGAAGGTGGCTACAGCTAATGGCTTAAAGGGTATTGAAATGAATAAGCCTATTGACATCGACAAGCAACTAACACTAACATTCCCCGCCTCAACAGTGTTTGTGTTTGAGGGTGTTGACTAAATCAACTGTTTACTGCCCTAAAAAATGAAGTAGGCTTCAAGTGCCAATGAAGCTTGCTTCAAGTGGCAATGAAGCCTGCTTCGTTGGGCATCGAAGCAGGCTTCATTTTTTTGATGTTTTTTTATGCAGAAATCAATAATGGTACTATAAGCACTAAATAATGGTTCTATAAGCTGGGGATATTTCAAACAAGCTGAGGCTTAAATTCTCTTACTATTAAACCATGTTATGCAGAGCGAAATTACTGCAAAGATTGCTCCCACTGCGCACACGCCAATCCATTCCGCATGAGTCCACGCCAATCCTGCACAATAGGTACCAAAGGAGCCACCTATAAAATAGGTAGTCATAAAGATGGTGTTAGCTCTGTTAGAGGCTTGAGGCATCTCCTGAATGCAGCCACTTTGATTGCTTAGTTGCAGACATTGCAAACCTATATCTACCAAGATGATTGCTACAACAAGACCAATGAACGTGTCGCCAAACTGATAAGCCGTAGCCCATGCCACAAGTTGCAAGCAAGCTCCATAGATACTCATTTTCCTAATGCCTAATTGATTAACGAGTTTACCCATACCACTTGCCGCCAAAGCTCCTGCTATACCACACAAGCCTAATGTTCCAACCATCTCGCTACCGGAAAAGAATGGAGCTTGTGCCAATCTGAAAGCTAAGCACGACCAGATAGCCATCATGCTACCAAAACTAAAGGCGGCACGAATAGCATAAAGGCGTATGCGACCATTGCTCTTCACAATATTAAAGACACTAACCATCAAACCTCTATATGTGCCCACATAGTTGCTCTTTATCTGTGGCATAATCTTTAGCGTAAGAGCCATGCACAAAACCATAACAAGAGCTGCTATGAAAAACATTTCGCGCCAACCTAACCATTCGCCAACATATCCGCTAACAACTCTCGATGCCAGAATGCCTGTTAGCAGTCCAGACAAAACGATGCCAATATTCTTGCTTTTGTTCTTCTGTTCAGAATATTGTCCGGCTATAGGAATGAAAAACTGTGGAATTACGGAACAAGCTCCCAACAATAGCGAGGCTCCCCAAATAATCCACACCTTGTGGGCAACAGCAATAACAACTGCCATTATGGCTGCCACCGTCATGTTTACAACGATTATACGACGGCGCGAATAGAGGTCACCCATAGGAATAAGGAAAAACAAGCCAAACGCATAGCCGATTTGTGTAACAACGGTAATGAGGTTCGCTTCGTGCTGACTCACTCCTATATCGTGACGTATCATTTCCAGAAGTGGCTGATTATAGTAGCAGTTAGCAACGGTCAACCCTGCAATAATAGCCATTGTGAGCAACAAGCTACGCTCTATACCTCCATTTTCTTTCAGTTGCTTCATTTTCTTTTCTTTTTTCTTATGCAAAATAACCTGATGTTTTTTATCCATGCAGTTTCAGACTGCACCATATTTTTATCCCACCCAAAAGATATAGGCAAGGCTGATGCAGCTGATGCTTATCCATAGGAGCACACCCTGGACGAGAGGGCGGATGCCTACGCTACGCAATGTTTCTCTGGTTAGCGATGCACCGATAAAGAAGAGCGAGAGAGTGATGAGATGTTTAGCAAGCTTGTTTACTGCTCCACTAAATTCACCACCTATTGCAGCAGCACTATCACCAATGAGCGAGGCGTTACTTAATATATAGGTATTGAAGAGTATGGCTACGATAAACCAAATGATGAATCTCGGTATGCAGCTATACCATGGCTTTGCTTCCCCACCCGACTTGGCAAGCGTACTGCGAAAGAAGAATGGCGTGACCAATGCCAACACTACTATCCACAAAGCGCGAGTGAGCTTGATAGTGGTTGCAACTTCGAGGGCACTCACGCCCTGAGAGGCTACGAGCTCAGGATGCATCTGGTCGTAGGCGGCTCCTGCTCCAACCACAGAGGATGTGTCGTGGATTGCTATTGCTGCCCACATACCAAACTGCTTCATCGTCATGCCCAAGGCATCGCCAATGGATGGGAAAAGAAACAAGGCTATACCGTTGAGCACAAAAACTACACCAAGTGCCACAGACATACTCTCAGGCTTAGCTTTTATTACTGGTCCTACGGCTGCTATTGCCGAGCCGCCACAGATTGCCGTTCCAGAACTAAGCAAATAGCTGGTTTGCGAATCCACTTTCAGAAGCTTTCTGCCAAAGAACCAACCAAGAGCAAGAGTTCCGAAAACGCTGACTATGGTAAAGAGCATTCCCTGGCTACCAGAAACCAATGCCTTGTCGACATTCATTCCGAATCCAAGTCCTATGACAGAATATTGCAACAACTTCTTCGACATAGTCTTATTAAACGTAGGAAAGGCTTTGCCTAACAACAATGCAAAGGCAAAGCCCAATGCCAACGCCACAGGCGACGACACCCAATGGGCTAACCACGCAAATTGTTCAAGATTGACTCCGAATACTTCTTCTGCAAATCCTAAAAGCAGCGATACAGCAATAACGGCTACTATAATAATGTAGCAAATTTCATTTCTCTTCATATATTTAATTCTATATTATCTATAATGCGAGTGCAAATTTACTACAAATATCGGAGATATAATTATTTCTCCAATCGTTCTTTTAGAATTGTTTTTTGCAAAGATAGTGCAAATGAGTGAAAAAGCATCAAGTTTACTTGAATGTTTTTCCGAATGCAACCTATCTTTGATATAAATAGAGCTTTATAAGCCCTTTATCAGTATAAAATGGTATGAAAACCACACGAAAAGTACTTTTTTTGCTTTTTCTTATAAAAAACTTCTTCAAAAGTTTGGTAGAATCAGAAAAAGGTAGTACTTTTGCACTCGCAATTCAGAAATGAGCCTTTTAGAACAAAATTCTAATACAGGTTTTTAACGCGTCCTTAGCTCAGTTGGTAGAGCAACTGACTCTTAATCAGTGGGTCTAGGGTTCGAGCCCCTAAGGACGCACCACTCTAGGAAAAGAGATTTCTGATCGCGTCCTTAGCTCAGTTGGTAGAGCAACTGACTCTTAATCAGTGGGTCTAGGGTTCGAGCCCCTAAGGACGCACGAAAGTCTAACCTTAATTGGTTAGACTTTTTTCGTTTTATTAAGTTAAAGATTGTATACAAAACTCCTACTACACCTGTTTTTTGCTTAATTTTGCTTTGTTTGAAGTCTTTTTCTACTTAAAGACACAACTATCAAGCATTTTTTAGATAATACAACAAGATGAGACAACTAAAAATTCAAAAAAGCATCACCAACCGTTCGAGTGAGGCGCTGGATAAGTATCTCGTAGAAATTGGTCGTGCCCCTCTAATCTCTATTGATGAAGAGATAGAGTTGGCACAAATAATAAAAAAAGGAGGACCACAAGCAGAAAGAGCTAAGGATAGATTGGTGACTGCCAATTTACGCTTCGTAGTTTCTGTGGCTAAACAATATCAACATCAGGGTTTGACACTTACCGACTTAATTGACGAAGGAAATATAGGACTAATCAAAGCTGCTCAGAAATTTGACGAAACTCGCGGCTTTAAGTTTATCTCTTATGCAGTGTGGTGGATCAGACAAAGCATATTGCAGGCTATTGCCGAACAAAGCAGAATAGTAAGATTGCCTCTCAACCAAGTTGGCTCGCTCAACAAGATAAACCACGAAATAAGCAAATTCGAGCAAGAGCACCAACGACGCCCTTCTATTGCCGAACTTTCAGAAGCTACGAATATAGATCAAGAGAAAATTGGGCAAAGCATGATGGCAGACGGACATCATGTGAGTATCGACGCTCCATTCCAAGATGGAGAAGAGAACTGTATGCTTGATGTTATGCCAAGTGGTGAAGACTGCCGAACAGACAGAATGGTTGACCACGAAAGTATGGCGCTTGAACTAAACAATGTATTGAACGAAGTTCTGAAAGAAAGAGAAATCATCATCATCCGCGAATGCTTCGGAATAGGATGCCACGAAAAGGGACTTGAAGAAATTGGAGACCAGCTCGGACTCACTCGCGAAAGAGTAAGGCAGATTAGAGAGAAAAGTATTGCAAAACTCCGCGAAAGTGGCAATGTGAAAATCCTTATGAAGTATCTCGGTTAATCATCCGTTTTGGTCTATTTATACCATATTATATATATAGGTGTCGTGTAAAATATATGCGACACCTATATTTTTTATATTTCCAACTGTTTTTTGCGCATAAAAAGTTTGCATTTTACAAATTATTACTTACTTTTGCAGACAAAGAAAAACATTAATAACAACCAAAATTGTATGAAAGATAAAAAAGCTTTAACTCTAAAGACTTTGAATAAAAGCAACGTTTGGGAACTTCAGGAAAACGACATCTTCCGTTTGTGGGAAGCAGGCGAAAAAGATGCAGACTTGAAGGATAATATCCGCCACTATACCGACATCATCAAGAGCGCATTCGAGATGGAAGAAGTAAAGGTAGATAAACCAGAGGTAATAAAGAAATACGAAGCTCGCGATTTCAAAATTGGCGTGCTTAGAATTGATGACTCTAATAAGATTAAATTCGCTGTTAAGAAAAAAGCTATCCTGCGAGTTACAGACCTCACTTACGAGAACATCAGACATATCTCTGCAGCCAAACTCCTTGAAGTCATTGATCGCAATTTTGGCGGAGGCTGGGATTCTCTGTCGCAAAGCATACAGGATATTATTCTGGTTGGTTTCGATATCAGCACCACTACCCTTCCAAAAGATAGACTTCATAAGCCAGGTGGACTATACGAGAAAAAGGTAAACGACGGCTTCGAAGTTCTTGAGATTGCTAAAGGCACTTGGGTAGAGGCTATCTTTGCAAAAGAGAAACCTGAGGTTGAAAAGCCAAAGATGAAATTCGATGAAGAAGACGAATATAATGACAATGACGATCTCGATGACGATGAGGATTTGCCAGAGGATGAGTACGAAAACGACGACGATGATGACGATGACGACACCTTCGATGACGATAAGTTGACCGAAGAAAGCTATCGTACAACATTCGATACTAATCCTGATGAACTCACCCTTGAGGCAGCAGACGTCTCAGATGATGATGATTATTAAAAAATAACAACCTATAAGCTTATTGACAGGCGGCTCGATAATTAACATGTAATATGTTGATTTTGAGCCGTTTCTTTTTATTCCGCTATTTTCATGGTTACAAAAAGCCATATAAAGACACATTTTTTTGCATTTTATAGCAAAAAAACTCAGGATAAATTTGGTGGAAACGAATATTTATTGTACCTTTGCAACCGCAAATAAGGAACAGCACAATCTACTTGGTGTGTTAGTTCAGTTGGTTAGAATACATGCCTGTCACGCATGGGGTCACGAGTTCGAGCCTCGTACACACCGC
>CAKQMS010000023.1 GCA_934254985.1 uncultured Prevotella sp. | reverse complement strand
AATATTTCCTTGACATCATATCACCTAACAATGATATGCTTGATAAGATGAACAGACTTTTTGCTACGTTTCCAGAAGTAGATATGGTTGCCCTTGGCTTTCCTTCTGGTTGGGAAAATGAACCATTGTGGCAATAAAAGGTATATGGAGTGGCTACTACCCACCTCACACCACCCACATTTTCGTAATTTCGGTGTGACAGAAGGTTAAAAACGTTAAATCTTCACCTTTTCGTATCTAAACAGAATCCACATAGCCACTTTTCTACCGTTTAGAGCGTATAATACTGATAATCAACCAATAATAGATACAAGTATAGGAATTGTAGCAGTTTCTGTCTTGGCATTATCGTCGTGTGGCGACTTCTTGGACGAAGGTCCTAAGACTGCGCTAACAGAAAAAGACATCTATTCTGATACTACCAAAGTGGAGTCTACCCTGAAGAAGCTATATTCCAACTGGGAAGGCACATTCAAAGACCGCCATCTCTGGGAGTGCATGGTAGGAACCGACGAAATACAATCGGGTGCTTACCAGGCTTTGATGGAAGACAACAACCGACGTGGCGCTCTTGACATGTACAACGCTTTGCTCACAGCCGAGCTTTCGTATATCACAGAACCTTGGACAAATCGTTGGCCTTCTGTAGGCGAAGCTGCCAAGATTATCAATGCTCTAAAGAATGCAGATGTAGAGCACAATAAAGATATGGCACGCATGTTTGGCGAAGCAAGCTTTATTCGTGGATGTTTGAATATGGAACTTACACTTCTCTATGGCCGTATACCTATCCTCGACATAGCAAGAGCCGACGAACTCGGTTATGGCAGAAAGCCTGAGAAAGATGTATGGCAATTCATCATCAACGATTTAGAGAATGCGGCTAAATATTGCCCTGAGACCAACGAGGTGCAGCGTGCCACACGCTATGCTGCCAACATGATGCTCGGATATGCTTATATGTCGGCACCAGAGGCTACAGGTCTTCGCGACTTCAACAAGGCTAAAGATGCGTTGCTCATAGTAGTAAATGGTCCTTTCAAGCTCGTCAACTATGCCGACCTCTTCGACTATACTAAGCCAAATACCAAAGAGGCTATCTTTGAATGGCAGTTTGACCCTCAGACCAATCCTAACCAGTTGCAGTTCCAGTTAGGTTCGCGTGCAGCACAAAACTCATTTGGAGGTGACGGTTGCTACTTTGCAGGCTACGACCATGCAGTACCTACAGAATGGGCTTACAGCGATGTTGCCGACGGTGGTATTTGGGAAAATGGCGATAAGCGCAAAGAAGAGTCTATACGCTACGACTATACCTACATGGGAGTAGAAGCAAGCCTCAGCGGATGTTTGTGGGAGAATATCGGATCAGACCACGATGAGCTAAAGCCACATATCAAGAAGTATGAAGACTATCGTACAGACCAGTTCTCTAACTTCGGTATCAACAACATGTGGAACTCAGGTAAGAACATTCCTTATCTCCGCTATGCCAACGCCATATTGCTCTATGCAGAATGCTTGAACGAGATAGGACAGACTCCTGCAGCTGTTAAGGAGGTTAACAGGGTACGTTCGCGTGCTTGGAACTTCAATCTTCCTGCCGACAAGGCTTGGAGCGAAGGTATGAGCAAAGAGCAGTTCCGTACAGACATCATGACCGAAAGAGTTCGCGAACTATTTGGCGAGCGCTGGCGTCGTTTCGACCTTGCTCGTACTGGCAAACTTGTAGAAGCAGCTAAGGCTCACAACAAGTGGACAAAACGAAGTGGAACCATACAGGCATTCAACGCTATATGGCCTATTCCACAAACCGAGATTAATCAAAACGAGGACATCTCGCAAGATGATCAAAACGAAGGTTACAAATAGTTAGTGAATAGTTAATTAGGTATTATTAATACAACGCGTATTTTTAAGTTAGTTTCAAAGACAAGTTAGGTCTCGAGCCTGTTTTTAAGGAAAAAGATAATTATTTAGGGAAATGTGGATAAATGGGCTGGCTGCAATTATGGCGCAGCCACCCATGCTCCACTTCAATAAAAGAAAACTAAAATCAAAACATTTATTAACTCATAAAAAGCAATATACCTATGAAAGCAAAATCTTTACTTATTTCAAGCATTCTCGCATCTACAGCTATGATAGCTAATGCACAGAGCATACCTACTTACACAAAGGCTAACCTGCCTGAAGGTATAAGCGAAGGCTTCTTCCGCGGCAGTGCGGTATTTGCTGATGTAAACAACGATGGCAATATAGACCTTATAATAAAAGGTCGCGACCTTGATGGCGGTTGGACACCAAAGGTGCAGATTGTGCTCAACGACGGTACAAAGTTGGCAAATGGTAGCACCCTCGTAGAGGGTATCGACATCTACGAAAGCACACTCAACGTTTTCGACTACAACAACGATGGCAATGTAGACATATTGCTATCTTGCTATAGCACACCTATGCTGTTTAAAGGTAATGGCGATGGCACATTCACCCAGGTAGAGAACTTCAGCTTAGAAGATAATTTCTGCATCAGCGACAACGATGACAACAAGACAGCCGACCTCTACTACACAGGATTGACATTGACTGCCGACTTCAACAACAATGGATTGCAAGACATCCTGTCAAAAGATAAAGAGGGCAACCCTGTTTTGTACAATAATAATGGCGATGGAACGTTTACAAAGGTAGAGAACTCAGGTTTGGTGAAACAGCGTGGTGGCACTATGGCTATTGGCGACTTCAACAACGATGGCTATATCGATGTAGCTGTTAGCGGATGGTCGGACGAGGCTGGCAACGACGCTATAGTAATTAACAAAAATAATGGCGACGGCACATTCTCGCCTGTATTATCAGAAAACTTTATAGGCGCAGAAAAGGGTGCTGTGATGTTTGCAGATTTGGATAATGACGGTATGCTCGATTTGTTTGTTACTGGCGAATCATGTCCTGAGGGATGGAACAAGATAGCTTATGTATTCAAGAACAATGGCGACGGTACATTCCAAGGCAAGACAGCCACTAACCTTCCTGGTATGTGTAAGGGTGGCGCTGATTGGGCTGACGTTAATGGCGACGGTCTTATTGACATCATCTATACTGGCGAGGGTGGCACCAACAATATGATTGTAGCTACCAACAAGGGTGGTTTGCAGTTTGATAGCAACGAGATTCCTCAAAACAAGATTGCGCGTAGTGGTGGTTCGGTTATGGCTTTCGACTACAACAACGATGGTATCATCGACTTGGTGGCAATGGGCTACAACGACAGAAACTTCATGACTAAGCATTTCTCTGTATGGAATGGTTCGGGCGTTACAGCAAATACTGCTCCTACTGCTCCTACTGCTCTTAAAGCTTCTGACGAGGATGGCAACGTAACATTATCTTGGGATGCAGCTACAGACAAGGAGACTCCTGCCGCAACACTTAGATATAATGTATATGTGAAGCTTAATGACGGTACAGTATTCTCAAATGTTGCTGCCGACCCTGCTACAGGCAAGCTTCGTCACGGCAATGTGGATGCAGCACTCACCACAACAAGCTGCAAGCTCAACATCAAGGCTGCCGACATAGCAGAATGGGGAGTACAGACTATCGATGGCGGCAAGTTGGCAAGTGCTTTTGCGAAGGGTGGCACCGTTACTGGTATCAACAACATCAAGAACAACATCAATACCACAGCCGCAATCTACAATATTGCTGGTCAGGGCACCAAGGCTACAGCTAAGGGTCTGAACATCATAAGAGATGCCAACGGCAAGGTAAAGAAGGTAATAGTAAAATAATATATGAAGAGAACACGTTTTTTGACAATGGCTGCAACGCTGATATTTCCTGCAATATCATGGGCGCAGCATAATATCAATGACGGTCAGTGGAAAATAACGTTCAACGAACAGGCAAAGACATTGACCTATAGCCAAAATGGCAAAGAGGTGGTGAGGGGTGCCTATATAGAGATACACAAGGCCAAGACCATTCACGACAACAAGGCAGAGACTTTGCTTTCTACAAGCTATCCTACGGTAAGCTTGTCGAATACTGCTGTAGCCGATGCGTTTGGTAATGGCACAAAGTATACCTACACATACTCTGGCTTAGAAGGCAAAGACAACATAGAGCAGTCGATATACATATATCCTGGCAAGAACTACTTGCTTGTAGAAGCTGCATTGGTGGCGAAAGCTGGCGAAACAAAAGCCAACTATATAGCTCCTGTTGTCAGCAAGACTGCAACAGCCTTTCTGCCTGCAGATGGCAAGAACTATGTCTACGATATGCCACACGACAACGACAACTGGGTGGGATATTCTGCAATACCTTTTGCGAAAGTATCTTCAACCAATCAGACTTCGTGCGAAGTGTCGGGAGCATACGATGCCATGAGCCGTATGGGACTGGTGGTAGGATCTATAGAGCACGACACTTGGAAGAGTGGTATCACCATAAAGTCGGATGGCAAAAATGCTATTAGCGAACTGACTGTTGCTGCAGGAGTGGTGAATGCAAGAACCAACGATGTGCAATTCAAAAACGACTATGTTGTTATGAATAGCCATGGTGCTGTGGCAGGCAACAAGGTTCGTTCACCACGTTTCTTCCTCGGTCTTTACAACGATTGGCGCAACGGCTTTGAAGATTTAGGTGAGGCTACTGCTACACTATGTCCTAAGCTCGAATGGAATGGAGGTACCATCTTTGCTTGGCAGAGTTGGGGAGGCATGGCAGACAAAGTAAACTATGCAGGAGCCGTAGATGTTGCCGACTTCTTCAAAGAGCAGATGATGCCAAAGGGATTTGTCAACGAGAATGGAGTATGCTATATAGTGCTCGACTCTTTCTGGGACAACCTCAGCGATTTCCAACTACGCCTATTTGCACAACATTGCAAAGCCAACGGACAGAAGCCTGGTATCTATCACACACCATTCTCTTGCTGGCTTGATTCAGAGAACGACCTAAAGTCGTATTCGCCTTACAATGGTAGCAAATATAAATGGTACGACCTTGTGTTGACTGGTAATGGCAAGAAACGCAAGATAGCATCTTATGCCCTCGACCCTACTCATCCTGAGACAAAGGAATACAATCGCCAACGCTTTGCAAAATTCAAAGAACTTGGATTTGAATACATAAAGCTCGACTTCATAAACAATGGCACTCTTGAAGCTGACAGCTATTATGACCCTAAGATAACAACAGGTATGCAGGCTTATACCTACGGAATGGATTATATCTTGGAGTTTGCAAAGGAAGCAGGAATGTTTGTAGACCTTTCGATAGCACCGATATTCCCAGCTAAGGGACATGCACGCCGCATATCGTGCGACTGTTGGGGTGAGCTCGACAATAGCATGTACGGACTAAACAGCTTGGACTTAGGATGGTGGCTCGACCGTGTGTATTGCTACAACGACCCTGACCACTTGGTTCTGTCAAGAGCTGAAAACGACGGACAGGCTCGTATACGCTACACTATGGGAGCTATGACCGGCACAGTATTGCTTGGCGACAACTATAGCTTGAAGGGTACTTGCTTGGGCAATCAGAAGGAACGCGACCTGGCTCTTAGCATTGCTACAAACAAAGCTATAAACGATGTGGCAAGAATAGGCAGATCGTTCCGCCCTGTAGAAGGCATGCTCGATGTTAGTTTCAATCGCTATCAATATAGCTATGGTGTAGACCGCGAGTTTACTCTCGACACCGACGAAGCTCTATACTATGTGGTTTTCAACTACGACAAGAGCAAGAGCTATACCAAAGCTGCCAACTTTGAGCGTTTAGGTATTGATGCCTCAAACGTAAAGAGTATTAAGGAACTCTGGAGCGCTAAGGACGTAACGTTCTCTGGCAATAGCTTCAATGTGTCAGTAGCAAAGACCGACGTTTGTCTATATCGCATAGAGAAGAAAACACCTACAGCCATCGCTGCTGTAGAGAAAGATAAGAGTAATGAGTTGTGTATAAGCTACAGTCCTGGAAGCCTTAATGTTAAGGCTTCCGAGGCTGTAGCCTCGCTTTCTCTATTCAATATACAAGGAAACCTCTTGTATCAGAAAGACTATAGCTCAGAAATCTCCTCAATGTCATTGCCCATAAGCAGCAATGCAGGTGTGTACTTAGTAAAGGCAACTACAAAATCTGGAGATACACTAACAAAGAAAATCATGATAAACTAACACATGGTTTAATAAAGGATATCCATCATTCCCACCCACAGCCAAGAGCTGCTGGCGGGTATTAAAAATAATATCAGCATATGAAACTGAAACTATTTCTCTTGGCAATAATTGCCGTCTTCATGAATATTTCTTCGATGTCGGCTTCCGACGTTAGACATTATTCGTTTCGCCATGTGAACTATAATGTAGGACTGTCGTCGAGCAACGTGAAATGTATCACAGAAGACAGCTATGGCTTTATTTGGCTTGGTACAAAGAATGGCTTGCACCGTTTTGACGGTATTGGCACACGAAGATTAAGATGCTATGACTATGAAAAGATGCAAGGCAACGATAATATCAATGCCCTTTACGAAGACAAGTATAAGAATCTTTGGGTTGGCACAGACCGCGGTATCTATAGATACAATCCTGTGACCGACCGTTTCAGCTTCATGGATGTCAAAGATAAAAAGACTGGCGAATATGCCAACAACTGGATACAGGCAATTGCAGGCGACGGCAAAGGTAACGTATGGGCTTTGCTTCCTGATGTGGGAGTGTTTAGATATCATAATAATGATGTTACCTATTACTCTGTATTGCCAAACAACGGAAGTTTTAAGGAGAAGTTTCCGGCTAACCTCTGCGTTGATAAGAATGGCTATGCTTGGGTGGTGACAACAGAAAAAGGTATTTATAAATACAACAAGCATACCGACCGCTTCGATAAGGTGATAGCAAAGAATGGAGAAACTCTTGATGGCAAATATTTTGCCCTCGCTACCGAAGATGTAGACGGCACATTGATATTTGCATCAAGCAATGGCTACCTATATCGCTACTCTACTACCAACAATGAATTTAAGAAAATAAACTTCTCGGGCGAAGGTAAGATATATCTACGTAGCTTAGAGTGTTTTGACGACGAGATATGGATAGGTACACAACATGGACTATACATCATCAATAAGCAAACTGGCAATGAAAGGTTACTACATCAGGAACCTCTAAATAATTTTAGTCTTTCTGACGATATAATATATTGCATATACAAAAGTAGAAATGGAGATGCATGGCTCGGAACATCGTATGGCGGTGCTGACTATATGACTCGAAAGAAGTTTGGCTTTCAAGCCTATGGTCTATGGTCTGGACTGGCAGGAAGAGTGGTAAACGGACTAACACAAGCTCGCGATAATAGTATATGGATAGGAACAGAAGATGATGGCTTGTTTAAATTGAATCCACAAACTGGTGTTATAACAAAGGTTCCTAACAACAAATATCCTTCAAACACGGTGCTTATGCTCAATTCGTATAGAGGCAACGTGTATGCAGGTTTCTCGCGTGGAGGACTAATAGAAATCGATGATGAAGGAAAAGAGCATTCTATGCTCAATATAGCAGAATCAGACAATAGCGTTTACTCATATCTGAGAGATAGTCGTGGCAACGAATGGGTAGGCTTAGGCTACGCTTTCTATCGTAGAGATGCAGGAAAGAAAGAGTTTGTGAGAGTAAACGAAACTGGATTTAACTGGATTTTCAATATCTTCGAAGCTCACGATGGTACAATATGGATTGCTACCATGGGTAATGGTATATGGAAATATACTCCATCTACAGGTAAATTCAAAAGCTATATCCATGGCGACAATTCTCAAAGCGGACTACGCTCTAACAGCATTAGCGCATTTATGGAAGATAGCCGTGGCAACATATGGGTATCGACAGACCGTGGAGGCATAAGTCGCTACGACAAAGAAGAAGATAGATTCACTACATTTGGCATAGCTGAAGGACTGCCAGACGATGTGGTGTACAACATATTGGAAGATCGTCATGGAAATCTATGGTTTGGAACAAACAAAGGTTTGGTGAAATTCAATCCGGAACGTAAGGCGGTGAAGCTCTTTACTGCCAAAGATGGTTTGCCAAGCAATCAGTTTAACTACAATTCTGCCATAAAGGGCAACGATGGCTTGTTTTATTTTGGTGGCATAGGTGGCATTGTGGTTTTCGATCCTGAATTAGAATCGGCTTATGCTACTCCACTGTCTATATACATCACTCAGCTAATGGTGTATGACAAGGAGATGACAACAAGCTCGGAGGGATCGCTTTTGGAACGCAACATAATGTTTACTGAGAAGTTGGAACTACCTTACGACAAGGCTTCGTTTTCTGTGAATGTGGTATCGCCCGACTTTAGCGTTGGCGGCAATGGTACATATAGCTACAAACTGAAACCTGTGAACAAGGAGTGGATGAGAATGAGCGACAACAAACTTTCGTTTGCTAATCTTCCTCCTGGTAACTATAAGCTATGTGTGAAAGTGGAAAACCATGGGCAGACTGCTGAAAAGGAATTGGAGATTGTGATAACTCCTCCTTGGTGGCAGTCGGCATGGGCATATATGGCTTACACCTTATTATTATTAATAGCCATAGCTTATTGGTTCCGCTGGTATCGTGGACATAAAGAGAAACAACTAAAGGAAAGGCAGCGACTCTTCACTATCAACAAAGAGAAAGAGCTATATCAAAACAAGGTAAACTTCTTCACCGAAGTGGCTCACGAGATACGCACTCCTCTAACATTGATAGATGCACCATTAGAGGCTATCGAAGAGATTGGAACAAAGAACAAGACTATAGCTAACTATCTGAAGATTATGCGTCAGAACACCAAGCGACTGCTTAATCTTACAGGTCAGCTACTTGACTTCCAGAAGTTGGGTTCTAACAGATTGACTTTGAAATATGAGAATGTAGACATCGTGGCTTTGGTAAACGAAACCATTGACCGCTTTGAACCTACAATCATTTTGCGTGGTAAAACATTAGAAAAGGATATCTGCGAGAAAGAACAGATAATAGCCTCAACAGACAAAGAGGCTGTGACAAAGATTCTGAGCAACTTGCTAAATAATGCATTAAAATATGCACGCCACAAGATAAGCATTAAGCTAAGCACTGACAACGCTTGCTTTATGGTGAGCGTGACCAGCGATAGCGACAAGATAAGCAAAGAAGAGAAAAAGCGTATCTTCGAACCTTTCTATCAGATTGACAAATCGAATAATGGAGAGAATGGTGTTGGCATTGGTTTGCCTTTGTCGCTATCATTGGCACAACTGCTTGGTGGCATATTGATGCTCGAAGAAGATGATAAGAACGAGAACACGTTTGTGGTGAAAATACCTATCAACAAAGAGGGTATTGAACAAAACAACATGCAGACATTGGAATCGCCCGACTATGTGCTTGAAGAAGACTCCAACCAAATAAAGGAGGGAGCAAGTGGCTATGCGGTACTTATAGTAGAAGACAACGATAGTATGCGCAAATTCCTCGCCGACCAAATAAGTCAATCGTTTACTGTAGAGACAGCATGCAACGGCAAGGAGGCAATAGCAAAGTTGGAAGCAAGCAGGATTGACATCATAGTTTCAGACGTGATGATGCCTGAGATGAATGGTTTTGACCTTTGCAAAACGGTGAAGACAGACTTGAATCTATCGCATATACCATTTGTCTTCATTACTGCCAAGAACGACCTTGAAAGCAAGATTAACGGTTTGAAGCTTGGAGCCGAGGCATATATAGAGAAGCCTTTCTCAATAAAGTATTTCCGCCAGCTCATACAGTCGCTGTTGGATAATCGACGTCGCGAACGAGAATCATTCCAAAAGAAGCCATTCTTCACCGTAGACAACATGCACATGCCAAAGGCTGACGAGGAGTTTATGCACAATGTGACAAAGATTATCGAAGAGCATGTAGGCGAAGAAGACTTTAACGTGGAAACCATGGCAAGCCTATTGTGTATGAGTCATTCAAGCTTACTAAGAAAAATAAAGGTGGTGTTCAACATGTCGCCAAGTGAGCTTATACGAACAGTAAAACTGAAAAAGGCGGCAGAGCTAATCCAAGAGGGCAAATATCTCATTGGTGACATCTGCTTTATGGTGGGTATATCTTCGCCATCATATTTCAGCAAGATATTCTTCGCACAGTTTGGCATCAGCCCTAAAGACTTTGAAAGACAAAACCGCCAAAAGCAGCAATAGACAATGCTGGTTGTGCAGACATAGAGACATTTGTTTAATTAAATTGGGCATATTACTGCAATTTAGCATAAAATTTATATTTTTTGAAGATTCTGTTGTTCTTTCAATAATATAAAAGGTGTAATTTTGCAGTACTAAACAACAATTAATCTATGAATAAAAAGAGTAAAACGAGTATTTGTAGTATCAGACCACTCTTGGCATGCTTACCTATCATGTTAGGATGGTCGGCATTGGATGCTACACATTGTCAAGCAAAGGTTGTGTTGCCCCACTTTGTCACAGACAGTATGGTGGTGCAGCAGAAAGGCAAATGGGAAATTGCGGGTAAGGCTTCAGGACAGATGGTAAAGATAACACCATCATGGAATGAAAAAACTATTACCGCAAAAACCAACAACGATGGAACTTTTTGCACATATATTAATACACCTCGTGCTGGTGGACCATATACCATAACCTTTGATGATGGAGATAAGCTAACTCTGCATGACGTTTATTCTGGCGAAGTATGGCTTTGCTCAGGACAATCAAACATGGAAATGCCTGTAGGCGGATGGGGAAAGGTGATGAACTATAAAGAGGAAATCGCCAATGCACATCATCCTGAGATACGCATGCTGCAAATAAAAAAGCAGATAGGATATAGCCCTGCAGAAGATACCGAGGTTAATATGGGAGGATGGAGAAGTTGCTCACCAACGACCGTTGAAAACTTTTCTTCCATAGCCTACTTCTATGCTCGCGAGATGTCGGCAAAGCTCGGAGTGCATGTTGGAGTGATAGACTGCACATGGGGAGGAACTCCTGCAGAAGCATGGACAAGCTATAATGGCGTGGCGTCTGTTGCGGGATTTGAGACAGAAACGAAGTTGCTCTCTGCTAACAATTTCAATGCTGAGAAGATAAACTCTGATTATGAACACTCTGCAAGACTTTGGACAGAACAGGCAAAGGCTATGGGCAGCGAATTCGATTGCTCACGCTACAACGAGTCGTTACCGTCAATGCCTATACCAGAACTATGGGAACAATCGGTATTGCCAGATTTCAATGGTATCGTTTATATGCAACAGCGCATAAACATACCAAGCGAATGGGTAGGAAAGCCTATAAGCCTACACTTGGGAATGATTGATGATGAAGACGTCACATATTTCAACGGCGAAAAGATAGCAGAAGGCTCTGGATATAATGTTTATCGCTCGTATACGGTGCCTGCACATCTTGTGAAGGCTGGCGAAGCTGTAATCACAGTCAGGGTCACTGACTATGAAGGTGGTGGTGGAATATATGGCGAAACTGACAGCATATATGCACAACAGGGTGATAAGAAGATATCGCTATGCGGCAACTGGAAATACCGAGTGGCTGGCGACTTCAGTAAATTGCCACGTAAACCGATATCGCCACAAAGTTCAAGCTTTCCAACTGTTCTCTATAATGCGATGCTCCATCCGCTTCACAAATTACCTATAAAAGGTGTGCTGTGGTATCAAGGATGTGCAAACGTAGGACGTGCTGCTCAATATGCCCCACTCTTCAAACGCCTGATAACAGATTGGCGCACATTGTGGAAAAACAAAGAATTGCCTTTCTACTTCGTACAATTGGCTGCTTATCTGCAACCGCAAGAGATACAGCCTAAATCGGAATGGGCTGCATTACGACAGGCACAAACAGAGGCTCTAAGTCTTAACAATACTGCTATGGCTGTGGCAATAGATGTTGGCAACCCTAACGACATTCATCCAAAGAACAAGCAAGAGGTTGCAAGAAGATTGTCTCTCATTGCCTTGCATAATTCTTATGGTAAGAAAGATATTGTGGACAAGGCTCCACAAATGATAAAGCATGAGATAATGGGAAATAATGCCACATTGCAGTTTGATGGCAACATTCATACTGATGGCAACACTCCTACAGGCTTCATCGTGAGAAACGAAAATGGTGAATGGAAACACCCAAGCGCTATTATTGTAAACAACAAAAACATCATAAAGATAAATAGCGACGAAGTGATAACTGCAATAAAATATAATTGGGCAGATTATCCTAATGGCAATCTTAGAGGAGAGACCGGGTTACCTATCGCACCTTTCTCTGTTGAAAAATAGTCTTTCGACATGTAGAAATAATAATAACTAAAAATAAAAGCTATGAAGATTTTTAAAAAACAATTCTTAACGCTATTCATGCTGGCATCAGCAGGGATGGCTTTTGCTAATCAGCAGATTGTTGTAGCTACCGACAACACAAGTTTGGTATTTACTGTTGGCGATGATGGCCGACTATACCAAAGCTACTTCGGCGAGAAACTTCTCAACGAGAGTGACTATGCCAACCTTCCTTTGGGCAAAGAGGCGTATATTACTCATGGTATGGAAGACTATTTTGAGCCTGCACTACATATCAACCATACCGATGGCAACACATCTACTTTGTTGGAATATAAGCGCCATGAGACAATAACTCACGATGGTTGCAAGGAAACAGTTATCTATCTTTCTGATCCTGTATATTCATCAGAGGTTGCGCTTCACTATGCTGCTTTTGGCAAAGAAAACGTGTATAAGGCATGGTCGGAGATTAAAAATGGTGAGAAAGGAAACATAGTATTGGAGAAATATGCGTCGTGCATGCTCAACTTCTATCAACCTAAATATTTCCTCACACAGTATGATGGCGACTGGGCAAGCGAAGTGCGCAAGTCTACTCAAGAGCTTCATTTCGGCAAAAAGGTGATAGACACCAAGTTGGGTACACGTGCCAACATGTTTACATCGCCTTTCTTCCAACTATCATTCAACAACGAAGCTACTGAGAATGCAGGCAAAGTGTTGGTGGGAACATTGGCTTGGACGGGCAACTTCCGTTTTACTTTCGAGGTTGACAACAAAGGCTATCTGCGCATAATAAGTGGCATCAACCCTTATGCTTCGCAATATGCTATAAAGAAAGGTGAGAGCTTCAAGACTCCTGAGTTTATCTTCACTCTTAGCAACAAGGGTACTGGCTATGCAAGCAGAAACTTGCACGACTGGGCACGCAACTATCAGATAAAGAATGGTAAGGGCGAACGCAACACGCTGCTCAACAACTGGGAGGCTACTTACTTCGACTTTAATGAGGATAAGCTCGTAAACCTTATTGCTGACGCTAAGAACTTAGGCGTAGATATGTTCTTGCTCGACGATGGATGGTTTGGTAACAAATATCCACGACATAGCGACACTCAAGGCTTGGGCGATTGGCAAGAGACTGCCAACAAACTGCCTAATGGCATTGGCAAGCTTACAGAGGAAGCAAAGAAACAGGGTGTGAAGTTTGGATTGTGGATAGAACCAGAGATGGTGAATCCAAAGTCGGAACTCTATGAGAAGCATAAAGATTGGGTGATTAGATATCCTAACCGCAAGGAGTATTACTTCCGTAATCAGATGGTTTTAGACCTTAGTAATCCTAAGGTGCAAGATTATGTTTATGGCATAGTAGACGGACTGCTCACCAAATATCCTGGCATTGCCTACTTTAAGTGGGATTGCAACAGCCCTATCACAAACATCTATTCTGCCTACGAGAAGAATGAGCAGAGCAGACTGTATATCGACTATGTGCGTGGACTATACAAGGTGTTGAACCGCATAAAGGCTAAATATCCAGAACTGCCAATGATGCTTTGCTCTGGTGGTGGCGGACGTACCGACTACGAGGGACTGAAATACTTCCAGGAGATGTGGCCAAGCGATAACACAGACCCTACAGAGCGTCTCTTCATACAATGGGGTTATTCACAGGTATTCCCAACCAAGGTGCAATGCGCACACGTTACAACATGGAACAAGGATGCTGGCATAAAGTACAAGGTTAATGTTGCCATGATGGGTAAACTCGGTTTCGACATAAACCTACATGATATTTCTGCCGACGAACTGAAATATTGCCAGCGATCTATTAAGGAATACAACAGCCTGAAACCAGCTATTCTTGATGGTGACCAATATCGTTTGGTTTCACCTTATGAGGGCAATCATGCAGCAACAATGTATGTAACAAAAGACAAGAAAGAAGCTGTAGTCTTTGCTTTCGATATCTATCCACGATTTGCTGAGAAGCTATACAACGTAGTTATGCAAGGACTGAATGCTTCGGCAACCTACAAGGTGGAAGAAATCAACCGCATGGATGGCTCACAGGGCGAAGTTAAGGAATATTCCGGCAATTACCTCATGACAATAGGTTTGCCTATGTTTACAGAGTCAAAGCTTGCAAGCAAAATCTTTAAGGTTAGCATGAAATAAAGCTTTTAAGCATTACAAGTATACAAAATATACAAAGCATACAAAACGAATAAAGGTAGAACTCTCATCAAGTTCTACCTTTTTTCGTTTATATCAAACAAAAGTTCCTCATAAAAGTTTAGTAATACAGCAAAAAGTCCCTCATAAAAATGTAGCGATACAGCAAAAAGTCCCTCATAAAAATGTTAAAGGCTTTGCTATTTCACTAATTATCAGTATATTTGCAGCAAAAAGAGCATTATTATGGAAAGATTCATAATGCAAGACCTAATTGCTTGGAAAAATAGAGAAGATAGGAAGCCTCTTATTTTGCTTGGAGCCCGACAGGTCGGCAAGACTTATATACTAAAAGAATTTGGGCAACGGGAGTTTGAAAACGTTGCTTATATCAACTGTGACAATAATGCCATGGTCAAGGATTTATTTGCCACTGACTACAATATCGAGCGAATTCTCCTAACCATAGGTGCTATTACAGGAGTTAACATACAGGCTGGTAAAACTCTTATTATAATGGATGAGATTCAAGAGTTGCATCGTGGTTTAGCTTCGTTGAAATATTTTTGTGAGGATGCCTGTGAATATCATGTAGCAGTAGCAGGATCTTTGCTTGGACTCACTCTCCATCAAGGCGAATCATATCCTGTAGGTAAAGTGAATACCTTGGAAATGTTTCCTATGACATACGAAGAGTTCTTGCTGGCACGTGGTTTTAAACAGCGAGCAGATTTACTACAATCAGGTATGTGGGATGTAGTAAACTCTCTGCGCACACTTTATATTCAGCATCTGCGTGAATATTATTTAGTAGGAGGAATGCCTGAAGCTGTAAAGAAATTCATAGATACTAATGATGCTAATGCGGTAAGAGAAGTGCAGAAAGAAATCCTACACGCCTACGAAAAAGATATTTCTAAGCATGCTCCCGACGAGCAGGTGATTAGGATTAACCAAGTGTGGAACTCCATTCCATCGCAGTTGGCTAAAGAGAACAAGAAGTTTATCTATGGAGTGGTAAAACAAGGTGCAAGAGCAAAGGATTATGAGCTTGCTATTCAATGGCTGATTGATGCTGGACTTATATATAAAATAAGCCGTGTAAAAACCATTGGTATGCCTCTGAAGATACATGAAAATATTAGCGCCTTCAAGTTGTATCTTTTAGATTGTGGATTGCTTGGTGCAATGAGCAATACTCCACCAGCACTCCTTTTATTGCCTAATAATGACAATTCGGGAAAGGGTGACTTTACGGAGAACTTTATTTGTTGTCAGTTAGAATCTCTACGTAATATACCTATCTATTATTATAGCAAGGAGAACAGTCAATTAGAAATCGACTTTGTTATCCAAATAGATACCAACATCATTCCTTTAGAAGTGAAGGCTGAGGAGAACCTGCAAGCCAAATCTCTGAAAGTAATCCTCGCCAATAATCCTGGCATGCATGGTCTTCGTTTCTCGATGAGCGATTATAGAGAGCAAGAAAATATCACTAATGTTCCATTGTATGGAGCAAAAGGATATTTGGTAAATGTGCTTAATAATGCTATTCGCTGTTAGTTTGAGGCTACCTTTCTTCGTCCGCTTCACTTCATACAAGCTATAGTTATTTCTTTTTTCTTATAGATGCAAAGTCTTATCTTTGCCCAAAAAAGATATGAAAAAAGTATTTAAAGTAATTGGAGTGTTAGTTCTGTTAGGAATTGTTGTGGGTGTCCAATATCGTACAGACAAACACCACGACGTAGCTCCATGGTTAGTTATCAGAAATAAGTAAATGGAAGCCTTAGTGAAATCAAGAAAAGACACATCTAATGATACTTTTTTAGGGGGCATTTTTCTTGTTTTTTACGTAATAAACTTGACTTTTATATATTTCTTTAACCATTTTCATACTATAAGCCGTATGTTCGTCAGGTAAGCAGTAATAATGTTTTCATATTGTGCATGCTGCAGCTGGAAATTAATATGGCAAAGGTCTGAAGTTGTTTAAGTTGTATAGGTTAGCGTCCTTGTAAAAGACTCGCTAGTGTTTGCCGCAGAAAGAATGTTTGAATAATGCAAAGACCAAGGTAAAGCCTTCCAGGCTATAGCTTAGTTTATTAATCAAAAAAGTGTCTAGTGAAATCAGGAAAAGACATTTTCCACTTCTCCAAGGACTGCCGCTTCAACAACTGCACCCACACTCATGAGCCGGGTTGCGCTGTGCTGAAGGCTGTAGAGGAGCATTACATATCCGCCTCGCGGTATCAGAGTTATCTGTCGATGCTTCAGGACAAGGACGAGAACAAATACCGCGAGGCGTATTAATCAGAATTATTTCTTCTTAGCTTTCGCATCGAATCTATACGAGAACTTCAGGTTTGCATAGTGATGCATGTAGTTTGTCGTAGTTTCGGTGCGCTGGAATGCCGAGTAGTTGTTGTCGTACCAGATATCATTGTTGAAGATATCGTCTACAAACAGCGACAGTCGGCATTTATTTTTGCAGAAACCGTAGCTGATGCTTGCCGTCGACATCAGTTTGTGTCCGTTTATCTCGGATGTGGCATAGCCCTTGCGGAAGTCGTCGGACAGACGTATATACATTTCGAATGGCGAGAGCTTGAGCGTGACACTAATTCCCAAGCTGTTGTACAACGGACTGCTGTTGTAGGTGTCGTCGTCGTAGCGGTAGCGGTTCCACTGCAAGTCGTTGAATAGTGTAAGCTGCACTTTCTCCGCCTCATACGACAGCTCCATATTCTCGTCAATGCCAAGACGTTTCTGCAGGTTGAGGTCGGGCACGGCGTTAGGGTCGTTGTTGTCGACAATGGTAAGGAATCCGTATGACTTGGATGTGAGCACCTTGAATTTGTTCATCAGTCGGAAGTATACGCCAATGCCTTGGTCGTAGTTGACTCCGAATTTCCACATGTTGCCACCCTTCACGTTCATGGGTTTCGACTCATACGCTCCGGTTGTAGAGTTGTAGCGGTAGAGTGTGGCTATAGGGTTGATGTCCTTGTTGTAGGAAACGTTCAGTCCCAGCACAATCTGCTTGCGCAGCCACATGCGGTGGTAGTTGTAGGTAGTGGTGTGGCTGTGCGACTTGTGCAGCAATGGGTTGCCGGTTGATACAGACAGCGGGTCGGTGGTGTCGCGATAGCCGAGCGTGCGGATGAAGTTGGGCACAGAGGTGTTGTATGCAAACGATATGTCCATATTGCGCACACGGCTCATCTTCCACTTTAGGAATATTGACGGCTCGTAGGTGTAGCTTGTGCGCACTGCAGTTGTGTCGAGCTGTCCGTAGCGGTAGTCGGCCTTCTCGCGGTAGACATTCCAGTTGAGCTTAGGCATAATCATCAACGCCTTCGTCGGGGTGATGGTCGACTTCAGTGTGAATCGGTTCACCCACTTGTGCATGAGGTTGCTCATGGCATTTGCCTGGTCGAGTGTGGTAGGAATGCCGCCCACCACGTTCTGCTCGTTGTTGTCGGTGAAGAAGTTGCGTATAGTGCGTGTTCGTGAGTAGGTCACGTTGTCAAGGATGTTGACATACACCATCTTGCCCAGCCAATAGTCGAACGACGCGCCAAGTTGGGTGCTAAGCTTATGGTTGCTTCGGTCGTAGAATTGCCATACCTTCTCGCTACGCTTTTCGCGCAGATATTCCAGGTCGCGGTTGATGTGTGTGTCCTCGTTGGCTCCATTGATGTAGGTGTAGCCTTGGATAGAGAACGAGCCTTTCTTGCCTATGAAGTGCTTCCACTTGTAGTCAATGTTTAAGCCACGTGTCTGCTGGTCGCTCGACTGATAGTTGTTGTTGCGGGTGATGAGTCGTTCGTAGAGCGCATCGCCGGGCTTTGCAGCAAAAGCGTCTGCAAGCGAGTGGTATTTGAAATTGTTTTGGTCGTAGCCATACGATGCACCCTTGTCCTCGTTGCTGTTGCTGCTCTTCTCGTAGGTTGCCTTCACGTTCACTTCTATAGCGTTCACCGAGTCGGTGTAGGCGAAGAGTTGGGTCTCTATCTGTGGGGAGAGCTTGTGGCTGTAGCGGTAGTTGCTCGACACGGCAAACGTGTGTTCCTTGTTGGGGAAGAAGGTTTCGGTCGACTTTCCAATAGTGTTCCAACCGTCGCTATGTCCCATGTTTGCGCTTATGTTCCATCGGTTGTCGGAGTAGTCACTTGCACCCTTGGTCTCCCAGTTGTGCTGATAGTTGTACGATCCATATTGGCTCTTGCCGTCGCCGTCGATATTTCGGTTCATTGTAGAGCTCATGGTTCTGTCGATATAGCGGTTGGCATTGTTGGCCTGTGCATAAACCATCTGCGGGTCGTGGTCGCTGAGTCGGCTTGCCGTAACGTCGAACATGTAGCGTTTCTTTGTTTGGTATTGCGCTTCAACAGTGCCATACCATTTGTCGAGGAAACCAGGCTTCACCTGAATGTCGAGCACTTGGTCCTCCTCGCCTTCATCTTTACTAGTATGTCGGGCCAGTTCCGACTTACGGTCGTAGAGCTTTAGCTTGTTAGCCACTTCTGCAGGCAGTTGGCCTATGATCTGGTCGCCGCCAAATATATCCTTGCCATTCATCATCAAACGTATTGGCTTGTTGTTCCAGTAGAGTTTGCCGTCGCGGTTCTCCACTCCCGGCAACTTCTTGATGAGTTCGTCGAGGCGTGCTCCCTCCTTTAGTTTGAAAGCCTCAGGATTGAACACGATGGTGTCGCCCGCCATAGTGATGCGCGGTATCTTTGCCGTAATCTCCACCTCCTTAAGCATTAGGGCTGTAGGCTGCAGCTTGATGATGCCAAGGTCGGTAGTGTCGTTCACCTCTTGGCCGTAAGAATAATCCACCTTGCGGAAATTCCTATATCCGATCATGCTGAACTTGAACATGATGCGTCCTTCCCATCCACTGTTGAGATAGAAGCAACCGGTGCTGTCGGTCTCAGTCTGATTCAGCATCGACCATCCTGGCTGAGGATTCACCTCGCTGAATATGTTTGCTCCGATGAGAATCTCGCCTGTCTCGGCGTTCACAATCTTTCCTTTGAATGTGTCGGCATGGCAAAGTGCCGACTGCACAAGGCAGAACACCATCACAAAGAGGAGTTTCTTAAGTAAATTTTTCATAAGCTTATTGTTTTTATATTTATATTCGTTTGTTTCGTTATATTAGTCTAACGAATTAAAGGTTATTTTGTTAACAATGTTAACATGTTTTAACCCTAATGACCGATTTGGGATTAATAATCCCCTATGTTTGTCGGATGATCCCAGATTACATTTAAGACGAGAGGTATATAAACAAAAAAATCCTGCAACCTCCGAAGAGATCACAGGAAACACCCCTGTGGGCGTTGACGGATTCGAACCGCCGACCCTCTGCTTGTAAGGCAGATGCTCTAAACCAGCTGAGCTAAACGCCCTTGTTTTTAAATGCGATGCAAAGGTAAGAAGAAATATTTATTTCTCCAAATTTTCAAGCATCTTTTTTCTCACAATATAGAAAAAGATGAATAAAAAAAGGTGTGCCGAAGATTCGGCACACCCAATATTGAGATTATAGATATTATTCTATATCTGCGAGATTTGATTACTCAGCAACCTGAACAGTAGCACGACGGTTGAATGAGATAGGCGACAACTCGTCTACACCACCCTTACCAACAGTAGTAATCATATCACGGCTTACGCCCATCTTAACGAGCTGGTCAGCAACAGTTGCTGCACGCTTTTCTGAAAGGCTCTGGTTGAAAGCAGCGCTACCTGTAGCACCATCAGCATAACCAGTAACAGTAAGCTTAAGGTTGTTATCCTTAGCATACTTAGCAAGAGCCTTAACGTTTACGAGATCCTTCTGAGAAGCGATCTTAGCCTTGTTGATGTTGAAGAATACAGAAACTGGAGTGTTAACGAATTCCTTAGTGGTCTTCTGAGTCTCATTGTTCTTCTGCTCCTGAGCCAACATGTTCTTCAAACGAGTGTTCTCTGAGTTAGCATCGTTGAGCTGTGCGTTAAGAGCGTCGATCTGTGACTGAGAGAGAGCCTTGATAGCGTCAACATCTGGAGTCTTCTCCCATGTACCCTTACCAAGATTCAAGTTCAAACCAAGTTCAAGATAGAGGTTGTTATCAGCACCCTTCCATCCGCGACCGCTTTCTGCACCACCAGAGAAACCATCGAAATCTTTCTCCAAACGGTTCAAACCAGCTTCAGCATAAATGTTAACCTTCTTGCAAAGGCGCCATGAAGACTGAATACCAGCGCTAAGCTGCATAGCATAAGCATTGTCAGAGCAGTTACGAGAAACACCACCACCGATGAAAGGAATTACGTTCCAAACACGTGTTGGGTTGTAACCACAAAGAAGATTGCTAAGATTGAACATGATGTGCTCATTCAAAGTCCAGTACTTAAACTTTTCTGTTGGGTTTGTTGGACCTACTTCCTTTGCATTCCATGCCTGAAGTTTTGTACGGAGTCCAAGACCTGGAGTAAACCACTTACCTACAGCGATAGCGCCACCCCAAGATGTACGATCGCCAGCAAATAGGCCATAGTTATCACCATTGTCAAGACCACGACCATGCTCCTGATCAGAAATCCAAGAATTAAAGTCACCACCCACCTGGATAAACCAATTGCTCCAGAAAGAGTTTGTTGCAACGCTGTACTTGAGTACAGGATCAGCGTCTTGTGCATTAGCACCAAGAGCTACACCGGCAAAAGCCAATGCCATCAATAACTTTTTCATACTCTTATAAATTTTAATTAAAACAAATCCTTTTCACAGGCATAAAGCCTACATATTTTCGGCAAAGGTAGCATTATTTTTTTAATCTTTATCTTTTTTACTAAAAAAATGCACAATTATTGCTCTTTTTTTTATGTTTTTTCAAACATTATATGCCTTTTTGCCTTATTTTTACCCTAAAAGGTGTTCTATTTCAGTCTGTTTCAGTATACAAAGGATATTTTTACCATCTGGTGTTACGTTAGGATTTTTACACAGAAATAATGAGTTTACTATGTTTTCCATCTCTACATTTGACAAAACTTGTCCTTGTGGAATAGCGGCATTTCGTGCCATCGACAAGGCAAGGGATTCATCTATATCCTCTTTTATACTTACAGTATTTTCAGCAGCAGTGTCTACCATTTCTATGACGAGCCTTACAGGATTTACACCTTCAAGTCCGGCAGGGATTCCATTAATAGCATAGTTGCCTGCTCCGAGGTCTTGGATATCAAAACCCATTGCTGTCATCTCATCAGCAATCTTCTCGTAAACGATACGCTGTGTGGCAGATAGCTGAAAACTCTCAGGGAAGAGAACTGTTTGTGTGGCAGACTTCTGAGTAGCTAATTGTGCAAGGTATTGTTCATAGAGAATGCGCACATGTGCACGATGCTGGTCGATAATCATGAGTCCTGACTTCACTGCATTCATGATGTAAGTACCTTTATACTGATAATGCGAAGGCGACTTATCTTCTATGATGCCAGAAGTAAGAATCTTTGAGTTTTGCTCCACTTCTGGTTGCGCCCCAAACAATGTTTGTGGTTCAGCAATATCATCAGCATTTTCATTTTTTCCTAAGCCTTGATATAGCTGTTCCCATTGGTCTGGCACATGCGAGCCTGATTGCTGATCAGCAAATGATTTTAAATTTACTTTAGATTCGAAAGTATATCCATTAGACTTTGGAATAGATGTCCCCAAGTCGGCAGACGATGTGTTGAAAGGATTATAGTTAGGATTATAATCCACCTGTGGTGCATTAACATCGTCGACAGGAAAAAAGACAGGAATATCAGGTTTGCCCTGCACATCAAAATCGATTGTTGGCACATCATTATATACACCAAGACTCTCCTTAACTGCAGCAGCCAAGATTTGCCATATAGCCTGTTCGTTCTCGAATTTTATTTCAGTCTTTGTAGGATGAATATTCACATCTATATCATGTGGATTTACCTCAAAGAAAATGAAATAAGGCACTTGTTCACCTTGTGGAACCAAACGTTCGTAGGCTGTCATCACGGCTTTAGCAAAATATGGATGTTTCATATATCTGCCATTGACGAAGAAGTATTGGTTTGGCATTTTCTTGCGCGACGACTGTGGTTTGCCGATAAAGCCAGAGATATTGCACACCGTGGTATCGACCTTAACAGGCAAGAGGTCTTGATTAATCTTTTTGCCAAAGACATCAACAATACGTTGCTTCATACCAGAGCGAGGAAGGTTCAAAAGTTCTGAGCCATTGCTATGGAGAGTGAAATGGACTTCGGGATAAACCAAAGCTATACGCTCAAAGGCTGCAACGATGTTGTTGAGCTCTGTAGAGTTGGATTTTAAGAACTTTCTGCGTGCAGGAACATTATAGAAGAGGTTGCTAACCATGAAGTTGCAGCCTACAGAGCAAGCACAAGGCTCCTGACCAGTAACCTTGCTTCCTGCTATCGAGAGATGTGTGCCAACTTCTTCATCTGCCATGCGAGTTTTCAATTCCACCTGCGACACAGCTACGATAGAAGGTAAAGCCTCGCCACGAAATCCCATTGTCTGCAAAGCAAACAAGTCGTTGGCTTGACGAATCTTAGAAGTAGCATGACGCTCGAAAGCAAGGCGAGCATCAGTCTCCGACATACCTTTTCCGTTGTCGATAACCTGAATAGAGGTTCTGCCAGCATCAACGACAAGCACGTCGATACGGGTAGCACCAGCATCAATAGAATTTTCGACCAATTCCTTTATTACAGATGCTGGACGTTGTATCACCTCACCTGCAGCAATCTGATTAGCTACAGCATCAGGCAGCAGTTGTATTACATCGCTCATAATTATTCAAGTTTCTGTAATGGCACTTCCTTTCGTGCCTTCTTCTTAATTTCTGTTCCTTCAATTTTGCCACGCCACACAAAGACATCCATAGGAGATGTAGGGCGGATATAGTCGAACCACACAAAATTCTGAAGTTTAAGCTTTGATGGTGGTATCTGAGTCATTGGATACAGCGTGCCTACAGCCTTTGGCATCCATATCTTCTCCATCTTTCGTTCTTTAGATAGATACATCTTCATGGTATCAGTCTCGGTATAGTTGAGTCCGATGAGAGTAGTATCTTTATCGTCGACAGGGAAATATACAGCACAAACATTGCCTACAGCATCGCTACGACGCAGAGCGCCATCAACGAAATAAGCATACATATCTGTAGATGACACCTGATTATAATGTACGCTATCAGGCATTAGTTCTGCCGAGAATGCTTGACCAAGGATATGAGCCTCGCGGATTGTGGAATCGTTCATAAAGAGTTTTATCTTCTCTCCTATCAACTGGCGATTGGAATTCCAAACAATAGGGTCGCGATACATGGTGAGACAAGAATCCTTAGAGTTGAACACCATAGAGTCGCAAACGGCTTGGACATCTATTCTATAAGCTCTTACTTTGTCAAAGCAATGCACCTCACGATATACAGAATCTGTATTTATATTATAAGTGTATATCTTCAGCGAGTCGGCATGCATATAGAGAGTATCTTTCTGAGAAAAATCTTTTACCAATGCATCTTTAGTGCCATAGCCATAGCCCGTGAGCTGATTATATTTCAGATGACCGCAATTGAGCTCATTCTTATTCTCCTTATCTACATATACCACATTGCCAAAGCCTTCGCCAACACCGGTTTTATCATCATAGAAGAGTGTATCGCCAGTAATTGTCTTGGCACCATCAACGATTGTAGAACGCTGAAAGAGTTTTGCCCTATCGGTCTTGGTATCAAAGTAGCCATCGGTGGTATTTACAACGCTTGTCTTGGTAGTAATCTGCGATTCGCCTGTGATATGAGCCGTAGAAGTTCGGGTATCATAATGCAAGGTATCGGTTTCTATAAGACGCTCCGGACTACGCATTCTGACATCATAATAGAATATAGCCTCACGAGTTTTGGTATTGTATTCGCCCCAGTCTGATGACAACTGATCTTTGCCATCAACGAGTTTACCGCCATCATAGAAATAAGCATATTCGTAGAGACGGTCGTAGTCGAGACTATCGGTATAGAGAGTCTGACGACGATGCTTAAGCACTACATTATGACGAGCATGCATCATAAGTTCCTGACCATCGTAATCACCACGTTCGCAAGTTAGCGAAAGGGTATCTCCCTGCACGAACTTCACATGTCCGAAAGCCTTTACCGAGTTTGAAGCTTCATAATAATATGCGCTATCACACCACAGTTTGCCACCATCATGTCTAAAAGCCACCTTTCCTTTGGCAATCTGTGCACCTGGGTTGCTGCCATACAAATCGTATTTCAATTCGTCGGCATGTATGAGATATACACGTTCGTCGGACTTCTTACGATGTTTCTTTTTAGGTCCTGCAGCACACAATATACTCAACCCAAACAGGCATAGAATGGCTAATAACGCCATTCTATGCCCGCTGATATTTGAAAATCTGTTGTTCGTTATCATCTAACCCATCCTTGGTATTCGTATTTGCAATCTTTATACCTATCGTTCATTCTAACATAGGTATGTTTAATCTTGTCTACCACCCAATCGTGGAGTGCTTTCTGGCGCAACTTTGTCATCACCACATGCTTCATCACTTGGAAGTCTTCTGTGATAGTGGCACGATGTCCCTCTACTCTACTCTTGAGTTTCACTATTGCACACGAGGTTTTGCCATTGCTCTTAGTGAGTGTGAATGGCTTTGATATTTCTCCAACCTTCATAGTGTCTACTACACGAGCCACTTCTGTAGGAAGGTCTTTCATCTGGAAACGTGAGGTTGCACCATCTTCTGTAAGGTTCGACATCAATCCACGATTGTTTCGTGTATCCTTGTCGTCGCTAATGAAGGTAGCACCATCCTCGAAGGTAAACTTACCATTGCGGATATCATCGCTGATAGAGTCGAGCTGCGAAAGCGACTTATCTATCTCGTCTTGCGAAACTTTTGGCTTGAGCAATATGTGACGCACCTTTACCTTATCACCACGCTTGTCTACAAGCTGGATGATATGATATCCGAACTCACTCTCCACAATCTTTGAAATCTTCTTAGGGTCGGTGAGGTTGAAAGCTACGGTAGCAAAAGCAGGATCGAGGAGTCCACGACCTACGTAATCGAGTTCGCCACCACGGCGTGCAGTACCTGGGTCTTCAGAATACAGACGTGCCAAAGTAGCGAAGGTTGTTTCGCCATTTGTGACACGCTCAGTGAATGAGCGCAACTGATCTTTCACTCTATTTATCTCCTCAGTCTTGATAACTGGCGAACGCTCTATTATCTCAACCTCAACTTCTGTAGGAACAAATGGAATACTATCCTCTGGAAGTTCACGGAAGTAGTTGCGCACGTCAGCTGGCGATACCTTGATATCCTCAGCCAACTTGCTCTTCATCTTCTGGGTAAGGAGCATGTTTTTATATTCATCGTGCATTCCCTCACGAATCTGAGTCAAAGACTGATTGCGGTACTCCTCAAGTTTCTCACGAGAGCCAATAGCTTGTATCCAATCATCAATCTGACGCTCTACTCCACTTGCAATCTCGCTCTCTGAAACCTCGATACTATCAAGTTCTGCCTGATGGAGAAACAACTTCTGTACAGCCAACTGCTCCGGGATAAGACAGTCTGGGTCGCCATTCCAAACAACACCTTCGGTCTGTCCCTGCATACGAGCCATTTCTACATCCGACTTTAATATAGGAGCGTCGCCCACTACCCATATCACCTCGTCAACGATACTGCTCTCAGGGATTGCTGCCTCTGTAGTATCTATTTTGTTATTTGTGTCATCAGAAACCTTAGCCATATTAGGGAACAAACCCTTACCTCCTGCAGCAAAAGCTACAGAAAGACTCAAGCCTCCCACCAAGGCGCAGATTCCTAATCTATTCAAATATCTTTTCATATATTAATATCAATGCTTATTTACAGTCTTCAAGACGTTTTCGTCAACCCAAACGGTATATTTCTTGCGCAAGTTTGCTACCCATTCCTTTTCAAGCATGTCTTGATAGTCAGCCAACACCTGTGCCTTGACATCAGACATTTCCTTTGGAGCCTTTAGTTTCTTGCCATATACTGCGTCGATAGGATATTCCTTAAGAGGTTTAACGATGGTATCTACACCAAACACCTCGCGGTCAACGAGAGCATTATCACCCTTCTTGAACAATCCTTTTTCTACACGGATACGAAGTATGCTATCGTTGTTGAAGGTTTTGCGCAATTTATCTGCCCACTCATCGAAAGGAAGATTCTTAACTGCATCCTTCACAGCCTTTACGTCGGCTTGGTCTTTCACGTGGTAAGCCATACCTTTGAAGCGTGGTTCGTCCCACTTGTATTTCTTTTTATTCTTCTTGAAGTAAGCTGTTTGTCCTGCTACATCCTGTGCTGCTTTATCCCAAACATTTCTGTTGCTAATTTCGTAGAGAAGCAAACCATCATGGTATTCGCGGATGAGGTTTCTCAAGTCAGAATCCTTAGACTCCATCTCCAGGCGCTTAGCCTCAAGAAGCTTAGCAGGAGTAGTATTCTCCTGTTTGCTCAACGAGTCGAGTTTGTTGTCGATAATCTTTTCACGCAAGCCACGCTGCTCAATAAATCTTAGAATATCGGCACGCTGACTTTCGTAAGGGAAGAAGTTGCCCTTATCCTCCATAAGTATGATATGCCATCCAGCTGGTGAGAGCACAGGGTTGCTCATTTCGCCTTTCTTTAAAGCCCAGGCAGCATCTTCAAACTCTTTTAGGGTCATACCCTTTGTTATCCACGAAAGGTCGCCGCCATTAACGGCAGAAGCCTTGTCGTCGGAACATTTCTTTGCCAACTCAGCAAAGTTTGCACCATGCTGAAGAGCATTATAAATGGAATCAATCTTCTCTTTAGCAGCCTTCTGCTCGTTAACAGTAGCACGCTGTTTCACCAACACGAGGATATGAGCCAACTTAGCCATACCACCATTGCCGTCGATGCGCTGCTGTGTCTCAGTATATATCTTATGAGCCTCAGCCTCAACATCAGCATCGGTAATCATAGCAGGACGTATCTGCTGATCGCGATAACCAGCAAACTCATCGAGGAATGACTTCAATGTATCCAAATGTTCTTCCTTGGCAGCCTCAACCTTAAGCTTATAGTTAACAAAAAGGTCAACATATTCAGCTACAGACTTTTTGTCTATTACGCCCTCAGAATTATTCTTATTGAAAGAATATTCAAATTCCGAACGACTAACGGGCTGACCGTTAATCTTCATTATTACAGGATCGTTAGACTGTGCGAAAGCTATATTGCTTACAAAGAGCAAAGCTCCAAAGAGTAGTTTCGATTTCATTTCTTCTTATATATATAATAATGTATATAGGAGCTAAGATAAAAGTTACGAAAGGGCTTTATTAGAAGAAGTTATGATGGGAAGACAAGCTTCTCATCATAACTTTACTCTGTAATCTTAATATCTAACTCCAAAAATTCGATTATTAATCGTGACGAGAATAGTTAGGAGCCTCACTTGTGATAGTGATATCGTGTGGATGGCTCTCCAATACACCAGCATTAGTGATGCGAGCGAACTTAGCATTATGAAGGTTCTCAATGTTAGCTGAACCGCAGTAGCCCATACCTGAGCGCAAACCACCGATAAGCTGATAGATAACCTCCTGAACGGTTCCCTTGTAAGGTACACGACCAGCGATTCCCTCTGGCACGAGTTTCTTAACATCCTTAGTATCGCTCTGGAAGTAGCGGTCCTTAGAACCATTCTTCTGCTCCATAGCCTCCAAAGAACCCATACCACGATAGCTCTTAAACTTACGACCGTTGAAGATGATAGTATCACCAGGGCTCTCCTCAGTACCTGCTACCAATGAACCAATCATAACGCAGCTACCACCTGCAGCCAATGCCTTAACAACATCACCTGAATAGCGCAAACCACCATCAGCAATCAATGGAACACCAGTACCTTTCAATGCTGAATAAACATCGTAGACAGCGCTCAACTGTGGTACACCTACACCGGCTACGACACGTGTGGTACAGATAGAACCAGGACCGATACCTACCTTAACACCATCAGCGCCATTCTCTACCAAATACTTGGCAGCCTCGCCAGTAGCAACATTACCTACTACTACGTCAACATTTGGGAATGCAGCCTTAACCTGATGAAGTTTTTCAACCACACCCTTAGAGTGACCATGAGCAGTATCGATAACCAAAGCATCAACACCTGCCTCAACCAAAGCCTTTGCACGCTCCAAGGTATCGACAGTAACGCCTACACCAGCAGCAACACGCAAACGTCCCTTAGCATCCTTGCAAGCCATTGGCTTGTCCTTAGCCTTAGTGATATCCTTGTAAGTAATCAAACCTACCAAGTGGTTTTCGCTATCTACAACAGGAAGTTTCTCAATCTTGTTCTCCTGCAAAATCTGAGCAGCAGCAACAAGGTCGGTCTGCTGATGAGTGGTAACAAGGTTTTCGCTTGTCATAACCTCGTCAATCTTCTTGTCCAAATGGCGTTCGAAGCGGAGGTCACGATTAGTTACGATACCTACCAAGTAGTTCTCATCGTCGACAACAGGAATACCACCGATGTGGTAATCATGCATCATATCAAGAGCATCTTTCACTGTGCTACCTCTACGGATAGTAACAGGATCGTAGATCATACCATTTTCGGCACGCTTTACGATAGCTACCTGATGAGCCTGTTCCTCAATCGACATGTTCTTGTGGATGACACCGATACCACCTTCACGTGCGATAGCTATCGCCATAGAAGCCTCAGTAACAGTATCCATCGCAGCTGTGACGAATGGGATATTCAGCTCGATGTTACGAGAGAACTTGGTTTTTAACTCTACCTCTTTAGGCAGTACCTCTGAATAAGCAGGGATAAGGAGGACGTCGTCGTAAGTAAGACCGTCCATTACAATTTTATCTGCAACAAATGATGACATAATTACCTAAAAAATTTATTGCGTGCAAATTTAGCAATAATTTTCCACTTATCGCAGCGATTCTTGTTTTTTCTATCTTCTTTAAGTCAATTTAACAGCGATGGCGCTTATATAATTACGTGGCTTCTTGATAGCTTGGGACTATCAAGAAGTCTGATACTTAATTAGACGCCAGCCTTTTCTGGTTACGCCTAAAGAAATAGAGATAACAGATGCCGGCTGTAGTCAATCCAGCAGGGAAAGCAAACCATACTCCTTCAAGACCTAAACCGAGCGGTAAGCCAAGAAGGTAGCCTATAGGTAATGAAACCACGAAATAGGCAAAGAATGCTACAGGCACAAGTGGTTTTACTACCGACAAACCACGAAGTCCATTACTATAGGCACATTGCAGACAGTCGCCTACTTGATATATCACAAATGGCAACACCAACGCTGATACCAACTGGCATACTTCAACATTGTCGGTAAAGAGTATACCTAAGGAATCACGGAAGATGACAATAGGTATAGTGACGGCAGTGGCACACATCATAGCGAGATGGAAGCCTGCATGCGAATAACGACCTGCATCATCATAGTTGCGGAGTCCTACACATAGGCTCACCTTTATAGCTACGGCTGCACCAAAGCCATAATATATCATAAAGCCAAGTTGGGATATAGTGAGCATAATCTGATGAGCAGCAAGAGCTGTTGTTCCTATCCATCCAACGAGAAGACTCGATAGCGAGAAGGCTCCTGTCTCCAATCCCATCTGCAATGCTATAGGAATGCCAAGTGTAGAAAGTTTGCAAATTTCATCCATTGACACACCTTTGCTCTGCCACCCTTTGCGATATTGCTGATAACGACGAGAGATTACGAATACCCATACGAAGGCAAAAGCCACAAAGATACGGGCTACAAGGGTTGAGAGTCCTGCACCAAGGAGTCCCATTTCCGGCAAGCCAAGTTTACCATATATCAATATCCAGTTGCCTATGATATTCAGTACATTTCCTATAAGGAGGATATACATTGGTGTACGAGTATTGGTAATGCCATCATAGAATTGTTTAAAGGCATTAGCAAAACATACAAAAGGCAACGAGACTAATTGTACAAGGAAATACGGACGCATCAATGGCAATAGTTCTTCTGGCTGACCAAGATTGCCAAGATTCCAATAAAGCAATGCCATAACTCCCACAAGAAGCAATGCCAATGCCATATTGCCAGCGATACCATTCTTAAGTACCTGTCCGATGCGTTGATATTCCTCTCGTCCATAGTGCGAACCCACAGTAGGGGTGATAGAATACGAGAATCCCAAGGCCAAGATGATGACCAAGGTGAACATATTGTTTACAAACGAAGCGGCCGCCAGTTCTGGTGTAGAATGGTGGCCTATCATTAAGGTATCTGTAAAAGACATGACTATTGTTCCTATCTGACCTATAATAATAGGTATGCCAAGATAGGACAAGTCACGATAACAAGTTGTATATTTCAACATTAATTTGCTTGTTCTGATAAGAATTTAATGCGGACAAGTCGGATTTCATCTTCCGAGTAGTCGCCACCAAGTTCTTCTATGGCATCGTCTACACTATCTGTCTCGCTCTCCATAAAGTAGTCATAGATATCGTCGACATGGTCTTCATCCATCACCTCTTCAAGGAAATAATCAATATTAAGTTTCGTACCGCTATATACTATAGCATCTACTTCGTCGAGCAATTCGCCAAACTCCAAGCCTTGTGCCTGTGCGATATCGTCGAGAGCAACCTGGCGGTCTATGCTTTGGATAATCTTTACCTTGAGCATTGACTTCTTAGCCACGGTGCGCACACGCAATTCCTCAGGACGCTCAATCTCGTTTTCTTCGCAATATTCCTTGATAAGCTTCAAGAAGTCTTTGCCATAGCGCATAGCCTTACCTGCTCCTACTCCCTGAATATTCTGAAGTTCAGCCATAGTAACAGGATACATTGTTGCCATCTGCTCAAGCGATACGTCTTGGAAGACTACATATCCTGGAACATTATTCTTGGCAGCAACCTTCTTGCGCAAGCTCTTTAGTTGCGAATATAGCTGTGGGTCAAGGGCTGCTGTACAACCATCGCTATCGTCGGCTTCATAGTCGTAGCGGAAATCATTATCCTCTACTATCATGAAAGAAGAAGGAGCCTTAAGGAATCTCTTGCCTGCAGCAGTAAGCTTCAGCAAGCCGTAGTTCTCTACATCCTTTTTGATATATCCCATTATCATAGCTTGACGGATTACAGGATTCCAAAGTTTAGAATCCATCTCTTCGCCTGCTCCAAACTCCTCAAGTTCATCATGATGATGAGATACGATATCGTCGGTAGCTCGTCCCTTCACGAAGTCTATCACATAGTCTTGCATGAAGTTTTCCTTCACTGCCTTTATTGCTGCGAGCACCACAACGAGTGCATCCTTAGCCTCTATCTTCTGCTTTGGATGTAAGCAGTTGTCGCAGTTGCGACAGTTATCTTGCTTATATTCCTCACCAAAATAATGCAGCAATAGCTTACGGCGACAAACAGAGCTCTCGGCATAAGCCTCTGTCTCCTGCAACAGCTGTCTGCCGATATCCTGTTCTGCCACTGGTTTGCCTTCCATAAACTTCTCAAGTTTCTGCAAGTCCTTAGGCGAATAGAATACAATACATTGTCCTTCGCCACCATCACGACCTGCACGACCAGTCTCTTGATAATATCCCTCCAAACTCTTAGGAATATCGTAATGGATTACAAAGCGTACATCTGGTTTGTCGATACCCATACCAAAGGCGATGGTAGCAACAATAACATCAATGCGCTCCATCAAGAAGTCGTCTTGGGTCTGTGAACGAGTAGCAGAGTCGAGACCTGCATGATATGGTGCAGCCTTTATCTCGTTGGCTTTCAATATCTCTGCCAGTTCTTCCACCTTCTTTCTCGACAAGCAGTATATGATACCGCTCTTGCCAGGATTTTGGCGAATGAACATAATTATTTGCTTGTTTGTATCGTCGTCGGTACGTTTCTGGCGTACTTCATAATAAAGGTTTGGACGATTAAACGAGCTTTTGAATTCCTTAGCATCAGAAATGCCAAGACATTTCTTTATATCGGTACGCACCTTGTCGGTAGCAGTAGCCGTAAGTGCAATGACAGGAGCATTGCCAATTTTATTTATCGTAGGACGGATATTGCGATACTCTGGACGGAAATCGTGTCCCCACTCCGATATACAATGTGCCTCATCAATGGCATAGAAAGAAATCTTGATAGTCTTCAAGAATTCTACATATTCCTCCTTATTGAGCGACTCAGGAGCTACATACAGCAACTTGGTGAGTCCGCTGCGAATATCGTTCATGACCTGTGTTATGGCTGCCTTGTTGAGCGAAGAGTTGATATAATGTGCCACTCCTCCCTTCTCCGACATACCATTGATGACATCAACTTGGTTTTTCATCAGCGCAATAAGTGGCGACACAACAATTGCCGTGCCTTCCATTATCAATGATGGCAACTGATAGCAAAGACTCTTGCCACCGCCTGTAGGCATGAGCACAAAGGTGTCGTTGCCGTCAAGCAGATTACTGATTATAGCCTCTTGGTCGCCTTTGAACTTATCAAAGCCGAAGAATTGCTTTAGTTGCTTGGTCAAGTTGTAATTGTTTGCCATAGGTCATAGAGGTATTTAAAGTAAAGGGGTGTCGGAAATCAAAAGCGAGATTGTTCCTCATCTCGACTCCCCTTTTATGGTATATTATTGTTGTTCTATTTGATGCAAGTGCGACTTATCAAGTTGTTGCTTAGCATAGTCGAGAGTTACTTCAAATTTCTTTGTTCGCTTAGATGGAATCTCAAACATAGCATCCATCATCACAGACTCTACGATAGAACGCAATCCGCGTGCACCAAGTTTGTATTCCACAGCCTTATCAACGATGTAGTCGAGAGCCGCATCATCGAAAGTAAGGGTGATACCATCCATCTCGAACAGTTTAACATACTGCTTTACGATAGAGTTCTTTGGTTCCATCAATATGCGGCGCAAAGCGTCACGATCGAGAGGCTTCAAGTATGTAAGCACTGGCAGACGACCGATAATCTCTGGTATAAGACCAAACGACTTCAAGTCTTGTGGCAATACATACTGCATAAGGTCTTCCTTGTCTATCTTGCGAACATTCTGCACAGAGTTGTAGCCCACGGTGTGAGTATTGAGTCGCTGTGCTATCTTGCGCTCGATACCATCGAAGGCACCACCACAGATAAAGAGGATATTCTTGGTATCTACATGGATATAGTCTTGGTCTGGATGCTTACGTCCACCCTTTGGTGGCACATTTACCATAGTACCTTCCAAGAGTTTCAGCAAACCTTGCTGCACACCTTCACCACTTACATCGCGGGTGATAGAAGGGTTATCGCTCTTACGTGCTATCTTATCAATTTCATCAATAAAGACGATACCGCGCTGGGCAGCCTCAACATTATAGTCAGAAACCTGCAACAAGCGGCTCAAGATGCTCTCTACATCCTCGCCCACATAGCCTGCTTCGGTAAATACAGTAGCATCGACAATGGTGAAAGGCACATCAAGAAGCTTTGCTATGGTACGGGCCAAAAGGGTCTTACCTGTACCTGTAGAGCCTACCATGATGATATTGCTCTTTTCTATCTCAACACCATTCTCGTCTACAGGTTGCTGCAAACGCTTATAGTGATTGTAGACAGAAACTGCCAAATGGCGTTTTGCCTCATCTTGTCCGATGATATATTCATCAAGATAAGCCTTTATCTCACGAGGCTTTGGCACCTTCTTCATCTTAAAAGATGAATCGCTTGCTTCAACACTCTTATAACAGCCTTGTGCTGCAGCGATATCATAAGCCTGTCGTGCACAGTTCTCACAGATATAGCCATTAAGACCTGTTATAAGTATCTTAACATCCTTATCTGTACGTCCACAAAAGGAGCATTTAGTTTTTGATGGCATCTTTATATCTTACGTTTTAATACATTGTCTATCATTCCATATTCCTTTGCCTCATCGGCTGTCATCCAATAGTTACGGTCAGAATCTTGCCATACCTTCTCGAATGGTGTATGTGAATGTTCAGAAATGATATTATAGAGTTCTTTCTTGAATTTCTGTATCTCTTTAGCCTCAATCTCGATATCAGAAGCCTGTCCCTGTACACCACCTAAAGGCTGATGAATCATCACGCGGCTATGTGTAAGTGCCGAGCGCTTACCTTCAGCTCCTGCCACGAGCAATACTGCTCCCATAGAAGCTGCCATACCTGTACAGATAGTAGCAACATCACTTGATATAAACTGCATGGTGTCATAGATTCCCAAACCTGCAGTAACGCTACCGCCAGGGCTATTGATATAAATAGAAATATCCTTACCGCTATCTACAGAGTCGAGATATAGCAACTGTGCTTGAAGAGTATTAGCAGTATAGTCGTTGATTTCTGTACCGAGGAATATAATTCTATCCATCATCAAACGAGAGAACACATCCATCTGTGTAACGTTCAACTGACGCTCCTCAAGAATATATGGATTGAGGTACTGGTTCTGGCAACTGATTACATCGTCAAGTGCCATACCATTGATACCAAGATGCTTGGTGGCGAATTTTCTAAAATCGTTGTTCATGTCTGATATATATAATATATAATAAGGTGTAAAGAGGTGGATTCCACCCACGTTTGTATTGCATTTACATACGGCAACTTGCAGAAACCGTATAAATATATAAAGAGGCTACCGACTCTTTATATTGTTCGTATTACAAAGTTACGAAAAAATAGTCGATAACCTCTTTATTAAAGAAGTTTTTTTTCTAAAAAAATGTTATAAGTCTACAATAACTTATTATTTAGCAGCATTTGGGTTCATCATAGTGTTGAACTCGTCGAGAGAGATAGTCTTCTCGTTCAACTTAACTACCTTCTTCAAAGCGTCTACGAGCTTGATATCGATAGCGCGATCTACGCAACCCTGTACATTCTCCTGCTTCTTAAGGATTTCCTTAGCATAGTTCTCAACATACTCATCAGGTACGTTGTTCATACCATACTGAGCGAACTGGATGCGTGCTGTTTCCTTAGCAGCCTCGAGAACGTCCTTATCCTCGATCTTAATACCAGCCTTCTCAACGAGCTGATTCTTCATGAGACTCCATGCCAACTCCTTGATGCTTGCAGCGTAGTTCTTCTCAACGAATTCCTCGCCCTTATCCTTGTTGTTGTTGAGCATGATGCGCTTCAAGAGAGCGTCTGGGAATGTGAGTTCGCCAACCTTGTTCTCTACGTATGAACGTACGTCGAGGATAAACTTGTAGTTAGCGTCAACTTCCAACTGACCCTTCAAACCATCAGCAATCTTGTTGCGGAACTCTTCCTCGCTCTTAACTTCACCTTCTCCGAAGATTGAATCGAAGAGAGCCTGATCAACAGCAGCCTTCTGATAGCGGTTGATTTCTGTAATCTGGAAGCTGAAGTTGCCAGTGTGCTCACCTACATGCTCCTTCTCGATCTTAAGAAGTGAAGCAACCTCTACATCGCTTGTTGGATAAGCAGCGCGTGGGCTGAAGGTGATAACGTCACCAAGCTTGCAACCGTCGAAGAGCTTCTTCTGATCGTCAACCTTGATGTAGCTTGGCATAAGCACAGCACCCTCTACGGTGATACCACCTTCCAAGGTGTTGCCATTCTCGTCGAGCTCACGAAGGTCACCCTTCAACATATCGTTGTCCTGATATTCCTCAGCCTTAACGTATGAGCCAGAACGTGAAGCAAACATATCTACCTGACGGTCGATGAGTGCATCGTCTACAGCGATTGTGTAGTGATCGAGAGTATCGTCAGCTGTAAGCTCAGCATTGAACTCTGGAGCTACTGCGATATCGAAGCAGAATGTATATGGAGCTTCCTTGTCAAGGTCTACAGGCTCCTGTGTCTCGCTTGCCAAAGGCTCGCCAAGCATATTAATCTTGTTGTCTACGATATACTTCTGAAGCTGCTCGCCCAACACGTGGTTGATAGCGTCAACCTTTACAGAAGCACCAAACTGGCGCTTAATCAAGCCCATAGGAGCCTGTCCTGGACGGAAACCTGGAATGTTAGCCTTCTTGCGATAATCTTTAAGAGTCTTCTCTACCTGCTCTTTGTAGTCGCCCTCTTCGATAGTCAATGTCAACTTGCCATTGATCTTGTCAGGGTTTTCAAATGAAATGTTCATTTCTGATTTCTTTATTTATTGTTTATTATTGTTATAATCTGTATTCAAATGAGTTGCAAAATTACTCAATATTGTTGACACCACCTAATATATATAGTAAAAATTTGTTTTTTTTATAATTCCACACTTCCTACAGGCTTATTCTTCTCGTGCTCTACGCTGCTCGTCAATGAGCTGGAAGTCCTTTTTACGCAACACAAACGAGGTACCGAGATATTTTTCGCGTACTATCTGATTTTCAGCCAACTGCTCTGGATTGCCTTGGAATAATATCTTTCCTTCAAACAAGAGGTAGGCGCGGTCGGTGATGGTGAGGGTTTCCTGCACATTATGGTCGGTGATAAGAATACCGATATTGCGGTATTTCAGTCGCCACACGATATGCTGAATATCCTCTACTGCAATAGGGTCTACACCTGCAAAAGGTTCATCAAGCATGATGAACTTTGGGTCTATGGCAAGGCATCGCGCAATCTCTGTACGTCGACGCTCACCTCCGGAAAGCTGATCTCCTTTGTTCTTACGCACTTTCTGCAAGCGGAACTCGTTGAGCAGACTTTCCAAACGTTCCAGGCGTTGCTCTTTGTTGAGTTTCGTCATCTCGAGCACCGACATGATGTTGTCTTCTACGCTCATCTTGCGGAATACACTTGCCTCCTGTGGCAAATAGCCAATACCAGCACGAGCACGCTTATATACAGGATAGTCGGTTATCTCTTTATCATTGATGAATACATGTCCCTCGTTGGGCACAACGAGTCCGGTGGTCATATAGAAGGATGTGGTTTTGCCGGCTCCATTAGGTCCAAGTAGTCCTACAATCTCTCCTTGCTTCACATCGAAACTCACCTGATTTGCAACGGTACGCTTGCCGTAACGCTTCACAAGTCCTTCGGCTCTAAGCGTCATCGTTGTCTGTGTTTCACCCGATGTGATGTTGGTATTTTCGTCCATATCTTTTGTATGTTTATCTATTTTGGCAACAAAATTAGCAAAAATGTCCCTAATAACACAGATAAAAGCTAAAACTATTAAATATATTGCAGTTTTTTAATGGATTTTGGTTACTTTTGCAGTCGAATAACAACATTTACACCATGTTTATATATAATTCACTTGTCACATTAGGCAAATATCTCATACTCATGAAGAGAACCTTTTCGGTTCCCGAACGTATGCGCATGTTTATGAAAGGATATATCAAAGAGATGTCGCAACTCGGAGTAGACTCTATTCTCATCGTGCTCATCATCTCTTTCTTTATAGGTGCGGTAATCTGTATTCAGATGAAGCTCAACATCCAGAGTCCTTGGATGCCACGATGGGTATCGGGATATACCACTCGCGAAATCATGCTCTTGGAGTTCTCAAGTTCTATCATGTGTTTGATTCTTGCTGGTAAGGTGGGATCGAATATTGCTTCGGAACTGGGAACGATGCGCGTCACTCAACAGATTGACGCATTGGAGATTATGGGTGTAAACTCAGCAAGCTATCTCATTATGCCAAAGATTCTTGGACTGATGACTATCATGCCTTTCCTCGTAATTTTCTCTTCTGCTACAGGTATTCTTGGTGCGTATGGCACTGCTTATATCGGCCATATCCTTACTCCCGAAGATTTAACGCTTGGATTGCAACATTCGTTTAATCCGTGGTTTATGTATATGAGTATCATCAAGAGTATGGTATTCGCATTCATCATCTCAAGCGTATCGTCGTTCTTCGGCTATAGCGTAGAGGGTGGCTCGGTAGAGGTGGGCAAGGCGTCTACTGATGCTGTGGTATGCTCAAGTGTGTTGATATTGTTTTCAGATGTATTCCTAACTCAGATATTGTCATGATAGAAGTCAGACATCTATATAAGTCGTTCGGAGACAAAGAGGTCTTGAAGGACATAAATTTCAAATTCGAGGATGGCAAAACCAACCTTATCATTGGTCAGAGTGGTTCTGGTAAGACTGTGCTGATGAAGAATCTCGTTGGCTTGCTCGATCCTACATCTGGCGAGGTGCTCTACGATGGTCGCGACTTCGTAAAGATGACAAAGCAAGAGAAGGTGGCTATGCGCAGAGAGATGGGTATGATATTCCAAAGTGCAGCTCTCTTCGACTCGCTGTCGGTATTGGAAAACGTTATGTTCCCTCTCGACATGTTCTCTAATATGAACTATCGCGAAAAACTAAAGCGTGCACAGGAATGTATTGACCGTGTAAACCTTATGGGAGCAGAAAAGAAATATCCAGGCGAGATTTCTGGTGGTATGCAGAAGCGTGTTGCTATAGCCAGAGCTATCGTGCTGAATCCTAAATACTTATTCTGTGATGAGCCTAACTCGGGTCTCGACCCTAAGACATCGCTCGTAATTGATGAATTGCTTAGCGGTATCACCAAGGAGTTTGATATCACCACCATCATCAACACTCACGACATGAACTCCGTTATCGGTATTGGCGAAAATATCCTTTTCATTAGCCAGGGGCACAACGAATGGCATGGCACAAAGGATGACGTGATATCTGCCACTAACGAGAAGCTCAACGACCTGGTCTTTGCTTCCGAACTTTTCAAGAAGGTGAAGGCGGTAGAAATGGAGAAAGAACAAAAGCTTCGTCAAGGTTAATAGTCCTTACGATATATACACAAAAAGCGGTTGCGATAATGGGAACATATTCCAAATTCGCAACCGCTTTTATAGTATAATATAAATAGAGATTATCTCATCATCCAATTGCCGTCAACCAAAACCATTGGCACAACAACTTCTTCTGTGGTGCTATCGCCATAGGCAATATTCAAGAACACATTTGCCACATGCTTAGCAGTGTCGGCACTTGCCTTTGCAACGTCCACTTTCACCATTCCTTGATGTACTTCCTTCTGGCGTCCAACAAACATCTTAGCGTTGGTTATCAGCTGTTCGCGATAAACACCAGGAATACTGTCGGGCTGATAATGTCCATCTACAAATTCCTCGTATTTGCCATCAAGGAGATATTGATAATACTGCTTTGCCACATTACCAGCAACAGCAGCTGGGTCTACATCTTCCTTCTTACAAGAAGTAACGCCCACACCTATCATCAATATCATGAAAAACAAAAGTTTCTTCATATCTCTATCTTATAAATTCTTCACTCTTCACTTAGATTCTTCACTCTTCGTTCTTCACTCTTCACTTAGAATTACTTCTGTCGAATGAAGATGTTGATAGGACAGCCGTGCAACGACCAGTTCTCACGGATCTTGTTCTCAAGGAAGCGCTTGTATGGCTCCTTCACATACTGTGGCAGGTTTGCATAGAACACAAATGATGGAATCTGTGTGTTTGGCAACTGCGAGATATACTTAATCTTGATGTACTTACCCTTGATTGATGGTGGTGGATAAGCCTCGATGAGTGGCAACATCACCTCGTTCAACTTGGCTGTACCAATCTTAGCCTTACGGTTGATATACACCTGCTTAGCCATCTCCAAAACCTTGAAGATACGTTGCTTTGTCAATGCAGAAGCAAAGATAATTGGGAAGTCTACGAATGGTGACATGCGGGCACGGATAGCATTCTCGAAGGTGTCGATAACCTTCTGTGTCTTGTCTTCCACCAAGTCCCACTTGTTTACAACAACCACCAACGACTTGTTGTTCTTCTGTATCAACTGGAAGATATTCATATCCTGAGCCTCAATACCACGGGTGGCATCCAACATCAAAATACAAACATCGCTATTCTCGATAGCACGGATAGAACGCATCACGCTATAGAATTCCAAGTCTTCTGTAACCTTGTTCTTACGACGGATACCTGCAGTGTCGACAAGATAGAAGTCGAAACCGAACTTGTCATAGCGGGTATAGATAGAGTCGCGAGTGGTACCGGCAATCTCGGTAACGATATTGCGCTCCTCACCGATAAAGGCATTGATGATACTTGACTTTCCTGCATTAGGACGACCAACAACGGCAAAACGAGGGATATCTTCCTCTGTCTCGTCGCTCTTATCTTCAGGCATCTTAGATACAAGCAAATCAAGCAAGTCACCAGTACCGCCACCTGTGGCTGCACTTATACATTGTGGGTCACCCAATCCTAACTTATAGAATTCGGCAGCCTCGTATGCTCTACCTGAATTGTCAACCTTGTTGGCAACCAATATCACTGGCAACTTTGTGCGACGCAATATCAACGCCACATCCTCGTCCCAGTCAGTAACACCTGTCTCATTATCAACAACAAACAACACCAAGTCAGCTTCTTCAGTGGCAACAAGCACCTGCTGACGAATAGCATCCTCAAAGATGTCATCTGAGTTTACTACCCAACCACCGGTATCTACAACAGAAAACTCTCTACCGTTCCATGAGCATTTGCCATACTGACGGTCGCGAGTGGTGCCGGCAGTATCGCTAACGATAGCGCGGCGTGATTGAGTAAGACGATTGAATAGAGTGGACTTACCAACATTAGGGCGTCCAACGATTGCTACTAAATTTCCCATTTTCGAGTCTGTTTAATTTCTGAAGTTATACATTCTTCGGCCCTCTGCACTTTGCAGAGAGTGGGTCCTCATTACATTCAGGACCATTTTTCTTTTTCTCCTCTCATTTTCCTTCCTTTCATTCCTTTCTCCTCCTTTTGGCTCCTTCCTTTCTCCTCCTTTCGATTCCTTCCTTTTCTCCTCCTTTTGGCTCCTTCCTTTTATCCTCCTTTCGTTCAAAGTAAGGATTTCTTCATTTCGGGCGCATATTTGCGTCCGCTCCCTTCTTTCTCCTACTGTGGGTTATATCCAAAGCTATCAAGCTCTTTCTCCGAGCTTCTCCAGTCTTTGTCTACTTTCACGAAAGTCTCCAAGAAAACCTTCTTTCCAAAGAATTTCTCAAGAGCCTTTCTGCTCTCAGAGCCCACCTTCTTCAGTGCTACGCCCTGATGTCCGATGATGATACCCTTCTGCGAGTCGCGCTCCACGAATATTATCGCTCTGATATTAATGCTCTTATCTCCTTCCTTAAAGCTCTCCACCTTCACCTCTACCGAGTAAGGAATTTCCTTATCATAATAAAGGAGAATCTTTTCGCGGATAATCTCACTCACAAAGAAGCGAGCAGGCTTATCAGTAAGCTGGTCTTTATCGAAATAAGCTGGCGACTCAGGGAGCAACTCCTTGATACGCTTCAACAGCATGTCTACTCCAAACTTATTCTTTGCCGAAATAGGAAGAATCTCTGCATTTGGCAGCAGCGAATGCCATTTCATCACAATGTTTCCAAGATCTTTCTGGTTGCTTTGGTCTATCTTGTTGATGAGAAGCAATACTGGTATATTCATCTTCTGCACCTTCTCCAAGAATTCCATATTCTTTTCTGGATTCTCTACCACGTCAGTGACATACAACAAGACGTCAGCATCAGCCAATGCCGACTCCGAGAAAGCCAACATCATCTCCTGCATCTTGTAGTTAGGCTTCAATACTCCTGGAGTATCTGAAAACACAATCTGCATATCATCGGTATTTACTATTCCCATGATACGATGACGTGTTGTCTGCGCCTTGAAGGTAGCGATAGAAATACGCTCACCAACCAATTGATTCATCAATGTCGACTTACCAACATTAGGGTTGCCGACGATATTCACAAAACCAGCCTTGTGCATTGTACTCAATAAAAAGGATTAAGACAAAAAACGCATCCTTATCAAGTCGTAACAAGATAAGTATGCGTTTTCTTGTATTATGAAAAATTATTTCTTTGTTAAAGAATCACCATCGTAAGCCCACTTATAGAAAGAAGCGCCATGAACGAAACCAGCACCAAAAGCGGTGAAGATAATGTTGTCGCCCTTCTTGAGCTTAGACTCAACATCCCACAAAGCAAGAGGAATTGTTGCAGCGCTGGTGTTACCATAACGCTCAATATTAACAACAACCTTATCCAATGGAATACCAGCACGCTTGGTAACAGCCTCGATAATTCGAAGGTTAGCCTCATGTGGCACTACCCACTGTACGTCATCTGCTGTGAGATTATTCTTCTTCAATATTTCCAATACATCGTCACTCATATTAGTAACGGCATAGCGGAATACTGTTCTACCCTCTTGATAGAGGTAGTGTAGACGATGGTCAACCGTGAAACGAGAAGGAGGACAAACAGAACCACCTGCCTTCATATGAAGGAATGGAAGTCCCTTGCCATCGGTACGGAAGAATGAGTTCTGTACACCGACACCTTCTTCGGTGGTTGCTTCTACAAGCACTGCTCCAGCACCATCACCAAAAAGCACACATGTCTGACGATCGGTATAGTCTACCAACGACGACATCTTGTCTGCACCAATAACTATAATCTTCTTATATCTACCGCTCTGAATCATCGAAGCAGCAACATCGAGCGAATAAAGGAATCCACAACAAGCTGCAGAGAAATCAAAAGCGAAAGCATTCTTAAGGCCAAGTTTACCGAGAACTATAGAAGCTGTAGAAGGGAATTTATAGTCAGGAGTAGTAGTGGTAACAATAAGAGCATCTATTGTATCAGGATCAACGCCTGTCTTCTGGATAAGCTGCTTCGCTGCTTTACGAGCAAGATAGCTTGTACCAAGACCCTCCTCAGTGAGGATACGACGCTCCTTGATACCTACACGAGCAGTAATCCACTCATCACTGGTATCAACCATGCGCGACAACTCCTCATTGTTGAGGATATAGTCAGGCACGTATCCGCCGACACCTGTGATTATTGCGTTGATTTTCTCCATTATTCAGCTGTTTCCTTTACGATAGCCACCTTACCACGATAGTAACCACATGTAGGACATACTGTGTGGTAAACATAGTAAGCACCACAGTTAGGGCAAACTGCCAATGTAGGAGCTACTGCCTTGTCATGAGTTCTTCTCTTAAGGGTACGTGTCTTCGATTGTCTTCTTTTAGGATGTGCCATAATGATAAAATGTTTTAAATATTTATTCTTTTAATTTTAATAATTCACTCCAACGAGGATCTATCTTCTGTTCTTCCTCAACGTCACTTCGGGTGGCGGAATGTTCTTCGAGAACCTTCATCATGTCACGATTGCATTTACCAGGTGCATGAACGTGCTTGATTGGGATGTTCAGAACGATAAATTCATATATGAACCACGAGACATCGAGAAATCCGTCATTCTCATCAACTGTCACGAGGTCATCGTCTTCAGAGTATTCTTGTCCAAATTTAGCAATCAGCCTGTTTGTAGTATCTATAGGCTGATTCATGTCGTCAAGACAGATATCACAAGGTATAACCACCTCACCTTTTATATTAAAGTTCAACTCAAAGAGAGAAGACTTACGCTCTATCTGCAAATCAACATCCAAGTCACCACGCTTCACTATGTCTGCATCGATGGCTTCGAAATATTCATCAGTAAGCTTGAAGCTAAAAGCATTAGCTCCTTCCTTCAAGCCGAGCAATTCTATTTTATAAGGTTTTAATCTATCCATAACTCCACTTCGGGCTGCAAAGTTACGCATTTTTTTTGAATCTATAAAACTTTCTACACTTAATTTGTAATTCTTAATAAAAGAATGTACAGATTACTAAGGAGTTAAGGAAAAAGTAAAAAAATAAAAGGGGGAAAAGGGGAAAAAGGGAAGGCTAAAAGCTATATATATAATAAGGTATATATATAATAAGGTGTAAAAGGGTAAAGGTGTATATAAACGAAAAGAGCTCCGAAGACTTTCGTCCTCGAAGCTCTAACTGAAAGAAGGCGGTTACCTACTCT
>CAKQMS010000022.1 GCA_934254985.1 uncultured Prevotella sp. | reverse complement strand
CAATCATGTATCGTTTGGCAACTCAGTTTTTGGGTTAGCATCTGCACAGCCCTCCACAGGGTTTGTCGGGTGCGCCAAATATTGGGTAAAACTCATTCCACATGTTGTAGCAGCAACGGTAGTAACAGCTATCGGCTTTTCGCTTCTTCCTATTGGTGCAAACTCTTTTGCTGGTGGTCAGGGCGCACCCGACTTCGGTAGCCTCAACAACTGGATTGTGGGCACCACCACCCTATTGGCATGTCTCTTATGCCAAGTCTTTGCCAAAGGTTTCCTTCGTTCGCTCTCCGTTCTCGTTGGTCTTATCGTAGGCTACATCCTTGCTTGCGCCATGGGAATGGTAAACTTCAGCGGCATTGCAGAACAACCAGCAATAGCATTGCCAACATTGTTGCCGTTCACTCCAGAGTTTAATATTGGTGCCATTCTTTCGGTTGCAGCCGTTTATCTTGTATCAGCAACAGAAACTATTGGCGACACATCAGCACTTTGCAATAGCGCTTTAGGAAGAAATCCTCATAAAGTAGAAATGGGAAAAGCTATCAGCTGCGATGGTTTCGTGAGTAGCTTATCTGGAATCTTTGGCTGTACTCCTATCACCTCGTTTAGTCAGAACGTAGGACTTGCAGCCATGTCAAAGGTTGTAAACCGTTTCACAATAGCCATAGGAGCGATAATAATGATTATCGGTGGCGTATTCCCTGTTATCGGCTATGCACTAACGACGATTCCTCAGGCTGTACTTGGAGGATGCACCATAATGATGTTTGGTAGCATTCTCTATGCAGGCTTCGGCATGATGGCTCGTAGCGGATTCTCTCAGCGCAATATGATCATCGTGAGTCTTTCGCTCAGCGTTGGCCTTGGCTTCACCCAAGCAACAGGCATGTTCAACATCTTCCCAGAGATTGTTCGTACTGTCTTTGCCGACAACTGCGTAGCCGTAGTATTCCTCCTTGCAGTAGTCCTCAATCTACTCTTGCCAAAGAAAGATTTGGAGTAAACAGCAAATAACGACAATACTGGCAATTAAAGACTATTATTAGCTATAGATTTACGATATAATCTAAGCAAAGTCTTTAATTGTCAGTATTGTCGTTTATATAAATATATTGTGGTTTAATTACAAGAATACAATACTATTATTGTGACACAATGTAGTTTTTATACATATTATTGCAAAAATATTGTTATTTATTCTAGTTATTTAATAATAATATGTAACTTTGCAGCATTACCTAGTAATTAACACAATTACAATATAACAACAACACTAAAATCAGAAAGCTTATGAAAAGACGTTTACTCTTTACATTTGCCACTCTTCTCGCCCTATTGCCTTACGTAGGGCTGGCAGCCACAACAACGTGGTCGTTTGAGTGGAACACAAGCAAAACTAAAGGTGGACAGGGTTTCTACAACTTTGGCTCAAGCAAGGTTGAGAAAGATGTATACACCACAGAACTAAACGGAGTGCAATGGAACATTTCGTCAGAAGGCACCTATATCTACGCCTATACTTCGACTATGGGACAGTATATCGGTAGCGCGTCGGAGGCTCCAAGCAGTTCTACTCTTTGGACTACGGGCTTTGCAGGAAAGATTAAGGACGTAAAGGTTACTGCCCGCGTAAAAGATGACGCGAAAGCAGGCAATGTGTCTGTTGCCGTGAATGGCAAAGACTATCTCTGCGATGGCAATGCCAAGGCATCGCTAACGGGTACTCTCGCTGAATATGCATTTACCATCGACGATGCCGATATGCAAGAGGGAAAACTCGAGATAAAGCTCAACCAAACGAGCGAAGAGAAGGGACCTCTGTATATATATAAGGTGGTGGTAGACTACGAGGTTGCCACATCTGGCGTTCCTGCTCCTGTATTCACTCCTGCTGCTGGCACCTACGATGTAGCTCAGCAGGTGGCTATTGCTGCAGAAGGTTTGGATGCTGGCACCTACACCATATATTATACTACCGATGGTAGCAATCCACGTCTTGCCGACGGCACTCGCAAGGCTTATACCGAACCTATCGACATTGCCGAGACTACAACTCTGAAGGCTATCGTTGCCAAAGGCGAAGAACAGAGCGAAGTGGCAGAGGCTAACTATGTGATACGCAAGAATCCACAGATTAAATTCAACGAAAAAGAGATCACTCTGCTTTCGGGCGACGAGGGATATTCCGACTTGCTAAATCCTAACAAGCTGTCACCAATCACCTATAAGTCGTCTAACTGGATGGTATGCTCGGTAGACAAATATGGTGCTTTGTCTTCATCATACGTTAAGGAAGATTCAAAGGCTATCATCACCGCTACCTTTGCAGGCGACGACACCTATTATCCTCTTACCGACACACTTACAGTATACGTAAAGGCTCGCACTCCGCTAAAGACTCCAGAGGTGACACCTCTTGGTGGCACATTCTCAGAGCCTGTAGAAGTGAAGATTACTACCGACGACGAGAACGCTGTAACCATCTGGTATTCTACCAACGCCAAGAGCGCTGAGGAGTTTGAAGAGAGCGACAACACACAGAGCGTGGTTGTAGAAGGTCATGAGGCTACAGTCACCATCGACAAGTCGTGCACACTATACGTGATGACTCGCGGCTACAACGTAAATAGCGAAGTGGTATCGGCAGAATATACCATCAACCTACCATTAAAAGCCGACTTCACTACCGACCGTGCTTCCGTGGCTTACTACGACCAGGAGTTTGACTCACAAGAAGAGGTGAAAGACTGGACAGTAGGCAAAGGTTGGAAATTGAGCGACAAGAAGTTCAAGTCTATCAATGCCAACGACAAATATTCAGCTTTCGTTAGCTACGAGGGCGGTAGCGGAACCACTCAGCTCGCAAGTCCCGAGCTTACCGTGAAAGAAGGAAGCAAGGTTGAGTTCTATGCTTACTTCGCGCCAAACTTATTAGTTTATGGTAAATGGACTTTCAACATCACCGATGTAGAAACTAACCAGAGCGAGACTCTGCTCGATGCTTTCAGCTGGGCACAGGAAACAGCATACAACGCTACTAACTGGAACAAGTTCTCGTTCGACCTTGCAGCATACGCAGGCAAGAAGGTTACATTCTCGTTCGACTATCCTTTCGGAGGCGAAGATCTTGCCATAGATGGCTTCCGCCTTGTACAAGACGACCCTACAGCTAAGGATGCCATCCATATCTTCGAGGGCGAAGAGATTGCATTCAAGAACCTTTCAGAAGGCGAACCTAAGGCTTACGAATGGGCATTCCCAGGTGCTGATACCGAGACTTCGACTGAAGAAAATCCTGTAGTAAGATACAGCAAGGCTGGCACATACAACGTTTCGCTCACCATCAAGCGTGGCGAAGAGAGCAACAAGGTAGAGCGCACCAACTTTGTAGTGGTTACTAAGAAGGCTCCTACTGCCAAGATTGGATTGCCAGAAGAAGGCTATGAGTCGCCATACGTAGGCACCTTCGTTCCGCTCGACGTGCCTGTAACATTCCGCGACCTTTCAGAAGGCAACCCTACAGAATGGAAGTGGGTATTCCAGAATACCGATAAGACCGAGAGCAACGAGCAGAATCCTACCGTTACCTATACCAAGGCAGGAACCGTGAGCGTGGGTCTTACTGCAAAGAACGATGCTGGTCAGACCAACGACATTCTGCAATGGGCTATTCAGGCTGGTGGTGCACAGAATGTTTGGAACATCAGTCTCGACGAAAATAAAGATCTAAAACAGGTGAACCTTGGCTTCTATGGCTACTATGGAGGTACCAACTGGCTTGGCATGGAGAAGTTTGCCGAACTCTACAAGGCTCCTCTCGCTGATGCTACAGTAGATAGCGTGAGTGTATTCTTTGCTTCTGTAGGCACTATCGACCCTGAGAAAGAAATCACCATGACAATGAATGCCGTGGCTGAGAATGGCGAACCAGGCGAGGTGATGGCAACAGCAACCAAGAAGGCTGGCGAATTGCAGTATAGCGATGACGACTATCTTGCCACAATCTTCCATTTCGACAAGACTGTGGAACTGAAGAAGGGTACTCCATTCTTCATCGTTATTGGTCCATTCCCTAACGGCACCATGGATGAATCGCCATATACAGCCGACGACATCTCTATATTCTGCCACCGCAGAAACCCTGGCGAGAAGACCACAACATGGCACTATCTTGCAGAAGAGGATGCTAACTATCAGCCTACAGGCGAATATAAGTGGTACGAGAATTCCGACGACCCTCTGTCTATGGCTATAGCTCCTGTAATCTCTTACGCAACAACATCTACAGCCATCAACAACCGTGGCATCAACACCACCACATCGGCTCACGCTGTTGCCACCTACACCCTTGGTGGTGCTAAAGTGCAGGCACCACAGCGTGGCGGCATTTACATCGTGAAGTATTCTGATGGCACAAGTCGCAAGATGGTAGTGAAATAACAACAACTTCTACATAATATTGTAGACTGCTATAATCATAAAAAGCCCTCGCTTTGAATCTTCTTAAAGAGGATACAAAGCGAGGGTTTAAAGTGTTTATACGTTTAATTTATTGTTTTGCTGTTCGGCAAAGAATTATATCAACTCTGCAGGCAGAGTTGGCATTGCACCATGCTGGGTGCAGACATAGGCACTGACTTCTACTGCACGCTTATGAGCCTCGGCAATAGTCATACCCTTAAGGATGCAAGCGCAGAAGGTGCCTGTGAATGAGTCGCCAGCACCAACGGTATCGGCAACCTCTACCTTTGGAGTTTCTTGGAACGACTTGCTGCCTGGAGCAAACACATAGCTGCCATTTACTCCGCAAGTCAATACGAGCATGTCGAGATTGTATTTACCCAAGATGAGCCAACATTTGTTTTCGATATCCAAACCAGGATAGCCAAAAAGGCGACCTATGGTTATAAGCTCCTCGTCGTTAATCTTCAGCACATTGCAACGCTTCAAGCTTTCGCAGATAATCTCCTTGGTATAGAAATTCTGACGAAGGTTGATATCGAAGATTTTTAGGCAATCCTCTGGAGTATGGTCAAGGAACTGATAGATGGTGTTGCGGCTAACCTCATTGCGCTGAGCCAACGAGCCCCAACATACAGCACCTGTATAGGCAGCAATCTCCTTAACATCTGTAGTGAAAGGGATGTTGTCCCATGCCACATCGGTCTTAATATCGTATGTAGGCACACCCTCGCTATCGAGTTCCACCTGAACGGTGCCAGTTGGATAGTTAACCTTTGGCATAACGTGTTTCAATCCCTTTTCGTCGAGCTGACTAAGAGCCTCTTCACCAAAAGCATCGTTGCCAACAGCACTAACAGCTACCGATAGCAATCCGTGCTGACCTGCATGGTAGGCAAAGTTGGCAGGAGCACCACCAAGCTGAGAACCAGTAGGAAATACATCAAACAGTATCTCGCCCAAACCTACGCAATATTTCTTTTTCAAGTCTGTATTCATAGTTGTCTTTAATTATTAGTTATCGAATTGTTGATGGTTATAAATTACATTTTAATCTTTCCGATGTATGTAAACAAGTATACCACACCTACTGCCATTACCAATACAGCACCGATCTGACCGATAGCATCGCTGGCAAAGCCCATAAGCAAAGGGAATACTGTTCCACCAAAAAGTCCCATTATCATGAGTCCGCTAACCTCGTTCTTCTTTTCAGGTAATGCGAGCAAAGCCTGCGAGAAGATAATTGAGAACACATTTGAATTGCCGTATCCCACCAAGGCAATGGCTACATATAGCATCAACTTACTCTCGCCGAAGAACATGCCAACCATACTCAATGCCATCATCACAATGCTGATAGTAAAGAATGTGCGCGACTTCATTACGCGAAGGAAGAATGAACCTGTGAAACAGCCTATGGTACGGAATATGAAGTAGAGCGAGGTAGCAAAGGCTGCCTCATTCAAACTCCATCCCAAACGCTCTATCAAGAGCTTTGGCGCTGTGGTGTTGGTACCAACATCTATACCTACGTGGCACATGATGCCGATGAACGACAATAGCACGATAGGCTTACCCAAAAGCTTTAGACAGTCAACGAAGCCCGAAGCCTCACCTTCTATTTTCTCTTCCTCGATAGGTGTGCTTGCCAAGAGCAAGGTGGCTACCACACCTATTATCATATATATAGGGAACAGCACTCGCCAACCAAGTCCGAAAGTTGGTATGCTTGCTATGGCACCCCACATGGCGATGTATGGAGCCATAAACGAGGCAATAGCTTTAACAAACTGTCCGAAGGTGAGAGTGGAAGCAAGGTGTTTACCCGTTGTTACCACCGAAACCAAAGGATTCAGCGAAGTCTGCATCAAGGCATTGCCGATGCCAAGAAGCGAGAATGATGCGAGCATCACTCCGAAACTCTCGTCAAAGATAGGCAAAAGTAGTGAAACTACGGTAACTACCAATGATAAAAGTACTGTTTTCTTTCTACCTATTTTATTCATCAATATACCCGTAGGCACAGAGAATATCAAGAACCAGAAGAACACCAACGAAGGAAACAAGTTGGCTGTTGCATCATTTAGGTTTAGATCTTCTTTCACGTAGTTAGAGGCGATGCCTACCAAATCTACAAATCCCATGGCGAAGAAACAGAGCATCACCGGGATGAGCGATAACTTAGATGACTTATTCATAACTATTACAATCCAAGCTTATGAACCTTCAGGTTTTTGAACTCTGCCTTGCCACCCTTAGTGTAGAGCTTCACATTCTCGTATGGAGCTACAGGGAATACGAGGTTGGTCATGGCGATGCGACCGCCATCTACGAAGAGCTCAACAGATGACTTATCTACGAAGATATCAACATGATAGGTCTTTTTGCCATCCTCGCAAAGACTCAATGGAGCCCAGGTAGCCAGGGCGAAATCGTTCTTGTAGTTGATGGAGTTGGTGATGCGGGCTGGCTGCTTGCCTTCTGCTGCAAGTTGCTTATCCCAAGCCTGCTCGATATCGTGAGGAACAGACTGCTTGCCAAAATCGGTCAAACCGCTCTCAGTTCTATCCATCACTACCTTGCCCTGCTTCATATCGAAGTAGATCATGGTGCGCTCACGCTTGTTGTTTGAAATCTCGATACCTGCAATGCCGTTGGCATCTGGAGTTACATCAGCCTCAATCTCGAAGGCACCCTCCATATTGGCAGCAACACCCTTCAATTCTTTGGCATCTGCTACAGAAGCATCAGCTAAATCCTTGGTTTCCTTTCTCAAGGCGTAAACCTCAGGAGCTACATTCTCAGAAACATAGTACTTGCCATTCTTCTCGTAGAGCTTCAACTCTCTTGGCAAAGCATTGGCACCACGGTTCTGCTTGAACGGAGTGATGTTGGCATACTCCCAGTTGCTCATCCATGTCATAGACAACACTCTGTCGCCGGTGTTTGAGAAGGTAACGGTAGCGTAATGATCCTTACCCCAATCGAGCCACTTTACATCGTGAGCATCAGGACAATGGAAGGTCTTGCCATCGAAATCGCCTACGAAATACTCGGTAGCACTGCCACCAAACCAGCAACCTGGGTTGATATTCATCGTCATAACCCACTTCATATTCTTCTTATCACCATTTACAGGCAACTGGAAAAAGTCTGGGCACTCATACTGGCATGGCTGCTGACCGATACCTTCACCGAAGGCACTTACGTAACTCCACTTCTTCAAGTTCTTAGACTTGTACAAGCGCATCTCCTTATCGGCAGAAACTATCATATACCAACTCTTTCCTTTCTCATACCAGAACACCTTAGGGTCGCGGAAATCCTTCAAGCCATCGAACGGAGTCAACACTGGGTTGCCCTCGTACTTGGTAAAGGTACGGCCATTATCGGTGCTGTAAGCCATGCACTGAACCTCATCGTGGTTCACGCTGTTGTTGGTGTAGAGAGCTATGATGGCATTCTTGCCAAAACCGGCAGTATTCTTCTTATCGAGAACAGAACTACCTGAGAAGATATGACCTACAGGGTCGCGGGCGATGGCAGGGTCGAGATGCTCCCAATGAATCAAGTCCTTGCTTACAGCATGGCCCCAGTGCATGTTGCCCCACTTGCTTCCGTATGGATTATACTGGAAATAGAGATGATACTCACCATCCTTATACACCATACCGTTAGGGTCGTTCATCCAACCATAGAGCGGAGTGAAGTGATAAGATGGGCGATAGTAATCGGTATTGGTGGTATCGAATGTATTGCTGAGCTTGAGCAAGCTGAGAGCCAAGGCATCCTTCTTCAAACCGAGAATCTTGATGGTAGCGGTCTTACCCTTTCCTAAGGCAAATGGCACATAGTAATCAGAACCATTCTGAGCCAGGCGAACGTCCATCCAGGTATCATCCTTAGAACCTGTATCGAGCAAAACCTGAGCCTCATCCTTCTCTTCCTGGATAGGGAGAAGAAGATACTTGGTAGGATTCTCCACCTTGATGATAGTAGTATCACCCTTGTGTTCGATGTTCATCTTCTGAGCAAAAGCAGAAGTTGCAGCTGATGCCATCAACATGAGGCAGGCAGCCTTTGTAACGACAGAATAAGATTTCATAGTCTTTTCGTTTTTAATTATTAGCGTTTTTGTTTAGTTTCTGCCGCAAAGATACAGCTATAACAGAAGTAAAGGAATAAATATAGTTTCATATAATAAGAATAATCGTTCATGCAACAAATTTATTATTGCATGAACGATTATTGCTGAGTCTTTTCACCACTTCTATAATAGACTCGCCATAAACAGAGGAAGATACACGACTCCATCTTTAACTTCAACATCTGCAGGATGAAGTACATACAATTCGGCAAGCATCGGAGCAAACTTAGTCCTCAACTTGTTTAATGAAGTTATCGTATAGCTATTCGAAGATTTAACTTCTATAGGGGATATGTTATGGCGATTTGTTATAACAGGTTTAGAAACCAAGAAGTCTATCTCCATTCTATCTTCTGCACTATCTTTAGAATTATTAGAATAGAAAAACAATTCATGCCCTGATGCTTTCAACATCTGTGCCACAACATTCTCTACCAGCATACCTTCATTAACCTCAAGTTTACCTAAAGCTAATTTCAGATAAAGCTCATTTCCCATAATAGTCTTAAGATTAAAAGCATGACTTATCAAAAGACCTGTATCTGCCATATAGCACTTCAACGTTGTTCGTTCCTCATTCATTCTCAAACCAATATCTGGAGCTGTAGAGTTGTAACAGATATTCACCACCCTTGACTCAGCTAACCAAAAGAATGAAGATTCATATTCACGATAACGTGCCTTATCGCTAATTGATGCCAAGCGGAATTTCTTCTCATGCCTACTTAAAGCAGATGGTATCTCATCAAAAATAGCCTTTACCTTAATTTCGTTGCCAACAGCATATTTCTCTATATCAGCCTTATAAAGTGAAAGGATATTACGCTTCACCATATCGACCTTCATAAAATCATTGGTTTCTACATATTCCGCTACAGCTTGTGGCATTCCTCCAACTATCATATAATGCCTAAAATGACTCATAGCCTTACGATGTAGAGGACCAAGCTTTTGTTTCTTTTCAAAGCACACACGAATAAATGGCATTAGCTGTTTATCTCCTACAGCCCAAAGAAATTCTTCAAAATCCATAGGATACATATTAATACGATGTTCTTCCGACGGAATAACAATATCTTTCACATTCCTATTGATGCTTACCAAAGAACCAGTCTCTATATAATCATAACGCCCATCTTTTACCAAATATTTAATAGCTGCACGCGCCTTAGGATAAAGCTGAACTTCATCAAATACGATAACCGTATCACGAGGATATAACGTGACATTATAATACAAAGCAAGATAGCTGAAGAACACATCTAAATTCCTCAGATACTTATCAAAGATTTCTATCAAGTTATCATCTGCATTATTGAAATCCACCAAAATATATGACTTATATTCATTCTTGGCAAATTCTTCAACAATATAGCTTTTACCTATTCGACGAGCGCCATCTATCATTAGAGCAGACTTCCCTTGGGCATTCTGCTTCCACAGAAGCATCTCATTATAGATTTTCCTCTTCATCATTATTCCTTACATTAATATTGAACAACAATAGTTCTTATCACGTTTTCGAGCATGTAAAGCACCCCAATTATCACGTTTTCGAACATATAGAATACTCTAGCTATCACGTTTTCGAGCATGTACAGCACCCCGATTATCACGTTTTCGAGTTCTAACACCATACAAAGATACAAGGAAAAGAGGTATGTTGTATGATGCAAGCGCATATTTTAGGCAAGATTAACAAGTATGAGCACCAAGTAAGTAGGTATAAAAAAGGACTGCCCCATATACTGTGATGTATATAGAGCAGCCTGGAAGTGGCTCCTGAAATTACCACCCAAAGATTATGAAGCAGTTATTGAAGATTAGGGGTGTTTATATGATTAGGAGCGATTATAATTTCAGCGAAGCTGTGAATTCTACAGTGAATGGACGGAGGTAGCTACCAGTCATAATCTGGTTCTTGATGCCCTTTGCCTCATCCTTTGTAATCAGTTCTGCACCTGCGATGCTACCCTTAGCACCTGTCTGGTTGAGGAAGTTGACTACTGTGCAGCCGAGAGCAAGACGATTGTTTACCTGCCAGTTTACACCTCCGAAGGTCTCCCAGTGGCCGTTGAAGTAATAAGCCTCGTTGATGTTGGCGTAGGTCTTGCTGAAGTAACGGAAGCTTGTCCAAAGCTTGATGTCCTTGGTAATCATGTAGCTTGGATCCAACTCGATGAGAATCTGAGGAATCTCGGCTACAATATTGCCCGTGGCATTGATGTTGCCAACATAGCCATCGTTGAAGGTGATGCTGGTTTCGTACTTCTTATAAGTAGGCTTCTGATAAGTGAAGAGGAAGTGGAAATCGAATCCCTTGAATGGATGAGCCACAGCGTCGGTTGTCCATCCCCATGTTTGGATATCGTAAGCCATAGGAGCTGCCTTGATTTCACTGCCATGCTGCAAGTTCAGAGTTGAGTTGTTGTTGGTCTTTGAGATGTAAGAGAACAACGATGTCAGGCTCAACCATGAGTTATTGTAGTAGATACCTGCACGACCGAGTGGTACAGAGATCTTATCCGTATTTGGCAATGTTGCTGGTGCGAAAGTTTCAAACTTTGGATGCTGAACAATATAAGTGAAATCGCCAGTGAAGCCGAAGTTATCGGTCAACTTATAGGTTGCTGCTACAGAGAAATCGTAGTTGATCCAGTTGTAACTCAAATCTACTGGAGCAATCTTGGTTCCATCTAGTGCCTTAGCGCCGAGATAGTAATCGGCGAAACGACCTACGTACTCACCTTGAGCATTCTTTACTGCAGCATTTTCACCATTCAAGCTCTGCCACTCCAAGCGAGCACCATAGTAGAGGTTCAACTTATTGGTAACATCCCAATCGTGGGTGAAGTAGAGAGCCAGCTTGTTTTCGCTACCCTTATAATATTCAGAGGCATTCTTGTTGAAATCGTAGAAATAGCTATTTCGCTTGTTGGCATCCCAAACTCGCAGGGCATAGCTTCCATCTGCAGGAACACTCTGATCATACATAGTTGTATTTGAGCAATAATCGATATGGTAGAACCACTCGTTCATACCAAGACGGAAGGTTGAAGTGCGGAACTTCTTAGAAAGTTCGGTGGTGAAGAGAGCCTCATCAATCTTACCAGCATTGAGACATGACATACGGGTCTGGATGTACTGACCATCATAAGCCTTAGTCTGTCCGTCGATGTCGCGATACATATAATTATATACCCCCTTGTTGGCATCGCTCTTCAAATCGATGATAGACATTGGAGTCTGGTAAACCATCGCACCACGGGAGTGGTCGTACTTCAAGGTAGCCTTCCAGTTCAAACCGTTATCGAAGCGATAGTTATTCATGAGGGTTACCTCGCTTGCCTGGTTCAGACAGGCATCGTAGAGAGAAGTCTGCTCCAACTTGCCGGTACGCATATTGCGATAGGTCATCTCGTTATCGATAGGAAGATAAGAGGTTGTTCCAAGTTTGAACTTACCATATTCCTTCACGCTACCATCGCCAACATAGATAAATGGAGCACTCTGGGTAGCGTAGTTATATACGTTGTGACTGTTGGCATACTTATACATAGCTGTAAACTCGCCACGGTTGCCATTATACTTCTTGGTGAGAAGTGCCTTGTATATCTGTGTGCGGTCCTGATAAGGAGTTGACTTGATCTTGAAGGTTCCCGGGTCGAAATCCTGATACATATTTACACTATAGTACCAGTCGTTACCCAAGTCGCCATTCATATTCAAAGAAAACTCTTGCAAACCAAAGTGGTTACTCTTATAGTTAAGAGTGCCATTGAATCCCTTCTGACCTTTCTGGGTGAAAGAATTCACGGCATAACCGATATTACCAGTTGTAATGGCAGTCTCTGCTATCTTGAGCAAACCCTGATGGCTCAAACTTGCATCACCACGCCAAATGGTGTTTACAGAATGAGGATTGGTTGCGTAAGTAACAGGCAAACCATTCTCCAAAACGTTGACATCGGCAGAAGGAAGACCAATCTGAATCTCACGAGGACCATTCGCACTGGCTGCATTGAGCATCACATTGCGGTTGCCCTCTTCCTTAGCATTTGCATTATCATCCTGTGCAAAAGCAACAGAAACATTCATCAATGAAAGTGCAAGCATCATAGCTGCGCTCTTTCCATTAAATAAAGTATTCATAACCGTTTAGTTTTTAATTATTGGCATTTATGTTTTGATTTCTGCCGCAAAATTATGTAAACATCTGAATACCAGATATAAGAATCATTGCATCGAATATAAAATTCCGTTCATTGTAACATAATTACTATTACATGAACGGAATTTCTTAATTTACTACGCTTTTCTGCGACTTAACTAATTCTTTTCTACTTCTTTACTTTATATAATCGACAACACAAATTTCTATTTTATCTTCAAAACTATAGCTTCCCATGGTCTCAGCTTCAAGTTTTCACCTTCTACGGCAAGCTTGCCATCCCCGTAATTGTGCAACATCAACTTCGCATTCTCTACATTGACATCACCCATATGAGATACGGCATCCTGCGAAGAGAAGTTCAATGCCACAAGGAAGGTACTCTTGCCATCTGAGCGCAGATAAGCATATACCTGTGGGTTGGCATCATCCACAATCTGATAGCTGCCATAAACCAAAGCCTGGTTGGTCTTGCGGAGGTTGCGTGCCTCACGGTAATAATTGAGAGGAGAATCGGCATCCTTGTCTTCAGCCTCAACATTCACCTCCTTATAATTGGCATTCACCTTGAGCCAGGTAGAAGCACCCGAAGTGAAACCGGCATTCGATGTTGCATTCCATTGGAAAGGAGTGCGGGCATTATCTCTGCCCACGAATCCCTGCTCCTTGAGGTAAGCAGCCGCAGCCTTCCTGCCGCCCTTCTTCAACTCATAAGCATAAGTGCTCTTGGTTGCCACATCGTTATAGTCGCTGATATTGTCAAAGTAGATATTCGACATTCCTATCTCATCACCAGCATAACTATACACCGTGCCGCGCATCGTCATCAGGAAGGTGGTCAAGAGCTTGGATGATACATTGCGATATGCCTCAGAATCATCTCCCCAATAACTGAGGACACGAGGCAAATCATGATTGCCCAACAAGGCGCAAGGCCATCCCTTCTCCTTATAAACGCTATCATTATGATTATAGAAATCCTTCAAGGCTCTCAACTTCTGCCCCTTTGGATAGCGATACATGATGTCGTTGGCACTGGCATAGATCATATTGAACTCCTTGCGGTTGGCATCAGAATAGTCCAGTGGATTGATAAACGGACTGCCCTCGCCCACAGTCATCACATCATACTTGCTCAGCACTTCCCTGTTCATCTCCTTCACATAGTCATGCACATGAGGTCCCTGTGCATAATAGACGAAGGCATTAGGGTATTTCTTAAAATCTACCTTAGGAAATGCCAAATCCTTTGAGAAATATGGGGCTGCATCGATGCGGAAACCATCTATGCCCTTATCAAGCCAGAAGGTCATCATCTTGTAGAAGTCCTTTCTCATTTCCGGATTCTCCCAGTTCAGGTCTGGTTGCTTGCGAGAGAAATAATGCAGATAATAGGAGTTAGTCTGCTTGTCGTATCGCCATGCACTCTGGTCTGGATCCATGCCACTGAAGCGGTAGGCTGGCTTTCCCTTCTCTGCTGGCCACCAGTGATAATAATTGCGGTATTTATTGTCACGCGACTTACGTGCTTCCTTGAACCAAGGGTGCTCGTCACTGGAATGGTTTACCACCAAATCGAGAATCAAGCGGATGCCACGTTTGTGAAGTCCATCGAGCAACTCGTCAAAATCCTGCATCGTTCCGAAGTCGGACATAATCTGCTCATAATCGCTGACATCGTAGCCATTGTCATCATTTGGAGAAGAGAAGATAGGATTCAACCATACCACATCCACTCCCAGGCTCTTGATGTAATCGAGTTTGGAGATGATGCCTCGCAAATCACCGATTCCATCGCCATTGCTGTCGCAATAACTGCGTGGATAAATCTGATAGACTACAGATTCCTTCCACCAAGTTTTCTCCTTGTTCAGGTCTGTCTGCTCCTGGGCAGAAACCTTTGGCAAGCACATTCCGGCAAGCAGCATGGTTGCCATTATCATTATTTTCTTCATATCGTAATATCTTATTATTGTCTGTTTTTTTGTTATATTTAATGCTTCTGAGTGTTAATATATTCACCCCTATATGAGATGAATGCTAGAAAGTCAACTTTGCACCGAACTCTACAGTGAATGGGCGAAGGTAGCTACCCGTCATCCAATGGTTGTTATACTTGGATGCCTCGCTGGCTGGAATCAGTTCCGCACCGGAAATAGTTCCTGTGGCACCAGTCTGGTTCAGGAAGTTCACCACATTGGCATGAAGCGTGAGCATCTTGTTCACCTTGAGTTCCAATCCTGCGAAGGTCTCCCAATGACCATTGAAGTAGAGCGCATTGCTCAGATTGGCATACTGCTTACTGAAATAACGGAAACTCATCCAGAATCGTATATCATCTGTGAACTGATAACTTGGATCAAACTCAAGCAATACCTTGGAGATACTAGTCACAATCTTGCCAGTGGCACTCACATCATACGACTTGTCGCCAAAGGTAACCTTCGTCTCATAATTATTGTACTTTGGTTCCTGCAAGGTGAGCAGGAAGTGGATATGCAATCCCTTCAAAGGATCGGTCTCAACCGTGGTGGTCCAGCCCAAGGTCTGCACATCATAATTGAAAGCCACCGTACGTGAATCGGTATTCAACTCAGGGTTGCTGAGATTCATGAACGAATAGTTGTTGCTCTTGCTGATGTAGGTAATCATGGAAGTTACATTCATCCAATCGTTCTTGTAGAACAAGCCGCCACGAAGCAATGGCACCTTGGAAGCATCACCCGATGGGTTGAAAGTAGAGGCATAGTTGTTGATGCCAGGACGATAGGTTGCCATCGTTGCATCTGCCGTCAAACCCAACTGCGAGTTGATGTGATAGATAGCCTGCAGGGCAAAGGCATAGTTGAACTTATCGCTACTAAACTTCTGCTCCACAATCTTTGTGCCATCAGCAGCAGTCTTTCCCACTCCGAAATCATTGAATCGGGCGTATGGCAGGTTATGGCCATCCAGATGGAAATACTCCAGACGAGCTCCAGCAAAGAGTTCCCATTTCGGTGTTATCTTCCAATGGTCAGAAACATAGACCGCAGCTCTGTTTTCAAAACCACGATAGAGTTCAGAACCCAATGAGTTATAATTATAATAGGTGAGCATAGTGCCACCTTCAGAATGCTGGATAAGCGAAGGATTCTTCTCTACGGTACGGTCGAACATGGTAGAATTGGAGTGATAATCGGCATGATAGCCCCACTCGTTGACTCCCATCTTGAAATCATGATTGTTCCATTTCTTGTTCAAATCGATGGTGAGCAGATAGTTCTGCACCTTGGCGGTATGGAAATAAGCCACACTACCCTGACGCTTGCCAGTGAAAAGCTCACCGTTCAGATAATAAGTGGCAGGATTGTCACCACCCTGCTCCTTACCATTCACCACATCGGTAATGGTGGTACCATTCACATCCGTAGACAACACATCGGCATAAGAATATCTCAGGTTGGCATCCAACTTCCAGCGGTTGGCAAAGAGATACTTCAGAGACAAGCCGAAATCATTGGCATGATTTTCCATTCCATCACGGAAATTGGTATCATACACATTGCCTGAAACCAGGTCACGATAGGCAATCTTGCCATCTACAGGAAGGTATGAGGTTGTACCCAGTGCGAAACCATCTACTTCCTTGACGCTTCCATCACCTACATAAATGAAAGGAGCAGTGGAAGACAAGTAACCAGCACGGCGGTCGTTGGTGTATTTATAGATGAAACTCAACTCGTTTTCCTTTCCCCAACGGTGGGTAAGCACCCCACGATAGAGCTGCATCCTGTCCTGATAATCGGTAAACTGAAGTTTAAATGTTCCTGGATCATAATTCTGATACATGGTTGCAGCATAATACCATCCACGACAGATAGGACCAGAGACATTCAAATCATACTGTTGCCATCCAAAATGATTACCCTGATAATTGAGTACACCCTTGAAATGATCTTCACCCGTTTTAAGAGAAGAAACCACCGTATAGGCAATATTGCCCGTAGCAATAGCAGACTCCATCGGATTCATCAATCCTACTCCAGCCTGTCCCATGTCGCTGCGCCAGTGGGCAGCCAGATTGTGCAGGGAAGAGGAATAGACCGCAGGAAGTCGATTCTCAAAGACCGTCACATCACCAGCAGGCAAGCCAATAGGAATCTCACGAGGTTTGGTGGCATCGGAAGCATTGAGCAACACGTTGCGTTCTTCCTTAACCGACTGAGTGGAGTCTTGCGAAGAAGCTGTTTCGCCCATGGCAAACAGAGGGTGAGATGGCATGAGCAATGGCACAAGGGCCAAGAGCGATTTATGATTCATACTATTTCTTTTATGGAGTTTATTACTGTTATCCCATCGCTGCATCCCGAAGGACGCAGCAATGAGATTATTGAAATTATGATGATATTATTTGTCCAACTTGAATACAGCTGCACTGATACCAGCAGCCTTAACGACATCATTCTTCTTACCAGCCTTATACTCTACCTTTCCTGTAGAAAGAACAGAAACCGGCTTGCCACCCATGGCGGTGATATCGAGAGAAGCAGACTTGGCACTAGGATTCAAGACTACGATATACTTCTCGGCACCCAATGTGCGCTCATATACCATAGGATAAGAATGACCTGCCTGGTTCAAGAGTTTCCATGCACCCTCATTGTCGAGTGCCTTTACTGAATGACGCAAAGCTGTGAGCTTACGGGTATAAGCCAACAGAGAATTCTTGTCATTATTCTGAGCCTCAACGGTCAACTTACCGTTCTCTGTATCAACCGGCAAATACAACTGATCAGTTGCGCAGGTAGAGAAGCCAGCGTTCTTACCCTTGGTCCACTGCATAGGAGTACGGGTACCGGCACGCTCATTGCTACCCTCCTTGTTAGGAAGATCCATCTGATACTTCATACCAATCTCATCACCATAGTAGATGAATGGTACACCTGGCATGGTGAGGAAGAAGGTCATAGCCACCTTCAACTGATCTATGGTGTTGCGACTACCTATGTTAGGACGCTGGTAATCGTGGTTGGCAGAAGGTGCAGCAATGTAACCCAAATCCTTGGTTGCATTGTATGCCTTTACATAATTGGCACTGAATTCCTTGAGCGAACCCTTACCCGACTTGTCGAAATAGCAGTACTTATAGGTATTGTCATACTTGCCCCATGGAGTATCATAGTTAAAGAACAAAGAAGGATAACCCTTGATACCGAAATGAATGAAGAAGTCGATATTGAATCCTGCCGGGATAGCCTGCTCTGGGTTAGACCACTCAGAAATCAAGACGGTCTCTGGATAATTCTTGTCCTTCCAGGCACGCATCTCATGCCAGATTTTAGAAACGCCCTTCTTGTCTGGGTCGTTCTTGACCAGAGAAGATGCCATATCCACACGGAAACCATCTACACCCTTGTCGAACCAGAAAGCCATGATGTTACGCAACTCTCTGCGAACAGCCTGAGGACCTGGTGCATCCATACTCTGCTCCCAAGGATGGTTAGGGTCTGGATTGAGATAACCATAGTTCAAAGCTGGCTGGCACTCGAAGAAGTTCTTCTCGTAATACTTGGCACGAGGAGCATTTGCCTCCACGAATCTGCCTCGTGTGCTGGACTCTGGACTTGCTTCCTTATGACGAGCCTCAATCTCCTTCTTATCGCTCTCAGGAATATCGTTCATCCAAATATAATAATCGCTGTAACGCTGGTTGGCATCTTTCTGGGCAGACTCCTTGAACCAGGCACATTTGCTACTGGTGTGTCCAGCAACCAAGTCGAGACAAACCTTTATGCCACGCTTATGAGCCTCGTTTACCAAAGTTACCAAATCGGTGTTTGTACCGAAACGTGGATCTACCTTATAGAAGTTGATGATATCATAACCACCATCAAACCATCCTGACTCAAAGATAGGATTGAGCCACAGGGCATTCACGCCAAGAGACTTGATGTAATCCAACTTAGAGGTGATACCTGGCAAATCGCCGATACCATTGCCATCAGAATCCATATAAGAAGATGGATAAATCTGATAGAAAAGTGCATCACTCAACCATTCTGGTCCTTTCTTCTGTTCTGCGTGTGCAGAAAGCGTTGTCGCTGCCAAAGCTGCAGCCATCAACATTTTGTTCATCTTGTTCATAACTTAAGACTGTTTATTAGTTTAGTACTGAAATAAAAAATGTTATAGTTATTCGATTTAGATGTCCCATCAAAGGTCCTTATTATTCTTTATCCTTTGGTCCTTATTCTTTATGACAGGAGCTCGTTGAATTCTGCCACAAAGGTAGAGCGTTTTAAGATAGAGTGTTGCTTATAGTAACTACATAGTAAAAAACGACAAATCTTAAATTCAAATAAGACTCTGAATATCAGAAACTTATAAATTTTATTAAATCTACCATAGTAAAAAAGCACTATTCCTATTTTTTTCATAACTTTGAAGAAAATATTAAGAAAATGGTTAGAATTTTACTTTTTATACCCCTCATCCTTGCCTCCTTATGCAGCAAGGCAGACAATCAGGCCCTCCTGGCAGAGCTTGACAACGCAATCGATATGCGCAAACAATATGATGAGAGAAAAGAGAAAAGAATAGATATGCTGAAAGCGGAAATTGACAAAGCCGCATCAGTAGAACTACGACTCAAGCTTTACGATGCCATCTACCAGGAATACTATGTCTTCAAACTAGACTCTGCATTGAAATATGCCAACGAGGGATACCAAATGGCCCAAAAGAGCAACAACCAGATGTATGAAGACATCTTTGCCATGAACAGAGCTTTGGCACTATCCATCGGTGGACTTTATACAGAAGCTCTCGAAACCATGAACTCCATGAACACCGGGAATTTCGACAAAGAGATGAACTTCAAATATTACTCCATCTTATATGTATTATACCAATATAAGGTGGGCTTTGTAGGCAACTTACACTACAAGAGCATATACCAGGGAAAGGCGAAGGAATATCTTACTAAGACACTACAATACCTCTCACCAAAAGACTCGCTTTATGACAACTACATGAGTGAGAAATATTACGTCGTCGACAAAGATTTGTCGAAAGCAAAGAATTATAACCTGGCTGTCATCAGGAAATTCAAGGATACATATCGCGAATATGCCCAATCCTGCTATTCTCTTGCCAACATTTACCTGCAAAAGGGAGACAAAGACAAATATGAGGACTACCTGATACGTTCTGCCATATCTGACATCAAGAATAGCAACAAGGAAACCACCGCCCTACAGACACTCGCCTTCTATCTATACGAACAAGGCGACAAGGAGATTGAAAGAGCCGAAAAATACATCAACTGCTCTATGGACGATGCCATGTTCTTCAACAACCGTCTCCGCATTCTGGAGAACTCACGCATCATGCCCAAGATTATGAGTACGTACCAGAATAAGGTTAAGACACAGAACCATCATCTGTGGCTTTTCGGGGCATTCTGCTTCGTCCTGGTGATAGGTTTGCTATTCACCACCTATTATATATATAAGCAAAACACAAAACTGGATGCTAAGAAGAAAGAACTGGCTGGCTACAATGATAAATTGCAAGGTCTGAATAAACAATTGCATACGCTGAACGGGCAGCTGGTGGATACAAACAAGAAACGCGAGGGACTGGCTTCCATCTACATAGACCTCTGTGCAAAATACATCGACAAACTCGTGAAATATCAGACACTGGTGAAACGAAAGATTAAAGCCAACCAGGCAGCAGAGCTCCTCACCATGATTTCATCAACCCATATCTCAGAAGAGGATGCCGCCATCTTCCTAACCCGATTCGACAAAGCGTTTATGGAACTCTATCCATCATTCGTAGATGAATTTAACAGTTTACTGTGTGAAGAAGCGCACATCAAACTCAAGACTCCATATACCCTTAGCACCGAGTTGCGTACTTTCGCTCTTATCCGTCTGGGCGTAAAGAACACCACCGACATAGCAAGGCTCCTCTTCCTCTCCAACCAGACGATATACAACTGTCGCTCGGTAGTGAAGAGTAAGGCCATCAACAAACTAACATTTGAAGAGGACGTAATGAAAATAATGTAGTATCTTCACTACTCATCTATATCTGCCTTTGCCAGTCTTACACAACACCATCTAAGAAATGTTGCAGATGCCCAGCATAGTATAAAGGTATATTATATAAAGTGAAAGTTTCACCATTTGACTTTGGGATTGTATCTGATGTCATAGGTCCATTCCAAAGACGCAGAGCTATAGTCTCCTTCGACTCTTCCATAAAGAGATGCAAGGAACGAAGCTTGGCATTGTTGCCAGTTTTCACTTCTATAGGAAGTAGGTGCGACTTGTAGCGTATCAAGAAGTCTACTTCTGCCTGCGAGTTCTTAGCATCACGAACCCAAAACATTCGTTTCTCACCAAAGTTATATGTAGCTCCCAACAGTTCTTGTCCAACTACATGCTCTGCAATATCACCGTTCCAAAGTTCGTCGGCATCCTTATTAAACAACAAATCTTCTTGCATTCCTGCAACATAATTGACCAAACCTGTATCAAGCCACAACAACTTAGGACTCTTCTTCAAATCTGGTAAAATAGGTAAGGACGACGAGGTGAGAGGATAAACCAATTCAAGCAATAGAGTCTTCTCTAAAGTTCTGAAAGCATTCCCTGCCTCGGCAGCCTTGAAAGTAGAGCCAGTGAACTTAGCAAACTGAATGCGATGGCCAGCAGCTGTCCAACCATAGTTCAAGATATATCTGATAGCATCTTGCTCCTTTGGCTTGTTGGCATATTTCTCTACATCATCACGATAACCAGACAGCAGAGAATTGAAAACACCATTCAGTCTAACCAAGTCGTTGAACTGGGCATAGTTAGCAACAGCCTCTGGTAGTCCACCCACTATCATATACTTCTTAAACAAGTCCATGGCATGAGAATGCAAAGATGCAGGCAACGACACCTGCTCTATCTGTTCGGCTATAACATTTTGTCCCATAGCCTTGAGAAACTCAACAAAGGTGCAAGGATGCAAAGCCATATACTCGACCCTACCCACAGGGAAAGAAATATGTCTGCCCATCAGACTCTCTAAAAGCGAACCTGCTGCTATAACATACAAGTCGGGCCGCTTTTCATAGAAATATCTCAAAACCTGCACCGCCTTAGGCTCATTCTGAATTTCATCAATAAATATCAGAGTACGCTTATTCGCATCTTGTTGCTTATTAGCCTTGAAGTAGATACCTGCCAATAAATCTTCGAAGGAATAGTCGGCTGCAAAGAGTTCTGCATTTTCTCTCTCTTCCAAATTCAGATAAATATATGTATCAAAGTCCTTGGCAAATAGTTCTACCAAGGTGGTCTTTCCTACTTGTCGAGCACCACGCAAAACCAAAGGCTTGCGTTCTTCCTTTGTTGCCCAACTGCGGAGATATCTTATAGCAATTCGTTCAAACATGGCTAACTCATTTATTATCAAGACAAAAGATAGCACAAGCAGTAGTGCACTATCTTGTTTATAGATAGTGCAAAGATAGCTATAAATTTCAAATCCAAAGCAAAAAACTAAGAATATTTAAGCATTTCCAAACCACATTTGGCTAATTTTACATTCATTTCCAAACCAAATATCGAAGAAAATGCTATCATTTCCAAACCAAGCATTAGCTATTAGCTACATCGCCTGGCAACATATTGTATTCTTCCTTGAAGCATTTAGTGAAATAAGAAGGGGCAGAGAAGCCTACCTCGTAAGCCACTTCTGATACGCTCATGCTGCGACTTTCGAGCAATCGCTTTGCCTTGGCAAGACGAGCTTTGCGCAAAAGGTCGACAACCGACGAGCCTGTTATGGCTTTCACCTTACGATATAGTTGCACACGACTCAAACCTATCTCCTTGCCGATGTCTTCTACTCCAAATTCGCAGTTTGAGAGATTCTGCTGTATGATAGTATTGAGTTGCTTAACAAACTGCTTATCTCTATCGTCGAGCTTCGAAGCTTCCACCTCCTGCTCCACCTCCTTAGTGCCTTGGTACAAATTCTTCAAGAGATTGCGCTGCTTCAATAGGTTATCGATGCGAGCCAAGAGCACTTTGCTATGGAAAGGCTTAGTGATATACGAGTCGGCACCATGCTCATAGCCCTCAGCACGATGTTCTTCGAGATTCTTTGCAGTAAGCATGATGACAGGAATATGCGAAGTGGCGGTATTGGTTTTGAGTTGCTCTGTAAACTCCAAACCATCCATCACAGGCATCATAACATCGCAGATTACCAAGTCGGGCACTTCCTTCTTAGCCACTTCCAATCCTTCTTTACCGTCGGAAGCCTCCAAGACAAAGAAGTCGTCTTGCAGCAATGTGCGCTCATATTGTCGTATGTCGTTGTTGTCGTCGATAATCAATATCGTAGGCTTATCAGTCTGCTCGCTCACCACCTGCTGCACCTTGCCTTGGTGCTTATCGCCATCGTCGATATATTGCAATACCGACTCGTCAGAGAATGACTCCTTGCTTTCAGCCTCATCCTCAACAACTACACCATTAGCCTGACTGCGAGGAACAACGACGATGAAGTCGGCCCCCTTGCCAACTTCGCTCTCCACCTTGACTTCGCCATTATGCAATTCCACAAACGACTTCACCAATGCCAAGCCGATGCCAGTTCCGCTGGCTGCACCCTTAGCCTGGAAGAAACGTTCGAACACCTTGCTTGCTTCTTCTTTCTCAATACCCTTGCCTGTATCGCGAACATCGATACGAAGATTGTCGCCTGCAGAAGCAAGGCTAACAAAGATGTCGCCACCTGCAGGAGTATATTTCATGGCGTTGCTTAAAAGATTAAACACCACGCGAGCCATCTTCTCCTTGTCGGCAACTATCATGTGGTCGGCAGAGAAATTGTCATCCACGAAATGCAACTTTATCTTCTTGCGCTCGGCAGTAAGATTAAAGTCGCCAGTCCATAATTTCAGAGCCTCAACGATATCAAAACGGCTTAGCTTTAGCTCCATCTTGCCATTCTGAATCTTGCGGAAGTCGAGAATGCTGCCCACCAACTGCTGCAAGGCAACAGCATTACGCTGCACCATCTTCAATAGTTCACGGCTCTTGCCCTTGATGCCATTATCATCCAGCAGCATCTCTACAGGGTCGGCTATCAAGGTTAATGGAGTGCGAAGTTCGTGGCTGATATTGGTAAAGAACAGCAAGCGCGAATTAGTAAGTTCCATCACCTCCTCGTTCAATCGCTTAAGTTCGTCATTCTTCCTTGCCAACTCTTCATTGAGCTTCGCCTTTACTATATAACTTCTGAATATCAAGGCAGCAGCCACAATACACACCAAGAGGAACAAACCAAGACTTATAAGCATCATCTTCTGAGCATTGTAATCAGAAAGATATCGGTCTACCTGATTGTGCAACGTCTTCAGATTGCGTGCCTGTCGCTCAGCATCACGTGCCTCCATCAACGTAAGTTCAGCATTAGCCTTGGTAATGATAGAAGTGCTGAGATAGTTATCCTTCTGATAAGGCTTATTGGTAAGTATCTTCATGGCAAGTGCCAAAACCTCGTCGCCCTTGGTAGGATATAGATATGAAGCTTCGAAGACGCCGTCGCGCACCAACTCCAGTCCACCACCCTCGGTAGCCATACCGTCGATACCTGTATATTTATAGCTTTTGTTTATTCCCATCTGTTGCACAGCCACGTAAGCTCCCCACGCCAAACGGTCGTTGTGTGCAAACACATAGTCGAAGTCTTGTGTCTTCTTCAGTATGCGCTTCATAGCCTTTATGGCGCTCTCTTCCTTCCAGTCGCCACCTTCAGATGCTACTACCTGGATGCCAGGATATGGTTTTATAGCATCCATAAATCCACGATGGCGCTCCATGGCTGGCGACGAACCCTCTAAACCACTAATCTCTACAATACGTCCCTTGCCTTGAAGCTGGTGAGCGATAAACTTACCCATCGAATTGCCGATAGTATAGTTATCACAGCCGATGAAGGCTGTATATTTGTCGGAATTGGTCTTACGGTCATAGAGGATAACAGGTATTCCCTTATCGTAAGCTCGCTCCACTGCCTTAGAGATGGCACTCAACTGATTAGGCGAAACGATAAGCAAGTCTACACCCTCGTCGACAAACTGGTTTACCTGCTTATTCTGCAACACATTATCATCATTCGACGATGCGAGCTTCACGATGATAGAGTCGTCGAGATATTCTCCCATCTTAAGCTCGTCGTTGAGCTTGTCGCGCCAAATATCCTCGGAGCATTGCGATACTCCGATAACAAACTTCTTCGGTTTCTCTGTACACGCAGCAAACATCACTACGAGCACATATATAAATAAGGTGTAGATAAAATGCAACTTCTTCATATAGGGAAATATCATAAATGCGTTAGATAACTATGTTGCAAAGATAGTGCAAATGAGTGAAAAAACATCAAGGATACTATGTTTTTCGCAAAAATACTTGTTTGAATAAATAAAAGAATATATCTTTGCAGCAGATTTCAATGAAATCGCACATAATGACAATAAATACATTTTTATCAAAGAAAACAACTGAAATCACTTGCACAGCTTCCATTTGGCTTTATGGAAGTTGCAGGCGATGATTGTGTTCTTTGATTTATTGATACACTTCTTATTATATGTGTGGTGTGAGAAAATAGTCGTTGTAACGTTATAACAATAGCGCTACAAAACCTCTATTATCTATATATATAACTGCAAAAAGCTTACTACAAAGTATAAATCAGGCTTAGATTTATATAAACACAACTTAGGTTTATATAAATATAGCTTAGGTTTATATAAATCCAAGTTAGGTTTATAGTTTACAGTAAGTCAAAATCGGTTTTAGATATACGCTTAATCGATTTATCTATTATCCATAATTGAACTTTCGCAAGTTCTGAAGTTATAGAATTTAAAGAAGTTATCGCTCCCATTGGTCGCTAGAAGTTAAAGCCAATAGTCTTTTTGCTAAAGATTTTGCAGTAAAAGCATATGGCTTTAACTTCTTTAACTCCTTTAACTTCTTTAACTTCTCTCATATGCGATACTTTAGTAAAATCACTTTTAATTTATTTATTGTCATGAAGAATCTTACATATATGGCAGAAGCCAGCGATGCTGCCTTCAACATCGAAGAAGCTGGATATTCATTCAATCATATAGAGTTCAACATCAACGACCGCAGTCTGATGAACTACCCTGTATCTGCCTACGCCTACCACTACGAAGATAAGTTCGAGGGCAAACTATCTATCTCTGGCATAAAGACCAGAGAAAGGGTGGAAGACAACGTGATAAAGGTGAGCATACACAGATATGGGTCGCTGAAGAATATTGTAGAAAAGGAATATACTCCCGACTACGATGACGACGACTGGCTATTGCTACTTCACTACGAGATTGACGACCTTACGCCAGGACTATACACTCTCTGTATAGAGAATGCCACTCCGCAGATGCCCGACCTTCGACTATATGGCGACGGCACAGGTTGCCACTTCTCGTTTAGGATATTGCCCTATGGTGCTGACCTAAAGCATCCAACGCTCAAGAATACCAAGGCGAGACTTTGCAAGGGCGAGGAAGATGGCAAGAGCGAGGGTGAAGATACACGCAAAGGGCTCATAGTGGCAACCACTATGAGCATGCCGATGACAGACAACGACCTTTACGAGGTATGTTGTTTCGACAGTTCGCTGATGCTGATGGGCAATGCTGCAAAGACCAAAGTTGGCAACAAGGGCGTGGCGAGAGCTATAGTGCGGTCGGCTTACGCCTGGACCGAAGGCGAATACTATTGCTTTGTTAGACATAATGGTGTGCCTTTCGCTAAGATTACCCTTAGCATATCTGCCGAAGGCAAAGCCGTGGTGAGCAGTATAGAGGCTATTGAAGCGTCTTCGCCATTATATATTATGGCGAGGCGTGCCGACTCGATAGCGAAGATGCAAGACCTACTCAATGCTGCTGGATGCAGAAACATCAAGGAGCGTGGACTGCTATTCCATCGCGCTTATATCCACAATCTGCTATATCGTAGGGGTATCGTAAGCGACATAACGCCATGCAAACACCATATATTCTATGGCAAGGGCGGTAAGCAAGAGGAACAGCTGATAGAAGATTATGCCTGCTGTGCATTTCCCGACTATACTCAGGCAGAGATAGATATTGCGGAGATAAACTGCTCGTGCACAACCATAAATCCTGCAGACAGCATCAAGGAGAGGATTGATGGCGACAAGAAGGTGGTGTTCGTAAGGAATGCCAACAGCATGATGTGGCTAAACGGCAAGATAATAGTCAGAGCTTTGGAGGAAAGGCTCAGAAACTTAGACGACCTGATACTGATATTCCACGGCACAGAGTCGGAACTGAGAAGGTTGGAAGAGACTTATCCTTCGCTGCTGAATATAGTAAGTAAAGAGAATCGTCTTAGCTTCCCTGCGCTCAGCATAACGGATGCTGTCCACGGCATACAAAAGGCGTTGGAGAGCAAAGACCTAAAGCTATCGGCTACGGCAGAGAGGAAGTTGGTGGTAGGACTAACCAGGCGCATCGCCAAAGGCGACCTCGCCATAGACAGCATCGACTTCTGCACAGACTTCATAGAGCGAGCCATAATGCCACGATTCTGCAACCGCATGTTTGCCGACAGCGAAGGCAAGGAATGCGAACGAATGGCATTTCTCACCACTATAGAGCCCGACGATATAGACTGGAGCTCTACTGACAACATGGTGGCGCCATTGGCTGAAAGCTTAGGCGAGATAAACGGCATGGTGGGCTTGAAGAGCGTGAAAGATACCATCACGGCATTGAGCATGAAGGCTGCCTTCGACGCAAAGAGACGCAAAGAGGGTAAGGGCAACTGCGATAAGGGTGCTTACCACATGATATTCACCGGCAACCCTGGCACAGGCAAGACTACGGTGGCAAAGAAGCTTGGCAAGATATTGCATTCGCTCGGCATACTATCGAAAGGCGATGTGGTGATGGCAGAGCGAAGCACTATAGTGGGAAGGTTTATCGGACAAACGGAAGAGAACATGCAGCAACTATTGCAACAGGCACGAGGCAACGTGCTGTTTATAGACGAGGCTTACACTCTCTGCGACACCACCGACGACCGCAAAGACTTTGGCTATAGGGCTATAGAATGTTTGCTGACTGTGCTGGCTGAGCAATCGCCCGACATGGTGGTGATACTTGCAGGCTACGAGAATGAGATGGAGCGTATGCTAATGGCTAACCAAGGACTGAAGGGCAGATTTCCATATCATCTGAAGTTCGACGACTATGATGCCGACGAGCTAATGGAGATAGGAATGAGATATCTCAATGCCTACGACCTCGACATCACGCCCGACGCCAAGGCAAAACTAAAGGACATCATTGAGCAGCAAACGGCAAGGCATGAAAAGGAGTTTAGCAACGCTCGATGGATGGAACAGCTGATAGACAACAGCATAATCCCTACTCTCTCGGAGCGCATCTTTATGCAAGAAGATACTACCAACGAGAGCACCATCACCATAGCCGATATAGAAAAGGTGGAGGCAAAGCTTCCACAGGGTAAGACACAAAAAAAGATAGGATTCTGAGAAGAACCCTATCTTTTTTATTCTTATACTGTATGTTGGAAGCATAGCTCCCATAGCAAGTATTATTCTGCAGGAAGCATTACAACACCAAGACGATTGCCATTCTTATTGAATTCCTTCATGAATGAGCAGATAGTCTCTGGAGTCTGAGCCTCGATGAGCTTCTTGTAGTCAGAGTGGCTGTCGATGCCATACTTGTCGTACATCTCGATGACATTATACCAATAGCCATTAGACTTAACAGCATCGTCAGCCTGCTTGAGCATCAACTCCTTGATCTTAGCAACCATAGAAGCATCGCAGGTGTTTGCAAGGTCCTTAACCTCTTGCTCAAGAATAGAAACTGCCTCTTGGCGCTTCTCTGGCTTCATTGGGCAAACAGCATAGAGCATCATGCTATGGGTCTTGTCTTCGCGAAGCTGTGCTCTACCAATAGCACTTACTGAGTAGGCAGCGCTGGCTTCCTCACGAATCTTCTTCAAATAAATCATATCGAGCACCTGACCAGCGATGTCGGCACGGATAGAGTTTTCGAGAGTGTAAGGCATCTCATCGTTGTACCACATATACTGTGCACGAGCCTTTGGAGTCTCCATTTTGCGAGCGAAGGTGTTGGTATAGTCGCCCTTGTGGAAGAATGCTGTGCGATGACCAGGAACCACCTTACCCTTAGCAGGGAGAGAAGCGATATACTTGCAGATGAGAGGACGGATGGTTGCCTCATCGTAGTTACCGATGATGGTGAATGTCCAACCAGAAGCATTGGCTGTACGCTCCTTAGCCATCTGAAGGATGCGGTCGTAGTTGATATCCTTAACATCCTCGAGAAGCATTGGCTTCATACGTGGGTTGTGGTCGTAGTATGTAGCCTTGCAAGAGTCGCCGAAAGCGATGTCAGGATTGAGCTCACGATTCTTAAGAGCAATCTCATAAGACTTTATGAGGTTGTTGAAAGAAGCGGTATCCTTGTTTATCTTTGTGAAATAGAGATAGTTCATCTGCAACATAGTCTCTACATCCTTAGGAGTAGACGAACCGCTAACGGTAGTGTTCATACCATCCATAGTGAGGTCTACGTTGGCAATCTTACCAGCCAAAACCTTGCCAAGCTCGTTGCTTGTGAAGTTGCCCAAACCGCTGAAGCCAATCACCTGGTCGAAAGCGTTGATATTGGTGAGGTCGCTGAGAGGATAGAGCGAGCTACCGCCCTTGCCTTCGCCAATGAGCATAACCTGGTCTTTCTGGAAGTCGGTCTTCTTGAGAATCACCTTAGCACCATTAGAAAGAGTGAGCTTGGTGTAGCCTAACTTATCGTTGCGCTCTTCTTTCTTAATCTTGCCAGCCTTAGGCATCTTAGCAATCAATGGCTCGTTCTTAACATTATCAACGAATGCCTCGATAGTCTCGGCACGTGCAGCCTTGACAGCATCAAGGAGCTGAGCCTCGGTAGGATATACGTTGCCTTCCTTCTCGTTGTTGAAGTTGAGGATTACCATGTTGCTATCGCTCTTTGGCAACAACTGCTCCATGAAACCATTGATATACTCCAATGGGATAGAAGGAATAATCTGCTTCATCATCTCGTAGGTGTAGTCGATAGATGGCATTGGCTCATTGCTAAGGAAGTTACCCTTGCACTGCGCATAGAACTGCGAGTTGTAACGCTTGTCCTTATTGCTATACATCTTCTCGATAGCGCTAAGCTGGGTTTCCTTGAAACGAGCATATTCGGTAGGAGTGAAACCAAACTCTGCAGCCTTGCGAGCCTCTACGAGGATAGCCTTGAGCGATGGAGCTACGAGCGACATATCCTTAGGAGTTGCGCTGAGAGCAAAGGCTCCCTTGGTCTTAGCAAAGATATAGTTGTCGTCAGAAGCATTAGCATCAACGAATGGACAATCAGACTTCTGAACAGCCTCAGAGAAGCGGTTGTTGAGCATTGTAACGGCAGCATCCTTAACATATTCATATATGATATATGCTGGCGACTGCTTCAAAGAGTCTGGATATACGTCGTGCTTGAAGATAATCTCGATGTCGCTCGACTGGAACTCCTTGTCCTTGTCGATAACAACGATAGGCTCTGCATTGTCAGGAACCTGTACGTCGACGATAGGAGCGGTATTCTCAGGGTTGGTGATAGGACCAAAGAGCTTCTTAATCATAGCCTCGGTATGGTCTACATCAATATCGCCAACTACGATGATACCCTGGTTTGTTGGATGATACCATTTCTCATAGTAGTCGCGAAGCTCCTGATACTTGAAGTTGTCGATGACAGACATCAAGCCGATAGGATAACGCTTACCATACTTACAGTTAGGATAAAGCTTCTCAAGATTGCGCTCAAACATACGTGAGCTTGGGCTTGTTCTCAATCGCCATTCCTCGTGGATAACGCCACGCTCCTTGTCAATCTCTTCAGGGTCGAGGGTAAGACCATCAGCCCAGTCGCGAAGGATGAGCAAGCAAGAGTCGAGAGCGCTCTGACGAGTTGTAGGCACGTTGTCGATATTGTAAACTGTCTGGTCGATGCTGGTATAGGCATTCAAGTCGCCACCAAACTGCACGCCGATAGACTCGCAATAGCGGATGAGGTCGTTGCCAGGGAAATTGTCGGTGCCATTGAAGCACATATGCTCAAGGAAGTGAGCCAAACCGCGCTGACTTTCTTCCTCCTGTATTGAGCCAACCTTCTGTGCGATATAGAAGTTAGCACGATGTTCAGGCCAGTTGTTATAACGGATGTAGTAGGTGAGTCCGTTGTCGAGCTTACCAATCCTTACCGCTGAATCGAGCGGAATAGGAGGCATCTGCATCTGAGCCTGTGAAATGCCAGCAATAAATACTATTGCCAACAATAAAAGTTTTCTTAATCTCATGATTTTATTATTTGTATTTAAATTGTTTAATCACTGTTGGTTGCCGTGATGTTCCTGCTGATACATTCTGTTGCGAGGGTGATGTTCCAATATCTCTTCGCGAAGCATGGTAGAATCGATATGTGTGTATATCTCTGTGGTTCCGATATCCTCGTGACCAAGCAGAGCCTGAATAACACGGAGGTCTGCCCCACCCTTCAGCAATGCTGTAGCAAAACTATGGCGAAGGGTATGCGGAGAGATAACTTTCTTGATGCCGGCTTCTTCAGCCTGACACTTTATCATTATCAGTATCATCACACGGGTGAGATGACTACCACGGCGATTTAGGAACACATAGTCTTCTTCGCCTTTCTTTATATCGAGATGACAACGGTCGGAGAACCATAGCTCCAGCTCGTGAATAGCCTTATCGGAGATAGGAACGAGGCGTTCCTTATTACCCTTGCCTATCACCCTAACAAACTTCTCTTCGAGATAAAGGTCTGAAAGCTTAAGGTTTACAAGTTCGCTAACACGCAGACCGCAAGAAAAGAGTACTTCAACAATCGCTCTATTGCGCTGACTCTCGGGCTTGCTCATGTCGAAACTTGCCTCCAATTGGTCTACCTCTTCAAGAGTAAGATACTCTGGAATATGGAAAGGCAACTTTGGCGACTCAAGAAGTTCCGAAGGGTCGGCATCTATATAGCCATCAAGCAGAAGGAAACGATAGAAAGCACGTACGCCACAGAGTATTCGGGCTTGCGACTTTGCAACAACACCCTTCTCGTGGAGGGTGACAGCAAACTGCTGTAAATCTTCGAGCTTAACGGCAGTAGGCTGTAGGTCGTGTTCTTTCAGGAAGTCAAGCAGCATCAGCAAATCATGACGGTAGGCCTCTATGGTATTGTCGGAATGATTGCGCTCCAACTTAAGGTACCGCATGTAGCGTTTAAGCATATTGGCAGCCGATTGCTTGTCTGTTTCCATATTTTTTCGTACTTTTGTCGGCAAAGTTAGTGCAAATGAGCGAGAAAACAAAAGGAAACATCGTTTTCTTTTGCATTATGCACCTTACTTAACTTATAAAAACTTACACAACACATCATACAGTTATGAAAATTCAAATCATCAACGGACCAAACCTCAACCTCTTAGGCACTCGTGAGCCTGGTATCTATGGCGACAACTCGTTCGAGAGTTATCTGCCTAAACTCTTTGCGCAATATCCTGATATAGAATTGGAATATTACCAAAGCAATATCGAAGGCGAACTTATCAACAAGCTGCAGGAGGTAGGCTTCACATACGACGGAGTAGTGCTAAACGCTGGCGCTTATACTCATACATCGATAGCATTGCAGGATTGCATACGCAGCTTGAAATGCCCTGTAGTAGAGGTGCATATCTCTAATGTGCACAAGCGCGAGGAGTTCCGCCATCATTCATATATTTCTTGCGCATGCTTGGGAGTGATAGCAGGCTTCGGCCTCGACTCTTACAGACTTGCAATAGAAGCCATTATCAACCATAAGGATTGAGAATAACAAACAGACATGACCATTGACGAATATATAACTCAACATATTGATAAAGAGGGCGACTATCTTTATCGTCTATATCGTGCCACAAATATTCATACCATTCATGGCAGAATGGCAAGCGGACATCTGCAAGGCAGACTGCTGAAGATGATAGTGGAAATGATAAATCCGCAAAACATTCTCGAAGTGGGAACGTTTAGCGGATATAGCGCAATTTGCCTTGCTGAAGGGTTGAAAGAAGGTGGAAAGGTGTATACCTTCGAAATAAACGACGAGATGGAAGACTTCACCCGCCCTTGGATAGAAGGATCGCCTGTGGCTGATAAGATTGATTTCAGAATTGGTGATGCTAACATCTTGGCTCCTAAGCTCGGTATAGAGTTTGATATGGCATTCGTTGATGGCGACAAGCGTACTTATGTCGAAACCTACGAGATGGTGATGGCAATATTGAAGCCTGGCGGTTTTATTCTTGCTGACAACACTCTTTGGGATGGACATGTGGTAGACGAAGCATACGGTCACGACCACCAGACGCAAGGAATATGCAAGTTCAACGACCATATAGCCAACGACCCGCGTGCAGAGGTGGTGATACTACCATTAAGAGATGGACTTACTCTGATAAGAAAGAAGTATTAGTCTGTTTGTTGATTATCATTATGACATAATTGATTATCGAATCTCCTTATGGCACAACTGGAATATACAGGAATAGGATGGCGCTATGTATTGGATAAAGAAAGGCACCATCGTGAACGCTTGTGGAACTACAAGGGGTGTGCCATATATCATATCACACTAAACACCGAGCAACGGTTCCCTATCTTCGGAACCATTGCCGGCGAGACGGAAGATACTGCATATATATCGCTTTCCACATTTGGGAAAGCGGTAGCAGATATGTTTAGAGGTATTCCTGCTCATCAATTGCCGAAAGGCTGCAAGCTTAGGGTGTTGGCTCTAAGGGTTATGCCCGACCATCTACATGGTGTAATCCAAGTATTGGAGCCTATGCCAAAGAGCATAGGCGAAGTTATCAGAAGCTATAAGAGTGCATGCACAGCCCTATACAAGAAAGAATTCTTAAGCGATGACACCTTCGGCAGAATATTCTCAGAAAGGAAAAGCATATGGGAGCATATTGCAAGCGGATATCATGAGCGCATATTACATTGCGAAGGACAATTGGATAGGATGATACGCTATGTAAAAGATAATCCAAGGCGATTGTGGCTCAAGCACTTTAACCCAGATTTATTCAAGCTCCATAATAATTTATCCTTTTGTTTTCAAGATGAGCGAGGAGATGACCACATTTGGAAATTCAGAGCTTTAGGAAATCTATTCCTTATAAATGCCTATCAGAAACAATATCTGCAATGTTCAAGGCACGCTACAACGCAAGATATCGATAACCTACTGCAAGCATTCTCTGATAGAGCTGAGCTTGGAGCAATAACTATCACCGCAGCAATAAGCGAAGGCGAGAAAACTATCACAAAAGCTCTGAGAAGCAAAAGGTTTCCGTTGATAGTACTATTAAAGGATGGTTTCCCAAAGATAGGCTCGCGCCAAGAGCGCTTCTTTAAGCCAGGAGGAGTATATTTCGATGCCTGCGCAGTTGGCAGATTATTGCTTTTGGAGCCATATCCTGAGGTATTAATAGAAAAGGAGGTTAGCGATGAGGTATATCGCAAAGCACCAATGGCACCAGCTGGTAGCCTGCGCTATCATTTTCTTGCCCTTAATTATATAGCAAGGATTATGGCTAGTAGCGATGGCAAATATGCCATCGGAATGAATAAATAAAGGAGGGGAAAAAGAGATAAGAAGGGGAAATCCCCTCCTTTTCCTTTATTCCATTATTTGGGCCTTTATTTATTCATTTTGGGCGCATAATTGCGCCCATATCCAATCCTTGCTTGAGCTTTTTGCTTGGTGTTATTCTTTCCCTTGCGTAAGCATATTGGCAACCCTCTTTACAGGATACCAGACAGCAAGCCAGCCGACAATAATCACTGTAACAAATATGCAGAGGACATCGAAATAATGCACACTCACAGGATAAGCATTAACAACGAAAGAGCCATCGCTGCCTCCCATACGAACCAAGCCAAATTCCTGCTGTAGCCAGCATAGCAACAAGCCGAAGCCTATTCCCACTATAGCACCGATAGCAGAAATCATTCTGCCTTCAAAGAGGAATATCCTTACTATCTGTTTATCGGTAGCGCCAAGATTGCGCAATGTCTGCACATCATCCTTCTTATCAATGATAAGCATCGACAAAGAGCCGATAATATTAAAGCATGCCACCACAAGGATGAAGGTAAGGAAGATATAAGCTATGACCTTTTCTATCTGCATAATGCGGAAGGTATCTTCCTGCTGTTCGAAGCGGTCTTTCACTACATATTTATCACCACATATCTGCTTAATCTCCTTTTTAACGGCATTGAAATCAGAGCCGTCCTTGAGTCGCAGCTCAAGCGAAGAGAGCATACCCTGCTGACCAAAGAGGTTGCGAGCAAAGGTTATAGAGGTGAGGATATAGTTTTTGTCGTATTTAGACTGTTTCACACAGAACACCACTCCCGATGCCAATAGCGAGTCTTCAACAAAGCCATCAGTAGGGCTCGACATATCAAGTTGTCCATCACGGCGAGGAGCATAGATATGCATATAGTTGTTCCAACGTGCGCCAAGTCCCATATCCTGTGCAAGTCGAATACCTGGAGTACCATACTCCAAGTTGGCAGTATGGAGGGCAAACTCACCATCGCCAACAAGGATATCGTTGATATGAGTAAGGTCAGAGAAATTATCATCCACACCCTTTATCTTCACCATCTGCTGGTTGCCACCATAGATAGCAAGAGCGACATCCTCAACACACTCTGTTGCCACATCTATCTGTGGCAACTGCTGTATCTTTGTGAGTATTGGATCATCGCATGGAGCAGTCTTACCCTTGGCAGGGACAATCTCTATCTGCGGATCGAAGTTGGTGAAGAGAGAAGCTACAAGGTCATGGAAACCATTGAAAACACTAAGTACTATCACCAAAGCCATGGTAGCAACTGCAACACCAACCATAGATATCACCGAGATGATATTTATGGCATGTGTACTCTTCTTTGAAAAAAGATACCTACGAGCTATAAAGAATGGGAAATTCATATATCTTACTTAACATATTTATATAGTATAGGGAGTCAAGTCTGATATCTCAACTCCCTTACCATTATTGCCCTTATGTTTTTTACTTTCTTACCCTTTTACTTTTTCAAGAGTTCATCAATACGCTCAATGTAGTCGAGACTATCATCAATGAAGAATCTCAACTCAGGGATGATACGCAACTGATTTCTCACACGTGTACCAAGCTCGTAGCGTATAGTCTTCTCGTTGGCAGAGATATTCTTTATTATCTCTTCTCCCTTTTCAGAAGGGAAAATGCTAAGATATGCAGTACAGATACTGAGGTCTGGACTGATGCGAACTCTTGTTACGCTTACCAATACACCATGCATCAAACGAGTCTGCGACTGGAAGATAGCAGCCAGCTCCTTCTGCAATAGGCGTGAGATTCTATTTTGTCTTGTTTCTTGCATAATTCTATTTTCTTTTCTTATTATAAACGATATATAATTAAGGATTACCTATGGGATTTGATACCTTCCCCTAAGGATTATCCAAGGTCTACATGCTTTACATTCACCTTTTCGTGGAGGAATATCTGAGCAGTTTCTTCAAACTTATCCTCGCTCTCGGTAGTGAAATACTGACATGTACCATTCTTTGTCAATCGCTCGTCCATAGCGGTATGACGGTTGAGATAGTCGCGAAGACTATTAGCGACATATTCTCCTTGTGGAATGATACGTACCCCTGTAGGAACATGCTTTACGATACTGCTCATCAAGAGTGGATAATGAGTGCATCCCAATATCACAGCATCTATCTCAGGGTCTTTGCGCATCAGCATGTCGATACGCTTTTGAACGAAATAATCAGCACCAGGACTATCGGCTTCATTGGCTTCAACGATAGATGCCCATAGCGGACAACCTACGCCAGAGAGCTTGATATCAGGGAATAGCTTTGCTATCTCCATCTCGTAGCTACCACTAAGGATGGTACCAGGAGTGGCAAGGAGTCCGACGTGGCGAGAAGTGGTGAGCTGACCGATAACTTCGGCTGTAGGACGAATTATTCCCAACACTCTGCGATTTTCATCCCATTGAGGGAGGTCGCGTTGCTGAATGCTTCTCAGCGCCTTGGCTGAAGCTGTGTTACATCCCAATATCACCAACTGGCAACCCATGCTGAATAGCTTCAGCACAGCCTGACGTGTAAACTGGTAAACGACTTCGAACGAGCGTGAGCCATAAGGCGCTCGGGCATTATCGCCAAGATACATGAAGTCGTATTCTGGTAGTCGCTGTCTTATACCATGCAGGATGGTCAGACCACCATAGCCAGAATCAAAAACACCTATAGGTCCAGGATTACTTGAAAACATCTTTTTTAATTTCATTTGGGGAGTTTATACAGAGCTATTTCGCAGCCTCCTTGATGAAAGCGGTAGCATCTTCGCCTATCATAGGGTTGATGAAAGGCGCAGTATTTGAATCGGTATTAAGGATAAAGGCATAGCCTCTTTCCTTACCAACCTTCAGCACAGCAGTAGCAAGTTTGGTCTTTACCACGCTGAACAACTCAGTTTCAGCCTGCTTAAGGAGTTGCTTGCTTTCGTCTTTGAAGGCAAGGTTTTTCTCCATCAATTCTTTTATTTCAGCTTGTCTTTTTCTCAGAATTGCTGGAGCAAAATCTCTTTGTCCATCAAGGAACTCCTCATACTTGGCATTAAACTCGTCTTCGGCACGCTTCATCTCAGCTTCGTATTTAGCCTTCAATTCTTCATAGTTGCGTTTAGCTACTGCATATCCAGACATAGACTCAAGAGTCTGCTGATAGCTGAAATAACCATATTTGAATTGTGGAGTTTGCTGAGTCTGCTGCACCTGCAGAACAGGAGCAGTTTCTTGTGCCATAGCGCATCCACATGTGAGCATTGCTAAGGCAAGTGCTATAAACCTGATTGTCTTCATACCTGTTGTGTGATTATCCTCCCTTTGGGGTGTTGTTTGATATAGACTTCTAAAACCAAAAAGCCTCCAAGCCTTGCATTACAGAAGGCTTGGAGTGGTTTTAATATCGTTAATGGATATTATTTCATCTTTGTGAGCTCGCTCTGAACCTTAGAGGTTACATCCTCTACGTTGGTACCAGTATAAACAGCTGCACCCTCTTCGAAGATGTATGTGTAGCCACCTGTGTTACCAACATTCTGGATAGCGTTGCGAACCTTGTTCAAAACAGGCTGCATCTTCTCCTGCTGAGCCTTCTGAAGAGCCTGCTGGTTGTCTTGATAGGTCTGCTGAATCTTCTGGTAAAGACCCTGCAACTCCTGCTCCTTCTGCTGCTGAGTAGTAGCGTTCATTGTGCTCTTAGCCTTCTCGTAAGCCTCGCTCTGGCGCTGCAACTCTTCCTGCATGCTCTTAAGTTCGTTCTCATACTGCTTGGCAGTAGCCTCAAGTTCACCATTAACCTTGCTAAGCTCTGGGAGCGACTGCATGATGGTCTGTGTGTTCACCTTACCAAACTTCTGTGCGAAGACAGCTACTGGAGCCATCATCATCAACATTACAATAAGTTTCTTCATTTCTTTTAATTCTTTATGTTATTATTTTGTTTTATCTGTGTTAGCATTTATTACAGATAGATTTTACTTAGAGTAGCCGAGTTTCTCGAGTACCTCGTTGCTGATATCTATCTTTGGACTACCAAAGATAATAGAGGTATCGCTGGCTCTGTCTAATACGAGTGAATAGCCACGCAAATCAGAGATTTCCTTTACTGCATTGTAGATTTCCTCTTGAATTGGCGACATAAGGCTCTCGCGCTTCTTAAACAGTTCACCCTCAGGACCGAAGTATTTCTTCTTTAGGTCGGCAGCCTCTTTTTCTTTCTGCATTATCTGCTCCTGCTTAGCCTTCTTCTGTTCCTGTGACAAGAACACCACTTCATTTTGATAGTTCTTGTACATGGTGGTAGCCTCGGTATTTATTGCCTCAACCTCAGCCTGCCACTTCTTGCTCACTTGGTTGAGCTGCTCGTTGGCACGCTCGTAAGCAGGGATATTCTTTAGGATATATTCCATATCCATAAGAGCGAACTTCTGTGCGTTTGCTGTAACGGCAGCAACTGCCATCACAAGCATCAACATTATTTTCTTCATAAGGATGTCCTCCTCGTTGTTATTTGTTTATTTCTTAACCCAATACCTATACATTATTATATATATAGATATGGGCATTGAATTCTTCACTCTTCGTTCTTGACTCTTCACTTAGTTTAGAACTCCTGACCGAGGATGAAGTGGAACTGTCCACCTCCCTTGGTTCCCCAAACCTTGTCGAAACCGTAGGCCCAGTCGATACCCATCAAACCTACCATAGGCAGGAAGATACGAACGCCAACACCAGCACTACGCTTCATGTCGAATGGGTTGAAATCCTTTGTGTCGTTCCAAGCATTACCAGCCTCAACGAATCCAAGACCATAGATAGTGGTATTGCCAAGCATCAATGGATAGCGGAGCTCGAGAGTAAAGCGGTCGTAAGCATAACCCTCCTGATAGTAAGGAGTCAACGAACCATTCTCGTAACCACGGAGTCCGATGGTTTCTTCAGCATATCCTGTTGAATATCCACTCATACCATCACCACCCATGTAGTAGGTCTCGAATGGGCTCTTCTTATATCTGTTGTAAGAACCGAGCAATCCCATCTCTACACGTGTCATCAGCACGAAGCACTTCTGACCACCGCTGAGGGCTGTATATGTCTTTGACTTAAACTTCCACTTGTGGTATTCAATCCAGCGATACTTCTCCTGCTGTTCCTTCACGTAGTTAGGTGAAGCTGAGTTGGTAGCAAGGTTTTTGTAGTCCTTGCCATCCCAGAGACTCCATGGTGGAGTAAGGGTGACAGAAGCCGTAAACTCTGAACCACGACGTGGGAAGAGTTGGTTGTCGGTAGATGTACGGTTGATAGAGACGCTGAGGTTCAAGTTGTTAGCATTACCATTTGTGATAAGGAAGTAACGCCAGTTCTTCAGCATATATCTCTGATAAGCCAATTCCACGTTGAGTGTGAAATAGTCGTCAGGCCAACGCAGACGCTTACCCCAACCAAGGCTTACACCGAGCAACTTCACGTACTTATCAGGGTCGTAATAGTTCTCGTAGTTGCGATAGTTGTAACCATAGCTGTTGTAACCATACATATAGTTGCTATAGTTGTTCATCCATGCCGAGTTGTAGTAGTTGCTCGACACGTCGGTCTGCTTAGAATAGTAAGCTCCGACACTAAACTGGATAGGACGCTTACCGCCGAACCAGCTTGTGGAATATGCAATATTATACGACTGATAGTATGTACCGTTGGTCTGGGCTCCGAGACTCATGGTTTCACCATCACCGATAGGCATGATACCACGATGCTCTTTATTCTTATTAAAGAGGTTTGCCATAGAGAAGTTGTTGAGCTTCAAGCCCACACGACCGATGACACCAGTCTGACCCCAACCGAGCGAGAACTCTATCTGGTCGTTGCTCTTCTGCTCAAGGTTCCAGTTTACGTCGACAGTACCACTCTCATAATCAGGCTTAACATCTGGCACAACCTTCTCTGGGTCGAAGTGTCCCATAGAAGCAAGTTCACGAGCAGAACGCATCAGAGCCTCCTTAGAGAACAAATCACCAGGCTTGGTACGAAGTTCACGACGAACGACATTCTCATACAAGCGGTCGTTACCATTGATACGCACATGGTTGAGGTGAGCCTGTGGTCCCTCTGTAACACGCATCTCGAGGTCGATAGAGTCGCCTACAATATTTACCTCAGTAGGTTCAATGCGTGAGAACACATAACCATTATTATAATATAGGTTGCCCACAGCATCTTCGTCTTCCGACAATCGCTTGTTCATGAGTTTCTGGTTGTATACATCGCCACGCTCCATGGTGAAGAGTTTGTTCAGCATGTCGGTGTTGTACTTTGTATTACCAACCCATGTGATGTTTCTGAGGTGATATTTCTTACCCTCGTCAACCTTTATATATACGTTGACATGCTTAGGGTCATTATTCCATACGCTGTCTTCAACGATATATGCATCACGATATCCAAGCTCGTTATATTTCTCGAGCAGTTTCTCCTTATCTTCCTTCCAACGCTGAGGAGTAAACTTCTTTGCCTTGAGGAAAGAGCCTAAAGTACCAGCCTCGTGGGTCTTGGCAAAGGCACCCTTCTTAAGGAAGCCACCCTTTATCTTGCTCGACTTCAGTTGCTTATTACCCTCAATGATAATCTTGCGAACCTTCATCTTCTCCTTTTTGTCGATGATGACATCAAGGATGACATGGTTTTTCTGCGCCACATCGGTGCGTTGCTGAATATTGATATCAGCATTCTTAAAGCCCTTATCGTCGAAATACTTCTTAGCAAGAATCTTGGCACGATTTATCACATCGGGATGAATCTGCGAACCTCTAAGCAGTCCCAGTTTCTCCTCCATATCTTCGCGCTCACTCTTCTTCAAGCCGATATAGTTGATGGTAGACACACGAGGATGTGCCTCGAGCTTAATGTGCAGATATACTTTATTGCCAACGATAGAGTCGGCTGAAATCTGCACGAACGAGAATAGTCCGTGACGCCAGTATCTCTTTACGGCATCAGTAATCTCGTTTCCTGGCAACGACACCTTCTGTCCCACCTGCAATCCAGAGATGCCGGTGAGCATATAGTCCTCGTAGCCATCAATACCCGACACGTTCATACCACCGAGCACCAATTCGCGTGGTGTTCCGGCATACGATATATCAGGATGCACTATTTTGTCTTGTGCCACCATCGTAGCGCTGCTTGCCAGCATCACAACAGTAGTAGCCAAAAGCTTGCTTATCTTATTCATTGTCATTTGTGTTTTCTTCTTCTATTTGCTCTTCGGTCTTGCCATATCTGCGCTGGCGTTTCTGATAGCTCAATATGGCCTTCTGTAAGTCTTCCTCTTTGAAGTCAGGCCAATAAGTATCGCAGAAATAGAGTTCTGAGTATGCCATCTGCCACAACAGATAGTTGCTGATACGGAGTTCGCCACCAGTACGAATCATCAAGTCAGGGTCTGGCATAAAGTTGGTAGACAAGCGCTTAGAGATTTCCTCTTCTGTTATAGCCTCAGGATCGAGAGTGCCATTCTTAGCCTCGATAGCCAAAGCCTTAGCAGCCTCTGTTATCTCCCAACGTGCCGAGTAGCTCAACGCTACAACCATGGTCATTGCTGTATTGCCGGCAGTATGCTCCATTGTCTCCTGCAGCTTCTGCTGTACAGGCTCTGGCAAACGCTTAATATCGCCGATAACACGGAATCTCACGTTGTTCTTCATGAATATCTCGTCTTCGAGCGAAGTTAATACGAGTCCCATGAGAGCAGCAACCTCGTCGGCTGGACGATTCCAGTTTTCGGTAGAGAAAGTATAGAGCGTAAGATATTTAACACCGAGGCGGGTACACTCCGATGTTATTCTTCTTACAGTTTCTACACCAGCCTGATGACCGAAGCTGCGATCTTTACCACGTTCGGTAGCCCAGCGTCCGTTGCCATCCATGATAATGGCAATATGCTGCGGTATGTTTTCTATATCCACGTTGTTCATCAATAGTCTTTGTTGCAAGTTACACATTTTGGCAAAAAGCTATATGTTATCGACAATTGCAAAGCCGAATAGCAGTCGGTATTCTTGAATATACCAGTACTCTTTATGCCGTATGGATCTTTCTTTCCGTCTATTTCGTCGCTTTGGCTAAGGTGTAAAGCCCATTCCAAGCCTATATTTACACGTTTGCCAGCTTTGTATTTCAATCCAAAACCAATAGGCATATTGAATGCGCCCTTAGTTTCACCATCGCCCGAAGAAACTACTACTCCCAAGCCTATAAAGGCAAAAGGTACGAGTTTCTTTGCTCCACGATAGTCGCGCCCAGTGCCATAGGGTATGAAATTATATTCATAGCTTAGACATGCGTCGTAGAGGTTGCGATTAAATTTATATGGTTCTGTGAGCGACTCTGGATATTTAGTTTCTACATTATCTGACGAGCCTTTCACCTTGCCAAACATAGCATTAAGCCTTAATGCCATCCATGGACTGAGCACACGTCTGAGCATAAACGACGCCATAGGCTGACTTTCCTTGAAGATATTGCCATTATAGTCGCCTTCGTAGGTCAGCAATCCTGTGCCCACACCTATCTCCATCTTATATTCCGGGTCGTCCTGCGCATGAATATTCATGGCAGTTATGATCAGCATTATGATGAAGATTGTTTTTCTCATTATTATATATAGTGAGGGGTGATAGCCACACCCTATTATTATTCTTTGTTAGCCCAACCTAGCTTATTAAGTCTGCCTCGCCAAATCTGTCCGTTGCTTGCGCTAACGAGCCAGATAAAGTTGTCGGCATCAATAGTCATTGCAAAGACATCGCTTTCAGGGGCAAAAGTCTTTGGCAATACTAATGTAGTATCAGTCTGCCATGTGAGTCCTGCATCCTGGCTTGAATATATCTTAGAGAACGCCTTGTCAGCATTGCCATTGATACCCTTTCCACCTATTGCCATAATCTTTCTTTGATATACGAAAGTCTGCAAATTAGCGAGAGCAGGCAAACGGAATTGATTGTCGTTCATCACATATTGTGTCCAAGGCTGATCGTTGGTAGCTGTGATATCTTCTTCTATCTTTCCCCAGACATTGGCATATTTGCTACTTGCACCATAGCCTACAAGCGAAAGCAGATATGTATCAGAGTTTGTCTTCGATGGCATTGCCAAGAGGTTCATATTGCTTTCTGGCAACGAAGCAACGTCGCCATCCATAGCACAAGGCATCCAAGCCTTACCATCTACAGAGTATACAATAGCACCATCTGCGGAATAAGCATACAATCGATTGTTGCCCGCACCAAGAAGGCGCTTAATAGTAGTAGCAGCAACTGTTGCCAAAGTTCCGTTAGCATCTAATGACTCTAATGATGTTCCATTAAGGAAATATAAAAGTCCGTTGTATACTGCCACATTCTTATAGACATCTGCATCAAGAACGATATTCGACTCTGCGAAATTGGCAAAGCCATTTCTGTTGGCTGCATAAAGAATGGTTTTAGTACCATCGTAACCGAATACATACATAGCATTGCCTACGCTAACCATCTTCATTGCCTGAAGATTTGCAAAAGCAGAAGTTGTGGCAAGATTCTTCCAAACAAAAGAATCGGCTACTTCCTGATGCACATTAAGCTTAACGGTATATTTGCGGAAAGCGGTCATGCTGGTGTTATAGACTCTAAGCTCACGAGTATTGGTGAAGTCTACAGAGTCGGTAGATGAGCAATAAGTCATGCTGTCCTTACCTTCAGACGACTTCATATACCATACTGCCAAACCCGAGTTCTTAGTGCTGACAGTACACAACACCTTCTTGACATCAATACCTACAGGCAATGAGTCAACATTATATATCTCGTGTGTGGCATTATTGATAGTGAATCTATAAGAACTTGCATCAATAACAGACTTTACGATACTATCCGAATCAGACGACGACTTTACTGTGATATACTTATTCAGATTTCCGATAGAGAATCCTGTCACCGCAGTATCATCGTAATATACTAGCGTTTCCTTTTCATCTTCAAGACATGATGCCATTGACAAAGCTATGGCACAAAGCATGAAAATAGGCAATATCTTCTTTAACATTATGCGTGAAAATTGTTTTTGGGTACAAATTTACTCAGAATTATCCAAATAAGAGTCCTTTTTAATAATTTATTATCATAAAAGAACATAATGTATATAATTTTTAAGGTCTGTTTAGAATACTACCTACACATCAAGTTTAATAACAAAAAAAACTGGTACTCTTCACGAGCACCAGTTCCTTCAAAGAATATGTTAAAACGACTTGGTCTAAAAAATGCCACGAATGGCAAAACCTCATCGCTTGTGTTCAATAGAAAACCTTAACATAATCTTTACCTTAAAAAATCTATCAAACTACTAACCTAATGAAACTTTATGTGATGTATTCTCACGAACACGCTGCAAAGATACAGTGTTTTCTCTACAACTACAAATATATTCTCTTATTTTTTTGCTAAAAATGTAACTTTGTTGACATATGTCAATCAAAAGAGCAAAATAACAACCTATATTCCAATATTATTTATAGAAAATGGAAAATAGACAAAAAAGCATATAAAAAAAAGAGATGCCGACATTTCTGTCGGCATCTCAATATATATTAATAAGATGTTCTTATCAATACAGAATCGCTTAGAGCTGTGGACCAGCTGCAACGAGAGCCTTACCAGCCTCATTTGTTTCATACTTCTTGAAGTTCTTGATGAAACGAGCAGCCAAATCCTTAGCCTTCTCCTCCCACTGAGAAGCCTCAGCGTA
>CAKQMS010000021.1 GCA_934254985.1 uncultured Prevotella sp. | reverse complement strand
AAGCCCCTAGCCCAGGGCATCGCCCTGGGTAATTACGGACGCAAACCTGTCGCCCTGTAAGGGCAAAAGCTTTAAAAACTCCAGGCAAAACATAAGGCTTTTGCCCTTACAGGGCGTCTTGCTGATTGCCATCATACCCAGGGCGATGCCCTGGGCTAGGAGCTTTTGGGCCTTCAGCCCGTACTTGAATCACAAGCGAAAGTTCAGTAAATGATTTAAAAAAAACGGTTGCTGGAGATTAAACGAACACTAATAAAGCGAATCTACACGAAGATTTAGAAAGGTAAAAGGGTAAAAAAGTAAATATTGAATTAACATAAATCAAATAAACCGTTGCTTGAGGTAGTGTGTAGTGTTTAATGGGTGTGCGACATTCTCAAGCAACGGTTTATTTTGGTTTATTGCCTGCCATTTTCTTCAGAGGCGTGAGCGCATCTGCCATCTGTGGCTTGTCCAGACTATCGAGAGTCACACTCTCGTAAAGGATGGGCAAGACGCAGATGGCAAGCTCTGCTGAAGAAAATGACAGGGGTTTATAAGGTTTATGTTTAAAAAAACATCTAAACATTAAACACTATCTATAAAATAATAGACTTTATAAGCTCGCCACGGCTTCAGCCAACTGCTTAAGGGCTTGGGCGAGGATGCTGCGAGGAGTGCCAACATTCAGTCGCATAAAGCCACGACCGGCACTTGATTGCTGATGCAATGGCGCATAAGGATTTTGAGCAGTATCGAAGATTTCGCCATCGTTGAGAGCCAAGCGAGCTTTATTGACAAAGAGGTCTTGCAGGTCGTCGTGGTTGAGGTGCAATGGTCGGCAGTCGAGCCAAACGAGGAAGGACGATTCAGGGCGAATGACCTTGATGCCAGGGATGTGAGCCTTGAAGAACTCTTCGGTAAACAGGATGTTTTGCTCAATATACGCCAACATCTGCTGTCGCCATTCTTCACCATACCGGAATGCTGCTATTGTGGCAATAGGAGCAAAGACGTGAGGTTCGTTAAGCTCGTTGGCTCCCATCCAATGGAAGAGGCGCTGACGCAGTTCCGGGTTTGCCACGATGGCATAAGAGCTCACGATGCCAGCCATGTTGAAAGTCTTGGTAGGCGCTTGGAATGTGATACTTATTTCTTCTGCCTCCTTGCTTACTGTGGCAAAAGGAATATGCTTGTGACCAAACAAGGCGAGGTCGGCATGTATCTCGTCGCTCATCACGATGACTCCATGCTTATGGCAGATTTGTGCCACACGCTCAAGAGTTGCTCTGTCCCATTGTATTCCACCAGGATTGTGAGGATTGCAGAGTATCATCATCTTGCAGCCAACGATGTTTTTCTCCAGACCTTCGAAGTCCATCTGATAGAACGAACCATCGGTAGATTCTTTCAGCTGATTGAGCACCACCTGTCGGTTGTTTCCCTCAATGGTCATGCGGAAAGGATGGTAGACAGGAGTCTGAATCAATATCTTATCGCCAGGCTGTGTGAATGCATTTATAGCCATACCTATTCCCTTCACAACACCAGGCACATAGGTGAGCCATTGTGGCTCGACGTGCCAGCCGTGATGGTCGGCAATCCATTTGCACACGGTAGGCCAATATTCTTTTGGTTCGATGGTGTAGCCGAAAACAGGATGCTCTAAGCGGTGCTTTATAGCATCGAGGATAAACGATGGAGTTTCAAAGTCCATGTCAGCCACCCATAGTGCAATCAGGTCGTCGCGTCCGTAGCGTTCCTTGAGCACCTCGTGCTTCAAGTCGCCCGACCCTGAGCGGTCTATTATCTTATCAAAATCGTAGTTCATAAATAATTATTTATCAAGTGCTTGCTTAATATCTTCGAAGAGATCGTTTACATCTTCCAATCCCATAGAAAGGCGGATGGTGGTGTCGAAAATATCCATCTGCTTCTTCTCTTCAGGAGTGAAGCCAACGAAGATTGTAGAGTAAGGATGTATAGCCAACGACTTGTTGTCGAACAGGTTTGTGGCTCTGCGAATTAGGCGCAGGTTGTTGAGGAAGTCGAAACATTTCTGTTCTGATTCAAGGTCGATGGTGAGCATTGCTCCAAATGGCTTGCCAAGCGAAAGACCCGGATAGTTTACTCGTTTCACCTGTGGCAGTTGCTGCAAAGCCTTAGCAAGGTCCAAGGCATTTTGTGCCTGCTTCTGATAGCGCACATTGAGAGTCTCGAGTCCGAGAGTCTGCATGTAAGCCACTTGCGGAGTCATATAGGTGCCGAGATTGAACAGGAATTCAAAGCGGATGCGCTGGTTCACCTCTTTAAATGTGCCGAAATCAAGAATCAGTCCGCCAAGCGATGTTGCTCCACCACTAATATACTTTGTGCTCGACAGCACCTCTACATCAATACCCAATTCGCGAGCATCGATATCTGTGAAAGGCACGGCTGTGGTGTCGACGATGAGTGGCAATCCATGCTTGTGAGCCACCTCAGAAAGTTTTTTAATGTCAACTATCTCGAGCTGCGGATTGGTGATGTATTCAGCAAAGATGAGACAAGCATCGTCGGCAATAATCTTGTCGAGAGAGTCGGTATCTGTAAGGTCGGCAACCTGAGCTTTCACGCCAAGGCGAGCAAGGGTTTTTGTTATGAGAGCGAAAGTATTGCCGAAGAGGTGGTTTGAAGTGACGATAGTCTTACCAGCTTCAGCAAACACCATAAACGTGTTGAGAATAGCAGCCATTCCTGTGTTCATGGCAAAAACATTCTCAGCCCCAGAAAGAGCCTTTACTCTGTTTTCGAAATGAGTAACCGTAGGGTTCATCACTCGCGAATAGTCAGGCTCCAGCACCCTACCCGAGAAAGCCTCCGTCATGTCGTGGGCTGTATCAAACTCATAGGCTGCTGTGTTGTAAACCGGAAACGATAATGATCCATAAGCATCACGTTTCTGAAAAGGGGTGTGAATAGCTTTTGTTTCTTTTCTCATAAAAATGTGTATGGTTGTTTTTGAAATTTTTTATACAATAATGATTACCTCCAGCTTTTTCGGGGCCAAAGGTAATCATTATAGATGAAATATAGTAATATTTTCTATTAATTCTCTCTTATTTTTTATGAGTCTGTCGCCATGTGTGCGCATACTATCTATCTGTGGCACTACAATCTCGTAGAACACCCTCACAATCGACCTGCCGTGGTATTTTATATCACATAAAAGCGTTAATCCGAATACCACGAATGTGGGATAAACCCTTAATGTTGGAGGTTTAAACGAACACTAATATCTCGAATCTACACAAAGTTATAGAAAAGTAAAAAGGTAAAAGGAAAATATTGAATTAACAAAAACGAAAAACAGCCTTCAGGCAAGGGACGAACCCTATGTCTGAAGGCTGCTTGATTGTAATCCCCCACCCTATATCGCATAGGGCGCAAGATTGCTAATATGCTTATGCTGTTTTCTTCTTTACTACTAATGAGCCAACGATGCTGACTACGAGGACTAAGACAATGAATACCAACGACCAAACGGCATCGATTTCGATGAAGTCGTGGATGAGGAGCTTGATACCTATGAAGAGCAGGAGGAATGAAACTCCTGGTTTTAAGAGCCAGAACTTGTCGGCTACGCCTGCCAAGAGGAAGAACATGGCACGCAAGCCAAGGATGGCAAAGATGTTGGAGAAGAATACCGCGTAAGGGTCGATGGTGATAGAGAATATGGCAGGAATGCTGTCGAAAGCAAACACAAGGTCGCTAAACTCTATGAAGACGACGGTGATGAAGAGAGGGGTGATGAAGAGTTTGCCGGCATTGCGCACAAAGAAATGGTCGCCCTGGAATTCGCTTGTGACACGGAAATGGCGCGATAGGAATTTTACTACAGGATGGTTGGCAACATCGACTTCTTCGTCTTTCTTTTTCTCGAAAAACATCTTAAAGCCACTATACACAAGGAATAGACCAAAGACGGTGAGAAGCCAAGAGAAACGAGTGACGAAGGCTGAGCCAAGGAAGATGAATATGCAGCGCAAAACGATGGCTCCAAAGATACCCCAGTTGAGCACATGCTGGTATTCCTTTTTGCTAACGCCAAAGGATGTGAAAATCATCATCATAACGAAGAGATTGTCGACAGAGAGTGTTTTCTCGAGCAGATAGCCAGAAATGTAGGAAATGGTCATGTGGTGGCGATATTGCTGTAGGCTCCACTCGAAGTCGTCGGGATTGAGTTTGATGTGGGATGCGTATTTCGTGGTAACGGCTTGCAGGTCGCTGAAATTGTTGATGCCATGGACTAAGTCGCCATGGAACCATAGGAATACTGAGAACAAGAGGGCAAGGATAATCCAAACGGCTGTCCAGATTCCTGCTTCTTTCATTGAAACTTCGTGTGCTTTCTTATCGATGACGAGGGTGTCGAGAAGTAGGATTGCGATGACAAAGATTGTAAAGCAACCAAAGAATATTAATTCTGCTAAATGCATAAGTGTGAGAAATAATGGTATTAAAATAAATTATACGGTGCAAAGGTAATAAAAATATAGGGAGATGATGATGGATTTTAGATAATTATTGTTACTTTTGTAACCTTAATCTCTAAAAATAAACAAAATGAACAAAACTCAACTTGCTGCCGCTGTGGCAGAGAAGGCTGGCATCTCGAAGGCTGATGCTGCAACTTATGTGAACATGGTGTTAGGCGCAATAGCTGATAATATATGCGAAGGCGATGGCGAGGTTTCGATTCCTGACTTCGGTAGATTTTTTGTTAAGGAAGTGCCAGCACGCCAGGGTATGAATCCACAGACAAAGGAGAAGATTACTATCGAAGCGCATAGCAAGGTGGTATTTAAGCCATCAGACAACTTGAGCATTTTCTCAAGAAAGCATGGATAAAGATGTATAAAAGAATCAGCCTCACCCCCAAGAAGTAGGGAGTGAGGCTGTTTTGATTTATTTATTTCTTCAAGCTCTTTTTGGTTTTAAGAGCTGGAATTTTGATTTTTTCTCCTGCTTTGAGTTCGCGATAGCCACCATTGACTGCTTCGAGGTAGCATTCCATACCTGGACCGAGGTAGGTCTTGCTGAGAGAAGACATGGTTTGACCAGCTTTGACCGTAACGGTGTTGGCAATGCCTGTGATGACATAGGCACCTGTGCGAACACGAGGATCTTTGTCGTAGGCTGACTGCGAAGGGATAGAAGGCGCAGGCTTGGCAGCAAGAGCCTTAGCTTCTGCGGTTGGCTTGGTTGCAGCCTTTGCTTCCGCCTTAGGTTCGGGCTTTGCTTCTGTTGCCTTAAGATTATTCTCCTTGTCAGCTTTTTGTGCAGCCTCTATCTTCTGCTCGTTGGCTGCCAAGATGTTGTCTGCCTCGTCATTAGCGGCAGGCTGATTGGCTGCAGGAGCTGGCGACATGTGAGTCTTCATCATGCGGTCAGCAAGAGTTGCTGTTTGGGTTTCGAGGTGTGCGATACGATTGTCGCGCTTTTCGATCTGCGAGAACATGTAGACGAAGCCTGCTACGGCAAGAACGACTACGCAAGCTAACGAGGATGCAAGAACTATGATTGTATTCTTGTATGACTTTGATTTAGCTTCAAGCTCGTCGGTATCGGATTCAGAATCTTCGACTGCTGGAGTTGGCTCTGCTGTTGGAGCTGGCTCAACAACAGGAGCTGGCTCGACAATTGTAGGCTCAGGCTCAACTGCAGGAGCAGGCTCAGGCTCTATTGCAGGAGCAGGCTCAGGCTCAACTATTGGCTCAGGTTCTACAGCTGGCTCTGGCTCAACTGCAGGAGCTTGCTCTACAACTGCTGGTGCTGGCTCTTCGGCTTCTGTATTGTCGGCTTCGTGTTTAGCGTCGATTTCGGAGAAGTCGACACCATCGTTGACGATGACGGTCTCGAACTGAGCGAAAGGAGCGTTTACGAGGTCGCGCATAACAGCCTCTGCTGTGAACGAGATTTTGTCTCTGCCCTCGATGACGATGGCTTCGCCTGTATTGACATCCACGCTCTTACGGGCGCTAACGGCTTGGACCTTGAATGTGCCAAGACCTTTTACCTTTACTGATTTATCATTTTTTAGTCCGTCGTTGATAACACCAACAAACTGGCGGATAAACAATTCAGCCTCGGTACGCTTAAGCCCGTGTTTCTCCATAAGCTTAGAGGCGAGTTCAGTGATTGATACTTTACTCATCTTGCAATCCTCCATTCTTTAAGTTTTCTTTAATAGAAGCTATGGGCTTGAAGTTGAGAACGAGCTTTGGCGGCACAAGCATGCGCTGCTGGGTGCCAGGGTTTACCACTACCCTTTCCATGCGTTTCTTAACTTCGAAGGTGCCGAAGTTGTTGAGGTAAACACTATCGCCTTCGGTGAAACGGATTCCCATTTCATCTACCAATGTGCGGACAAGCTTCTGAGTGTCGGTCTGAGAATATCCTGTCTGTTGTGCTAGTTCAGCAATTAGTTCCTTATTATTCATATTTAATATAAAGAGATTAAAGAATGAGGGGTGAGAGAGGGATGAGCGATGTTGTAGAAACGACATCGGACAAGGGCGGAGGGAGCGATTATACTACTCTTCCATAGAGGTCGAACTCCTCGCTGGAGGTGATTTCTACATCGTAGAAGCAACCGGTGCGGAGAGTTTTGTCGTCGGCCTTGATGAGCACCTCAGGATCAACCTCTGGCGAGCAGAACTCGGTGCGTCCGATATAGTAGTCGCCCTCTTTGCGGTCGATGATGACTTTCAGTACCTTGCCCACCTTCTCGGCTTCGATCTCAGCGCTGATACGCTGCTGGATTGCCATGAGCTTGCTCAAGCGTGCCTGCTTTACCTCATCAGGAACATCGTCGACAAGATGGTCGGCGCTATAAGTGCCCTCTTCGGCTGAATAAGCGAAGGCTCCCATACGTTCGAATCGTGCCCACTTGACAAAGTCGACAAGCTCTTGGAAGTCTTCCTCTGTTTCGCCAGGGAAGCCAACGAGCAAGGTGGTACGAATATGGATGCCCGGAACAGCTTTGCGCATGGCAGCAATGAGATTCATAGTGTCTTGCTTGCTGACGTGACGATGCATGGCTGTGAGCATGTGGTCGGAGATGTGCTGAAGAGCAATATCGATGTATTTGCAGACATTCTTCTTTTGCTTCATAACATCGAGGAGTTCCATAGGGAACTGGTTAGGGTAAGCATAATGGAGACGAATCCACTTGACACCCTTGATGTCTGCCATGTCGGAAATAAGGTCGGCAATATGGCGCTTGCCATCGATGTCGACACCATAATATGTGAGCTCTTGGGCAATGACCTGGAATTCTTTCACACCCTCGGCAACCATGCGTTCTACTTCGGCAAGAATCTCTTGCTTAGGTCGGCTGATGTGTTTGCCGGTGATAAGAGGAATGGCGCAATAAGCACAATGGCGGTCGCAGCCCTCGCTGATTTTGAGGTAGGCATAATGGCGTGGTGTGGTGAGATGGCGAACGCCATTGCACGAAGGCACCTCGGCTTTACCCAGTTCTGTGAGCAACTGCTTATAGTTGAATTTGCCATAGTATTTGTCGACCTCAGGGATTTCGGCTTCGAGCTCGTCTTTGTATCGCTGCGAGAGACAACCCATGACGTAGAGTTTGTTGAGTTTGCCTTCGGTTTTACGCTGAGCAAACTCAAGGATGGTGTTGATGCTCTCTTCTTTAGCATCGCCAATGAATCCGCAGGTGTTGATGACAGCGATTTCGCCCTGTGGACGATTAGAATCGTGGACGCAATGATAGCCGTTGGCTTCGAACTGCTTCATGAGCAGCTCGCTGTCGACGAGATTCTTAGAGCATCCAAGAGTAATAAAGTCTATCTGATTTTTCTTCATTGCAAAGTTTAGTTGTTAAAGAGCGAATCTACGAACTCGCGCTTATTGAACAGCTGGAGGTCTTCCATTTTTTCGCCAAGACCAATGTATTTAACAGGTACTTTGAGCTGGTCGCTAATGCCAACCACCACTCCACCCTTGGCTGTGCCATCGAGCTTGGTGATGGCGAGAGATGTGATCTGAGTGACGGCAGCAAACTGCTTGGCCTGTTCGAAAGCATTCTGACCAGTAGAGCCATCGAGCACGAGCATAACCTCATCAGGAGCCTCAGGAAGAACCTTTTTCATAACATCCTTAATCTTCTTGAGCTCGTTCATGAGTCCAACCTTATTGTGCAAACGACCGGCAGTATCAATCAATACCACGTCGGCACCATTGGCTTTAGCACTCTGCAGAGTGTCGAAAGCAACGGAAGCAGGGTCGGAACCCATCTGCTGCTTAACTACAGGCACTCCTACCCTTTCGCCCCAAATGCAGAGTTGCTCTACAGCAGCTGCGCGGAAGGTATCGGCAGCACCGAGATAAACCTTTTTGCCAGCATTCTTGAACTGATAAGCAAGTTTGCCGATGGTAGTGGTTTTGCCAACACCATTTACGCCCACAACGAGTATAACGTAAGGTTTATGGTCGGCAGGGAGATCCCAATTATCGTTATCCTCTGTATGGTTTTCGCTCAAAAGAGACGCAATCTCGTCGCGAAGAATGCCATTGAGCTCGGAAGTAGAAACATACTTATCGCGAGCCACACGCTCCTCGATACGCTCAATGATTTTCAAGGTGGTATCAACGCCGACATCGCTGGTGATAAGGACTTCTTCGAGGTTGTCGAGCACATCGTCGTCGACTTTAGACTTACCAGCAATAGCACGTGTCAACTTAGAAAAAACACTCTGCTTGGTCTTCTCAAGACCCTGATCGAGAGTCTCCTTCTTTTTCTTGTTAAATAAGCCAAATATTCCCATATACTATAAATTTGGTACAAAATTATACAAAAAACACGACATATCAAAACTAATCAGTTGATTTTTGCGTATTTACATCACTCTAACCACTCTAATGCCTGTCTGCGATTTCTGAGAAAGCATGTAATCGCGGAATAGTTTTGATTCGACCACAACCTTATGGCGAAGCTGAGAAGCATTGAGAAGATGGAGTCCGTCTTTATGCCAAACGGCAATGCCTATATGACTGGTATCCAGTCCTTTCTTGCTGGTGAGCATGACAAGGATGTCGCCATCGTGGATGGTGCGACGGAGCAACGAGGAGTTGTCGATGGAGCGTTTTGGGATGTAGCGAAACTTGCGACCATTGAGGGCTTTTTCGCCTGCTCTGACCTCGGCAATGGCAGGCTTATTACCCTTGAGCATAGGATAAAGATCGACATGGGTGGTCATGAAATCGATGTTAAGGGTTTGCAGCGCCGTGAAAGGTTTAGAAGACGAGGTGACCTCTTTGACAAAGCCAAGCGAAGAATTGTCGTCTATCCATTGGGTGAAATAATGCAGGCGAGAAGGGTAAGACACCCTACCCTGACGATAGCGCACAAGGCGCAGATAGTGGCAATAGTCGGCAAAGGACGTTTTGCCATTCTTGGCGCAGAGAGTAAGTGCAAGAGTGGTTTCGACAAAGGTGGTGCAGTCGAGCTGACGGAGGTTGACTATTAACCGTTCGGTATTGTTGCGCTCGAGAGTTTTAGCCACATAGGGCACACCACAGAACTGTTTGCCAAAATAGGTCATCCAATTGGTGGACGATTTTAGGCGAGAGGCTTCGCGCAGAAGTTTGACAACCTTTGTTGAGTCTGCTTTACTATAATCGACATCAGCCAAGGAATAAGAATGAGCCTTTGGAGAAACCTTGGTGAAGGAATAAGCCTTAGGAGCGGAAAGCAGAAAAAAGAGAAATAAAAAAGAATAGATACGAGTCATTGGAATTACCAAAAATTAAATCCTATATAAACATTCACGCTACCAAAGATGGTGTTGGTGCGGAACTGTTTTTTCTTATAGTTATAAGTATGGAAGATGGCACTTGCACCATAATACCAGCGCATGTTGTTCCACACAAGTCCGAGGCGAGCAACACCATCAAGATTAATATTCTTGAAATCGAAATCGCGAAGGAAGGTGCCGCTATTGGCAACATCGGCTTTGGCTCGCTTGTAGCTCAGAGCAAGCGAGAGCGAGGCATCAAAGAGCCAGTTGCGAGCAAACACCCAGTTGTAAGCATAGCCGCCCGAAATGGAATAATCGAGGAATTCTGCCTTATCGAACATGAGGGCAGAATCAATCTTTGTAGCAGCTATTTCGGTGCCAAGTTTGTCTTCGGCAAGACGCTGAAGTTTGTTCCAATCGATGTCGATGGAATGCTTGGTGTAGCCAATACCAACGAGTGGACTGCCAGCAGAGCGACGCTGAATGGTGCTCTGGCTGTAAGCAGCTGGATATGAGAACTTTTTATGATTAAAGATATAGTAAAGATTAAAGCCCTTGATACTTGCTTTGAAGCCATCGAAACTTATGTCATTCATGGCACGAGTATCAACATCGTTGCCAAGATGCATGGAGCGAATTTTGTAGTTGTCGCCAGTTTTGCGATAGAACAAGTCGACGCCTATCTGATTACTATAGAGCGAGAGGTCGAAATCCTGACGATTGTCGCTACCGCGAAGGTGGGTGAAGTCGACGGTGTAGCCAAGGAAAATCCATTGCCAACCAATATAAGGTCCAATCTTATAAGATGGCTCGGGAGCGAAGTCGATGGTTTGTCCGCTCTTGCTAATAAGCTCGTAGCGCTCGAAGGTGTTGGTGTTTTGAAGCATAGCTGTGAAATTATACTTCTGCTTCTCGATATAGTTAGTATCAACACGCGAAAAATCCTTCAGCTTATCATGCAGACGACGCAGAAAACCCTTCTTCTTTTTCACCGCAGGCGCTGGCAAACTTTCTGCCGACGCTGGCAAACTATCGACAATAGCGATAGTTGCAACGCTGTCTGTAGCATTGCCTGAATCATGGTGTGCAAAGACTGAAAATGGGAAGCACACCAACAAAGACAGCAAACAAAGAAGGATGGAGTATTTCTTCATCGACAATTAGTATTTGCCTAACATTCTGTCCATTACCCAATTTACAGGAGTAGCACTAACGCTGGTACACTCGCAAACGCCAATACCCTGAAGATGACGAGTAACCTCGGTGATTATTGGTAGCTGAACATAAGGAGGATTTGGCACCGTGATACGCTTGTCGCCCTCGCTTGTGACAAGATGGATTGGGTCGTAGTTGAATACTGAGAACGACACCATACCCTTTTCGCCGATGACCTCGATGCGGTCTTCCTTGGCACTATCATGACCAACAAAGCACCAGCTGCCAGAGCCTGGCAATCCGTTTTGGAACATGAAAGCTGCCGAGATAGTGTCTTCGGCTTTATACAGGTTGGCACGGTTGGCATAATAGCCATGAGCACGAGTGATAACGCCAAAGATATGTTGCAAGAGGTCGAGCTGATGAGGAGCAAGATCGTAGAAATAGCCACCACCGGCAATGTCGGGCTGCAATCGCCAAGGCAGCTTGTCGGGAGTATTATAGTCAAGGTCGCGAGGAGGCACAGAGAAGCGAACCTGAACATTTATGACCTTGCCTATTACGCCCTCGTAGATAATCTGTTTTACACGCTGGAAATATGGCAGATAACGACGATAGTAGGCTACGAAACAAGGTACACCCGTTTGTTCAGAGATACGGTTGATGCGGATGCAGTCTTCATAGCTCGCCGCCAAAGGTTTTTCTACATACACAGGTTTGCCTGCCCTCATAGCCATAATAGCAAAGGTGGCATGGCTTGAAGGAGGAGTGGCAATATAAATGGCATTTACGTCAGGGTCGTCGATAAGCGACTGAGCATCCTTATACCATTTGCGGATGTGATGGCGCTCAGCATACGAGCGAGCCTTTTGCTCCGAACGACTCATCACGGCTACTACCTGCGAGCCTTCGATACTATTGAAAGCAGGGCCAGACTTTTTCTCTGTAACCTCGCCACATCCTATAAATCCCCAATTTATCTGTTTCATACTTGCGTTTTATTTGCCCACAAAATTACAAAAAACTATTCATTTATCTATCCAAATATGTTTTTTTTATTAACTTTGCAGAAAATACACAATATTAAATATGGAAATAACAAAGTCGGAATACGTAATCTCCGCCCCTAACGTGAATATGTGCCCTAAGGACACTAAGCCTGAGTATGCTTTCATAGGCCGTTCGAACGTAGGAAAATCAAGTTTGATAAACATGCTGTGTCGCCATAAAGGATTGGCCAAGACATCAGCAACTCCAGGAAAGACACTCCTGATAAACCATTTCATCATAAACAACCAATGGTATTTGGTGGACCTGCCAGGCTACGGATATGCCAAGCGCTCAAAGAGTGTGCAGAAGAAATTGGAGCAGATGATTTCGGGATACATTTTGCAACGCGAACAGCTGATAAACCTGTTTGTGCTTATCGACGTGCGCCACGACCAACAGAAGATAGACCGCGAATTTATAGACTGGTTGGGCGAAAGCGGTGTGCCTTTCTCTATCATCTTTACCAAAGCCGACAAGGTGAGCATGCCTAAGGCAAAGGAGAATGCCAAGAAATGGATGGATGCACTGAAGGACACTTGGGAGGAGCTTCCACCTTATTTTATTACGTCGAGCGAGAAAGCCATTGGACGCGACGAAGTGTTGGATTATGTAGAAAGCATAAATAAAACGCTGGAATAAGAATCATGGCAACACAAACTCCATTTCTCGATGTGCAACATCTGACCAAGAGTTTTGGTGCAGATGTGCTATTCGACGACATTTCTTTTTCTATAGCAGAAGGACAGAAGGTTGGTCTTGTAGCCAAAAACGGTACGGGCAAGACTACCCTACTCTCTGTATTGACAGGAAAAGAAGGTCACGACAGCGGCGACATTATTTATCGCAACGACATAAAGATAGGATACCTTGAGCAAACACCTAAGTTCAACCCCAACGAGTCGGTGCTGGATGCTTGCTTTAATCATCATGGCGACCCAGAAAAGGTGTTGAAGGCTAAGCAGGTGTTGACACAGCTGAAGATTAGAGACCTGGAGCAACCTATGGGGCAGCTATCTGGAGGACAGCAGAAGCGTGTGGCATTAGCGAATGTGCTAATCACAGAGCCCGACTTCATAATGCTGGATGAGCCTACCAACCACCTTGACCTCGACATGATAGAATGGTTGGAGGGCTTTCTGAATCGTGGCAACAAGACGTTGCTTATGGTTACTCACGACCGATTCTTCTTAGACCGTGTGTGCAATATCATCTTGGAACTCGATGATCGCACAATTTATCAATATCGTGGCAACTATGCTTACTATCTGGAAAAACGACAGGAGCGTATAGACAACCGCAGAGCTGAGATTGCAAGAGCAAACAACCTTTATCGCACAGAGCTGGAGTGGATGCGACGTATGCCTCAGGCTCGCGGACATAAGGCAAGATATCGTGAGGAAGCTTTCTACGACTTGGAGCGTGTGGCAAAACAGCGCATCGAGGAACGACAGATTCGACTGAAGGCAAGCAATGTGTATATTGGCTCTAAGATTTTTGAATGCCAATATGTGTCGAAATCATTCAACGACAGCGACCACGAAGTGGTGATACTTAAGGATTTCTATTACAACTTCGCACGATTTGAGAAGATGGGTATCGTAGGCAACAACGGTACTGGAAAGTCGACTTTCATCAAAATGCTGCTTGGACAGGTGGCTCCGGATAGTGGACGATTTGACATCGGCGACACCGTGAGGTTTGGATATTTCTCGCAAGAGGGATTGAAGTTTGACGACCAACAGAAGGTTATCGATGTGATAAAGGATATTGCTGAATACATCGACCTGGGTTCGAGCAGACACATGACGGCAGCACAATTTCTGCAGTATTTCATGTTCACACCTCAGCAACAGCAGAACTATGTGTATAAGCTAAGCGGTGGCGAACGAAGAAAGCTGTATCTGTGTACGGTGTTGATGAAGAATCCAAACTTCCTTGTGCTCGATGAGCCAACCAACGACCTTGACATTCAGACTCTGCAGGTGTTGGAAGAATATTTGCAGGATTTTCCTGGTTGCGTAATCGTGGTGAGTCACGACCGCTATTTCATGGATAAGGTGGTAGACCATTTGTTGGTTTTCAAGGGCGAAGGCGAGATTAAGGATTTCCCTGGCAACTACACACAATATCGCGAATGGCAGAAGTTGCAGACTAAAGAGGAGACTGAAAAGACACCAAAGGCTGAGGCAAAGGTGGCTAAGAAGCCAACAAACAGCAATAACACCACAGAGCGCAAGAAGCTGTCGTTTAAGGAGAAGAGAGAGTTTGAGCAACTGGAAAAAGACATCGAACAGCTGGAAACAGAGAAGAAAGCCATAGAAGAAGCTCTAAGCTCGGGAACGATAAGTGTAGAAGAAATAACAGAAAAAAGTATACGACTGCCTAAACTGCAGGATGAGCTCGACGAGAAGACTATGCGCTGGCTCGAACTGTCGGAAAGGGCATAAAATGAATAGCATTATGAAAACAACACCAGTGCTGCTGCTCACAGGATATCTTGGCAGCGGCAAAACTACTTTGGTAAACAGGATTCTAACAAACAAACGCGGTATTAAGTTTGCTGTTATCGTCAACGATATTGGCGAAGTGAATATTGATGCCGACTTGATTCAGAAAGGTGGCATAGTAGACCAAAAAGACGACTCGCTGATGGCTCTGCAGAATGGCTGCATTTGCTGTACGCTGAAGATGGACCTCGTGGGTCAGCTTCGCGACATCACCAACATGGAGCGTTTCGACTACATAGTTATCGAGGCAAGCGGAATCTGCGAGCCAGCACCTATTGCACAGACCATTTGCTCATATCCTTCGATGGGACCAGAATTCATACAGCATGGCATTGCTAAGCTCGACTGCATAGTAACTGTGGTGGATGCACTGCGCATGCTCGACGAATTTGATGGCGGAAACGACTTACTGAAAAAGAATCTTGAGGAAGACGACATCGAGAACTTGCTGATAGAACAGATAGAATTCTGCAACATGATTCTGCTGAATAAAGCAAGTGAGGTTTCGCCTGCCGACCGCGAAAAGCTTCATCAGATTATTCGTGGCTTGCAGCCAAAGGCTGAAATCATAGATTGCGACTATGGAGATGTAGACCTCGACAAGATTATCAACACCAATATGTTTGACTTCAACTCAGTAGCAACTTCAGCAACATGGATCAGCGAGATTGAAAAGCATCACGATGAGGAGGAGCATGAGGAGCATCATCACGATGAGGACGATGATGAACATGAGGAGCATCATCATCACGAACATGAGGATGAGCATGAACACCACCATCACCACCACCATCATGACCATGACCACGACCACGAAGGTGGCGAAGTTGAGGAGTATGGTATTGGCACATTCGTATACTATCGTAGACAGCCAATGTATCTTGGCAGATTCGACGACTTCGTAGCTCGCTTATGGCCAAAGAATATAATTCGCTGTAAGGGAATCTGCTATTTCAACGATGAGCAGCAGACTTGCTACTTGTTTGAACAGGCAGGACGACAGGTGAAACTAACAAATGCAGGACAATGGTATGCGACAATGCCTGCAGACGAATTGGCAGACCTTATGAAGCGTGAACCAGGATTGGTGCGCGACTGGGATGAGCGCTACGGCGACCGCATGCAGAAGCTTGTTTTTATCGGTCAGAAGCTCGATAAGCAAGCCATCACCGACATGCTCGACGCTTGCTTGGTAAAAGAATAAAAATGATATAAATAATGAATGCTTAATGCCACTGATTGTGGCTTAGGCATTCATGCTCTTATAACAAATATATGAAGACAGAATACGAGAAGATGCTCGCTGGCGAAGAATATTTTGCTGCCGACGAAGAACTTATTGTGTTGCTTAATGAATGTAAGGACGCTTGCTGGGAATACAACCAGATACGCCCAACGAAGTTGAAAGAGCGAAACGAGAAGATACAGAAGATTCTTGGTAAGAGCGATGACGACACCTTCGTAAACCAACCATTCTATTGCGACTATGGCAAGCATATTCGCGTAGGCAAAAGATTCTTTGCCAACTTCAACCTCGTAGTGCTCGATGAGGCTTACGTAACTATTGGCGACGACTGCTTCATCGGCCCTAACGTGAGCATCTATACAGCTTGCCACAGCACAGACCCAACGGAACGCAACACTCGCAACGAATGGGCACGACCAGTAACTATAGGCAACAATGTTTGGATTGGTGGGTCAACAACTATTCTGCCCGGTGTAACTATTGGCGACAACGTGACCATAGGAGCAGGAAGCGTGGTGGTGAAGGATGTACCATCTGGAGTTGTTGTGGTGGGCAATCCTGCGAAAGTTATTAAAAATGTAAAAGTGTAAAAAGGTAAAAAGGTAAAAAAGTAAAAAGGTAAAAAAGAGCGACCTTGATGTTTGTGATTATAAACACTAAGGTCGCTTTTTATATTATACATTGCTTTAGAAACTACGTTGTTCTATTCCAAATCTTGTAACCACAAAGCGCTTGCTGCATCAGAAGGCATGCGCCAATCGCCACGAGGGCTAAGGCTACAGCTACCAACCTTTGGTCCGTCAGGCAGACAGCTACGCTTGAACTGCTGAGCAAAGAAACGGCGGCAGAATATCTTAAGCCAATGGAGGATAACCTCGTCGGTAAACTTACCCTCAAAAGCCTTGTTGGCAAGGATGCGAATTTTCTTTGGACGGAAACCATGACGAAGGAAATAGTAGAGGAAGAAGTCGTGAAGTTCGTATGGACCCACGAGGTCTTCTGTCTTCTGCTCAATTTCTCCATTTTCGTTGGCTGGAATGAGTTCTGGACTGATTGGAGTGTCGACGATGTCGTGGAGCGTCTTGGCAGAAGCTTCGTCGAGCTCGTCGGCAATAGTGTATACGAGATGCTTGATGAGAGTCTTTGGCACGCTTGCATTAACACCATACATCGACATGTGGTCGCCATTGTAAGTTGCCCAACCCAAAGCAAGTTCCGAGAGGTCGCCTGTACCGATAACCATGCCACCAAACTTATTGCTGAGGTCCATAAGAATCTGCGTACGCTCACGAGCCTGCGAATTCTCGTAGGTAATATCATGAATATTAGGGTCGTGACCAATATCCTCGAAATGCTGCATTACGCTCTTGGCAATAGAAATCTCGTAGGATGTTACTCCAAGAGAATTCATAAGGTCAACGGCATTATTGTGAGTACGGTCGGTAGTGCCGAAGCCAGGCATCGTGACACCGATAATACCCTTGCGAGGAAGTTGCAACTTGTCGAAAGCACGAACGCAGACGAGCAAGGCAAGTGTAGAATCCAAGCCACCACTAATACCTATGATAACTCGCTTGCAAGAAGTATGCACAAGACGCTTAACAAGACCCATGGACTGGATGTCGATGATTTCTTGACACGACGCCTGCATATTGCTGTCCTTTGGAATGAAAGGCTGTGGATCGACATCACGCTCGAGAACAAAGTCGCGTTGGCAAGCAGAATGCATGTCAACAAGACGAATGTTGGTGCCTATCATGCTACGCTGAGCATTGGTGTAAGTGGTATTTGCACGACGATCGCCACGCAGACGCTCTACGTCAATCTGAGTGGTGATGAGCTGATCTTCCATGGCAAAGCGCTGTCCTTCAGCAAGTAAGGTTCCATTCTCGTAGATGAAAGCATGACCACCATAAACAAGGTCTTGAGTACTCTCACCGAATCCTGCAGAAGCATAAACGTAGCCTGTAATGGTACGAGCACTCTGCTGCTTCAAGAGGCTCATAAGATAATGGCGCTTACCAATAAGTTCGTTGCTTGCAGAGAGGTTGAAGATGATATCAGCTCCTGCAAGAGCAAGATGATTACTTGGAGGAGTTGGAGCCCAAACATCCTCGCAAATCTCAATACCAAACTTCACGCCATCTGAAGTACAGAATATCAGAGGGTCGGAAGAAATAGGTATCTTGTTGCCTGCAACACGAACCTCAGCAGCACGAAGGTCTTGAGCCGACGAGAACCAACGCTTCTCGTAGAATTCTGAATAGTTAGGAAGGTAAGTCTTAGGCACAACACCCATAACCTGACCAGCCTGGATGACTACAGCACAATTCAGAAGCAAGTCGCCAACGGCAAGTGGCAAACCAATGATAGAAATGACACGCAACTTGCGAGTGAAATCAAGCAACTGAAAGATTGCTGTCTCAGAAGCCTGCAAGAGAAGTTCCTGACGGAATAGATCTTGACAAGTGTAGCCAGTAAGACAGAGCTCTGGGAATGTGATAATCTCTACCCCCTGCCCTTCGGCTTGCGCTATTAGCGACTCGATTTTCTTTAGGTTGTACTGGCAGTCAGCAACCTTGACTGTTGGAACGGCTGCTGCCACTTTAATAAATCCGTATTGCATAAAGCGTAGTATTGATAGTTTATATTATTTAATCGTAACCTGTGTGGCACCATATCCATATTCCTGAAAGCTGGCATCCTGATAAGTATAGTGCTTATAACGATATTGTAGGTCATTGACAATAGCACGACGCAACACACCCTCGCCCTTACCATGGATGAAGACGATGCGCTGTTGCTTCTTATTCTTATATTGAGCAAGCGTTTCTCGGAATTTTGTCATCTGATAATTCAGAATGTCGGCAGAAGTCATACCGGTAGTAGAATCGAGCAAGGAGTCGATATGAAGGTCGACAACAACCACATCCTCATCGCCACGACGCTTCACGAGGAATGGGTTGCCATGCTTCTTGCCATCGTCATAGCGACGCACGTAGCCATCATTATTGCCATTATCGGCTTGCGAGTTGATGTTTGCATCAGCATTTGCCGACTTATACATCTCTTGCTTCAACTTCTTGGCATCAACAACGAGCGAACGAATTGGTTGGTCGTTCTCTACAATATTATATATAAGAGCTGGCGACTCGAAATAGATGTTTTCAGTAAAGGTGTGAAGCTTATAGAATTTAACACCATCAATGCGGAACTGAACATCGATAGCTGGCTTTAAGACAAACGACTTTTCGCGCTTATAAGCAAACATCTGGATGCATACGCGAGATAATGAGTCGAGGTCTTCTTTGCTAATTTCCTCTATGTAAGCCTTGGTGTTTGGCTCAACTTCGCCCTGCGAGAATACTGACCAGTTGGCCCCATCGGCAGTTAGCATTACATAGTTGATGAAATAGTTGGAGTCGTTGACAAAGTAAAGGTCGAAACGAGTTGTTGTCATCTCGTTGATGTTGACAGGGACGAAAGCCAAGCAAGCGGTAAGCAAGTTGCCACCTTTGCGCTCTTCTACAGGTGCACGGTATGTAATCTCCTTGTCGAGGTCAACAGTATCAAACTCTGCAGCCGATGCTTCGTTGGCAGCATCTTCCTGTCCTGCATGCATCATAGCCTTGATAGAGCGACCATCGCTCATAGCCTGCTGTTTGCTTTCTGCTTGCTGCATCTTTGCAGTAAGAGCATTGCGAGAGTTGTAATCGTCGCTCTGGACAACAACAACATCATTCATGCGCATTGGAATCTCGAAGCCATCTTCGTCTTCTACCAACACAATATCTTTACCTTGGAAGCCAGCAACCTTGCCGCCTCCCATTTCGCTGAGAAATCTAACTTTATCTCCTATTTTCATGTTTCTTTCTGTTTTAAGGTTTTAAAATTGGGAAGGAAAGCGACGCAGCCGAGCTGCGACGAACCCAACCCTATTATTCACTCTTCGTTCTTCGTTTTCCACTCTTCGTTCTTCACTTACTACGGGATGAGGATTGAACTATCGCCATAGCTGAGGAAACGGAAATCGTGAGAGAGAGCATAGTCGTAGACATTATGCCAATCGCCTTTGAGGAATGCGCTGACGAGAAGCAAAAGCGTAGACTGAGGCTGATGGAAGTTTGTAACCAAAACCTTCACTATCTTATATTCATAACCTGGAGCAATAATAATCTGAGTACTTGAATGTAGAGTCTTAAGATTATTCTTGTCGAGCCATGCTATGATGTTAGAAATTGCTTTCTGAGGAGTAATACCATCAACGAGGTTGCCACCAACAGGAGTTCCGTCAGCTTTCTCGTATGGTTCCCATTGGCAGACGTGCAAGTCTTCCTCTGCAGCATCAGGGTTTGCCTCCAATTTCACACCCATATAATACAAGCTCTCAAGGGTGCGCACACTCGTAGTACCGACAGCAATGGCACAACAATCATAGTCGAGCAAAGTCTGCAGAGTGTCTCTACGCACACAAACGTATTCTGTATGCATGGTGTGACCATCAATCTCCTCGCTCTTCACAGGCTTAAAGGTTCCGGCACCAACATGCAAAGTTAATTCTTCACGACGAACGCCGGCAGCATCAATGGCAGCAAGCACCTTGTCGGTGAAATGAAGACCTGCAGTAGGTGCAGCCACACTACCCTTTATCTTTGAATAAACAGTCTGGTAAGTTGTCTTATCGCTATCTTGAGTTTCACGATTCAAATATGGAGGAATTGGCAACTCGCCAACAGCATCAAGGATCTCGGCAAACGACACCTGAGGATTATCCCATGCGAAGTCTACCCAATAGTTTGTACCCCCACTCTTTGCGTCGATGATGTCTCTACGCATAGTGGCTTTGAAGTTGATGGTAGTGCCAGCAACATCAAAAGTGCGCACGAGCGAACCTTCCTTCCATTTCTTCAAATTGCCAACCATACACAGCCATGAGCATTCGCCACGAGTTTGGAACATCAGCTCATAATCAGTTGGCGCAGCAGGTTCCATAAGGAACACCTCTATCAATGCTCCAGTCTCTTTACGGAAGTGCATGCGTGCCTGAATCACCTTGGTATTGTTGAATACCATGAGCGATTTCTCAGGCAGATATTTAGGAAGATTATAGAATATATCGTCAGATATTTCGCCATGACGATAAACAAGCAACTTACTTGTGTCGCGAGGCGAAACAGGGATTTTTGCTATACGACTGTCTGGCAAGTCGTAGTTGTAATCACTAATATGTATATGTTTTGTTTCCATGATTTCAGAATAACATAATTTCTTTTATTGCTGCGGTTGTTTATAACAGCGGAATTATTATAATCAATATATAAAGGAAGCCTATCACTGTGAGCACCATGTCAATATCGGTAACACTATAACCAGTAGCAGAATATTGAGTTGATACATAATTAAAATTGGAACTTATCTTAAAAAACAGTTTGCGACTAAGCAGATAAAACAATACTGCAATGACAGCACCGACCAACAAGCCTACCACAACATCAGAAGGATAGTGAGCGCCAAGATAAATTCGCGAATAGCAATTCAGCAACGACCACGATATTATGGCAAAAGAGAATAGTCTGTTCTTTACCCATAGACTAAGATACAACGCCAACGAGAAGGTGTTGGCAGCATGAGCAGAGAAGAAACCATATTTGCCTGGTCGATAGTCGTTGACTACATCTACTGCATATTTTATCAAAGGGTCGCTCGATGGTCGCCAACGTTCAACCAAAGGTTTTGCTATGAAGTCGGCAGCTATAGTGGAAAGCAATACGCAACCTATGGCGCAAGATGTAAAGATAACAATCTGCGTCATCGACTCGTTGTTTTTAATCACCAACAATAACAGAGCAATATACAACGGAATCCAAGTAATGCCGTTGGTGATTACCATCATGATGCCATCAACAAACGACGAGTCGCTACCATTGAGCATCATGAATAATTGGGAATCAAAATCTATTAATGTCTGCATACCTGTGGTATATTATATTTCCTCTATTTGCGAAGTCTTGAGCCATCCCTCTCTGCCATCGGCAAGTTTGATACCTCTCCATTGTTTCATACCTCTATCTGTGATGTCTACACGTGTACCCTCGTGGATAACGAAGACGTCAGTACCCGAAGCTGCAGGAGTCTTCTTTACATTAACTGTTGGTGCTATTACTATTGCCCCCTGCTTTGTCTCAAGCTCATGCTTCTGCTGGAATGCAAAGAGATTTGCAAAAGCAAACAACAGCAAGAAGGCAGCAGAGCCATAGAATCCCGATTTGCGTGCCCACATCTGTGGAGCAAACAAGAATACCAATATTAGCAACAAAGCCATTACGATAGAGACGATAGCTGTGTTAGCCCAACGGTCTACGCTTGTGAAGTTGACCAGCGAATGATACCATGTCACAAAGAACATCTCTGTCTCTGGTGTTATCTTATCAATAGTCTTTGATCGTGCATACTGAAGATTAAAACGAATGTCGTTGTCGCCAGGCGACAGTTGCAAAGCACGCTCATAAGAAAGCAAAGCCTGAGTGATATTATCTGTACGATAATAAGCATTGCCGAGATTATAATAAATCTCTGACGACACTCCTGTCTTCAATATCTCTTGATAATCCTTTATTGCCTGCTGATAGTTGCCCTTTGCATATTCATCGTCAGCATTCTGCTTTGTGATAGCATTAGCCGACAATGGCATGAGCATAAGTATCATCAATACGAAAGAAAAACCAAAAGCTTTTGCCTTGTTCGATTTCTTCTTCATAACATTTTCTATCTCCATGATAGCAGTCATAGCACTCTCGAATGTCTTATTCATATTTCCCTCTGGGTCGCCAGGAGCAAATCGCATCATCTCGCAATCGTCGATGGCACTAAGGAACTTGCTAATAGTATTATCGTCAACATTATGCGACTGCAACTTCTCTGAGATATTTTCGCGAGAGAGTTTCTCGGCTGGCATATTTAGCTTGTCGCCTACATAACCCCAAAGTGCACGCAACACCTCATCGTAGAATTCGTTTGACTTTCCAGCAAGCATCAGCTTGTTAGCCTGGCGCAAACGCTTAGTTGCAATCTTGTTAGCCTTCTTACCCTTCATCTTCACTAAGTCGGCATTATCGATAGCACGCTTGCGGAATATTACGAGCAAAGCCACAAAGGCAACAAAAGGAATTAATAACGACATCAAGTAGCCAACGGAACCAAAGAAGAAATTGTCTACAGAATGCAATTCTGCATCTCCCTTCTTAATATCCTTTATATCCTTTGGCTGATCTTTGCTGTAGTCTACAACAGATGAGCGCGAACCATCGCCCTTTGCCACTTCAATCTCAAAGCTTTGAGTCTTGATGGTCTTGTATTGATTGAGCGATGTGTCATAATAAGTAAGCTCTACAGGCGGAATTGTATAATGTCCCTGATTGCGAGGCACAGCAAGAATATCATAAATCATGTTGCCCTCAAGACCGTTGGAAGTAAGCTTAGTCTTGTCAGTTACCTTTGGATCATATTTGTCCCAATCCTTAGGGAAGTTAACAACAGGCTGCTTGATGAGTTTCAAGTTGCCAATACCACCCACAACGATTCTTAGCGACAACGGGTCGCCAGCCTTTAGTTCATTCTTATTAAGCTGAGCAGAAATATTAAACTTACCCACTCCACCCGAGAAGTTGGCAGGTTTCTGTGGCAATGGCAGTACATCTATTTTGATAGAAGGAGCCACGATATTACGCTTCACCTCAACATAACCAGAACCACCATTAAAGAAAGCTTCGAAAGGATCTACCGAACGATTCTGCTGAACCACGATACCCTTGAAGGTGATACTTGGAATCTCCATTTTTCCTGTCATCTGAGGATACATCACATACTGACTCCAAGTAACGGTACGATATGGTTTACCATTAACTCGCTCGATATGGAAACTCTTCTGCTGTGGCAAAGGTATTTCCTGAGTATGGAAACCTGTTAGCTCAGGCATCTTACCTTCGAGCTGTGTCAGGTCAACGAGAGTATAAACCTTATATGTGAGCAAGATAGGCTCCTGCTCATACACCTTTTTCTTATTGGCGCTAACCTTTATAAACAGGTCTCTACCCGAGATGGCACTTCCGGCGGCCCTCATATGTGGCTGATAGTTGTCGTCTTCGTGCATCTTTGGTGAATTGTTGCCACGTCCTTGTGCCGAACCGACCACAGTCACCTTGGCAGGACTTGAAGAAATCTGCTTGCCGCCTACCCTTGCGTGTGCAGCAGGAATATTGTATACGCCACTCTTTGCTGCATACAAAGTATAAGTGTAAGTAATCGACGACGATGACGAAGTATGACCATTCACCATCTGGAAACTTGACTCAGAAGATGTGTAAGGACCAGCTATCACCTCTACAACATCAGTAGAATGTAATCCAGAACGGAAATCGTCAACATCTTGTGTTGTCACCTTGAAAGAGACACGGAAGTTTTCGCCCGCCTCCACTCTCGAAGGAGCCGACACACGGATAACCTGCGAAAAGCATGCACAGGCAACAAATAGACATATAAGAAATATACTACTTCTTTTCATACTCATTAGCAAATTACCAGTTTTGATCAAGTTTACGACGTTGTGGCTGCTGTTGCTTCTGCTTTAGCTTCTGCTGTGTAGCCTTCTCTTCCTGCATTGCAGCATTAAGCATTTGTTCAGCATTCTCTTTGCTCATCTGTTGCTGAGGTTGCTGCTGCTTCTGTTGCTTGTCGCTCTGTTTTTTATCTTGTTTTTGCTGTTGCTCTTTTTGCTTGTCTTTATTCTTATCTTCTTTATTATTTTGATTCTTGTCGTTCTTCTTCTGATTCTTCAGCTGTCGGCGACAAAGCTCAAGGTTGTATCTGGTCTCATTGTCAGAAGGATTGTTTCTCAAGCTCTCCTTATAAGCCTCAATAGCCTCAGAAAACATCTGATGCTTCTGACAAATCACACCCATGTTATGGTAAGCCATAGCCTTTCTGCGCTTGCTTGTTTCTGCTTTTCCAGCATTCTCAAACTGAGCAATTGCTGCAGAGTCTTTCTGCTGCTGCAATAGTGCGCAACCAAGGTTGTAAGAAGCCTGGGTGTTGCGAGAGTTTGCCGACAGAGCTTTGCGATATTCTGCTTCAGCCTTAGCAAACTGCTGCTGACGATACAGTCTGTTTCCATTACGGATAAACTTACGATCGGCTTGTGCAGATGCTGTAAGTGCAAATGTTGACATCAGCAACAGCATGATGCTCTTATATAAATATGAGTAGATCTTTAACATAATCTAATATAAATCTTTAGCAAATAAACTATCAAACGTATTTGATGGCATTATCGCAACCAAGCGTTATTTTCTTTTGAATAGTTTTATCTTTCCAAGAGTTGGATTCTTAACTTCCAACAGACATACTTCTATTATGAGAAGCAATATAACAAGAATGCCGAAAGCCTGGAACTGTTCATCAAACTCGCTGTAAATAACAGAGTCTGTTTCGCCACGCTGGAGCTTTGCCAAGCCTTCGTTCAAATCTTCTTGTGCATCGCTTGTATTGTCTACATGAATGTATGTGCCACTACCTGCCTGAGCAATCTCACGGCACATCTGAGTGTTCAATGCCGACATCACAGTTTCGCCTCGCGAGTCGGTCATATATCCGCCATTTGCCATAGGAATAGGTGAACCCTTAGGGTCGCCAATACCAAGCACAAACACGTTTATACCTTTCTTATAAGCAGCCGCGGCAGCTTCTTTGGCTCCACCCTCATGGTCTTCGCCATCGGTAATAACGATAATGGCGCGGCCCACTTTCTCTTGCTTAGTAAAGCTCTTTGTTGCCATATCTATGGCGCGAGCAATATCTGTACCCTGAGTAGCAATAAGCGAAGGGTCGATATTAGAAAGAAACATCTTTGCCGAAACATAGTCGCTGGTGATAGGAAGCTGTACGAAGGCGTCGCCAGCAAACACCACAAGACCAATCTTGTCGTTGGTAAAGTTGTCGATAAGGTTTTCTATCATCATCTTCGACTTGTCTAATCGGCTTGGCACTACATCCTGCGCCAACATAGAGTTCGAGATATCCAAACAAATGATGGCTTCAATACCATTGCGTTTCTCGCGCGATATCTTGCTTCCCATCTGAGGACGTGCAAGCAACAACACCAACATGGTGTAGGCAGCAACAAGCAGATAGAACTTCACCGTAGGGCGATACTTCGAAACATCAGGCATCAGTTGCTTGAGCAAAGCATAGTCGCCCAAAGCATTCAGCTTCTTTTTCCTTATGCGCCACAAAGCAAGTCGCAGCAATACCAAGGCTGGTACTGCCAACAACATATATAGGTATATAGGATCTTCAAATCTCAGCATAATCAATTTATTTTATGATGCTTAAGGTATTCTCCTTAAAACTGTATTGCGCAACAATATCTCCAACAGCAACAGCAGAATGGCTGCCAAGGCAAATGGCTGATAAGCCTCATATCGCTTCGAGAACTTCTTAACGTTCATCTTGCTCTTTTCGAGTTTGTCGATATCGTGATAAATTTGTTGCAGTTCCTTATTGTTTGTAGCTCGATAGAAGTTACCATCAGTAAGAGCAGCTATCTCTGAGAGAGTCTTATTGTCAATCTCTACAGGGATATTCACATACTGCACACCACCAGCTACAGGCATTGGATAGCGTGCCACCTTATTGGTTCCTACGCCAATAGTATACACTCTGATGCCCAAGCTCTTAGCTATCTGCGCCGCTGTGATAGGAGAAATGTCGCCACGGTTGTTAGAACCATCGGTAAGCAAGATTACCACCTTGCTCTTTGCCTTGGAATCCTTTAATCTGCTAACGGCATTAGCCAATCCCATACCAATGGCAGTACCATCCTCGATAAGTCCCATAGCAGCCATGTCGGTACGAACATTCTGCAGCAGGTTGAGCAAACTGGCATGGTCGGTAGTCATTGGACATTGAGTAAACGACTCGCCTGCAAAGATGGTAAGACCAATATTGTCGCTTGGACGACCGCTTATAAACTCAGCAGCAACATCCTTAGCAGCTTCCATACGGTTTGGTCGCAAATCTTCAGCAAGCATAGATGTAGAAACGTCCATAGCAAGCATAATGTCGATACCTTCTACAGTACGGCTACCCCAAGAGTTATGAGTTTGAGGACGAGCAAGCACTATCACTACCAATGAGAAGACAATACATCTCAACACCATTGGTAGATGCACCAACCTCACCTTCCAACTCTTTGGAGCATAAAGGTAAGCGAAGGTGTCGCTCATTCTTAAAGTTGGTTCCTTTTTCTTGTTATCAAGGAAATACCATAATATATATGGAATCAACAATAACAGAAGCAGGAAATATTCTTTATTAGCAAATTCCATTGTTCGTTTAGTTCAAAAGTGAATACAAGTTATATGCCACATAAGCAACTGCCAAAACTATCATCACAGCCAAGCCATAGAGCAAGCCCTTGATGGTTATTCTCACAGAACGTTGCTTCTGCTCGTTTTCGCTAAGCTGTGGCACTATGCGCTCCTCGGTAGGCTGTCCCTCAACCTTTGTTTGGTCGATGAAGTTGATGGCATTCACGAGGTTCATATCGTTTTCGTTGATAAGCGTAGAATGCTTGGCAAACTTCACCAAGTCGGCAGTAGTAAAGAGTTCGCGCAATTCGTCAATCATAGTCTTGTCGCCATTGCTCTGTAGACGGTCGATGATTTCTGACGAAGTCATCTCCTTAGCCGAGAATCCGAAACGTTCCTGAATATACTGACGAAGGGTGTCGGTAAGCTGAGTGTAGTAAGTCTTCTGATCTTCGCTTGTCTGCATGTGGTCGGCCTTAATCTTGTCAATTGCATTAAGAGCTTTCTGATGAGCAGGCACACGCTTAACAATTCTGATATGAGTGATAATAGGCTTGTTTTGCTTCAGACGTACCAATAGATAAATCATGGCAACAACAAGCAACCATAACAACACGCCAACAGCTATCACCCCACTCCAATCGCTCCACTTGAAAGGATTGTCTTGAACATCCTTTGGTGGATAAAACTGGTTAGGATGAACACTATCGACGTCTACTGTCAACACTTTAAGCGCCAAAGTGTTAGCAGCATATTGCTTACCATTCACTTTAACCTTCATTCCTGGTATAGGATAAAGCTTATTGTCGAAAGAAGTTAGGGTAAGCTTGCGAACTACTTTCACCATATCGTTGTCCAATGCCGAAGTGTCAGCATTGGTAACATCCACGATTTCTACACCAGGCACGAGATAAGTATTAGGCTTGAGTTCCGGCCACGAGATAGCGGCACCCTTCTTGGCAGTAACCTCAACAAACATGTGAGCCTGCTCGCCTATTAGTATCTCTATAGAATCCATATTTGCTTGTACCGACACTTGTGCTGATGCCTTTTCCGACACCACACATGCAGCCAACAGCAGCAAATACGACAATATTCTTGAAATAGTTTTCATTTCTTAAATCAATGTTAGTTGCGTTGCGCAAACAAAAGCATCATAGCCTTTACATAGTCTTCGTTTGTGGCTACGCTCGTCCAGTCAACCTTACTCTTGGCAAAGGTCTGCTTCAGTTCGCCTTCCTTCTGCATCCAGTATTTGGCATGTGCCATACGAAGTTTCTTGCTCGAAGTGTCGATATACATCTCATGACCTGTCTCGCCATCCTTAACCTTTAGCAAGCCTACATCTGGCAATCGTTTTGCCAACGGGTCGTAAACCTGTATAGCCACCAAGTCGTGCTTAGAGTTTGCTATCTGTAATGGTTTCAAGAAGTCGCCACGCTGATAGAAGTCGCTAAGCACAAAGGCTGTGCATCTGCGCTTCATCACTCTTGTCAGATACTCGAAAGCCATACCCAAATCGGTCTTCTTGCTCTGAGGCTCAAAGTTGAGCATCTCGCGAATGATGTATAATATATGTTTGCGACCCTTCTGAGGAGGAATATATTTCTCAATGCGGTCTGAGAAGAATATAACACCTATCTTATCATTGTTCTGAATAGCACTAAAAGCAAGAGTGGCAGCAATCTCGGTTACCATATCTCGCTTCATCTGCTTAGTGGTACCGAAGTCGAGCGAACCAGAAACGTCGATCAAGAGCATCACAGTAAGTTCACGCTCTTCTTCAAACACCTTGACGAAAGGACGATGAAAGCGAGCTGTGACATTCCAGTCTATATCTCGAACGTCGTCGCCAAACTGATATTCCCTAACCTCAGAGAAAGCCATTCCCCTACCCTTAAAGGCAGAATGATACTGACCCGCAAAAATGTTTTGGCTCAATCCGCGTGTCTTTATCTCAATCTTCCTGACTTTCTTTAAGATTTCTTGTGTATCCATAATTATTCACTCTTCATTCTTCACACTTTCCTCATTAAGGCACTTGCACCTTATTGATGATGCTTGAAACGATTTCTTCGCTTGTCACATTGCTTGCCTCAGCCTCATACGACAGACCGATACGATGACGCATCACGTCGTGAGCCACAGCTCTAACATCTTCAGGAACTACATAGCCACGATGTTTGATAAAGGCGTAAGCACGAGCAGCCTTAGCAAGGTTGATGCTGGCACGAGGACTTCCGCCGAAGGTTATCATATCCTTCAATTCTGCAAGCTGATAGCGCTCTGGATAACGTGAAGCAAACACGATGTCGGCAATATACTGCTCAATCTTTTCGTCGAGATAAACCTGATTTACCACCTCGCGAGCCTTTACTATCTCGCTTGCTGTTGTAACAGGTGTAACCACAGGCGATGTGCCCTTGATATTATTGCGAATAATGAGTTTTTCTTCTTCAAGTGTAGGATAATCGATAATCACCTTGAGCATAAAACGGTCTACCTGTGCCTCTGGCAACTGGTAAGTTCCTTCCTGCTCTATAGGGTTCTGAGTAGCCATCACGAGGAATGGATTTGGGAGCGAGAATGTCTGCTCACCGATAGTAACCTGATGTTCCTGCATAGCCTCGAGCAAAGCACTCTGCACCTTAGCTGGAGCACGGTTGATTTCGTCTGCCAACACAAAGTTAGCAAACACAGGACCCTTCTTCACCTGAAACTTCTCCTCTTTCTGAGAATAAATCATAGTACCAACCACGTCGGCAGGAAGAAGGTCTGGAGTAAACTGTATACGAGAATAATCGGCATCAATGAGTTGTGCCAAGGTTTTTATAGCCAAAGTCTTAGCCAAACCTGGTACACCTTCAAGAAGGATGTGACCATCGCTAAGAAGTGAAATAAGGAGAGAGTCTACAAGGTGTTTCTGTCCAACAATAACTCTATCCATGCCAGCTACGAGATTAGTAACGAAGCCGCTCTGCTGTTCTATTCTAATGTTCAATTCACGGATATCAATAGATTCTGCCATGATAATGTGTTTTATTATAGTTCTACTTTGTTCTATTTTTTATTTTACGTGCAAAAGTACAACATTATTAATATTAAGGCAAAAGATAGCACATAAATTATATTAAAATAGGTAAGAGATTAATTTAATTATTGCTAACAACAACATCAAAACAGGCTCCTTTTACACAGTCTCCCAGTACCGATTTCAATGTAGCTAAGCTGGTACTGCAGTTTCAGCCTGCTGGTACTGGAGTATCACCTTGCTTACACTCAAGTAACACTAAGCTGGTACAGACAATGCAATTTATTGCCTTTTTTATCTTAAAAGACAGATGATTATAAAGAAGTAAATATAAAGGCTAAACACCAATATTTGATAGTCAGATATTGATATTTAGCCTTTAATCATCCTACTTCTTTTTACCGAATTCAGGATCTATCTTGATTAGTGCTGCCATAATAAAAGTCACTATGCAGCAAGCCATGACTATTAGGAAAAACGACTGATAACCAACTGCTTCCTGCAACTGTCCGGCAAACAATCCCGGTATCATCATCGAAAGAGCCATAAAGGCTGTGCAGAGTGCATAATGAGATGTTTTATAGTTGCCACGGCTATAATAAATAAGATAGAGCATATAGGCAGTAAAACCGAAGCCATAGCCAAACTGCTCTACAAAAACGCAGGCATTGATAATGTACAAATTATCTGGCAAACAATAGCTTAGATAAATGTAGACAGCATCAGGCAAAGTGATGGCGCAAACCATTGGCCACAACCATTTCTTTAAGCCACCAACACCAGCGCATATACCACCAATAATACCACCAAGGGTTAGTCCGATAACGCCCACGGTACCTTGCACCAAACCATACTGCTCGGCAGTAAGTCCCAAACCTCCAACCGCAGTATTGTCTACAAGAAACAAGGCTGAAACTTTTGCCAACAAACCTTCTGGCATACGATAAAGCAACATAAACAAAATGCCTATGATGGTTTCTTTCACAGGGAATTTAGTGAAGAAATCTACAATTAGTCCCAACATACTCTTCTGCTCTGCTTCGGGTTCCAAGCATTGCTTTTCACCTACATTATCAGCTGTAGTTGCGCCTTCTTTAACCCTTGGCAACACAGCACTATGCCAAAGCCAAAGGGCAACAAACAGAGCACAGGCTCCATAAAACATCAGACTCCACGACAGCGGAATAGACTGTCCAAATCGTTCTTGCAATGCACCGGCAATCATTACGAGAACGCCAGAGCCAATGATTGTTGCCAAACGATAGAAGGTGCTACGAATACCAACAAACAACGATTGTTCGTGCTCATCGAGGGCAATCATATAATAGCCATCAGCAGCTATATCGTGAGTAGCACTCGAGAATGCCATTATCCAAAAGAAGAACAATGTTCCTTGAAGCCAAAAGTTGGTTGGAATGGTGAAAGCTACGCCTCCTAATGCAGCTCCTATGAGTAGTTGCATTATGAGTATCCACCACCTCTTGGTTTTCACAAGGTCTACAAGTGGACTCCACAAAGGTTTTATTACCCATGGCAGATATAGCCAAGAAGTATAGAATGTGATGTCTGCATTGCTAAGTCCCATCTGCTTATACAAAATCACAGAAATGGTCATCACAGCAACGTATGGTATTCCCTCAGCAAAATAGAGGGTTGGAATCCACGCCCAAGGAGAAGTTAGTTTTTTCATCTATATATATAATATGTATACGTTCTTATTTTATATTAGCACCTACAAAAGTATAAAAAACTTTTATTACTCTAAAGGATTTTAGGTTTTTTCTTTCCCTATATAATAATTTATTGTTAATTTTGCAAACAAAATATAATTACTAATTTAAACATGAAAAGAATATTTATTTCAGCATGTCTTTTAATGTCAGCTGCTTGCGGTATAGCTCAAGAAGCTATTCCTGCATGGATAAATAATGTGAAGCTTTCGGGCTATGGAATGGTACAATACCAGGCAAGCGACCAAGAAGGCAAAGAGTCTAACTCTTTCAATCTTAGAATGTTGCGCCTTTCGCTTGAAGGAAGAGTTGTACAGGATTTCTATTGGAAAGCTCAGATACAATTCAATGGCAACACATCTACCTTGGGTAGTTCGCCAAGAGTTGTAGACTTGTTTGCTGAATGGCAAAAATACAAGGCTTTCAGAGTAAAGGTAGGTCAGTTTAAGCGTGCTTTCACTTTTGAGAACCCTATGCACCCTGTAGACCAGGGCTTCATGAGCTACTCACAGAACGTATCAAAATTGGCAGGTTTCTCAGATCGTGCTGGTGGTCATGCAAGTAATGGTCGCGATATTGGTGTACAATTCCAAGGCGACATCATTAAAAATGCTGCAGGTCGCGAACTTCTCCACTATCAGGTGGGAGTATACAACGGTCAGGGCATCAATGTAAAGGATGTTGACCAGCGCAAGGATGTTATCGGTGGTGTATGGGTGATGCCTGTAAAGGGAATGCGCCTTGGTGTATTCGGATGGGAAGGCTCTTACGCTCGCGATGGCAAATGGACCGCAGAGGATGGAACCGAGAAGACTGGTGTAAGAAGTCTTAACCAGCACAGATATGCAATTAGTGGCGAGTATGTAGTTAACGACTGGACATTCCGCTCTGAGTATATCCACTCTACCGGCGAGGCTTTTGCAAAGTCGCTTGTAAACACTAACGACGCTAATTCAAAGGATTGCAATCTTTCATCGCTTGGCAATAAGGCTGACGGTTTCTACGCTTTGGCTATTGCGCCAATCATCAAGAAGAAGCTTCACGTAAAGGCTCGCTACGACCTATACAGACCAACAGCCGATTGGAGCAAGGCTCGCACACAATATGAGTTTGGTGCCGACTATGAGTTCCACCGCAATTTCCAGATTAGTGCAGAGTTTGCTCGCATCAACGATCGCTCTTTGAAGACTGACCACAACTACAACATGGTAGATGTAGAAGTGGATTTCAGATTCTAAGAATTTACGCTATATCTATTTTAGGATATAAACAACAAGCAATTGATACTCAACTTAAATAACAAACAAGTTATGAACAATACTCAACTTAAACAACAAAACAGTAACACCCCTCATCATCACCATCACCACCCTCATTATCACGAGGATGGAGCTGACAAGTTCAGAAGACAGATGAAAAACGAAAAACGTCGTTGGGAACTGATGGGAAAAATTACATACTATACACTAATCGTTTTGGCTATTATGATTTTTGCATTCTTAATGTGGTCGTACGACATTATTTAATAACAAAAGATACTATTTCCAGATATCGTCTTCGCTCTCTGTGATGCGGAGGCGATATTTTTTATCCATAGATATTCGCATAACTTTTGTAGGAATATCGTCGGCTGTGTTTAAACATAATGCCACATAACCCATGGTGCGACGAAAATTTAGCTCTACGCATGGATGCAAAGAGAAACCTCTATCTTTCTCGGCAACAACCATCATGTCAATACCGAAATGACCCTTGAAAGTACCATCAAACTGCGAGCTTGTTAGGCTAACTATATCAGCGATTGCTTTGTCCAAAATATTAAGAGGAATATATTTTGAAACAACCTCAAGTTTGCGAGCCTCTGGCGCTACAATATTTCCTGTATAAGCACCGTTCTTGGTTTCAAACAACGACAAACCAAGGAAGCTTACACGACCATTTCCGTCGCTATAGAATTCTGCTGCAAGGTCGAGAATCTTAGTATAAAGTGGTTCTACCATAATATACCCCTGCTGCTTTATGGTGTTAGCTATCCAACCATGCAATTGCGATGTTACAGAATTGCGAGCAACATAGCGTACGCCACGTCCGCTACAACTCCATGGCGACTTAAGTACCCACTCTTCCAAATCACAAGGATTAAGCGCTTCGTCTACAGAGGTAGCCACGCTTGACGAGCCAACAAAATTAGAATCAGCATTAGTTAATGGCTTCAGAATATTTTCTGCAGCCCACGCTCTACCACTATATATACGCCATTGATCCAAAAGCTCAGTTGTTGGCATAATATTATCACATACCAATCCTAAGTCTGAGAGTCTACGCTTAATAGCCTTATCCCATCCCCACACGCAGATTTCATCGAGCGGCTCGGCATTCAGCTTTGCAATATCCTGAGGTTCGATGAGTATGCACTTTAGGCTTTCATAACCTATTCGCTTCAACGACTCCTTAGCAGATTCCTTGTCGTCGACAACAACAAAATCTCCTTCATCTGCCCAAACGGCAGATATAAAACCTAAGTCGTGATGAAGCTGGCGTGCAGCATGTGGAGGTGTGAATGGCGCCTTGTTAGCTGCCAAAGCTGTATCGTGTTCTGGATTGAAAATATGTAATTTCATACATGCAAAGTTACGGCAATTTTCATCAAATGCAATATCTAACACATTTAAAAGTGCAAAAAAACTAAAAAATTAAACTTTTTGTAATCTACACTTTGCAAATATCAAAATTAGTATTATCTTTGCAAAGATTAAAGGCAAAATCTTTTGAAACGGTGCAGAACTAACAGTAAAAGCACCTATAAAGACATGCAAAATAGTAAAAAACATACTTTAGACGAAGAAACAAAACCTTCTATGGAAGCATTTTACCGTACACACGCTTACCTTGTTGAGCACAATGATGTCCCAGTTCGCCGCTCATTAATGGATGAGATTGACTGGAATGCACGCTTGATTGGTATCAAGGGAACACGTGGCGTAGGCAAAACTTCCTTTTTGCTTCAGTATGCGAAGGAGAAATTTGGCAAGGACGACAGAAAATGTCTGTATGTCAATATGAACAATTTCTACTTCCAAGGACGAGGTATTGCTGATTTTGCAGGCGAATTCGTAAAGAATGGTGGTAAGGTGTTGCTCATTGACCAAGTATTCAAAGAGCCAGACTGGAGTCAGCAGTTGCGCACTTGCTACGATTTGTATCCTGAGCTAAAGATTGTTTTTACTGGTTCAAGCGTGATGAGACTTAAGGAAGAAAATCCCGAAATCGGAGGTTTAGTACAGAGCTACAACCTTCGTGGCTTCTCATTTAGAGAATTCTTAAATCTCAAGACTGGCAACAATTTTCAGCCTTACACACTTGACGAAATCCTTCACGACCATGAGAGAATAATAAAGCAGATATTGCCAAAGGCAAGTCCTGCTGAATATTTCCAGAGTTACGTTCATCATGGCTTCTACCCTTTCTTCTTAGAAAACAGAAACTTCTCCGAGAATCTGCTCAAGACAATGAACATGATGATCGAAGTAGACATCTTGTTTATCAAGCAGATAGAGCTAAAATATTTAGCAAAGATCAAGAAGCTATTCTATCTCTTGGCTATCGATGGGCCAAAGGCTCCAAACATCAGCAAACTTGCAGAAGAGATAGATACCAGTAGAGCTACAGTAATGAACTATATTAAGTATCTTGCCGATGCTCGTCTGATAAACATCATCTATCCTGTGGGTGCGCAATTCCCTAAAAAGCCATCTAAGATAATGATGCACAACTCCAACTTGATGTACGCTATCTATCCTAACAACACTACCCGACAAGAAGCTTTGGAAACATTCTTTGTCAACTCGTTGTGGAAAGACCATAAGGTTAATCAAGGTGGAAAAGACAACCACTACATAGTAGACGGCAAACTTAAATTCAAAATCTGCGATGCCCACGCCACGGGCAAACAAAGATTCAACAACGATGTAATATATGCGAGGTACAATACAGAAGTAGGACAAGGCAACAAGATACCTCTTTGGCTGCTTGGTTTCCTATATTGATACTACACATTATTATATTATATATAGAGAAAAAACAAATCGAATAGAATATTTTTTTAATCATCCTTTTATACATAAAAAAATGGCAAAAGAAAAGAAATTTATGACTTGTGATGGTAACACCGCTGCCGCTCATGTAAGCTACATGTTTACTGAGGTTGCTGCGATTTACCCTATCACCCCGTCATCACCAATGGCGGAGCATGTTGACGAGTGGGCCGCTAAGGGTACTAAGAACCTCTTCGGTCAGAACGTGTCTATCCAGGAAATGGAGTCTGAGGGTGGTGCTGCAGGTGCCGTTCACGGTTCATTGCAGGCTGGTGCTCTCACTACAACATTTACCGCTTCTCAGGGCTTGCTCCTGATGATTCCTAACATGTACAAGATTGCCGGCGAATTGCTCCCATGTGTATTCGACGTATCTGCTCGTACATTGGCATCTCACTCACTCTGTATCTTCGGTGACCACCAGGACGTTTACGCTTGTCGTCAGACAGGTTTCGCAATGTTCTGCTCAGGTTCTGTTCAGGAGGTTATGGACCTTACAGCAGTTCCTCACCTTGCAACATTGAAGACTCACGTACCATTCATCAACTTCTTCGATGGTTTCCGTACATCACACGAGTACCACAAGGTAGAGGTTATGGATATGGAAGATATCCGTCCATTGGTTGACGAGGCTGACATCAAGAACTTCCGCGACCGTGCACTCTCTCCAGAGCGTCCTGTAACTCGTGGTACAGCTGAGAACCCAGAGACATTCTTCACACACCGTGAGGCTAGCAACTCTCACTACGATGCTATCCCAGATGTAGTAGAGCACTATCTTGGCGAGATCTCTAAGATCACCGGTCGTGAGTATCACTGCTTCTCTTACTACGGAGCTGAGGATGCTGAGAACATCATTATCCTTATGGGTTCTGCTACAGAGGCAGCTCGCGAGGCTATCGACCACCTCACAAGCGAAGGCAAGAAGGTTGGTATGATCTCTGTACACCTCTATCGTCCATTCTCTGTTAAGCACCTCTTCGCAGCTGTTCCTAAGACAGTTAAGAAGATCGCTGTTCTCGACAGAACTAAGGAGCCAGGAGCAGAGGGCGAGCCATTGTATCTCGACGTTAAGTCTGCATTCTACGATCAGGAGAACCGCCCAGTTATCGTTGGTGGCCGTTATGGTCTTGGTTCTTCAGATATCACTCCTGCTAAGATCATCTCTGTATACAACAACCTCGAGTTGCCAGAGCCAAAGAACCACTTCACAGTAGGTATCGTTGACGATGTAACATTCACATCTCTCCCTGCAGTTGAGGAAATGGCTCTCGGTGGAAAGTCTATCTACGAGGCTAAGTTCTTCGGTCTTGGTGCTGATGGTACCGTAGGTGCTAACAAGAACTCTGTAAAGATTATCGGTGACAACACCAATAAGCACTGCCAGGCATACTTCTCTTACGACTCTAAGAAGTCTGGTGGTTTCACATGTTCACACCTTCGTTTCGGTGACGAGCCTATCCGCTCTACATACCAGATTACAACTCCTAACTTCGTAGCTTGCCACGTTCAGGCTTACTTGAACATGTACGATGTTACACGTGGTATCCGTGAGAATGGTTCATTCCTTTTGAACACTATCTTCGACGGCGAGGAGTTGGTAAACTTCATCCCTAACAAGGTTAAGCGTGTATTCGCTCAAAAGAACATCACCGTTTACTATATCAACGCTACTAAGATTGCTCAGGAGATTGGTCTTGGCAACCGTACCAACACTATCCTCCAGTCTGCATTCTTCCGCATCACAGAGGTTATCCCTGTTGACCTTGCTGTAGAGCAGATGAAGAAGGCTATCGTTAAGTCTTATGGCAAGAAGGGTCAGGACGTAGTTGACAAGAACTACGCTGCTGTTGACCGTGGTGGTGAGTACAAACAGCTTACTGTTGATCCAGCATGGGCTAACCTTCCAGACGATGAGGTTAAGACTGACGACGCTCCAGCATTCGTTAAGGACCTCGTTCGTCCTATCAACGCTCAGGCTGGCGACTTGTTGAAGGTTTCTGACTTCGTTAAGTATGATACCGTTGACGGTACATGGCAGAATGGTACAGCTCGTTGGGAGAAGCGTGGTGTTTCTGCATTCGTTCCTGTATGGAATGCTGACAACTGTACTCAGTGTAACAAGTGTTCATTCGTTTGTCCTCACGCTGCTATCCGTCCATTCGTTCTTACAGACGACGAGCTCAAGGGTATCGACACTCCTACTATGGAGATGAAGGCACCTGCTGCTCTCAAGGGTATGCACTTCGTTATGGAGCCTTCTGTTCTCGACTGTCTCGGATGCGGCAACTGTGTTGACGTATGTCCTGGCAAGAAGAACAAGGAGACTGGCGAAGTTGAGAAGGCACTCAAGATGGTTCCTTACAACCCAGATGCAGAGGATATGAAGAAGCTTGCTAAGGATTGGGATTGGCTCGTTGAGAACGTAACTTCTAAGCAGGATTTGGTTGACATCAAGTTGAATCCTAAGAACTCACAGTTCGCTCAGCCATTGTTCGAATTCTCAGGTGCTTGCTCTGGTTGTGGTGAGACTCCTTACGTTAAGTTGATTTCACAGCTCTTCGGTGACCGTGAGATTATCGCCAACGCTACAGGTTGTTCTTCTATCTACTCAGCTTCTATCCCATCTACTCCATATACAAAGAACGCTAAGGGTCAGGGTCCTGCATTCGACAACTCATTGTTCGAGGACTTCTGCGAGTTCGGTCTCGGTATGGTAATGGGTAACAAGAAGATGAAGGAGCGCATCGCTCACTTGCTCGAAGAGGCTAAGGCTCAGGAGCATGTTCCTGCTGAGTTCGTAGCAGCTGCTGACAAGTGGGTGGCTAACATGAACGATTCAGAGGGTTCTAAGGAGGCTGCTGCAGAGTTGAAGCCTCTCATCGCTGCCGGCGCTGAGAAGGGTTGCCCTATCTGCAAGGAGCTCAAGACTTTGGATCACTACCTCGTTAAGCGTTCACAGTGGATCATCGGTGGTGACGGTGCTTCTTATGATATCGGTTACGGTGGTCTCGACCACGTATTGGCTTCTGGTGAGGATGTTAACATCCTGGTACTCGATACTGAGGTTTACTCTAACACTGGTGGTCAGTCTTCTAAGTCTACTCCACTCGGTGCTATCGCACAGTTCGCTGCTCAGGGTAAGCGTATCCGTAAGAAGGATCTCGGTTTGATGCAGACTACATACGGTTACATCTACGTAGCTCAGGTAGCTATGGGTGCTGACAATGCTCAGACATTGAAGGCTATCCGTGAGGCTGAGGCTTATCCAGGTCCATCACTCATCATCGCTTATGCTCCATGTATCAACCACGGTTTGAAGATTAAGGGTGGTATGGGACGTTCACAGGAAGAGGAGCGTCGCGCTGTAGAGTGTGGTTACTGGCACTTGTGGCGTTACAACCCACAGTTGGCTGAAGAGGGTAAGAACCCATTCTCACTCGACTCTAAGGAGCCACAGTGGGATAAGTTCCAAGACTTCCTCGACGGTGAGGTTCGTTACCTCTCTGTTAAGAAGGCTTACCCAACAGAGGCTGAGGAGCTCTTCGCTGAGGCTAAGAAGATGGCTCAGGTTCGCTACAAGTCTTACTTGCGTAAGGCAGCAGAGAACTGGGATGAATAATCATCATAAAGCTCTATAATAATAAAAGGTGGAAGAACATCGTGTTCTTCCACCTTTTTTTATTGCCCATTGGTAAACAAAAAAAATACATATTGGAAAATAAGTAATTGCAGAATAGCAAAAAAAGAAATGCTCAATAACAAACAAAAAAAACTCACCCTACAATTTGTGGGTGAGCTAATAAATATTCTGAGAAATATTAGGAATGTCTTTCGTGAATGCTCTTTGCCATAACATCATAGAGCTCTTTCATATCCTCATCATGGAGCATAGCCTTTTGAGCATTCATCACACTTTGGTCATAACGAATCATCGGACCTGTCTGTGCCAAGAATGGCGACATCAGCTGCGCCTTCTTTGTTGTCTCGTCGATTAGAGGATAAAGCAAAGAGAAATCGAGATTGTCGTCGGCAAGAATCTTTTCAGCAAGATGATAACAATGGTTCACCATGTTGCAAGCAAATACTGCAGCCAAGTGCATAGTCTTTCTCCTTGCGCTGTCAGCCTCAACAACTCTATTTGAGATGCTTTCAGCAACAGACTTTATCTTACAAAAAGTCTCTGCATCAGCGGCTTCGATAAAACAAGGGATTACCGAGAAGTCAAGTTCGCGCGACTTAGTAAAAGTCTGCATAGGATAAAAAACAGCAGAATGAGCAACCTTCGACGACAATACCGACAATGGCACACTACCAGCAGTATGAGCCACTACAGCATCAGGATTCTGTATCTTCAAACTTGAAACAATATCAGAAATAGCATCATCCTTGACAGAAATAAAATAAAAATCTGCATCGTCAACAATGTCTGCTATATTGTCTACAGCCACGCCCCCCACTCTCTTTGCAAGAGTTTCAGCATTCGCCAGTTGTCGACTATAAACTTGCTGGATAATATAGCCTTTATTATATAGAGCCAAGGCCAAATGTGTGGCTACGTTTCCTGAACCAATAACAACAATTCTTTTATTCATTTCTATCATTTCGTTTGAAGCTAAAAATAGAATTCTATCATTTATTAGCTGATATCACCGCATGATATATTCCTTTGAGCAGCAGATGTTTATCTACTATTATCTCATGTTTGCAATAAGGCACTATCACCGACGACATTCCGCCTGTGGCAACAATAGTAAATTGCGAATCAAACATATCGTTGATGCGGTCTATCACACCATCTATCATGCAAGCAGCACCAAATATCACACCACTCTGCATACACTCTTTGGTGTTTCTGCCAACAATACTTCCAGCTTCCCATTTATCAATTTCCGAAAGTTGCGAAGCTCGTTCGCATAGTGCTCTATGACTTGTCTTTACGCCAGGAATAATCATTCCGCCAACAAACTTCCTTTGTGCAGTAACTACACCTACCGTAGTTGCCGTTCCCATATCTATAACGATAGTTGGGCTACCATAACATTCAGCTGCGGCAATAGCATCAGCCAACCTATCTTTGCCCACTTGCTCAGGAAAATCGACATCAATATCCATCAACCTCTCGGCATCTATAACAGAGAAAAAGCGTGGTTCTCCACCTGTTATCTTACTTACAGCATCCACAAATCTATTATTCAACTCTGGCACCACCGACGATATTGCAGTCTTTTCAATATCGCTTGGCTCTACACCACAAGCGCAAAGACCAGACTTCAGATTATCGATATAATAATCTGTAGTCTGATTTTTTATGGTATCAAATCTCCAAGTCGAAACAATCTCGCCATTATCATTTGCTATGGCTCCTACGACTGTGGAGTTTCCGATGTCGATAAGTAGATGCATTATATAATTATAGTTGCATTATATGCTGAAGAATAAGCGCTGCCGTTTCCTCCTTGCTACACAACGGTAGCTCCTCGGTATTTGCAGCAGAGATAAGAGTCACTCTATTTGTATCTACGCCAAAGCCTGTATCTTTGCCGTTTATAGAATTTGCACAGATAAGGTCGGCATTCTTCTTCTCCAACTTCTTTCGTGAGTTTTCTATTAGGTTTTCTGTCTCCATCGAGAAGCCGACTATCTTTTGCCCTGCCTTCTTATGCTCGCCAAGATATTTCAGAATATCCTTAGTGCGAGCCAAAGATAGCGACAGGTCAGAATCTGCCTTCTTCATCTTCTGCTCCGAATAGTCGGCAGGAGTATAGTCAGCCACAGCGCTACACATTATTATTATATCGCTATCGTTGCTATTCTCTGCCACAGCCTCAAACATATCAGCAGCCGAAACAACATCCACCTTGTCGATACCTACGAAAGGTTTTATGCTTACAGGTCCCGAGACCAACGTCACCTCAGCTCCTCGCATGGCTGCCACCTTAGCAATGGCATAACCCATCTTGCCCGACGAATGGTTAGTGATAAAGCGCACAGGGTCGATGGCTTCACGAGTAGGACCAGCCGTAACCAACACTCTCTTTCCCTTCATATCCTTCTCCATGCCTATGGCGAGTTCTATGTGCTCAAGCAGCAAACTCTCAGCCGGCATCTTTCCGCTACCGGTATCGCCACAAGCCAAGCGTCCGCTATCTGGCTCCACGAAACAGTAGCCATACTTCTTCAGCTTTGCGATATTATCTTGCAAGATAGGATTCTCCCACATGCCGGTATTCATGGCAGGCGATATTATCACCGGAGCCTTTGTTGCAAAGACAGTCGTTGTGAGCATATCGTCGCAAATGCCATTAGCCATCTTGCCAATGATGTTGGCTGTGGCAGGAGCAATCAGAAACACGTCGGCTTTCTTTGCCAACGCCACATGCTCCACCTGGAACTCAAAGTTGCGGTCGAAGGTATCTACCAAGCATTTGTTGCCAGTAAGGGTTTCGAATGTTGTTGGAGTTATAAAGTTGCAAGCATTCTTTGTCATTATCACATGCACCTCCGCCTGTTTCTTCACGAGCATCGATGCCAGATTTGCAATCTTGTATGCAGCGATGCTTCCCGTAACTCCAAGAACTATGGTCTTTCCTTTAAGCATAATGGGATTATTCTTATTCTTGATCGCACAACAAACCATGCTTCTCATAGTTTGCCTTGCGAGCTATATGGTTGTTTTCGTCAACGAACAATACTGTTGGCTTATGCTGCGCAGCTTCCTCAGGAGTCATATTGGCGTAAGCCATGATAATCACCTTGTCGCCCACGCTCACACACTTGGCTGCAGCACCATTCAAGCAGATGATGCCCGAACCTTCTTCGCCTGCGATAGTGTAAGTTTCAAATCTCGAACCATTGTCCACGTCCACTATCTGCACCTTCTCATATTCCATGATGCCAGCTTCGCGCAGCAAGTTTGTGTCGATAGTCACGCTACCCACATAGTTCAAGTCAGCCTGAGTAACGATGGCACGATGTATCTTCGCCTTCAAAAGTGTTATTTCCATGTCTTTACAATATATGAGATTACAACTTCACGATGAAATTATCGATAAGGCGTGTCTTGCCGATATAAACGGCAATAGCCACGAGCACCTCGCCCTTCAACATCTCTATGCGCTGCACATTCTCGAAGTCTACAGCCTCTACGTAGTCGATTCTTGCCAATGGCTCCGATTGCAGACTGTTAGTGATAATCTCAATCACCTTCTTAGCCTCGCGCTCGCCATTCTCAATAGCCTCACGACCCTTAGCCAAGCTCTTCGACAATATCAAGGCAGCCTTGCGCTCCTCGTCGCTCAAATATGTGTTACGGCTCGACTTAGCCAAACCATCCTCTTCGCGAACTATCGGACAAGGCACAATCTCAATATTGAAATTCAAGTCGCGTACAAATCTCTTTATTGTTGCCAACTGCTGTGCATCCTTCTGTCCGAAGTAAGCTCTATTTGGCATAACGATGTTGAACAATTTGCCTACAACCGTGCATACGCCACGGAAGTGGATAGGGCGAACGGCACCACAAAGTAGTTCGGTAGTCTCTGTTGTATCAATAAACGAAGTGAAATGTCCAGGATACATCTCCGATGGCTCAGGATTGAATATCAAGTCTCCCCCAGCCTCTTCTACAGCTTTCTTATCGCGCTCAAGGTCGCGAGGATAGCATTCCAAGTCTTCAGTAGGACCAAACTGTATAGGGTTTACAAATACCGAAACCACAGTACGGTCGTTTTGCTCTGCCGACTTTCTGATAAGGCTCTGATGTCCTTCATGCAAATATCCCATGGTAGGAACAAGACCTACTGTCAGTCCCTCTTTTCTCCATGCTGCAACAATCTCTCTAACTTCCTTTATGGTTTTAACAACTTTCATCTTCTTGGTTATTTTATATAGGTATGTGTTTGTATGAGTTAATTAATATAGTTTTTCCAGCACTTCGTCCTTCATCTTGAAGGTATGAGCCTCTGTAGGGAAAGTGCGATTTTCGCACTCCTGCTTATACTCCTTAAATGCCTCGAGCATCACGTCGTGCACATTGGCATACTTCTTCACGAACTTAGGACAGAAGCCATTGCTGTAGCCAAGCATATCCTGACCCACCAGCACCTGACCGTCGCAATATTTTCCTGCGCCAATGCCGATGGTCAACGCATCAATGCTCTCTGTGATAATCTTTGCCAAAGCCTCAGGCACACACTCCAGGGTAACGGCAAAAGCGCCTGCCTCTACCACCGCCTTAGCGTCGTCGATAATCTTCTGTGCGGCAACCACCGACTTGCCCTGAACCTTATATCCTCCAAGGGTGTTAAACGACTGGGGGGTCAATCCCAAATGTGCCACCACGGGAATACCTGCCTGCACAATAGCCTTAATGCGGTCGGCATACTCTGCGCCACCCTCCATCTTCACGGCCTGGCAATTGGTCTCCTTCATTATCCTGCCGGCATTCATCACGGCATCATAAACCGAAGCCTGATACGACATAAAAGGCATGTCAATAACTACGAATGTGTTTTTCGCACCACGGCAAACGGCCTTGCCATGATGAATCATGTCGTCTACAGTAACGGCGAGCGTGTTGTCGTATCCTAAAACAACATTGCCCAAAGAGTCGCCTACCAATATCATGTCTACGCCAGCCTCGTCGATGATGCCAGCCGTTTGGTAGTCGTAAGCAGTAAGCATACTTACCGGAAGTACGCCCTTGCGTTCAAGTAATTCAGAAACAGATTTCTTCATTCTTGATGAATAGTAAAATGTTTGTGAAATAACATGCGCCACGGATTTACGGTGCAGCGTAAGCAATTTCTTGTGAGAAATGATAAATAATAAATGATTTATCAAGTGTATCACTTGAAATTTCCAATTCCTTCGGCTCTAAGCCTCGCATGTTGGAAGAGTGATAACACTTGGGATGACAACCATGTGCCATACTAAGCGTTTTTAAAAGTATGCTCTTTTTACGGGTGCAAAGGTAATGCTTTTATTCATATTACACAAACAAACGCTGCCTTTACGCTACAAAAAAGTTACAATCCATATACTCTAAGTTCCAATAACCACCCTCTCCCACTATCCCGAAGGCACTTTCCATCAATTACTTGTGTTAAATACTGCAAAACATAATAGACTATTACTGTAAAATATTACTTTTGCAACCGATACAAACATAACAATTACGATACAAACAACAATTATATTACAAACATTCAACACTTATGAAAAAATCACATTTTCTAACTATTGCTTTCGCTGCTTTGGCTATGGTAAGCTGTGGCAACAAAACCGACAATGCTAACAATACGGAAGACTCTGCAACCATAGAAGAAGACTCAACCATCGTATCTGGCGTTTCGCAAGAGTTGCAGCCAACAGTAGAAGCACTTATCAGCAACTTCAACCAAAATGTAGACAAGAACGATGCCAACGCTCTTGCCACTACCCTTGCCGACATGCAGGTGGTCTACAAAAATCTTGTCGACGAAGGCAAACTCGAAGAGGCAAAGACCTATGGTCAAGCTATTCAGAAATATGTCAGCGATCATGCCAGCGAGCTACAGGCTATGGCTGAGGGCAACAACAACATCCCTTCTCTTGTTGAGGGCGTAAAGAATTTGCCTGTTTCTGCCGAAGCTACAATAGAAGAAGCCAAACAAGCCGTTATCTCTACTGTCGTTTCCAAAGCTTCGCCTGAGATTGCTAAGGGTGCCACCATCCTCAACAACGCCCAACAAGCAGCCGAGGCAGTAAAGAACGCTCCTGAAGCAATAAAGAATGCTGCCGAAACCGCTGCCGAGAATACCGTAAACAGCGCCATCGATAATGCAAAAGCTAAGGTGCAAGCTAAGGCTGACAACGCCAAGGCAAAGGCTGATAATGCCAAGGCTGCAGTAGAACAAGAGAAAGCCACTACCAAGGCTGCCATCGAAAAAGGAAAAGCCAACGCCAAAGCTATCATCGAAAGCGGCAAAGCACAAATAGATGCTGCCAAAGCGTTGAATGCCAAGATTCAAGAGGCAGGAAAAAAGTAATGCCACACATCAAACAATATCTAACAAGCATGCCGAAGTTCTCTTCTGCATGCTTTTTTGTGCAACCGTTTGCACAATTTCTTAATCACTTTTTTACCACTAAATTCAACAACCTATTCATTATTCCTCTAACTTTGCAACATCAGCAGTTATTTAGATAAGCATAGTTAGTAAATGGAGTAAATTAGAAATGAGTTAAAGGAATTAAAGAAGTTACTGCAACCACGGGAGCATAGTCCCCCACGAGCTTGCGAAACTTCTTTAATTCTCTAACTTCCGAATCAATCGTTAATGGCAACTTCGGGCACAGACGTTTCGTCTTCGAAGCCAACGACAACCGTAGACAACGGCGAAGAACTTGGTAGCAAACACTTCAACTTCTTCGATGAAGAATAAATGATTTTCCACCACCCTACACTAAAAGGCATGTTAGACAATCGTTCTAACATGCCTTTTTCATAGTCTCAATTCTTCTTTCACACTCAATACTAGAAAAAACTAAAAAAAGGAAGTAGGCTTCAATGACCAACGAAGCCTGTTTAAAGTGCCCATGAAGCCTGCTTCGTTGGGCATCGAAGCCTATTGCGTTTGTGGTTTAACGATTTTAGTTGACCACTTTAAGCTTTATTTATAATACGAGTTGACTCAGTTATTACTTATTTAT
>CAKQMS010000020.1 GCA_934254985.1 uncultured Prevotella sp. | reverse complement strand
AAGAACTCGAATATCCTCTTTTTAAGGGACTATTTGATTAATTAATTAACGTGTCCAATTTTTATTGGACACTAATGTACTTTTTTATCAGATTTCACAAAGACGTACTTTTGCCCTCGTAATCCTCACGGCATACTTCGGCCAGCCTGTGTGGGGTTGCGAGGAAACTTTTTTAATAACCATAACATTAAAGTATCGATGGAAACAAAGATTATGAGAGTGGTGCAGCAGAGCGAGGCTTTCGCTGTACAGAGCCAAAAGGCAGAGAACGGACAGACCATGAAGTGCAACATCATGTTGCAGGAGATGGGCGGAAAGTATGAGAACCAGTATGTGGCTGCTATTCTTGGCAACCTGGCTACAAACAAGTTCAACCCTGGCGACATTGTGGCTGCAACAATGAGATTCTCTACAAGAGAGTATAATGGTGCTCATTACCAAGATATTTTGGTGACAGATATTGTAAAGGTAAAAGGGTAAAAGGGTAAAAAGGTAAAAAAGTAAAACTCTGAGTTGAATTGCGGAGGATCTTCCATGGTAAAGTGCACAAGAATCCGATGTTCTTCTCGCAAAACAACAAGTTTATGAACAAGATTAATAATGGAAGGAATACTTCCGACAATTCAAAAAAGAATGTAATCAACAACACAACCAACAATCAGTTCAACGGTTGCAACCACGTGCAGCTGGGCGGTATGGCTCACTACGACGAGAGGCGGTATTTCATGTTTGCACCCGACTACTGTGTGCCAAATATGGTGCAGCGAGTACGGAGGATGTGCGGAGTGGCGCAGCAGATGACCGACGGCACGTTTGAATTCGTGTCGCAGCCAAAGCCAAGAACGCAGTCGAAGCTGATAAAGAAGTTGGCGCACGGCAGAATTAGTCTGACCAAGGACAAGGCGATTCAGCTGACTCTAAAGGTGATGGCAAACGAGAACATCAACATCGCAGAGGCTATTGCTGCAGAGGCTGCAGAGGGAGCTAACGCACTAATCGATTATCAACTAAGGAGATAAGGAATGAGCGTACATATTATATATTATCAGGACGGGGCAAAGATTATGCGCCCCGTCGCTGACGAAAAAGAGTATCGGCAGTTGCGAGATTCTGAGCGCAACAAGCATGCTGACAAACACCACATGGTGCAGATGAACTATTCGTGTTTGCCCAACGAGAATGGAGCGCTGAAGGGTGCAACAAGATTGAGCCGTTCGGTAGGCATGGACATCGACTTCGACCCTAAGGCTGCCGACTATGAGGAGAAGATGGCGAGTGTGCCAAATCTCGTGATGGGCAAGAAGGAGGAGTTGGGACTGCTGATGATGGAGCGGTCGGCAGGCAAAGGCTACCACATAGCTTTCCGACGCAAGGCTGGAATGAGCCAAGAGGAAAACCTAAGGTGGGCTTCGCAGCTGCTGGGCGTGGAATACGACAAGGGAGCAAAAGACATTACTCGTGTGTTCTTTACGCCACCATGCGAAAAGTTGCTCTTCGTAGATAAGGAGCTGTTTGACAACAGCGAAATGGAGAATACGGAAGCTGCGCCTATGAAAGAAAAGAAAACAGAGCCTGAAAAGAAAACAGAGCCTGAAAAGAATACTAAGCCTGCAAAACCATCAGATTGGCTTTCCCTTCGGTCGCCGAACTCTGTTTCTTCACTCTTCACTCTTCACTCTTCACTTTCCTCTTCTCTTCGTTCTTCACTTCCCCTTTCCTATCTCGGTATTCCTTACGAGGAAATAATACGCAAGTGGTGGGCAATGTACAACGACGGATGCGAACCTGTGAAGAGCAACCGCAACACGCTGACCTTTGAGCTTGCTGTGAACCTTCGCCACATTTGTGGGTTCGACCGCCAACTGTTGGATAAAATCATTCCATGCTACGATGGTTTTCCGCAGTCGGAAAAGTTGGCTTGCATAGACTCTGCCCTGGGCGAGAAACGCACTCAGATGCCTAAGCGACTGAAAGACGTGCTGCTTGCCATCCGACAGGAGCGACTGATGGATTCTGACGGCAACCAGGCGGAGACCGACGGCCTGGACGAGGCTCTGGCAAAGGACGATTTATTCTATTTCAACTCGCTGCCTAAGATGCCAATGGGCGTGAAAGATTCGGTAGATGCAGTTGGTCCTCATTTGGCTCTGCCTGTGATTACCGCCATTTGTCCTGCCATCGGCATGTTGGCAACAGGCGTGAAGGTGGATGTGCACGGCAAGATGAACTCCTTGAATCTCATCTCCTACATATCTGGCGATTTCGCCTCAGGCAAGGGAAGCATCGACCCTGTGATTGATGCGTGGACGAGCGAAGTGAAACAGATGGACAAGATGTATCAGCAGCAGGAAGACGAGTGGCGTGCCAGGAAGCGAGCTGCAAAGAACAAGAAGGATCAGCCCGAAGAGCCGAAGCTGCCCGTAAGATGCCTGACGCTCAACAATACCGTGGCTAACCTTGCCGAGCGACTGGCAAATACGGAGGGCAAACATGCCTTCTCGTTTACTCCCGAAGCCGACACGGTGGCGCAGAAATGGCGGTCGGCAATGAGCGATTTCTCTGTGATGCTGCGACAGGCTTACGACGGCACAAGCTACGAGCGAGAGGCAAGAAGTGCAGATGCGGTGAATGTTCACATCGACCGCCTGTTGTGGAACGTGGTGATGTGCGGAACTCCCGACGCTCTGTATAGAGTGGTCACCAACTATACCGACGGATTCCAAAGCCGTATCGCCTTGGCTCGCACTCCCGACAACACGTTTACTCCACTCACCGAAAACCTCCACGTACTGACCGAAAAGCAGCGTGACCGCATTGGTCAGATTGCCCACCTGTTGCCATTGATGCAGGGTGAAGTGGCGTTGCCAAAGTTGGAAGCAAAGGGTAGAGAATGGCTCGAACAGGTGCGACTGGAGACGATGAAGAACGACGACAAGGTGAAGGCTCGCCAGCGATTCCGTATCTGTCCAACCACGATGCGCATGATGACCTGTCTGATGCTTTGCCGTGTGGCTTCTCTGCTCATCGACAAGCACGGACTGTCGGGAGCCGAAAAGCTGCTCAAAACTCAGCCCAACCTTTGGAAAGAAATGATAGTAAAGCTACAGCAGCCATCGTTCCTTTCAGCCTTCGATGTGTTGGCAGACTATCAAATCGACAATGCCATGTATTTCTTCCGCGACCGCATAGAAGCCGCCTTTTCGTCGAAAGACTATTGTCCGCGCGACGTAGCGGAGCGCACACGAAGAGGAAAGAACGACACCATCTTCTCACGCCTCGACAACACCTTCAGCTTTGAGCAAGCCCTGCAGCACAGCATAGCCGTGAAGGGTGCCAACACCTCGCGCAACGCCGTGCGGCAGATGCTAAAAAATTGGCGCCGACAAAGACTTATCGTAGACACGCCAGACAACAAATATCAGAAGATTCAGAGTGTTTGATATTTTAGCGTGTCATTAAGGTCATTTGTCATTAAGGTCATTAAGGATTTTGATTTTCACAATAACTAAGTTATAGTTAGGGGGTGCTCCAAGTGGACATCCCCTTTTTGGTTATTGATACGATAAATACCGCAAAAACACCAAACGAAATGCCGCAAAAACACCAAACGAAATGCCACAAAAACACCAAACGAAATGCGTAATTCGCAAGAAATCAGCGTTTAATGTTTAGTGTTTAATGTGTAGCGTTTAGCGTTAATGTTAGGCGATATTGTCTGCTTGCTTTACTCACCGAGGGCGTTGCCCCCGGTTACCTACATCGACAAGCGATGTGTATAACCAAAGGGCAAGGCTGCGCTCAGGAATAAAAAACAAAAACTGCGTGTTTTGTTTTGTTATTCCATTCACTTGCACTATCTTTGCATAAGATAGGCTGCACTCGGCAATTTGTGAGCGAGCTCACATTGCGCTCGTTTGCACTATCTTTGCAGAAGATAGAAAAGATAGAACAGTAAGATAAGGATCTATATACTATGTAACTATGGATATATCACGCGTACAGAAAATGTTGAGTAGCCAAGATGGATTGTCAAATACTCTTGGCATGGAATTTTTGTCTACACCCGAACCAGATACATGCAAGGCAAGGATGAAGGTAGACCATCGCAACCGTCAGCCATTTGGCTTTCTGAGCGGTGGCGCATCGTTGGCGCTGGCTGAAAATATTGCTGGCGTGGGCTCGTTGGCTATTTGCCCTGGAAAGATTAGTGTGGGCGTTAGCGTTAGCGGCACACATGTGAAGGCGGTGTTGGAAGGCGATGTGGTGGAGGCTACTGCCACTTTGATTCATAAAGGCAAAACGCTGCATACATGGCATGTGGAGATAAAAAACTCGGAAGAAGAGCTGATATCATCGGTTACGGTGACTAACTATATCATTAAACCTCGTGAATAGAGAGCTATGAAGGATTGCGTTTTATACAGGCTGCCTTATGCCAAACAGGCTTATAAGATAGAGGGCGAGACCACTCATTTGCTGTCGTCGGCTGCGCAGCTTGACGATGTGTGCGGATTTGTGATGGCGCCTTTTCGTGCTTCGGCTGAAATGCCAATAGTGGTCGTGGAGGGCAAAGCGAAGCCTGTGGAACTGGCTACGGAGAGTTGGACTAACGAGGTGGCGGAGACTGGGCGAAGGGAGGACTATGCTCGCGACTTTGCTCGTTTCCACGATGCTATTAGTAAAGGACTGTTTTCGAAGTTGGTGCTCTCGCGAAATGCGGAGATTGCTGCCGATGATGAGTTATGTCCAGAGCTGCTCTTTGCCGAGGCTTGCCGTCGCTATCCGCGTATGACGATAGCGCTGGTGAAGAGCGAGGTGGCTGGCACATGGCTTATGGCTACGCCGGAGATTTTGCTGGCGCTGGATGGCGACAGATGGCAGACTATGGCGCTGGCTGGAACTATGGCGTGGGAAGGCAAAAAGGTGTATAGCTGGTCGGACAAGAACACGAAGGAGCATCAGCTGGTGGCGGGCTATATAGAAGAGGTGCTGAAGCCTTTTGCCAAGGATATGGAAATATCGAAGCCATATACTGTGAGGGCGGGCAACCTGGTGCATCTGCGTAGCGACTTCTCGTTTACGCTCGATGATGCGCATGCGGATGGCTGCGGAATAGGCGAACTGGTAGAGGCGCTGCATCCTACGCCTGCCGTTTGCGGACTGCCTAAGCAGGAGGCGCTCGACTTTATTACTGCTAACGAAAGCATAGACCGCAAATACTATAGTGGATATTGCGGGCCATGGAATGTGGGCGGCAAAACTGCGCTCTTTGTGTCGCTAAGATGTATGGAGATAAAGGAGGGCAGAGGAATGATGTATGCTGGAGGCGGACTCCTGGAGGAGAGCTCGGAGGAGAGCGAATGGCAAGAGACAATGATGAAAATGGAGCCAATGAGAAGTATATGTACTCAGACAAAATAAATGTAAATATTCTGACTTCGTTGATGGTGGCTCACGGAGTGAGAACCGTTGTTGTGTGCCCAGGAAGTAGAAATGCTCCCTTGGCACACAATTTTGCTTCGTGCCCAGAGATGCATTGTGTGGCTGCCACCGACGAGCGTTCGGCAGGCTTTTATGCCTTGGGCTTGGCGTTGGCTTCTGAGCGCCCTGTGGCTGTGTGTGTGACGAGTGGCTCGGCGCTGCTCAATCTGGCTCCTGCCGTGGCTGAAGCTTATTATCGCGAGGTGCCGCTGTTGGTGATTTCTGCCGACCGACCGTTGGCGATGATAAACCAACTGCAGGGACAGACGCTGCCTCAGGCTGGAGCGCTGGGCATGATGGTGAAGGCGACGATGCAGTTGCCGGAACCGCACAACGAGGTGGAGCGATGGTATTGCAACAGATTGGTGAACGAGGCTATGATAAAGATGCTGCTGCATGGTGGCGGACCGGTGCATATTAATGTGCCTATATCGGAACCGCTGTATAATTTTGCAGTAGAGGAATTGCCCGAGGAACGCAAGATTTCGATGGCTGCAGCTTCTGCCGATGAGGCGCAGTTAACGGCTATTGCTGACGACTTTGCTAAGGCAAGAAAGTCGCTGATAGTGGTGGGACAGATGGAGCGAAGAGAATGGCATGGGGCTGCCGAGGCTGTGGAGAGGTTGGAAACGCGAGCGGTGGTGCTGGCAGAGAAATTGTCGGACGATTCCGAGCGCCAGCTGCCTGCATTAGACATGCTCGTGGAGCGGATGGCGGATGCTGCCGACTATCAGCCCGACTATATAATATATATAGGTGGCAACATGGTGGCTAAAGCCATGAGACAATTCTTGCAACAGACGAAGCCAAGGAGGAGCATCGTGGTGAGCGAGGCGGGCGATTTGGCAGACGTGATGATGAATGCCACGGATATTGTTGAGGCTAAACCGAGCGAAATGCTTAGGGCGTTGGCTTCTGCTGTTGCCTCTGCTTCTGCTGTTGCTTCTGCTGTTGCTTCTGCTTCTTCTGATAATGAGGCTTCGGTATGGATGGAACGTTGGCAGAGGCTAAAGGCTGAGGCTATAGAGCTGGCAAATGTGGCTACCGAGAATAGGCAAAACGAGGCTATACGCGAGTTTTTCCGTGCCATTAGGGGCAAGGAGATGAATGTGCATGTGGCAAACAGTCTGTCGGTGCGCATGGCTTTGAAGTATGCGGATAGGTATCTGTATGTGAACCGTGGTGTGAATGGCATCGAGGGTTCGCTGTCGACGGCAGCAGGCTTTTCGATTATGTCGGCGTGCCCTGTGGCGTGTATCATCGGCGACCTGAGCTTCTTCTATGATGCCAATGCGCTATGGAATCAGGAGCTGTGTGGCAACTTCCGCATATTGCTTATCAATAATAAGTGTGGAGGAATATTTAGCAAGTTTGAACGGTTGGCTGATAGTCCGGCATGCGACAGCTATGTGATGGCTAAGCATAATGCTACTGCCGAGGGCGTGTGTATGCAGAACAATGTGGCGTATCGCAAGGCGGAAACCGATGATGAGGTTCGTGATGGCATCAGCTGGCTGGTAGATGAAAAATGCCCACGCCCAATGGTGCTGGAAGTGATGGGGTGAGACACTTCTTTTTTACCCATTTCCTTTTTTATGTCAATAAGTTTATGTATTTTTGCATAGATTCTCATATAAATAATTAATCACTATGGAAAGAAATTGGAAGAAGATAGAGGGCTTCGACTTTAAGGAAATATTGTTCGAAGAGTTTAATCATATTGCGAAGATTACGATAAACAGAGAGCGCTACCGCAATGCGTTTACACCACTAACGACATGGGAAATGTCGCAGGCTTTCAGCTATTGCCGAGAGTGTGCCGATATTAGAGTGGTGCTGCTGACAGGAGCTGGCGACAAGGCATTCTGCGCTGGCGGCGATATGAACGTGAAGGGACGCGGAGGATACGTAGGCTCGGATGGCGTGCCAAGACTGAATGTGCTGGATGTGCAGATGCAGATACGCAGACTGCCTAAGCCTGTGATTGCTATGGTTAATGGCTACGCTATCGGTGGCGGACACGTGCTGCACGTGATGTGCGACCTGACGATAGCAAGCGAGAATGCAATATTTGGACAGACGGGTCCGAAGGTGGGAAGCTTCGACGCTGGTTTCGGTGCGTCGTATCTTGCCCGCATGGTGGGACAGAAGAAAGCACGCGAAATATGGTTTCTCTGCAAGCAATATTCGGCTAAAGAAGCCGAGGAAATGGGTATGGTAAACAAGGTGGTGCCTTTAGACAAGCTCGAAGATACCTGCGTGGAGTGGGCAGAGATAATGATGGAACGCAGTCCGCTGGCTCTTCGCATGATAAAGGCAGGACTCAATGCCGAGCTCGACGGTCAGGCGGGTATTCAGGAGTTGGCAGGCGACGCAACCATGCTCTATTACACCATGGACGAAGCACAAGAGGGTGGTAAAGCCTTCTTGGAAAAGCGTAAACCAGAGTTTGACAAGTATCCGGTGTTTCCATAAATAATGAAGATTACTATTACCACTCGCACGTTGCATTTTAAGCAACCTGCGAAGACATCGCGCGGAGAATATACTACGCGAGTGAGCAGATATGTAGATGTAGAGAAAGATGGAGTGCATGGAGTGGGAGAGTGTGCCACTCTGCCCGATTTGTCGTGCGACGAAATTCCAGACTACGATCGTCTGCTACGCCAGTTTTGCGATATGATAGAGCGCACAGAGCGTATTCCTTACGATATGTTGCGCCCTTATCCCTCTATGCTCTTTGGACTGGAGACAGCCTTTGCACAGTTGGAGGCAGGCGGTTCGACAGCCTTGTTTGATACTGCCTTTGCACGTGGCGAAGTTGGAATACCCACCAATGGCTTGGTGTGGATGGGCTCATACGAGCAGATGTTGGAGCGCATGCAAGAGAAACTGGACTTGGGCTTCAAGTGCATAAAACTGAAGATTGGAGCAATAGACTTTGACAAGGAGGTGGAGTTGCTGCACATTATCCGCGAGGCTTTCCCAAAAGAGAAAGTGGAGCTGAGAGTAGACGCCAACGGCGCCTTCGACCCCGACGACGCAATGGCATTGCTCGAGATATTGGCGAAGTATGATATTCACTCCATAGAGCAACCAATAAAGCAGAAGCAATGGCGCGACATGGCAAGGCTGTGTAAGGAGTCGCCAATAGCGATTGCTCTGGACGAAGAGCTGATAGGCGTAAACCTGCGCTCGATGAAAGAGATGCTGCTCGACACCATTCAACCACAATATATCGTGCTGAAACCATCGCTCCATGGCGGAATGACGGGAAGCCAAGAATGGCATAATTTGGCTAAAGCACGAGGAATAGGCTCGTGGATGACGAGCGCCCTGGAGAGCAACGTGGGACTGAACGCAATAGCTCATCTCGCTGCCCGCACCTATGGCACCGACGAGATTATGCCACAAGGATTGGGCACCGGACTGCTGTTTACCGACAATATCGAAATGCCGATAGAGCTGAGAGGAGAGAAGATGTATTATGACAATAAATGATTTCTTGTCGCAATGGCACGACAGTAGAGCCACCGTGCCTGTGTATACCAGCGGATCTACGGGCAAGCCTAAGCTGATGATGGCTGAGAAGGTGCGCATGGAAGCCTCGGCACGAATGACATGCAAGGCGTTGGGACTGAAAGCTGGCGACAAAGCCCTGGTGTGTCTGCCTATGGACTATATTGCCGGCAAGATGATGGTGGTGAGAAGCCTGGTGTGCGATTTGCAGATGATAAGCATCGAGCCAAAGGGACATCCGATGGCTGATGTTGCCGACGATGAGGAGATAGATTTTGCTGCCATGGTGCCGATGCAAGTCTACAACTCGATAGGCGACGAGGCAGAATGCCGCAAGCTGATGGCGATAAAGAATATCCTTATTGGCGGAGGAGCCATAGACAAGGAGATGGAGCAGAAGTTGCAGAAGTTTCCTAATGCCGTGTGGAGTTCGTATGGAATGACGGAGACACTCTCGCATATTGCTTTGCGCAAGATAAATGGCGGAGGCGAAGACAGCCTCTGGTATCATCCGTTGCCGGGAGTGGAAATATCGCTCGATGCCGACAACTGCCTGGTGATAAATGCTCCTGCTGTATGTGCGGAAGTATTGCACACCCACGATATTGCCGTGGTGGATAATGCCGAGGGCAACATCCGCTTTAGGATTGTGGGGAGAATAGATAATGTGGTGTGCTCAGGAGGAGTGAAAATACAGATGGAGGAAGTGGAGCAGACTTTGGCGCCACATCTGGCAGCCCCCTTCTTCATGGCAAAGCGTCCGTCGAAGAAATATGGCGAAGAAATGGTGATGCTGACGGAAGCGGAGGATAAAGAAAAGATAATGGCTGTGTGCCATGAGGTGCTTCCGAAATATTGGCAACCAAAAGAAATAATAAGGGTGGAGAATTTGCCAATGACGGAAACGGGGAAGCCGAAGAGAATTTAAGTGAAGAGGGAAGAGGGAAGAGTGAAGAATTAAATGGAAAGGAAGAGAGGAAGAGAGGGAAAGAGAGGGAAAGCGATGCAGCCGAGCTGCACCGAACCCAACCCCAAGGGAAAGGAGGAAGGGAAGATGGAAGGAAGGGAAGAGGGAAGAGGAAGGAAGGGAAGAGTGAAGAATTAAATACACATAAAGACTAATGGATTCTTCACTCTTCACTCTTCACTCTTCGTTTATTTAGCTTTCCCTATAGAAATCGAGGGCTTCTTTTATTTCCTCGGTTGTGGCAGTCTGGTTGATCATGATTTCGCCTACGGCTGAGAGCAGGGTGAAATTGATGACGCCTGCAGTATTCTTTTTGTCGTGAGTCATAAGGGCGATGAGCTCATCGTAGTCGTCGCAAGTGAAGGCGAGGTGAGGATAGTTTTCACGGATGAACCTAACAGACTGGCGCATACGCTCAATTGGGAACCCAGTCTTGATGCAGCTGAGATAAAGTTCGCACACCAAACCGTAGGCAACAGCATGACCATGAAGGATAGGCTTGCGCTTCAATGCCCACGACTCGAAAGCATGACCGAAGGTGTGGCCAAAGTTGAGAGCCTTGCGGATGGCACGCTCGTGAGGGTCGAGCTCTACGACATTCTCCTTGATCTCTACAGAATGAGCCACCATCTGCTGCAACTGCTGATAGTCGGGAGCAGAAAGCTGGAAGTTGAGAAGCTCAGCAAGGTGAGCATCGTCGGAGATGAGTCCATGCTTAAGCATCTCAGCATAGCCAGAGCGCAAGTTGTCGTCGTCGAGAGTTTTTAGGAAGTTGGTGTCGAGAATCACATATTTAGCATCATTGAAAACACCAACCTCATTTTTCAGTCCATTGAAGTTGATGCCAGTTTTTCCACCCACCGACGCATCGACCATAGCGAGCAGAGTGGTAGGGATGTTTATGAAGTCGATGCCACGCTTGAAAGTAGACGCAGCAAAGCCACCAAGGTCGGTAACCATGCCGCCACCTAAATTAATTAAGCACGAGTGGCGAGTGGCTCCACCATCGCCAAGAGCTTTCCAAACATGAGCTAACGATTCGAGCGTTTTGTTGGTGTCGGTGGCACCAATAACGATAGTTTGTGCATTCTTAAGTATCCTGAAATCTTTTATCACAGGCCAACACTTGTCAATGGTTGTTTCGTCGGCCAATACAAACACCTTATCGTGCTCGCACTCAGAAATGGCGAGCGTAAGGTCTTTCTCCAAACTTGTAGAAATAATGATTCTCTGTTTCATAACATTCGTCGTTTTGTCTCCTTGATTTCTGCAAAGATATGTAGAATAACGGAAAATTCAAAATATTTGTGCTTTTTTCTTGCAAGGATTAAACCTTTTGCAAAAATATACGTCAGAAATAATGTTAAACGCTAAAACAACTATCAGTTATCAATTATCAATAACACAAGACAACTATCAATCATTATGAAAAGAACCTTATTTATGGCGCTGTTATCGATAGCCGCACTCACGGCAACGGCACAAAGCCGAAAGATAGCAGGCACCATAGTAGATAAAGACACCAAGGAGCCAATGATGCAGACCACGGTGCAACTGCTCAGAACCGACAGCTCGTATGTGGCGGGAGGAGTGAGCAACGAGAAGGGAACATTCAGCCTCTCGGCACCTAAGAACGGTCGCTATCTGCTGAAAATTTCGAGCATAGGCTATCATACCACATATAAAAACATTACGATAGCTCAGGATAAGAACCTTGCGCTCGGCACATTGGCAATAGCTTCGGACGCCATATTGCTGAAGGAAGCACAGGTGACGGCACAAGCCATGAAGGTGACGGTGAAGGAAGACACCTTTGTATATAATAGTGCCGCCTATCGCACACCAGAAGGTTCGGTGGTGGAAGAGCTGGTGAAGCGACTGCCAGGAGCGCAGGTTGACGACGACGGCAAGATTACCATCAACGGCAAGGAAGTGAAGAAGATTCTGGTGGATGGTAAGGAATTTATGACCGGCGACACCAAGACAGCGCTAAAGAATTTGCCAACCTCGATAGTTGACAAGATAAAATCGTATGAAGAAAAGAGCGATTTGGCTAAGGTGACAGGAATCAACGATGGCAACGAAGAGACAGTACTCGACTTCGGACTGAAGAAAGGAATGAACAAGGGCATGTTTTCGAATACCAACGTGGGCTACGGCACCGAAGACCGCTATACGGGACGAGTGATGGCAGCACACTTCAACTCAAAGATGAGAGTGATGGGCTTTGGCTCGGCAAACAACGTAAACGACCGTGGATTTGGTGGTCGTGGCGGCTGGGGCGGCAACAGCGGCTTGAACTCAAGCAAGATGCTCGGAGGCAACTTCAACTACGAGATAAAAGACAAATTCAAGTTTAATGGTAGCTTGAGATGGAACCATGGCGACGGAGACCAGCGCACAAAGATGTCGACAGAAAACTTTGTGTCGACAGCAAAATCGTTTGGCAACAGCCTTTCGCAGAGCTACAGCCGTAGCGATAGCTGGAATGCAAGAGCAAGAATAGAATGGATGCCAGACTCGATGACCAACATCCTGTTTAGACCAACATTCTCGCACTCTACATCCGACGGCAGCTCATCAACAGCTTCTGCATCATTTGCCGACGACCCATATCTATACGTAACAGATCCGCTTGCATCATCGTCGTTCGACATCATGGCGCAAGACAGCTTGATGATAAATAGTCGCAGCGGAATCTCGCTCTCGAATAGCAAAAGCGACAACTATAAGGGAATGTTGCAGATAAACCGCAAGCTCAACAACGAGGGACGAAACATCACCTTGCAGTTGAATGCCGGCTACACCAATTCTGACAGCAAGAGCCTGTCGACAAGCAATGTGCACCTGTATCAGGTGATGAACTCGCTGGGCACAGACTCAACGTATCAGACAAACAGATATAGTTTGACTCCAACAAAGAGATACGACTATAGCGCACAGCTTACGTATAGCGAACCGCTGTGGAAGGCTACATTCCTGCAGCTGAGCTATAAGTTTAACTATAGCTACTCAAAGAGCACACGCTCGACCTACGATTTCAGCAATCTGGGCGAAGACTTCTTTGCGGGTGTAGCGAATAGCTATGGCAACTGGAATGGCTATCTTTCGCGACTGAATAATCCGCTGGAGAGCTATTACGACAGCGACTTGAGCCGCTATTCGGAGTATAAGAACTATACTCACGAAATAGAGCTGATGTTCAGAATGATTCGCGAGACATTCGACTTCAACATAGGAGCGATGGTGCAGCCACAGTCGTCGAACTTTACCCAAGACTATCAGGGCAAGTATATCGATACTGTGCGCCACGTGGTAAACATCACACCGTCGATGGACTTTAAGTATAAGTTTAATAAGGTGTCGAACCTCAGAATCACTTACCGTGGCTACACATCGCAGCCAAGCATGACCGACCTCGTGGACATTACCGACGACAGCAACCCACTGAACATCACTAAGGGTAACCCAGGACTGAAACCTTCGTTTACCAATAGTTTCAACACCTTCTTCCGTGGATATTTCGAGAAGACACAGCAGTCGCTGATGGCACACTTGAGATTTAATACCACAAGCAACTCGGTGGCAAGAAAGGTGACGTATAATGAAACCACAGGTGGACAGATTACACGACCAGAGAATATCAACGGCAACTGGAATGCAGGTGGTGGCGTGATGTTTAACACTCCGCTCGACTCGGCAGGAAGATGGAATATGAATACATGGAGCGACGTGTCGTATTCTAATAATGTGGGCTATATTTCGCTCAACCGCACTTCAAATTCGCAGAAGAACATTACAAAGACTCTTGGCGTGAACGAGCGATTGGCAGGTAGCTACCGCAACGACTGGCTTGAGATAGAGCTCGACGGTTCGCTCAGATACAACCACTCACGCAATAAGCTGCAGAAGCAGAGCAACCTCGACACATGGCAGTTTGCTTATGGTGCAAATATCAACGTGACATTGCCTTGGGGAACAACCCTGTCGACAAACATCCATGAGAATAGTCGCCGAGGATTTAACGACAATTCCATGAATACCAACGAGCTGGTGTGGAATGCGCAAATCTCGCAGGGATTCATGAAGAGTAAGCCGCTGACGGTGATGTTGCAGTTCTTCGACTTGTTGGGACAGCAGAGCAACTTTTCGCGTTCTATCACAGCAATGCAGCGTAGTGATACAGAATTCAACGCTGTGAACTCTTACATCATGCTCCGCGTGCAATATCGCTTGAACCTATTTGGAGGTAAGGAAGCACGCCAGCAAATGAGACAAGGTCGCGGTGATGGTCCTGGTGGTGGTCGTTATGGTGGCGGTCATCCAGGCGGAATGCCTCCAAGAATGGGTGGCGGATTTGGACCGATGATGTATTTGTAAGATAAGGGTTTTCATTGAGTTTTATGAAAAGATGTAGGCAGCAATATCAGATTACTGATTTGCTGCCTACTGTTTTTTTATTTGCGGGCCTCTTTAGCCTTTAGGGTTATTATTGCCAAGATTGTGGCAATGATGGTGGCAACGCTGCTGCACAAAACGATGATGAAGAATGTGCGGTAGCCAACAGCCTGCTGAAGGAAACCTGAGAACATGGCAGGGAGCATTATGGACAGAGCCATAAACGATTTGCCAAGAGTGAGGTGAGCCTTGTGGAGATAGCCCATCACGAAACGCTTGATGAACATGATGTAGGCAACGAAGCCAAAGCCGTAGCCCACCTGTTCAAGGAATACACATAAGCCAACGATAAAGATGTTGTCGGGCATGTAGTAGCTGAGGTAGAGGTAAGCAGCATTTGGAATGGTGAGCGACAGAGCCATTGGCCACAGCCAACGCTTGATGCCACCATGCGCTATTGCCTTAGCTCCGAGAATGCCGCCAAGAGACAAGCCTGCAACGCCTATTGTGCCAGCCACCAAACCATATTCCTGTGGCGACAAGCCTAAGCCGCCACGATGGGCGCCATCGATGAGGAAAAGGATGGAAACCTTAGACAATAATCCTTCAGGAAGCTTGAACAGCAACATGAAGACGGTGGCGTAGATGGCGTAAGGCTTGCGGAAGAAAAGCTTTGTGGTGTCGCTGACTTCGCCCAGCACTTGCCTTATGCCCGGTATTGATAAATGCTTGAAGGCTGGCTGAGTGTAGGGAATGAAGATGCCGTGCCAAATCCACGTGAGAAGCAAGAACAACGACAAGCCATAGAAGACAAGACTCCACGAATAACCCATGCTGCCACGATACATCACCTGAAGGTTGCCAGCCACCATGACGAGGATGCCCTGGGCAACGAAGGTGGCAAGACGATAGAAGGTGGTGCGTATAAAATAAATAAGGTTGTGGCGCGGCCCCATCTCGTCGAGATACAAGCCGTCGGCAGAAACGTTATGGAAGGCACACGAGAATGAAGCCACCCAGAATAAAGCCAACGACGCCTGAAGATTGAATGGCGAGGGTAGGGTGAAGGCTATGCTGCCCATGGAAGCGCCGATGATGATTTCGGTGAGGAGAATCCACCATCGCCGTGTTGCCATGCGACTGACATAAGGGTGCCAAAATGGCTTCAGAACCCATGGCAGATAAAACCACGAGGTGTAGAAAGCCACTTCGGCATTGGATAGTCCCATCTGCTTGTAGAGCACGGTGGAGACTACCATCAATACGACGTAGGGCAACCCCTTGAAGAAATACAAGGAAGGAAGCCAGCGAAGGGGGTTGTCGGTATTTTGCATATTTTTTTAATACATTGTAGTGATCTTGGCACCAGAATAGTAGTGGTGCAGGATTTGCTCATAGTTGTAGCCCTTTTCGCCCATCACGGCAGCACCTATCTGGCACAAGCCTACGCCATGGCCCCAGCCGGCTCCTGTGAGCACGAAATGCTGAGGAATGCCTTCGGCGTTGATGTCGAGGCGGTCGACTACAAAGGCTGAACTATACAGATGGCTGGTGCTGAGGCAACGACGAATCTCAAGCTCCTTGCCAATGGTGAAGGTGCGCTTGGTGCCAACAATCTTCAGGCGAGAGATGCGTCCGCTCTTGCCACGCTCTACAGCCACGAGGTCGATGATGGAGCCAAGGTCTAACTTCAGCTTAGTGTTGATGAGGTTGGCAATCTCTTCTTGCGAGTAAGCCACCTTCCAACGATAGAAGTCGGTGGTTTCTTGATCGTAGTCGTTGAGCACCTGACTAAGCACCGCCTTGTCGGTGGTGTTGCAGAAAGCATCAGGCGAAGTGCGGATGAAAGCCTCGAGGTCTTTCACATCGTGAGCTTCAGCCATGTTGGCAGAATCGCGCACGCTCTTGAGGTAAGGCTTGTTGATATTCTCCCAGCAGTATTCAAACTCTTCGGTGATTCCGCCACAGCATTTAGAGAAGCGAGCGTCGCAGATGTCGCCATCGTAGGTGAGCACCTGACCGCGAGTACATTTGATGGCTTTAGCCACATGCGGACTCGTCTCCATGGTAATGCCCTGGTAGCGCTGGCAATGGTCGTCGGCACAAACATCGAAGATGGTGTGGTCTTCGCGGTCGTACCATTTTATCAGCGTGTCGTCGCCCTTTTCGAACGAGAAGAAGTTGTTGCCACTCTCTTTCTGCTTGCGACGTTTCTCCATCTGAGCCAACAGCCACGAGCGAGAAATCACGGCATGAGCCTTGAGAAGTTCCAACGACGAGGTGGCTTTCATCTCGCTCGAAATAACACTCTCGAGATAGTTTTCAACAGGCAACTCGTTGATGGCGCAAATCTTGTCTTCTTCGACAACAAGGCGAAGCGCACCTCTGAAAGTCTGAGTCTGCTTGCGCTCCCAATGGTAGTCGATGCCTATGGTGACATTGGCAAGCGAGAACGAAGCATCCTTGGCAACAGGCGAGAACAAGAGTTCGCGATAGTGGTTGCCATTCCAAAGCAATCCACCCTCAGAGAAGCTCACCTCCTGTTCGCCACAAATCTCTTCGCCCTTGGCAAGATAGGGCTTGTGGAGGAAGAAGTTGATGGTGGTGTCGCTCTTTAGTCCAACCGTCACGTTAGGCTGTTTGCTAATGGCGTTGGCCTGCTGAGTACTCTCCTGCATCTTGGTGAGACGCTGGCAGATTTCGGCAGCCTGCTCAGAGGTTATTGCCACCTCGCGCAACACAGCTTCAGCCCTTTCCTGAGTGATTGTTTCGAAGTCGTCTTTGCGAGGAAGAATCATCAAGCCAGCCATGTCTAAAGCACCTGGCGAAGCGAGGAGCTGCTCTGCACCCTCAGCATAATAGCAGTCGGGACGATGTTTGCGACGAGGGAACACCACGGTGATGTGATTATCCTCCTGTCGCCAAGCCACGATGTTGAGCATAGCTTCAGCGCCAGCCTCTTTGTCGAGAGCCTTGTAGAGCTTGTCGAATAGCTGAGCTTCGCACTTTGCCGACTTGCTCTGGATGACGAAAGCAGGAACAACATACTCTGTGATGAGAGAAATCTGTTCGCCTTCGCTACAGCAGTAAACAGTCTTTAGACTACGGCACAATCGTTGCCAGCACTTCTGAATAGGCAGAAGTCCTGAGGTGCCACCCTGCAGATGAGCATGGTCGGGAGCAGAGGCTCCGCAGCGAGGACCATTATAGAAGACCATGATGTCGGCATAATCGTCGAGCAACGAATAAATCTTAGGGAACAAAGTGGCTACGCTCTGAGGCTGATGGCGACGAGTAGGCAGAGTGAAGTGCATTGGCAAAATAGGGAATGGATTTATCAAGAGTTCCAGTCCACACTCCAAAATCTTCGACATCTGACGGTTGTCGCGATTAGCATTGCAGAGGAAACAAGGACGCTCGGCAATAGCCTTCTTGTCGATGTTGGCACCAGTAGACACTATGCGTGCAGGATTGAACTGCGCCTCGATGTCGCCCAACTGCTTGGTCTTGACATGCGAGAGCTGCTGATAGTTGAGGTTAGGAACCTCCCATATTTCGAGCTGGCGATTGAAGAAACGCTGCAAACGATTGTCGGCAGTAGTGTCGAGTTTGCCTGCTACGAGCTGCTGTCGAGCCGAAATCTCGAGCGAGCGTAGCTGATCTTTATAGATGTTGTTGGCATTAATCTTCTCTATGCTTAGAGCCGCATCGCTATTGCCCTCCCAACGACGGCAGAGATAAAGTTCGTCGTAGATTCTGCCTATGCGGTATCTGCGGCTGAAAGCCAAGCCCATGGCGTAGTCTTCGCCATAGCTGGTGTTAGGAAACTTAATCTGGCGAGCCAAAGGAGTGAAGAAAGCACGCGGAGCACCCAAACCATTTATGCGCAAAGCATTGTTGCAACCATTGTCGTCGGTCCACTCCTTATGGTCGATGAGACCAGGAGGCAGAGTTTCGAGCTTGAAGTTGCACATGCGGTAGCTACCAATAATCATTGCCGCCTTTTGACGATGGAAAGCATCAACAATCTGCTGCAAGGTACGAGACGAAGAATAAAGGTCGTCGCTATCGAGCTGAACAGCAAAGCGGCCGCAGAGATTAGAGTCGAGAGCCTCGTTCCAGCATCCGCCAATGCCAAGGTCGGTGCGCTGCGGAATGATGTGGACAAGGCGAGCATCGTTGATGGAATTGAGAATGTCGGTGGTGCCATCGTTAGAATGGTTGTCGACAACGATGACATTAAACTTGAAAGAAGTCTGCTGCGACAAAGCCGAGCCTACAGCATCGGCAATGGTGCGAGCACGATTGAAGACAGGAATGATGACCGAAGCCTCATACTTAAAGTCTTGCTCATCGAAGTCGGGAGTTTTGTAGGCGTTAGTATCTACCAGCGCTCCTATCTCGTCGAGATGGTGTGTGGCAGCCTTCTCCATCTCCACCTGCACCTCACGGTTCTTAGGATTAACATAGTCGAATTGCTTTTCGCCACTCTTTCTGTTGTCCAACTCCTGCTCTGTATACAGATATTCAGCAAGGTGGAAAATCTCGCCCTTGCGACTGAGGAACAGGCGCAGAGCATAAAGCCCTGCATAGTCGAAATCCTCCTTAATGGCAGTAGACACATATTCGTGGAGCAAAAGCGAAGGTAGGAGCAAAAGCTGACCAAAGTCGAAGTCGTCGCGAATGCTTCCCTTATGGTAATCGATGCAAGGATGTTTGGCGATGTTGCCATCGAGAGAGTCGTAGTGGTCGCCATAAACCATTGTAGCATCAGAGTCGACAGCCACACGAAGCATACGCTCGAGAGCATTTTTGCCAAGCACTACAGGCGACGCCTTGGTGCTGAAGAGCACATAGTCGGCATCGGTATGCGCAGCAATTTCGCGAAGCGTATCGGTAGAGAAAGGCTTGTCGGAAGTTATGATGTCAATATCTTCAGGCACCACGCAAGAGTCGAAGTCGGAGCCTACCAAGAGGTGAATATGCTGAATAGTCTTGTTTCCCATCAGTTGGCTGATGGTGGCTTGAATGCCTTCGAAGTCGGAACAAGGCAAGAAGCAATCTATTTTTTCTCTCATTTTATTATATTTTTATGTAGAGTTATTGTTCTATGGTTATTGTTGTGGGTTAGTATTGTTTTTGCCAAGAGAGGCTGCTGTCTTGGCAGCAATCTTGGCTTTCAGCTCGCTTGAGCTTATGCCATCGGTACGTCCGAGCACGATGTGCTCTTTGCCATTCTCTTCGCACCATCGAATAGCCTTCTGGAAACCTTCGTGACATTGGTCGGGACCAGTAACGAAGACATCGAAGTCTACATCTTTCACAATCTTGTCGACATCAGTATACGTAATAACCTCGTCGACATAGCGAATGGCCTTTATCATGTATTTGCGTTCCTCGGTAGAGTTCATGACCTTGGCCTGAGGTTTGTATTTCAGAATGAAGTCGCTATCTTGGGCAGCCACGATGAGATAGTCGCCCAAACCCTTGGCACGGCGGAAGAGTTCCACATGACCTTTGTGTAGCAAATCGTAGACGCCAACCGTAAGCACCTTCTTATATCGGCGAGGCTTCATGCTTGCCAGCTCGAAGTTTTGTGGCAACTTATATCCTGCCTTTTCGCTGCGCAGTTTGAACTTCTTGAAGTCCTTTTTGCGGTGTATCAGCAGCCAATAATAGTAGATGGCGTCAGGCATAATGTCTTGAAGCTTAGTCTTTGTCCAGTTAGCAAGTTTCGAGAAGAAGCTTGAGGAATAGAATACTGTCTGCTTAGGAGTTGTCCAGTCATTACCATATTGGAACGTCAAATATTCGTCGACATCTACAGGCACATTCATCTCAATGCCCATGAAGTTCCACTTCACTGTATTCTGCAGATATTTCTCATGGATGAAGTCGGAGCCGCCAGTATGACGAACGTCGCTACTAATCTTGTGGAGCACAAAGAACTTAATATACTGATCGTTGCGACACAGATAGTAGAGTCCGCGGCGCTCATGACGGATAAGTTCGAAGCCCTCGTCCTTTAGTAGCCACAACACATCCTTGAAGCGCTCTTCGTCTTCCTTAAGAATATAGATGTCGAAGACAGGTTTCCAAGGTTGGAAATCGTTGTTGCGCACAATACCAATCAGCGTACCAAAGGCTGGTCCCCAATTGATGTCAATCTTGTCGAGGTAGGCAGCCAATAGCCTGATGTTGTCGAGCATCAGGTCTTTGTCTAATACCTTGTCGCCGAAGAAAGGTATTCTACTTTCGTATTTCAGGAATCCTTTGGAAGTTTTGATGTGTGCCATGGTAGATTATTAAATCCAAAATTTGTCAGTCTCTTTGTGAATAGGAATATTTATGGTGTCGGTATTGATGAGCGCTTCGTAGAGTTTTGAAGCAAACACAATATCGTGGAGAGCCAAACCATAGTTGTAGTCGAGAATACGCTGCTCGTCAGACTTTCTGCCAGGGTCGCGACCCGACAATACTTCACCAATCTCGTTGTAGTCGCGGAACTGAGAGAAATATTTGAATCCCTTTACATGGTCGGTGTCGTCGCCAAATACACGGTCGAATGTGGTGTCGCAATTCTGCAAGCCACGCATGTGGACAGGAATGACGGTTACTCCAGGCTGGAACATCTTCTCATCCTCAACCAAAAGACCGTTAGCGCTCGTTATGCAACTGATGAAAACATCAACAGTTTGTGCAAGTTCTGATATGCTGTCAACAATCTCGAACTCTACGTTGGCATAGCCATTGAAGCGTGCGATGAATTGTTCTGCCTGATTTTTGTATCTTAGCAATTTCACCTTAAACTGCTTCTCAGGCTCAGCCTCAAGAATGCAGAGAAGAGAGGCGCGAGCAGTATTGCCCAAGCCCACAAAACCATAAACCGAAGCATTGCTCTTGCGCAAGGCTTTTGCCGAAGCTGCAGCCACCGCACCAGTTCGCATGGTGGTTATCCAGTCGCCATCCATCAATGCAAACAGTTCGCCATTCTTGGCATTATAGAGCATGATGTCGCTACCCAATGATGGTACTGCGCCCTCAATTCTATGCACCTCTTTTATTCCGAAATATCTTATGTCGCCACCATTGTCAGGAAGCAAGCAAGGCATAGAAGTAAAGAAATCGTAGTCGGCAGGATGCACACTTATCTTTGCGGGAAGTTGCGCCTCGTGCTTCATGGCAAAACTCTCATGTATCCACTCCACACATTGGCGAGGTGTGATGGCAAGAGAGCGAATTTGCTGTTCGGTGATTATTTTCATATTATATCAGTTCTTTTAATGCTTTTATAAATCTCTCGTTGTCTTTATGACTTCTCACGGCAATGCGCATATATTTGTCGGGCTCAATGCCTTTTTTGGCTAAGCAAGCACTTGCCAAGATTTTATAGTTCTTGAGAAGAATAGCGCAAAGCTGCTTTGGCTTGTATGGTGGCAACACCTCAAGGAAGAAGAAGTTGGCTTGCGACGGCATTACATGGATAAAAGGAATTTGCTGTAGTTCCCTTTCAAAATCGTTGCGAGTAGCGATAAATTGGTCGCACGCCTTTTGGTAGTCAGCCCTATACTTAGGATAGATTTGCATGAAGAATTCAGCGAAAGAATTGATGTTCCAGATGCTCACCTGCTTCTTCATGCGCTGTATCATCCCGGTGTTGGCAGAACAAAGAATGCCAAGGCGCAATCCCGGCACACCATAGCTCTTAGAGATAGATTTCATCACACATACGTTGGGGAAAGTTTCGAGCAACTGGTTGCTGATGAAAGAATTGTTAGCATAGCCCTCGCTGAAATCAACGAAACTCTCGTCGAGGATAAACTTTATGCCATTATCCTTAGTCCATTGCGCCAACTTGATGATGCCTTCCATAGGGATGAAGTTGCCAGAAGGATTGTCGGGATTGATGAGCAAGATGTTTTCTACGGCATTATTGCCAAAGAATTCTATCAAATCGTCAGCATCATAGCGGAAGTCGCTATTCTGAGGCAAGAAAGTTACCATTCGTTCTGCAGGCATGCGGTTAGGATATTCCTCGAAAGTAGGTCTTACCACGCCTACTTTTCCCTCTAAATGCTCCATCAGCAGTTTTATCAATTCCGCAGCACCATTGCCAGGAATAATATATTCTTGCTTTACGTTCCAGCATTCGCTTGCCAACATAGAGTTGACATTCATACCCGAAGGATATTCGGCAACGAGGGTAGGGAAGAAGTCTTGCATCTCCTTTATGATGCCCGAACGATTGAAATAAGGATTTACCAAATAGCAATAGTCGAGCATATCGGGAAATCTCCAATATCCACCATATCTACTATAGTATTGCTTCAAGAGCTTTTCGTCTTCAGTATTGTTGATATTCATGATGAAATCTTGCTTGTATGTTGTTGGCTGTTGCCATCAGCAGATTCTGCTGGCGCCATTATATTAATGTAAACTTATCGCAAAGTTATTAAAACTATTCGAAAATAGCAAACAGAACATCTTATTTTTCTGACTTTTGTATATTATCGACTTCAATAATGAAGATAAAGCTTTACATATTGGCGCTGAGAAGCAAAAAACGAGACTTTTGTTTTGCATTGTCTTGATTTTGTGCTAACTTTGCAGAAATTAGGCTGCACTCGGCAAAATATCTAAGTAAACTTGATATATTTGCGCTCGTTTGCACTAACTTTGCACAAAATATTCTCATTCGGATATGAACGATAAGACACCATTGTTGGGAATGACTTTGGCTGAGCTAAAAGAAGTGGCAAAAAATGTAGGTTTGCCTGCTTTTGCTGGCGGTCAGATAGCCCAATGGATTTATATAAAGCATGTGCGTAGCATCGACGAGATGACAAATATCTCGAAGGCTGGCAGGGAAAAGCTCTCTGCCCAATATACTATTGGCTGTATGCCACATCTCGATGCTCAGTATTCTAAAGACGGCACAATAAAATACTTGTTCCCTACTCAGAGCGGAAAGTTTGTTGAGACGGTGTTTATTCCTGATAACGACAGAGCAACATTGTGTGTGTCGTCGCAGGTGGGATGCAAGATGAACTGCCTGTTTTGCCAAACTGGTAAGCAGGGTTTTGAAGGCAACCTCACAGCATGCGACATCATCAATCAGATTTATTCTTTGCCAGAGGCAGACCGCCTGACAAATATCGTTTTTATGGGACAGGGCGAGCCTATGGATAATCTCGACAATGTGCTGAGAGTGACAAACCTCCTTACTGCCGACTATGCTTATGCGTGGAGTCCAAAGCGAATCACCGTGAGCAGCGTGGGAGTGAAGAATAAGCTTAAGAGATTTATCGAAGAGAGCGATTGCCATCTTGCAATAAGCTTGCATTCGCCTGTGCCTGAGCAACGCTCAATGCTGATGCCTGCCGAAAGAGGATTTCATATTCAAGACATCGTAGAGATGCTTCGCAACTATGATTTCTCCCATCAGCGTCGCTTGTCGTTCGAATATATTGTGTTTGGAGGCTTAAACGACTCTATGACTCATGCTCGAGAGCTTGTGAAGTTGCTCCATGGCTTAGACTGCAGAATAAACCTTATTAGATTCCATAAGATTCCGGATGTGCCTCTCGATGGTGCGCCTGAGGAAAAGATGGAGGCTTTCCGCGATTATCTCACTAATCATGGCATATTTACTACCATCAGAGCGAGCCGCGGACAAGATATTTTTGCCGCTTGCGGACTGCTGTCGACGGCAAAGAAAAACGAACAATAAAAAGAGTAGTGACAAAACTGACAATAGTCTAAATAAAACAACTATCAAGATAAATGGAAAATAGAAAGATACGTGTTGCCATCACTCAAGGTGACACCAACGGTATAGGATATGAGCTGATTTTTAAGACATTTGCCGAGCCTGAGATGCTCGAGCTGTGCACTCCTATTGTGTATGGCTCGCCAAAGGTGGCTGCTTATCATCGCAACGCATTGAATATGCAGGCAAATTTCACAATCATATCAAATGCTGATGAGGCTAAGGAAGACAAGCTAAATATAATCACAGCCTTCGACGAAGAGGTGAAGATAGACTTAGGATTGGAATGCGCAGAGGGTGGCAAGGCTGCTCTTGCTGCTGTAGACCGCGCTATTGCCGACTTCAAAGATGGTTTGTTTGATGTCTTGGTGCTCGGTCCTGCAAGCGAGAATAATATCAAGCCTGAAGGTTTCAACTATCCTGGTAACTTTGAATACATCGAAACTTGTCTCGGCGAAGGCAATAAGGCTATTCGTGTGATGGCTACAGAGCAGGTGCGCATGGCTTTGGCTACCGATGGTTTGCCTCTGCGCAATGTGGCTGCTGCAATTACAACCGAGCAGCTTTCTGCAAGTATCAAGGCTTTCCATACTGCTTTGAAGCGCCATTTCCGCATCTCGTCTCCTCGTGTTGCAGTGCTTGCGCTAAATCCGCAAACAAGCAATGGTGGCAAGGAAGAGCAAGAGATTATTGCTCCAACTATCGACCAGTTGGCTACCGAGGGCATAAATGCCTTTGGACCTTATGCGGTAGATGATTTCTTTAGCAATGGCGACTATTATGCTTTTGACGGAATATTGGCAATGTATCACGATCAGGGCGTGGCTCCTCTTGCTGCATTGTCTGCCGACTATATGATAAACTTCATTGCAGGAATGCCTGTAGTAGTGACAGCTGCCGACATGAATCCTCGTTTCGATATTGCTGGCATGGGTAGAGCTGACGAAACGTCTTTCCGTCATGCTGTTTATTGCGCTATCGACGCTTTCCGCAATGCCATCGACTATGATGAGCCATTGGCAAATCCTCTGCCTAAGCTGTATCACGAAAAACGCGATGATAGCGAAAAGGTGAGATTTGCAATACCTAAGAAGCATGAGAATGCGATAAAGGAAAGACAACAATAAAAGATATAATGAAGAAGAAATATCAGAATATATTCTTTATATTTGGTATTGCCGTGCTGGTGGTGATGGTCACTCAGCTCGACTTTCAGCAGGTTTGGCAAGGACTATGTCATGCAGGATATTGGTTTGTAGCAGTATTGGTGCTGTGGATATTCCTGTATATGTTTAATACCTCGGCATGGTATCTTATCATCAATGCTGGTGGAAAGTCGAAGGTGAACTTCTGGTGGCTGTATAAAGTAACCATCTCAGGCTTTGCCCTCAACTATGCCACTCCTGGCGGATTGATGGGCGGCGAACCATACCGCATTATGGAGCTCGCACCGAAGATTGGCACCGAGAGGGCTTCATCGTCGGTGATTCTATATGCAATGACGCATATCTTTAGCCATTTTTGGTTTTGGTTTATCTCCATATTCCTATATGTGGCTACGCAGCCAATGTCGGTATTCATGGCGTCATTCCTTCTTGCGGCAGCGGCATTCTGCATGCTCGGTCTGTGGTTTTTCATCATTGGCTATCGTAAGGGATTGGCAAACCGTGTGATGAATCTTCTGCGCCACATGCCGTTGGTGAAGAAGTGGGCACAGCCATTCGTAGAGAAACATCGTGAGCAGCTCGACACCATAGATACACAGATTGCTGCCCTACATAAGCAGAGTCCAAAGACCTTCGTTATGGCGGTGGTATTGGAAGTGGTGTGCAGAATATTGTCGGCGCTTGAGGTGTATTTCATCCTCTTGGTGGTAAACCCTGGCATTAGCTATGTGCAATGTATTCTCATCATTGCTTTCACCACGCTGTTTGCCAATATGCTTTTCTTTATGCCGTTGCAGCTTGTTGGTCGCGAGGGTGGTTTCCTGATGTCGACAACTCGCCTTGGCGCTACTGCCAGCGGTGGCATATTAGTAGCCTTGATAGTGCGCTTGCGCGAACTAGTGTGGACGGGCATCGGCCTCTTGCTAATAAAGTTTGGCAAGTCGGCTAAACAGGTGAAGTAGGATTACACCTTATTATATATATAAGTGGAGTGTGACTTATAAAAGTTCATAACAAATAAGGCTTTTCTCAATAAAAGTTTGTAATTTTGCCAAGAAATGAACACAGAAGAACTGCAAAAGATAAAACAACGATACAACATCGTGGGCAACTGCGATGCTTTAAATCGTGCATTGGACGTTGCCATGCAGGTGGCGCCCACAGACCTTAGTGTGCTCGTAGTTGGCGAAAGTGGAGTGGGTAAGGAGATTCTTCCTCGCATCATCCACGACAATAGTCCACGCCGACGCGAACGCTATTTTGCTATCAACTGTGGTTCTATCCCAGAAGGCACTATCGATAGCGAACTCTTCGGTCATGAGAAAGGCTCGTTTACTGGTGCCATAGGCGAGAGCGAAGGTTATTTCGGTATTGCAAACAAGGGCACCATCTTCCTCGACGAGGTAGGCGAACTGCCTCTTGCCACTCAGGCTCGCTTATTGCGTGTGCTCGAGACTGGCGAATATATTCGTGTGGGCGGAACAAAGATAATGAAGACCGACGTCAGAATTGTTGCTGCCACCAACGTGAATATGCAAAAGGCGATTACTGAGGGACGCTTCCGCGAAGACCTATACTATCGTCTTAACACCATTCCTATTCAGATGCCGCCTTTGCGCGATCGTGGCAACGATATTTTGCTTCTCTTCCGTCTCTTTGCTATGCAGATGGCTGAGAAATATCGACTGCCAAAAATTACTCTCTCTGAGGATGCTAAGCAGATTATGCTCGGCTACAAATGGCCTGGCAATGTGCGACAGCTGAAGAATATCACAGAGCAGATGTCGGTGTTGAGCCAAGAAAGAATCATCGATGTGGAAACGCTGAAAAGGTATATTCCGCAAGATCCTGAAAGCATGCAGCTCGCTATTGCTGGCGATGGAGGTTCTCACTCTTTCGAAAGCGAACGCGAGATACTATATAAAATATTGTATGAACTTCGTGGCAATGTCAGCGACTTAAGACGCGAGCTTAACGATCTTAAAAAGCAGATGGAAGACCAGCATAGCATGCTCAACACTCCTGCTCCTGCTCGCTTGGCTCCAGCTCCTGCTCGCTTAGGATATGTTGACCACGACTATCATCAGCCAGAACCTACAGCCGATTTTATTGATGCCGAGGAGGTTACTACCGACAAGCATCAAGATGAGGCTCCGGCTACAAACGATAATCTGAACCTCAAGGACTTTAATCGAAAGATGATAGAGAAAGCCCTTGAACGCAACAACGGCAATCGCCGTTTGGCTGCTGCTGAGCTTGGCATCAGCGACCGCACACTATACAGAAGAATTAAAGAATATGGACTTGACAATTATGAAGAATAACTCTCTGAAGCTTCGCATACGTCGTTTGGCTTCTGCTGCCATAGCCTTAACAGCGCTCATGGTGGTGGCAGCATGCAGCGTGTCGTATAAATTTAATATGGCAAGCATCGACTATTCAAAGGTCAAGACCATACGCATTGCCGACTTCCCTAACCGAAGCACATATATCTGGGGACCAATGGCGCCAATGTTCAACAATCAGTTGAAAGACGCTTTTGCCAACCATACCAAACTGCAGCAGGTGAAGCGTGGTGGCGACCTCGTGATAGAGGGACAGATTACACAATATTCGCAGCGCAATAAGTCGGTGTCGGCAGAAGGATATTCGGCTCAAACCGAACTCTCGATGACTGTTAATGTGAGATTTGTCAATAATACCAACCACTCTGAGGATTTCGAAAAGCAGTTTACTGCCACATCTACCTACGAGACTACCAAGAGCCTCAATGCTGTGCAAGAGGAACTCGTAACTCAGATGGTGAAAGACCTCACCGACCAGATATTCAATGCCACCGTGGCTAATTGGTAATCTTAACAACAACATCAATACCCATATGGATTTAGTAGAGCTTATCAAACATCCTGAACTATTGGACAAGGAGACCCTTTACGATCTCCGAAGCCTGCTTGCGCTCTATCCTTATTACCAAACGGCAAGATTGTTGCTGTTGCAAAACTTGTATTTGCTTCACGACCCTTCGTTCGACGAAGAATTGCGACGCTCGGCTATCTATATCACCGACCGCAAAGTGTTGTTCAATCTTGTTGAGGCTGCTCATTATAAGCTTGCAGCTGTCAACAAAACCGAGAAAGCTACTGCCAAGGCTGATGCCGATGGCGATAGAACTATCTCGCTCATCGACAACTTCCTCGATTCTATTCCAGCCGACCAGGAAGAGGATAAAGCTACTAAGCGCAAACCTACTCCTGCCGATGCCACCATAGACTATGTGTCGTATCTGCTTGAAACAGAGTCGGAGGGCGATGACGATAACCAAAAATCGCCACAGCTTAAGGGACATGATTTGATAGATAATTTCATATTTAATGAAGGTGGAAAAATCCAACTTAAAGAAGAACCGGAATATCTACCGGACATCGATGATAGCAATGACGACGACGCAAAAGAGGGCGAAAATGGATATTTTACAGAAACTTTGGCTAAAATTTATATCAAACAAGGCAATTATTCAAAGGCACTTGAAATTATTAGTCAATTAAATTTGAATTATCCAAAAAAAAATGCTTACTTTGCAGATCAAATACGTTTTCTTGAAAAGCTGATAATAAATAACAAAATAAATAAGTAAAAAAAAATGGTTTACACATTATTCGTTGTACTCATTGTAATAGTATCGTTGCTCATGATTGGCATCGTACTTATTCAAGAGTCAAAGGGAGGCGGCTTGTCTTCTAACTTCTCTTCGTCTAACGCCATCATGGGCGTTCGCAAAACTACTGATTTCGTAGAAAAAGCTACATGGACCCTCGCTGGTCTTATGGTTGTTTTCAGCGTTATTTGCGCTTATGTTGCTCCTACAGCTTCTACTGAGCGTAGCGTAATGGAACAGGCTGCTACTCAGAATCAGGCTACAAATGCTACAAACACTCAGGGCTTCGGCGCTAGCCAGCAGGCTGCTCCTAAGGCTTCTGATGCTAAGGCTGTAGATACCAAAGCTGCTGCTCCAAAGGCTGCTGAGGCACCTGCAACACCAGCAAAATAATAAGGGCTTGAAAAAAAGTACGAGAAATATTTGGTGGTTTCAATTATTTCTCGTACCTTTGCAACCGCTTAAAAACAATAAGCCAACATGGTGCCCGTAGTTCAGTTGGTTAGAGCGTCAGATTGTGGTTCTGAATGTCGTGGGTTCGAGTCCCACCGGGCACCCTGCAAAAGTCCTGAAAGTTTATGCTTTCAGGACTTTTTTCGTTTATACCACTATAATACCTCTATACCCCTATAATACCATTTCCATCATCTTTAAAAACTCTTTTTGATAACATGAAAACTTCCCAACCAACATCCCTTCTCTTCGTATGTCTTGGCAATATCTGTCGCTCTCCGGCTGCAGAGGGAATAATGCAACATATCGTAGATGCCGCAAACCTTAGTGATAAGTTTCGTATAGACTCTGCTGGCATCGGACCATGGCATGTGGGCAATCTCCCTGATCCTCGCATGCGCAGTCATGGTGCCGACCATGGTTACGATTTCTCCACTCGTGCCCGTCAGATATGCTACGATGATTTCTCGCGCTTCGACTATATCTTAGTTATGGATCGCGAAAACTATCATGAGCTGATGTCTATGGCTCGCACCGAGCAAGATCGCCAAAAAGTTCACATGATGGCAGATTTTGCCACTCATCATCCTGGTCACACCGTAGTTCCTGATCCTTACTATGGTGGCGACCGTGGTTTCGAGCTCGTCATCGAGCTTCTCGAAGATGCTTGCCAAGGCTTGCTCGATAAAATAAGTGAAGAGTGAAGAATGAAGAGTGAAGAATTAAGTGAAGAGTGAAGAACTCTTCACTCATTCTTTGTTATCGATTCTTCGAAATTTCGCCATGGCACTTTTGAATATACTATACCAATGATGCAGCATATTGCTGATGCCGATAGCAAAACTACCTGGGTTGCACCATTCAAAGAGTTGCTGCCGAATGTTTTTATCGTAAAAACAAGCATAAAAACTAACGCTACAAGTGGCAACAACGATAGCCATATTGGCATTTCTTTTATATTGTTTTCCTTTGTCATATCCTGTTTCTTGTCCTAAAATACCTATATATATAAAAAGGTGTGCAAAGTTACGATTTTTTTCCCAACTTCCAGCCCTCCTTGCTCAATAACTGCTCATATAGTGCTTGCTATCGGTTTTTTCGATAGCAACTATTTATACAATCGTTAACCGCCACTTCTTTGGCTATTGCCAACTTCGTACCTTTGCACTCGCAAAACAACAATAGATAAAACGAAAGTTAAGGTAAAAAGATTATGCATACATTATTTGAAAGCGAAATGGCTTTTGGTATAGCCATCGGTTCAGCAGTTTTGATTTTAGTGGTATTGTTCGGCAGAAAGTTTTTTGGTAAGGCGTGGCGTTACAACAAGAAACACCACCTCATTGCCTTCAACGACAATTCTGTAGATTCACTTTATGCTTGGGACGAAGATGACGATCTCTAAGCCTATCCTCTTCCATCACATGGGCGATGCCACATATGTAAATCGCCGTCTTGAGCTCTTGTTGAAAGTGGGATGCAAACTCATGGAGAGCGCTGCCGATACTCCTCGTATCTTGCGCAACATGAAGCGTACTGCAGCTTTCCTCAATCTCAAAGATGAATGCCTTCAGGTGTATGTAAACTACAATTTGCTTATGGTCAACTATAGCGACGATGAGCATTCATACACCAAGTTCCAGCGATGCACCAAGCATGGCATCGATATGACTGCCATCAGCCGCATCAGCCGTCTTTCGTGGACAGCCATCAAGGACGACTACACTCTCGACGAATTCGAAAAAGCCTTCGACGATATTTGTTCCACACCTCGCAACTACACTCCATGGCAGGTTGCCATTGGCGGTGGTTTTGCCTGCGGTGGATTCTGCATACAGTTCGGGTGCGACTGGCCCGCATTCTTCTATGCTTCGATAGCTGCAATATTAGGGTTTAGGTTACGAATGTTTCTCAATGCCAAGGATTCCAATCCATATGTCAATATCGCCTTGGCAGCATTTGTTAGCACTATCATTGCATGGGCGTTCGGGCTAGCCAACACCTCTGCTGCATTCACTTTGCCAGCATTCCTCCACACCTCTACGCCTTGGCATCCGCTCTTGGCTTGTGCGTTGTTTATTGTGCCAGGAGTGCCGCTCATCAATTTTGTCAGCGATATGCTCACGGGATTCCATCAAGTGGGTCTCACCCGAGCCATCAACACCCTGCTCATGGTGCTCTCCATGGCGTTTGGTATAGCTCTTGCTATCGAGGTGGGAGGCATCGACAACTTTGTGCGCGACCTCACCATGACTCCTCACCACACTTATTTGGAGTTCTCTATCGCAGCAGCAATCTCAGCCATGGGATTCTCTATGATATTCAACATTCCTCGCCGCCTGCTATGGGCTGTGGCAATAGGTGGTATCATTGCTGTGTGCACACGCAATTTTGTCAATCTCGGACCTTCCAACGGCAATATCGGTCTCGACCGTGGTCTCATCATAGGCTCCTTCGTTGGTAGTGCTCTCATCAGCATCATCTGCACCAAGGCTATGCATTGGCTCCACACACCTCACCATTGCCTCAGCATACCGAGCGTCATCCCTATGATTCCTGGAGTGCTCATGTATCGTGCGCTCTTCGCTTTCATTGATATGCATGGTGTTGTGGGCGAAGTTACCGTAGCTATGAACAATGGCATCCGTGCCTCGCTCATCATCCTCTTCATAGCCATCGGCGTGGCTATTCCAAACATCTTTGTGCGCCGTATGATGTCGCCACAGCGCGAGCAGCGTCTCATGGAGATGCTCAAAAAGAGAAAAGAAAAAGCAGCGGCTTGCTAATCAGGATAATAAATTTGGTTTAGTGATATGTATTGAATCGAGTATTTCGGGTGCTCATTTTTGAGCACCCGATTACGTATCACCTTGTCGCCAACCATAGTTTTTCTCTTACTTTTTTTGTTGAAAAGAATTAAAACATTAACTTTGCAAACACATATATACCAATGGCATCAGCAAATTGTATGGAATTAAGATATCTGAAATCATTCGTCGTAGCAGCAAAACTGCTCAACTTCTCTGAGGCTGCACGAGAGATGTGTGTCACTCAGAGCACATTCTCGCAAACTATCAAGCAGCTCGAAGAGGAACTTGGCACCGTGCTCTTCTATCGCACTTCCCACAAGGTGTCGCTCACCAAGGCTGGCGAAGAACTATTGCCATTTGCCGTTACTGCCATCGACTCTGCCGACAACTGCCTACGCCGCATGAACGATATGCAGGCGCTGAAGTGTGGCACCCTCAACATCGGCGTCACCCATTCCTTTAATATGGTGATGCACGAAACGCTGAAGGATTTCATGAAGCTCTATCCTGATATCTTCCTCAATATCGTCTACAAGCCAATGACAGAGCTTGTAAATCGCTTGATGAACCATGAGCTCGACTTCGTGCTCTCGTTCCGTCCTCAGGGCAACTATCCTCTCATCGAGTCGCATCTGCTCTTCGACGATGTGCTCTCTGTGATAGTGCGCCGCGACAGTCCGTTGGCTGCCTACGACAAGATTTCGCTCTCTGTCCTTGCCGACTATCCTGCTGTGCTTCCTGCCAAGGGCTTGCAGGCTCGCAACACCCTCGACGACATCCTTTCTGAGACGGGCACCGAGCTAAATGTGCGTGCCGAGATGGACGAGGTAACGCCGCTTCTACGCCTTGTGCGCAACACCGGCATGTATACCATCCTCTCATCCTCAGCCACCGAAGATGCCGACGACCTCGTTGCCATCCATATCAACCACGAGGGCTGCCGTATGGAGGGTTGCGTGCAGATGCTCAAAGGCATTTACAAGAATTCCGCATCCAAGGAGTTCATCCGCATCCTCTGCGAAACCTCCCTCGTCAAAAAGCGCATCACCGATTGGCTAAAATAATAGCTGATTGGCTCAAGTATTATATATCCAAAAAATCCTCCAGCATATATTTCTCATATATACTGGAGGATTTCTCATTTATACCTTTTTACTTTTTTACCTTTTTACCTTTTTACTTTTTTACCTTTCGTCTATATATCTCTTAGTGATATCCTCGTAGGCATCAATTCTTCTATCTCTCAAGAATGGCCACCAGCGGCGCACATGCTCGCTATGGTTTAGGTCTACGCTTACTATTGTGCATTCTTCCTCCACCTCCGAGGCGCGATATAGCATTTCGCCCTGAGGTCCCACCACCATGCTGCTTCCCCAGAATTGTATGCCCTTAGTCTGTCCGCTTGGGTCAGGTTCATATCCCACGCGGTTCACCGACACCACAGGCAGTCCGTTAGCCACCGCATGTCCGCGCTGCACCGTTGTCCACGCCTCTCTTTGTCGTTGCTGCTCGTCTTCTGTATCGCTACTCTCATATCCTATCGCTGTAGGATATATCAGCAGCTCAGCACCCTGCAGCGCCATCAGTCGTGCTGCCTCCGGATACCATTGATCCCAGCACACCAGCACTCCTAACTTGCCAAGACTTGTCTCGATAGGGTGGAAGCCGAGGTCGCCAGGTGTGAAATAGAATTTCTCATAATATGCAGGATCGTCCGGAATATGCATCTTGCGATATTTTCCTGCTATGGTGCCATCCTTCTCAATCACCACCGCTGTATTATGATACAGTCCTGCGGCTCTACGCTCAAATAGCGATGTCACTATCACCACACCATACTGGCGTGCCAACTCTCCATAGAAGTTTGTCGATGGTCCAGGAATTGGCTCTGCGAGGTCGAAGAGATTCACATTCTCCGTCTGGCAGAAGTATAGTGAGTTGTGAAGCTCCTGCAATACTATCAACTGTGCGCCATGTTCTGCAAGATTTGCTATGCCCGACGCAAGGCGTGTGATATTTAGCTGTTGGTCTGCAACATTATGCTGCTGCAAGAATCCGATTTTTATCTTCTTCATTTTTATCTTTATCTCTTTTTTACTTTTTACTTTCCAAAGGCTTTTTTTACCTTTTTACCTTTTTACCTTTTTACTTTTTTACCCTTTTACCCTTTTACTTTTTTACCCTTTTACCTTTCCCTTCGGATATTGCATAGTCAGGCAATGTATAGAACCATGCTGTCTGATAGCAGCGCAAGCATCCACCGCTATCATCTCGTGCTCAGGGAAAGCCATTTTTAGTATGCGTTCAGCCTCGGCATCATTCTTTGGCTGTCGGTATGTAGGATACACCACCGCACCATTTATTACCAAGAAGTTAGCATATGTAGCCGGCAGTCGTTCGCCATCGTCGTAGATAGCCTCTGGCGAAGGCAATTTCAGCAGTCTATATTCCTCGCCGCCATCTTTGCGTAGCGCCTTTAGCTGATTCTCCATCGCCTTCAGGTCTTCATACTGCTCATCCTCCTTGTCGTCGCATCCCATATATAATATGGTGTCGTCGGGAGCTATGCGCACTATGGTGTCTATATGGCCGTCGGTATCGTCGCCTATCAGGTTGCCGTGGTCTAACCATACTATGCGCTCAGCCCTCAGTCTTTTCTTCAGCTCCTCCTCAATCTCCTGCTGTGTCATAGGCTGATTGCGATGCGGAGCCATCAGGCATTGCGAGGTAGTGAATATCGTGCCCTTGCCGTCGCTCTCTATTGCGCCACCCTCCAACACGAAGTCCAGGTTGTCTTCCATCTCCGCCGTCAGTATGTTGTCAGCCTTCAGCCTGCGTCCTATCTCGTTGTCCTTGTCGGCAGCAAACTTCTCGCCCCAACCATTAAACTTAAAGTCCAGCATCTTCAGCTCTCCATTCTCCCTATTGCGAAGCGTTATAGGCGCATGGTCGCGAGCCCAAGTGTCGTTGCTTGGGCACAATGCTATCTTTGTATTCTCCTTCGCCTTTTCCGATAGGCAAGGGGAGAGCATAGCCTCCACCTCCTCAGGATGCGGAGTTGCGATAATCAGCTTTTCGCGCTCAGCAATAGCCTTCGCCATATTCACAAACATCTCGTAGATATCGTCGAGATATGGTGCCCAGTCAGTATCCTTGTGCGGCCATGTCAGCTGCACACACTCCTGTTCCTCCCATTCTGCGGGTAGTATATAATTATCTTTTATCATCTTTTCCTTTTTATCTTCTGCAAAGATACAAAGATAGTACAAAAAATCAAAAAAGAATTCCCATGTTTGCAAAAGATTTTCTAATTTTGCAATAATCTATGCCACCGCCCCATCAATTAGGCAGGAATCTCACTGCAAACACTCGGGATTATCCCATAAAGAATAAAGCAGTACTCCCTGCATCCTTTAGCTAAAAATCAAAACCTCACGATGAAACAACAGGTAGTTTATAATCTAGAAGAATTTGCCACAAAATATCATCTTAACGATATCTTTGGCGCCTACGCTGCCCATTTCTCCATTGGCGCAGCCTACAGCAGCATCATCGAGATTGATGCCACCGCCCTTACCAATACCGACTTCTATGCCATGGTGCAAGAGCACACTCTCTTCACCAAGCTTCTCTTGGTAAAACAGGGACAATGCCAACTCCAGCTCCATGCCGACACTAATGCAGAAATCCAACACCTTTCTGCCCACCATCTCTTGCTCGTCACTCCTCAAGAAATTGCCACCCTTGTCGGCGTTTCTCCCGACTTCGAGGCTGAATGTTGCCTTGTCGACGAGCTCATAGCAAAACAGCCAGGCTGCTATCAGCTTCCCGACGAAAAATACCAGAGTGTGCTCGATATCTTCCATTTCGTGCGCGACATCGTGCGCCATCAGCACATCAACAAAATCGAGATGATAAAGAGTATGTTCAACGTCCTCAAGCTTCTTCTCGAAGAGCTGCCTTATGAGGAGTGCTCCATCTCCCACGACCTCGGTCACAAGAAAGAGATCTACGAGATATTCCTCCATCATCTCTATGGCAACTTCCGCAAAGAGCGCCAAATACGCTTCTATGCCGACAAGCTCAATGTCTCGTCGCCCTATCTCATGCGTCTTGTCAGAGACATCAGCGGCTCCACCGTCAACGAGCATGTCACCTCCCTTCTCTACAAGGAAATCTGCAATCTCCTCTCTCATTCCGACATGACCATTGGCGAGATTGCCACCCACCTCAACTTCAGCGACCAGAGCGCCCTCACCAATTTCTTCAAGCAGCGCTCCGGCATGACACCCCTCGCATACAGAAATAAAAGGTAAAAGGGTAAAAAGGTAAAAGGGTAAAAGGGTAAAAGGGTAAAAAAACGTCCTTGTTCGAAGTCGTTTTTACGACTTCGCTTCCTTTTCCTTTCCTATAAAAACAAAGCCTGCAGGCATCATCCTCAATCTTTTTTGGATGCTGCCTGCAGGCTATTTACTCCCCTCCCTTCTCGGGGAGGGGCTAGTGGGAGAGGCCTTATTAATACGCCTTAATTCTATACATAAATCCGAGCTCTATGCGGTCGGTATTATAATCCTTCAAACCGCACTTATCAGAATAGTCAAACTTGCGACCTACGTAAGCCAAGAACACTCTGAAATCCTGCTGCTTAGCTGGATAATACTCCAAGCTACCCATATATCCGTAGCTCTTGCGATAATCCTTCAGCATCTCAATCTTGCTCACGCTTGCTGTTTCATACATTCCCTTCACCATAAGGTTCCAAGAAGGAGCAAACTGCCAGTTAGCCTTTGTGATGAAGCTGTTGTAGTGCACCTTGCCCAAGTAAGCGTTGTCGCCAGCATTATCAGCAAAGCCTGCTGCGCTAAACTCCGAAGAGGCAATCTTCAGACGGTCCAAGTCGTCGAATGCGCCCATATAGTCGAAATACCATTGGAACTTAGGCAAATTCAGCTGCTGACCCAATGTGAGCATACGGCTATATTTGTGCTTTGCCTGAGTCTGAATACCCCAAGCCCAGCGGGTGTTGAGCAAACCATTAAAGAAGCTACCATTCCAGTTCACGATATATGTCAACGGATTCTTAGCCTGCTCCAATGCTTCCACCTTGCCTTCTTTGCTCACCAAGGTAGCTCCGCTGCCATATTCGTCAACGAATTTACCGTTGTTGGCATTGCTTATCTCCACAGCAATCTCTTGCGAAGCAATAGGCTTATAGCTCAATACCACACCTGCCATAAAGTTGTCCATATTGTCAACCATGTCAGAATATTGGTAAATGTACATAGGGTTCTCGTCAAATTCGAAGCCACCCCAAATCTGGCACATCTTACCTGCCGAGAGCGACAACTTATCGTTGAAGTTGTAGCCTACCATCATAATGTCGGTAGCCTTGGCAAAGTTGTCTTCGCCCTTAGCGTCGGTAGCCTTGTTCATACGATGACGCAAGCGATAATAGAGCTTATCTGTCAGATTACCCTTTATCTCCAAGCGGAATTGCTTGTTTGCAATCTTTGTTGTCCAGTCGCCGCTAAGGCTGTTGTGCTCAGCCTGAGCCGAGGCAGCATAGTTGAAGTAAACGTTGAAAGCGTCGTTCTTCTTCTCGATGTTGGTCACTCTCTCTGCTATCGACTGTATATCGCCGTCGCTGCCGCCCATACGGGTGTTGCCGCCCTGTGCATAAGCTCCCATCGACATAGCGAGAGCTGCAGCCATAAATATCATTTTCTTCATAATTCGTAGTTTTTTAAGGGTTGTCTTGATAAAGTTCAATTAATACTTCTGGAAGTACTCCTGAATCTTCTGCCAATCCTTGGTCTTGGTGAGAGCCAACATCAAGAGCACGCGAGCCTTCTGAGGGTTCAAAGCCAAAGAAGCCACAAACTGATACTTGGTGTCGTCAACCTCGCCATTCAAACATGTAGGACCAGTAGGAACGCGGCTTGAGCGAACGATGTTGATGCCCTTCTGGCGAGCCTTCAAAGCTACGTCGAACACATCCTTATAGAAGTTGCCGTCGCCAACACCTGCCAATACGATACCGTCAAACTTAGCGTCTACGAATGCCTGCATAGGGAGTGGAGAGCAGTTTGAATAACCGTAAACGATACCCACCTTAGGAAGCTCGTTGAGGTTTTCTACGCTAAATTCGCTCTTTGTGGTGTGCAAGTTTTCAACTGTGCGGTTGTAGATAGCCTCGCTACCATATACATAGCCTATCTTGCCATAGTTGCCACCCTGGAAAGTAGCCACGTCGGTAGTATGAGTCTTGATCACATCCTTGGCATCGAGCAAAATGTTGTTCATAGCGCACATCACGCCACGACCCTTAGAGTTTGCACTTGCTGCAGCCACCACAGCACCATAGAGGTTAGCAGGACCATCAGCGCTAATACCAGTACTTGGGCGCATAGAGCCTACCAATACCACAGGCTTGTCGCTGTGAACGGTCAAATTCAAGAAGTAAGCAGTCTCTTCCATGGTGTCGGTTCCGTGAGTCACCACTACACCGTCGTAACCCTCGTTGTTCAACAATTGGTTAATTCTCTTAGCCAATTTCAACCACACCTGGTCGTTCATATCCTGCGAACCAATATTTACGAGCTGCTCGCCTGATACCTCTGCTATATCGAGCATCTGAGGCACAGCGTCGATCAACGACTGGACACCCACCTGTCCTGCTGTATAAGCAGAGCCTGTAGCCGAAGTTCCTGCACCAGCGATGGTGCCACCTGTTGCGATAATACGTACCTTAGGTTTTGCAAACGCAACTGCCACTACCAATACGAGGAGTGTCATCAAGGAAAAAAATCTTTTGTTCATAACATTTAGGTTTTAAAGGTTTAAAATAAATATATGTTTACTGTTTATAGCCATTTTCTTTTATTCTACATAAACTGGATAATCAAATATCCCACACCTATCGACACAAAGGTGGTGATAAAGCCTGCCACCTGGAATGAGTGGTTTACCACAAATCTGCCTATACGCGTAGAGCCCGTGCGGTCGAAGTTGATAGCAGCCACCGTGGTAGGGTAGTTAGGCAAGAAGAAATATCCATTCACCGCCGGGAACATTGCCACCAAAGCCAATGGCGCTATGCCCAAGCCTATGCCCAAAGGATAGAGGGTGCGCACCGTTGCCGCCTGCGAGAATAGCATTATCGACATAAAGAATAGCGCTATGGCAAACAAGAACGGATACTGGGTAACCACGTTTGCTATATGCTCCTTAAAGAATGCCAAGTTGCCATTAAAGAAGGTGTCGCCCATCCATGCAATACCGAATATCGCCACCATGGCATTCATGCCGGCACCAAACACGTTGCCCTTCACAGCATCGTGCACATTAGCCTTGCCAACCACCAGTATCAGCGCAGCCACCGACATCATGACAATCTCTATCGTCTCAGGCATCGTCACTCTGTGCATTACGCCATCCACCATAAACGATGGGCGAAGCGAAGGCACACTTCCGAATACCACCACCATCAGCACGCCCAACAAAAATGCCACCACAGCATACTTGGCGCGAGGGTTCGGATTCTTTATCATCTCGTCTATCAGCTTGCTGTCGTGCTCAGGGTCTATAATGCCCTTTGCCACGCGCTCCTTATACACCTCGTCGTCTACCAGCTCCTTGCCAATACGGTTCTGCACAAACGCAGCCACCAATATCGCTATCAGCGAGGCTGGAATACAAATCATCATCACATCCTTCAGCTCTATGCCAGCGCCCCCCAGCAAGTCGGTACTGATAATGGCTGCCGTAGCTGCCGATACCGGACTGCCCGTGATGCCCAGCGAAGCTGCTATCGTAGCCACGCTCAATGGTCGCTCAGGTCTAATCTTCGAGTTTGTCGCTATCTCCGAGATAATAGGCAATAGCGAATAGCAAGTGTGGGCTGTTCCTGCAACCAAGCAAAACAGCCATGTTGTCAACGGACCAAAATAAGTGATGTGAGTAGGATGTTTGCGCAAGAATTTCGCAGCCAATCCCACCAGATAGTCCAAACCGCCAGCTGCCTGCAGAGCCGCTGCCGCCGTGATAACCGAAACAATTATCAGCATCACGTCTATTGGCAGGTTTCCTGGCTTCATTCCGAATACGAATACCAGAATGAAAACACCCACCATACCATAGATACCGAGTCCGATTCCTCCAACTCTTGCGCCCTTAAAAATCAGGGCCAACACTATGGCGAATTGTAAAAGGATCAAAGCTGTCCCCATAAGAACTTACTGTTTTTTAAAAAGGTTTATATATTGTATAAAGGTTAATTCTCTCTTATCTCAGCGCCATTCATTCCTCGCGCTGATTATTTGTGCCTTGTGTTGTGTGGAGAATAGTCAAAAGGGTAGGTTCCAAAAAGATTCCTTAGGTTTCTTGCCATTCTTGCTTTTAGCCTTATTTTAGCCTTGCTTTTTGCTTAGCCATTCTTTAGTATAGCCTTCATGTCCGCAGGTATTTTTTCAGAACCCACCTTCATTCAACTATTAATAAAGCCGAGGACTCTTCCCCGTAATTGTAATTATGAATTTATATGTTATAATTGAGTATGATTCTAATGTTTAGTGTTTAGTGTGTAATGTTTAGTGTTTAGTGTTTGATGCTTATTGCTTATTTGTCTATTTCTTATTTATCTATTTCTTATGTTGCAAATATAGACCTTTTTTTCCAATATTCTTTTATATAATCCCAACAAAAATTTGTAAAATCCTATTTTTTTTCAGAATCCCCCCAGTTCCTCCCTTTTTCCTCCCTCTTTCCTCCCTCTTTCCTCCCTCTTTCCTCCCTCTTTCCTTCCTCTTTCCTTCTCTTTATCCTCCCTCCCTTTGTTCTCTCTTTTTTGCCTTTTGTATCCAGTTGGTTGGGTTCGGTGCAGCTCGGCTGCATCGCTTTCCCTTCCTTTCCCCTCCTACAAACAAAAAGCCTGCAGGCATCATCCACATTCAGATGCGCCTACAGGCTTCTCTCATACATTTATATCAGGAATAGCGATTGTTATCCTTTTTTTATATTTCAACCATTTCTTTACTTCAAGCTAAACTTATGCGACTGCAGCATATGCTTAGGATCCAGCGCCTCGTCGAGCTCCTCCTTAGTCATGAGGCCCTGCTCAATCACGATATCATATACCGAGCGACCAGTAGCATGCGCCTCCTTAGCCACCTTGGTGCTGCTCTTGTATCCGATGATAGGGTTCAGCGCCGTAACGATACCGATGCTGTTTCTCACCATCTCGTAGCAACGCTCCTTGTTAACCGTGATACCCAGCACACACTCCTCAGTCAGAGTCTCGATAGCATTCTTCATCCAAGTCAGGCTCTCAAACAAGCTTGCTGTGATGATAGGCTCCATCACGTTCAGCTCCAGCTGACCAGCCTCGGCAGCAAAGCTCACGGTAGTATCGTTGCCGATAACCTTGAAGCAAACCTGGTTGGTAACCTCAGGAATCACAGGGTTCACCTTGCCCGGCATGATAGACGATCCAGGAGCCTTAGGAGGAAGATTAATCTCGTTCAATCCGCAGCGAGGACCCGAAGCCATCAATCGCAAGTCGTTGCAAATCTTCGACAACTTAATAGCCAAACGCTTCAAAGCCGACGAATAGCTAACATAAGCGCCAGTATCAGGAGTAGCCTCCACCAAGTCTTGAGCCGAAATGAAGTTCTCGCCCGTGAGCTTGCTCAAGTTGGCAGCGCAAAGCTTGGCAAACCCAGGCACCGCATTCAGTCCAGTACCGATAGCCGTACCGCCCATGTTGATCTCGTGCAGCAACTTCACGTTGCGCTCCAAGTTCAAAATCTCCTCCTCCAGGTTGTTGGCATAAGCATTAAACTCCTGACCGAAAGTCATAGGCACAGCATCCTGCAACTGGGTGCGACCCATCTTTATCGCGTCGTTATATTCCTCAGCCTTATAGCGGAAAGCGCTAATCAAACCAGTCAAAGCACCTACCAAGTGTGCATTCATACGTATTAAAGCCAATCGGATAGAGGTAGGGTAAGCGTCGTTGGTACTTTGACCGCAGTTAGCGTGGTCGTTAGGAGAGCAATATTGATATTCGCCCTTTTCGTGGCCCATAATTTCGAGCGCACGGTTAGCGATAACCTCATTGATATTCATGTTGACCGAAGTTCCGGCACCACCCTGAATCATGTCGATAGGGAAATTCTCGTGCCATTTTCCGTCAACAATTTCCTTGCAAGCCTGAATCATAGCACTTGCTATTTCGTCGCTAATCACGCCCAGCGAGTGGTTAGTCTGCGCAGCCGCCATCTTCACTAAAGCATTGGCGATGATGAAGTCAGGATAGTCGCGCATAGTCTTGCGTGAGATATGATAGTTGTTGATACCGCGCTGAGTTTGTACGCCATAAAGTGCGTCAGCAGGAACCTTGAGCTCACCCAAAAGGTCAGCTTCAACTCTAAAATTCTTTTCGTTAGTCATAGTGGTTATAATGTTTAAGTTATTACTATTTCCTTTATTGTTGTTTCTCTTCCTCGTTTGCAAAATTACGCCTTATATTCCGTATTCCATTTATAAAAAGTGAACCTTAATTTGTAAAAACCAAACTCTTTTCTCTTTTCCTCCCTCCCTCTCCCTTCCCACCTTATTATATATAGGCAGAGTGGGGGGAGCAGGCTAACGTGAGATGAATATATTTTTAAAAATGAACATCTTTGATAGTAAGCAAAACTATCTTTGCTAGAAAGCATAGCAAAATTTGGTAGTAAGCAAAGCTATATTTGATAGCAAGTATATCGCAGACTTAATAAGGTCTTTTATCGAGCATAGTTATGTGAATCAGCGATATCATTAAGCATATTAATCGATGAAGATAAAGTACCATGATATGCTTGAAAGCCTCACCCTATGATGATAATGTCTATTTATAGCGCTCAAATATAGCTTTTGTAGCTTTCAATTATAACTTTTTTGTTAATAGGTGTTTATAAAAATAGACGCGAATAATATTTTTCTCTATATTTGTCAACAAATTAATTAATCTAATGACATCAAACCAATTTTCCATCCGATTGCATGAAGCACGCCAAATGATGGGGCTAAGCATGGAAAAACTTGCAGAGCTTACAGGCGGCATCATCACCAAGCAGAGCATTTCTCGCTATGAGAAAGGGCTCATGCTTCCTAAGCGTGTTGCCAAATTGGCTTTGGCTAAGGCGCTAAACATTAGCGATAGTTATTTCGAAGGCACCAATATCACTATTGATATGCCTATGCTTCGCACCACCTCAGGCGGCAAGTTATCTGAAGGCGAGTTGCAAGCCTTGGAAGCGAAACTCTCGTTTTGGGCGGAGCAGTATCTTGCCAAGGAGAAAGAAGCAGGATTTCTTACCCCATTCCATAATCCGATAAAAGACACCAAGGTATCAACGTTGGAAGATGCCATTCAGGCATCCATCCTTCTTCGTGAAAAGTGGCATTGCGGTGATGGACCTATCGCCAGCATCCTGAGACTTCTGGAAAGAAAAGGCATCATGATACTTGCAGCTACTCTCCCGGATTATGTTTTCGGAATGAGTACCTGGGCAGATAAGAAGCATCCGCTGATGATTCTCGATTTCAATCCGGAAAAGAGTAGTGTGGAGAAACTTCGCTTCACGGCAGTTCATGAGTTAGCCCACCTTCTTCTCTCCTTCCCCCAAGAGTCAGACTATAGTGTAGAGAAGCGTTGTGACCTCTTTGCCAGTTTCTTCCTTCTTCCCAAGCATACGTTTATCGAAGAATTGGGATCAGAAAAGCGTGAGAAGATAACGCTGGATGAGATGATAGACATCAAGGAGCTATATGGCGAATCTCTCGCCGCATCCATCATCGCCGCCAGAGATTACGGCATAATCACTACTGAGTATAAACGTGCTTGGTATGCCGAACATATTGAGCCTAATCCACGAGAAATCGGTAATGGCCACTATGCATTTCCCGAGACATTGGGAAGGGAGAAGAGAGTCAATTCAATAATCAAAAGTATGGAGGAATGAAATATGCAGAGTGAAAGTCAAAATATAGAATATAAGGAATCGTGGCGTGATGAATATCTGAAATGGATATGTGGTTTCGCCAATGCCCAGGGTGGGCGTATTTATATCGGTGTAAATGACCAGAAAGAAGTAATCGGTTTGCCTGATGCAAAGAGACTGTTGGAAGATATTCCTAACAAGATAGTTAATTATTTGGGTATTGTGGAAGACGTAAATCTTCTTATGGATGGCGACAAAGAGTACATTGAGATTGTTGTGTCTCCAAGCAATATGCCGATAGCTTACAAAGGTACGTATCATTATCGCAGTGGATCTACTAAGCAGGAACTTAAAGGTCTTGCTTTGCAGCAATTTATTATGAACAAGATGGGACATTCATGGGATGATATTCCTGTTTATGGAGCAACCCTTGATGATATTGATCGCAAAGCGATTGACTATTTCTTGCAATGTAGCATCAAGGCAGGTCGTATGGATGAATCAGAAATTAATTCATCCACAGAGGATGTTTTGCGTAATCTTGGCTTGTTTACCAAGGAAGGCGAATTGAAGAATGCTGCCATTTTACTTTTCGGCAAGCATGTAGGTCAGTTCTTCCCATCAGCGGTATTCAAGATAGGACGTTTCCATACCGATGAGAGCGATTTGATTATTCAGGATGTGATAGAAGGCAACTTGATTCAGATGGCAGGTCGAGTGATGGAAGTGCTTCGAACCAAGTATCTGCTTTCGCCTATTCACTACGAGGGATTGCAGCGCATAGAGCAGTTGGAAATCCCTGACAAGGCATTACGAGAGTTGATATACAATGCCATTTCGCATAAGGATTATAACGGCCCTGCCATCCAGATGCGCATCTATGACCGCAGTATAGAATTGTGGAACTATGGTTTGTTGCCGAAAGAGTTGACTCCTGCAGCCTTAATGCAGAAGCATTCTTCTTATCCTCGTAACCATAATATTGCTAATGTTTTTTACAAAGCGGGCTTTGTGGAATCATGGGGACGTGGTTTCAAGAAGATTGCCGAGGAGTTTGAACGTGCCAAGCTTCCATTGCCAACGATAGAAGAAAATGGAGGTGGCGTGATGGCGATTATTCAGCGCAAGACGGTAGATGAAGTTATCGCAGAGCGTGACGGGAATGTCGGTGTAAATGTCGGAAACATGTCGGAAACAAATGTCGGAAACATGTCGGAAAGCGAACTGTCTGAGCGTCAGTCAAATATCATTTCTATGATTAAGGAAAATCCCTTTATCACGGGTAAGGAAATGTCGGAAACAATGTCGGTAACGCAACGTACCATAGAACGTGACTTGTCTGTATTACAAAAAGCGGGAATAATTAGACATGAAGGAAGAGTGAATGCTGGTGTTTGGGTGATACTCGAACAAGGAAATACTAATTCTTAATAGTGTTAGATATGAAGCAGAATAATAATGAACAAATCGTCTTCGATATGTTTGAAGAGGTTGCAACCGAAAGCATCGCTGAGGCTCGGAATGCATACACCTATGAAGAAATTGATGGGTGCTATTTGGAGGCGAAAGAGATTGCTGATAAGGCGAGAAACTATCTGAGAGAAATTCTTAGATGAGCAAAAAATGTATTTATAAGATGAACAATTAAAAAAATAAATATGAGAATTCATTTAAAAACTTCACCGAATACCACGCCAGTTCCTTTTGACTATCAACAGAAACTGGTTGGTACTATTCATAAATGGATTGGAAACAATTCTATTCATGATAAGATTTCATTGTATTCTTTCTCTTGGTTAAATGGAGGGAGAAAAGTGGAGAATGCACTTCAGTTTTCACAGGGTGCAACGATGTTTATTAGCTTTTATGATGAAAGTATCATTAAGGTTATCATCAAAACAATTCTTGAAGATCCTGAGATGTTTTGTGGTATGTTTGTTACTGATATAACTGTTGGCACTGAACCTCAATTTTCAGAGCGGGATTTGTATTATTGTGCTAGTCCGGTTTTTATAAAAAGAAAGTTGGATGATGGAAGCATTAAACAGTATAATTTCAATCATGAACAGGCAAACCAATATCTTAAGGATACTCTCTTGTCAAAGATGAAAGAGGCAGGATTGGAAGAAGATGAAACGTTGGATATCTGTTTTGATCTTTCTTACTCCAAAAAGAAGTTGAAGTTGGTTCGTTATCATGGTATTGGCAATAAGGCAAGTCTTTGCCCGGTTGTCATCAAAGGTAAGCCTGAGACGAAACAATTTATATGGAATGTTGGTGTAGGCAACTGTACGGGTATCGGATTTGGAGCAATTTACTAATTATTAAAGGATTTGATTATGTATGTCGTAACATATAAAGGGCAGTTTGGTTTCATTAAACCATGGACCGCTGTTCGTGATGAAGAAACATTCAGTCAGCAGTTTCTTACTCCTTCTATAATTGAAGGCATAGAGAAGAAACTGTTTCCTGAACTTTTGAACGTTCCAGGAATCCATAAAATTTTGAGGCATAAATTGAAGTATGATTCCCTGGATTCTCAACAGGAAGTGACACAGCCAAGAGGTTGGGAGTATAAAAACAGAACTTTCAATAGACAACGTTCTGTATTGAAGCGTTCTGTTCTTTTGCATCCGGTTTTATGTATTGCTTTTGAAAACGAAGAAGATGCTATTATTGCATCGAAGCAACATGTATGTGTATGCAGAAACGAGGATATACTCTTGCCGGAATCTGAAATCAGTGTGATGGAAGAAGAACAATTCAATCAATTACCTGGTTTTGAATTGCGCTTTGGAAATTCAGAGCAGTCTTTCCTTGTTGGCTATAATCGTTTTAACGATAATCAGCCAATGGTTGGCTGGATAGAGTATAATGGTCAATCTTTACTTTAATGATGCAACTATATGAATATTCATCAAGAAATATTAGCTAAAAGCGAGCAGAATGGACATGTTTGTTTGTATCAGCATCTTAAGAATGTTGCTGATACCGCCCGTGTTATGGCTAAACATTTAGGATTTGATGAACAGATTGCGGTAGAAGGAGCTTTATTGCATGACATCGGAAAGGTAAGTCC
>CAKQMS010000019.1 GCA_934254985.1 uncultured Prevotella sp. | reverse complement strand
TTTCTATCAAACGTATCTATGCTTTCTGGCAAACGTATTTTTGCTTGCTTTCAAATGTCAATATGATTGCAAGCAAATATAATTTAATACAACCTCATATAGTCTTAACGCTTAAAAAACATAAACATAGATAAACACCCTATATTTGGCAAACTCACATGCTTCGAGTTTTGCCAAATATAGGGCGATAAACAAAGAAAAACCGTTTCAGAAACAAAGACCTAAAACAAATTGGAAATAGCATAAAGAGGATTGACTATTATCTTCTTTCCCTTGGGACTGACGAACTCTCCAAAGTTTTCTAAAGAACAGCGAATACCATATTTAATATGCTCTTTCTCCATAAAGACATAAAGACTTGCCATAGAGCCCTTCAAACCAGACTTCACCTCTATCGGAACAATATCAATGCCATGAGACAATACATAATCGACCTCAGAAACCGTTCCACGAGCTAAATTTTGCCAATAGTATAAATCATGGCGCTCGTTGGATGACATATACTTAAGTAATTCTAAACCTGCTACCATCTCCGTCAAACTGCCTTTATCTACTAAGTCTGCAGTATTGGCAACCAATAGTTCTTTCACTATAAAATTAGTAGTGTCTCCTATTCCTAACAGATTGAGCAGAAAGCCATGGTCTATCAGATTATATTTCACAAACTTCGGATTAATCTCAGCACCAAGCGGAATGCCATTTGCCGCAGTATGCCAGACTGGTATAATAATACCTGCATCTCTCAACATCTCCAAAGCATTCTTGACTTGGGCTGTCGTATATCCTCCCTCAACTTGGCTATAGACGAATTTACTACCCACTTGATGAGCTACACTAAACAATGTTTGGCGCAACAAAGCAGGATCTACCTTTGCCTTGTATTTCACTAAGTCATCTATATAAGTTTGCTTCAACTCACTTAACACAGAGTCAACTTCTAAAAAACTATTAGTATTGACATACTTAGCCACTGCTGCAGGCATACCACCTATAAGCAAGAAAGAACGAAACCTCTCCACCAATCGTTTGTAAAAGGCATTCATCAATGGTTTTTGAGATGTAGCATCCTGCTTCGTCTTTACTAATCCATCTTCACCTAAAGCATAGAGAAATTCATCAAAAGACATCGGATATACAAACATTGAGCGAATACGTCCAACACCATAAGCACCTAAATCCTTTAATGCAAATTCTAACAGAGAACTTGCAGCAACAACATGAAGTTCGGGATAATCTTCCTTGAAGAACCACAAACTATGAATAGCATTGGGACACGCCTGTATTTCATCCAAGAACAACAAGGTTTTGCCAGGGATAACGGGTACATTAAAATAAGCCGACAATTGTTCAGAAATGAACTTTACGTCCAAGTCACCATCAAAGAATTCCTTGATAGTCTTGTCACGTTCAAAGTTCACTTCTAAGAAATATGGGAAGGATTCTCCCAAGTGTCTAATGGCACTTGACTTACCCACCTGTCGCGCACCTCTTAGTAGCAATGGTTTGTGCTCTTCAGAACTTTTCCATGCTTTCAACTCTTTATCTATTTGCCTTTTCAGATACTTCATAATTTCTATTTCGTTGATTTACAATGCAAAGATAGCGCAAATGAGCACAATGAAAACTTGCTTTCAGATTGTCGAGTGCAGCTTATCTTATGCAAAGATAATGCAAACGAGCACAATGAAAGCTTGATTTCAGATTGTCGAGCGCAGCCTATCTTCTGCAAAGATAGTGCAAACCGAAGGCAGAATCATCAAGCTTGCTTGAATGTTATGCTGAGGTGCAGCCTATCTTCTGCAAAGATAGCGCTTTTATCTGAATAAATGCATGATGATTAACTATTATTTTTAAAAAAGTCAGAGGTTTTTAGGATGTATTTTGTAAAAAAGTCAGAGGTCTATAGATGCCAAATTATAAAAAAGTCAGAGGTTTTTAGGGTGCATTTTATAAAAAAGTCAGAGGTTTTTAATATCTCTTTGTCCTCTTTTCCAATATAAAGCGGAGGTGTTTTGTCCGTTTTTCCATGGCAAATATACTACACTTTGTCCGTTTTTCCAAGGCATTTGCATATATTTTTGTCCGTTTTTCCAAGATTTAACAATACAGTCTCTTTACCTTTACGCAAAAAAGGAAACAACAAATACAACCCATACAACTAAAACAACCTCAGATTAAGAGAGTTGATGATTGATAGATTTGAATGCAGAGGTAAAGCCCTCCAGGCTATTGTCTACTTACTTTCCTTACCGAGGGCTACGCTGCGCTTGCCCCCGGTTACCAACATCGGCAAGCCGATGTGTATTGCCTTCCAGGCAAGTCTTAGCTATCCCATATATGTAACAATTCTTAGCAGTCTCTATATGTAATATTCAAAAATACCGTTCACAAAATTTGTGAATATAAAAAATAGTTGTAGCTTTGCAACATAGATATATGCAATATATTAGAATTATCAAACCATTATAAATAAAAATAGCATTATGTCAAATTTAGGTTTTGGTTTTTACGCAACCCACCCTGGTGAGGTGCTGAAAGATGAATTAGAAGCGCGTGGCATTTCGCAAAGAAAATTTGCTGAAAGCATTGGTATGGGATATTCCGTACTAAACGAAATACTGAATGGCAAACGTCCTGTTACCACTACTTCTGCTTTGATGTTTGAGGCAGCTTTAGATATTCCAGCTGATTCCCTACTAAAATTGCAGATGGGATATAATATGCATACAGCTCAAAAAGATAATGCTTTGAAAGAAAAGCTAAAGCAGATTCGCAGAGTTGCAGCTATGCTTTAAAAACAAAAATGCGTTCACGCAATGTGAACGCATTTTTTATTATATAGACAATCATGATATTCTTCCCATCTACTGACACATGGCATTGCACACTCTATCTTGGAAATGGCGGGCGTTGGATGAATGGATAACACCCTGATTGATGATAGAGAAGCAGAGGCGATGACCATTCTGGGCTGTGCAATATCCTGCCAACGAGCTTACGCATGTCACGGTACCCGTCTTTGCCCTCACATTCTCGAAGGCATCGGTATGCTTCATGCGCGATTTCAGAGTTCCATCAAAGCCTGCTATAGGCAAGGCATGGAGCAAATGCGGATAGATATTCTCGTTGCGATAAGCATATCTGAGGAACATCACCTCAAGCATCGGCGACACATAATTATATAATGATAGTCCTGAACCATCAGCAATATTGTAGCGCTTAGGGTTGAGACCAATCTTTGTTATCAGATTATTGATTATGGCACGAGCATTCTTGGCTGTGGCTGGTCGAGCACCTGTAGATGCAGCAAGCTGATAGAACATAGACTCTGCATAAAGGTTGTCGCTCTCTTTGAGCATTTTCATCATCACCTGTTCGATGGTGTGGAAACGCGAAGTGATAGAATATGTGCCTTGTGGCTTACGGCGCACGAAGTTGCCATGGCTATTCATGAAGCGGAAGGCACAGTTTACGCTGTCTTTGTCGATGATGACAACACCCTCGTCGACAAGCTTTTGAGCGAATCTATCTATAAAATTGTCTTTACGTCCGATGAGCAATGGCGACAGACAAGGATTGTCATCATCCCAACACCAACCTTCGCCAAGTCGGGCAGTATCCTTCATGCTCTTATCGGCATAGATGTTTCCCATAATGGTATCGATACCCATTCGGCGCACACCTTCGACAAAGGCGTTGAGGTCGTCGACATTAAACTTAGGGTCGAAGCCACCTACACAATAGATGTCGCCATGCAGCACATGACCTTTAATCTCGCCAGTATAACAAAGGTCGGTCTTAAACTGATAGCTACCACCAAGTTTGTCGAGCGCCGCAATGGCTGTGATAACCTTCATGGTGCTGGCAGGGCGCATGGTCTGCAACTCGTTGTGGCAATATATAGCCGAGTCGGCATCCAAATCGTAGACCATAAGACCAATCTGGCTGGTTTGCGAGATATCAGACTTCACAAGGTCGTCGAGCGTTGCCACCAGACTTTGCGGCCATGGCAGTTCTATAGTTTTAGCGGCTATGGAGTCGTGGGCTATAGAATCTATCAAGGCTGAATCAACGGCTACAGTATCTTCGTCGAAGATTGTTTCTACGTCTTGAGCATGTGCAGAAATCGCCATCATCAAGATGGCGATACATATATATAATGTCTTAATGTTCATTGCTTTATTACTTTGGATTGCAAAATTAGCAAAAAAAGTTTGTTTATGATACGTATATTAAGATTTATTCGTACTTTTGCAACATCATAAAGAATATTTTCCAATAATAGGAAACATGGTATACAAGTATGATTTTCTCATCATCGGATCAGGAATAGCCGGTATGAGCTACGCTTTGAAAGTAGCAAAAGCAAAGAAAGGTAAGGTCTGCATAATCTGCAAGACATCACTCGACGAAGCAAACACCAAGTTTGCGCAAGGAGGTGTGGCTTCGGTAACAAACCTTGAAGTAGACAATTTCGATAAGCACATCGAAGACACAATGATAGCGGGCGACTGGATTAGCGACCGCAAAGCTGTGGAACAGGTTGTGAAGAATGGTCCAAGCCAGATAAAGGAATTAGTGAGCTGGGGCGTAAACTTCGACCGCAAGGAAGATGGCTCTTTCGACCTTCATCGCGAGGGCGGACATTCCGAGTTCCGTATTCTTCATCATGCCGACGACACAGGAGCTGAAATTCAGCGTGGACTCATGGAGGCTGTGAAGAACAATCCTGATATTGAAATCAAGGAAAACCATTTTGCAGTAGAGATTATCACTCAGCATCACCTTGGCGCACGCGTTACTCGTCGCACTCCATATATTAATTGCTATGGAGCTTACATCCTCAACCCTGACACTCAGAAGGTTGACACTTATTTGAGTAAGGTTACCGTGATGTGTACCGGTGGTTGCGGAGCTGTTTATCAGACCACGACAAACCCTGTTATCGCTACAGGCGATGGCGAGGCTATGGTATACCGTGCAAAGGGAACCGTACAGGACATGGAGTTTGTACAGTTCCACCCTACAGCCCTTTATCATCCAGGCGAAACCCATCCTGCATACCTCATCACCGAGGCAATGCGTGGTTATGGTGGCATATTGCGATTGCCTAACGGACAGTCGTTTATGGAGAAATACGACGAGCGCCTATCGTTGGCACCACGCGACATCGTGGCACGTGCCATAGATAAAGAGATGAAGATACATGGTTTAGACCATGTTTGTCTCGACGTAACCCACAAAGACCCTGAGCAGACAAAGGCTCATTTCCCAAATATCTATGCTAAATGTTTGTCGATAGGCATCGATATCACCAAGGAATATATTCCTGTTCGCCCTGCAGCCCATTATATGTGTGGCGGTATAAAGGTAGACCTCAACGGACTATCAAGTATCGACCGCTTGTATGCTCTTGGCGAATGTTCGTGCACAGGATTGCATGGTGGCAACCGTTTGGCTTCCAACTCGTTGATAGAAGCTGTGGTATATGCTGATGCAGCAGCTAAACACTCGTTGCAGCATGTTGACGAATACGACTTCAATGAGAAAGTGCCAGAGTGGAACGATACAGGCACACTTACCAACGAAGAGAAGGTGTTGATAACACAGAGCGTAAAGGAAGTGGGCGAGATAATGAGCAACTATGTAGGCATCGTGCGTTCAGACCTCAGACTGAAGCGTGCATGGGATCGCCTCGACTTGCTATACGAAGAGACCGAAAACCTCTTTAAACGTGTAAAGATTACTAAGGAGCTTTGCGAGCTTCGCAACATGATAAACACAGGTTATCTTATCACTCGTATGGCTATCGAGCGCAAAGAGAGTCGTGGTCTACACTATACCATCGACTATCCAAAGCATGCGTATACTGACAAGAAAGAAAAATAAGCAATATCATTTATAAACATGAAACTCCCGCTAAGGCAAGCGAAATATCGCAAGCATCTTAGCGGGAGTTTTTATTTAATTTGAGTTTGGAAGAACACAAATATTTCGAATACCACGAATGAGCCCTCTGGGCTCTGCAACTTGCGTTTCTTGCTTGTTTTTAAATTCGTTTGATTCGCAAGATTCGTGTTCTAATATAAATCGTTAAGGGGATTATACCAATGTAGCCACGATTTCCTCGCGAGTACCTGGGAGCATGTCGATGACAGGAATCTCAGGCATAGTATAGCATCCAGGCTGCAAACGCATAGAGGCACGAGCTACATTTACCAATACCTGTGCTGTCAAAGCAGGGTTGTTGATGCTCATATTAAACTCGAAGCGCTGGTTCTGAGTCTGACCGCTCACACCCTTGCGTACGAGGTGAACACCATGGCCCATATCCTGAACATCGTCGACAGAAGCTACTGCAAACACATGAGTCTCATCGTGTGAGAAGTAAGGGTCGGCTTTGATTTCTGCTGTCACCTCTTCGAGCGAAGCACCCTCCTCAAGCTCTACATATACCATACGGCGATGAATACCCTCGCCCAAAGGAATAGTCATAGAGAGAGCATTCTTAACACCCTTCTTGCTCCTTACGCAAACAGAGTGACCCATAGACATACCAGGACCGAAGTTGGTGTAGGTCAATCCCTTAGGAGCAAGGCTCTGCATGAGGATACGAACTATAGAGTCGCTTCCTGGATCCCATCCTGCCGAGATTACGCTCACGGTATTTGTCTCTTTATTGATAGGCATCATCTCTGTGCGATAGTCGAGGATAGAAGTGTGGATATCGAAGCTATCAACGGTGTTGATACCCATGGCTGTGATAGCCTTTGCATATTCTGGGCAGCTACGAGTAGGAGTAGCGAGGATAGCAACGTCTACATCCTTCAACTTCTTGATATCATCAACTACCTCATACTGTGCCAACTCCTGTGGCTTATTCTTATCGCCCTGACGACGAACGACGCCAGCAATTTCAAAATCAGGTGCAGCCTCAAGAGCCTGAACGCTGAACTTTCCAATGTTGCCATAGCCAACTACGGCAGCTCTAATCTTTTTCATGTTTTAATGTATTTATGTTTGGTTGGTTGTTTTTTGCCTTTTATTCGCCCTTACAACCTAAGAGCGTACAAAATTACACTTTTCTTGTGAAACAACTATCAAAAAGACGTATTTTTTTGTATATTTTCATAATATACCTGCTAATTATATAATACATTTCAACATTGCTATACAATAAAAGTCCCCATGCGTGCGTTATTAAAGATGTATATATACATAAAACTAAGGATAAATGATTGAATATATTAGAGGTGAACTGACTGAGCTCACTCCTGCCATGGCTGTAGTAGAAGCAGCAGGTGTAGGTTATGCGCTCAACATTTCGCTCAACACTTATACTGGCATACAGGGCAAGAAAGAAGTTAAACTGTATGTACACGAAGCGCTGCAGACAGGCGGACGCGACGATTCCTATACCCTTTTCGGTTTCGCTTCAAAGCAAGAGCGCGACCTATACCGACTGCTCATCACGGTGAGTGGTGTGGGTGGCAACACAGCAAGGATGATACTCTCAAGCCTTTCGCCAAGCGAGATTTGCAACGCCATTGCTAATGGCGACGAGCGATTGCTCAAAGGTGTGAAAGGTATTGGACTGAAGACAGCACAACGCATCATCGTAGACTTGAAAGACAAGGTGATGTCGAGTGGTATCACCGACGAATTGCATGCTGGCGGCACATCAAAGGCTCCTACTTTCGATATGGGAGTTAGAGACGAGGCTGTTGGCGCACTCACCATGCTTGGCTTCTCGCCTGCTCCAAGTAGCAAGGTGGTTCAGCAGATTCTGACCGAGAATCCAACAATGGCAGTAGAATTGGTTGTTAAAGAGGCTTTGAAGAGAATAAAATAGCATGAAATCATTCAGGAAAAAGACTATCACTATCGTTATGCTTGTTGCCACGGTGGCAAGCTATGCCCTCGGCATGTCTGTATTCCAGAATGTGATACCTGCACGACGCAACGCTCAGGTGAAAGGCCTTACTGGCATCAACAATAATCAGCGCTTAGCAAATATACGCCAGAATTCTCTTAACAGGAATGGAGCATCAAGCAACATTTCGAATGCTCGCAAGGCTTTAAAAGACGAGAAGCCTGAACTGATTATCGATACCGACTCCATACCTGATTCCCTACTCCACCCTCGTTGGCGCATTCAGCGCACAACGCCTATCTCATTGAGCGACCTTGAGCATAGCGCTATCGACTTGAAACGCCCTGAGAATATCAAGTATAATGTGGAATACAACGATACCATCGACCGCTATATCGTTGGTACCAAGATTGCTGGCACATGGGTGGATGCACCAATAATGATGACTCCAGAGGAGTATCGTAAATGGACGGAGCAGCAGGCACGCAACCAATTCTATCGTGGTAAGAACGACGAGATATTCAAGGCTAAAGGTAAGGAGAAGTTTGACTTCTCGGATATGCACTTCGATCTTGGTCCTGCAGAGAAGATATTTGGCCCTGGCGGCGTACGCATTAAAACTCAGGGTACGGCAGAACTGAAGTTTGGTGCCACATTGAAGAACATCGACAACCCTTCGTTGCCTATTCGCAACCGTAAGACCACTACGATGGACTTCGACGAGAAGATAAACCTCAATGTGAATGGTAAGGTGGGCGACAAGGTTAACATGAACCTCAACTACAACACCGATGCCACCTTCGACTTCGATACTCAGAACATGAAGTTGAAGTACGACGGTAAGGAAGACGAGATCATCAAGCTCGTAGAGGCTGGTAATGTGTCGTTCCCAAGCAATTCATCGCTCATTACTGGTGCCAGCTCGCTGTTTGGTATCCGCACAGATATGCAGTTTGGTAAACTGAAGTTGCAGACTGTGGTATCTCAGAAGAAATCATCATCGAAGAGTGTATCTTCGAAGGGTGGCGTACAGCTTACTCCTTTCGAGATTAACGTGGCTGACTATGAGGAAAACCGTCACTTCTTCCTCGCCAAGTATTTCCGCGACCGCTACGATGATGCTATGAAGACATTGCCTAACCTCACTACTGGTGTCACCATCAACCGTGTAGAGATTTGGGTAACAAACAAGACTGGTACCACTACCAACACCCGAAACATCATCGCCCTCACCGACCTTGGCGAGGCTTCGAAGATAAGCAATAGCCTATGGCAACCTACAGGTATCGGCATACCATCGAATAATTCCAACTCGGAATATTCGCAGATGGTGACAACCTATGCTGCAGCACGAGACATCGACCAGACAAGTACTGTGCTCGATGGTATCAGCGGCTTTGTTGGTGGCAACGACTATGAAAAGCTGCAGAGCGCACGATTGCTCAATAGCTCTGAATATACCGTAAATACAGCCTTGGGTTATGTTTCGCTCAAGACCACTCTCAACACCGACCAGGTGTTGGCTGTGGCTTACGAATATACCTATGGTGGCAACACATACCAGGTGGGCGAATTCGCATCAGACAATACAGATGTTAGCAAGGCGCTGTTTGTGAAATCGCTGAAGAATACAGGCAACAACCCTCATCAAGGCAACTGGGACTTGATGATGAAAAACGTGTATGCCTTGGCTTCATCAGTAGAGAAAGAGAAGTTCCGCTTGGATGTGAAGTTCCAAAGCGATACCACAGGTGTATACATTACTTATATTCCAGAGCCTGAGGTAAAAGACCAAACACTTATCAAGGTGCTTGGTGCCGACCGCTTGGATAACAACAACAAGGCTCACTCTAACGGATATTTCGACTATGTAGAAGGCTACACCGTTAGCAATGGTCGTGTATTCTTCCCTGCAGCCGAACCTTTTGGTAGCTATCTGAAGAATTATTTGGTAGCCAAAGGTGTGGCTTCTGCAAAGGCAGACAAATATGCCTTTACCGAACTTTATGATTCTACAAAGACCATGGCACGCCAGATTGCTGAGAAGAACAAATACGTGCTCATGGGACAATATCGTGGCACATCATCCAACGTAATCTCGCTTGGAGCTATGAATGTGCCACAAGGTTCTGTGGTTGTTACTGCAGGTGGTGTGACCCTTACCGAAGGTTCCGACTATACCGTAGACTATAACGCTGGCGAGGTGCGCATCCTGAACCAAAGCATCATCGATGCCGGTACTTCTGTCAACGTATCGCTCGAAAGCCAGAGCGACTTCTCGCAAGAGCGCAAGACGATGTTCGGTATCAACTGGGAATACGATTTCTCCAAGAACTTCCAGCTTTCTGGTACCTTGCAGCATCTGTCGGAGCAAGCCCTAACAACAAAGGTTGCTATGGGCAACGAGCCTTTGAACAACACTATCTTTGGCTTGAACCTCAACTGGAAGACCGAGAGCCAATGGCTTACAAATATGCTCGACAAGCTTCCAGGTTTACACCTCACCCAGCCATCTACAATATCATTTACTGGTGAGTTTGCAAAACTCTTTGCCGGTCAGAGCCACGGCACACAAGACAACGCTTCATATATCGACGACTTCGAGAACAACACCACGAAGATAGATGTGTCGACACCTACATCGTGGATATTATCGAGTGTGCCTTCGATGTTCTCTGAATCTTCCGACAAGACTACCCTTACAAGCGGTTTCCGTCGTTCGCAGATGGCATGGTATACTATAGACCCTCTGTTCACTCGTCGTTCGTCATCGCTAACTCCTGCACATATCAAGAGCGACCTCGACCAGTTGTCAAACCATTATGTGCGTGAGATTTATGTTCGCGAACTTTATCCTAACCGCGACCAGAGCAGCTATAGTGGAGCTACGGCAACATTGCCTATTCTCAATATAGCCTACTACCCTAACGAGCGTGGTCCGTATAACTTCAGCACCAATGTAGACAACAACGGTCAGCTGCTGAACCCTACTACACATTGGGGTGGTATGATGCGTAAGCTCGACACCAACGACTTTGAGCAAGCCAACATCGAATACTTGGAGTTCTGGCTCATGGACCCATTCATCTACAGCAACGAGCAATCTAATGCCAACGAATATGGTGGCGACTTCTATATCAACCTTGGCGAGGTGTCGGAAGATATCTTGCGCGATGGCAAGAAGTTCTATGAGAGTGGTATGCCTGTGGATGGTTCCAACAATTTCACCTTCACCCAATGGGGAAAGATACCTACTCAGTCGACCGTGACCTATGCCTTTGCTACTACAAAGGGTAGTCGTGCTTTGCAGGATGTGGGCTACAACGGTCTGAACGATGATGAGGAGCGAGCATTTGAAGCTTATCAGCAGTTCCTCACCGAAATGCAAGGTAAGGTGAATGCTGCCGTATGGGATTCTATCTACAACGACCCTGCCAACGATAACTACCACTATTATCGTGGTCGCGACTATGACCAGATGAAGGCGTCGATACTTCGTAGATATAAGTATATCAACAATCCTCAGGGCAACTCACCTGACTCCGACAACCGCACAGAAAACTACGATACATCATATAAGACAACTCCTGACGTTGAGGATATCAACCAAGACTACACTCTCAACGAATACGAGAAATACTATCAGTATCATGTCAGCATTCGTCCGCAAGACCTCGTAGTGGGCAAAAACAATATTGTAGACAAGCGAGTGTATAATGCTCCATTGCGTAATGGCAATAAGGGAATAGCCACATGGTATCAGTTCCGCATTCCGCTGAAGGAATATACCGACAAGGTGGGCGCCATCAACGACCTCACAAGCATCCGCTTCATGCGTATGTTCCTCACAGGTTTCCAGCATCCTATCGTATTGCGATTTGGTAGTCTCGACCTTGTGCGTGGCGAATGGCGTGTATACGAGCAGACTCTCGACAACTCCACTTCTGGTAGCGGCACCCTTACCACAGCTGCTGTGAATATTGAGGAGAACAATGACAAGACTCCAGTCAACTACGTGATGCCTCCGGGCATCCGTCGTGAGCAAGACCCTACTCAGCCTCAACTTACCGAGGCTAACGAGCAGGCATTGTCGATGACATTGACAAATCTTTCGAGCAACGAGGCTAAGTGTATATATAAGAATGCCACTTACGACCTTCGTCAGTATCGTCGTATGCAGATGTTTGTGCATGCCAACGCATTGGAGCACGATGTTACCAACCTTGGCGACGACCAGTTGGCAGTATTCGTACGCTTGGGTAGCGACTACAAGAGCAACTACTATGAATACGAGGTGCCATTGAAGCTTACTGCTCCAGGCATTATTTACGATAAGTATTCTACTCGCGACTGTATGGCTGTATGGCCAGAAGAGAATATGGTAGACATTCCGCTCAACCTCTTCACACAGATAAAGAAGGAGCGCAACAAAGCTAAAGCTAATGGTTTGGCAAGCTACAACCATGCCTATACAGCCTACGACTCATCGCGACCTAAGAACAAGATTACCGTGATGGGTAACCCTACTTTGGGCGAGGTAAAAACCATCGTGATTGGTGTGCGCAACCTTACTTCATCTACCAAGAGTGGCGAGGTATGGGTAAACGAAATGCGACTAAAGGAATATGAGAATAGTGGCGGTTGGGCTGCACAAGGCAACCTCAATATGCAACTCTCTGACTTTGGTACCGTGAACGTTCAGGGACGCTATGTTTCTCAGGGCTTTGGAGGTTTGGAACAGGGCGTAGCAGAACGCACCACCGACAATACAGGCAACTATACCATCACCACCAACTTTGATCTCGGAAAGTTCTTCCCTGACAAGGCTAAGGTGTCGGTGCCTCTCTACTACTCTATAACCAAAGAGAAGGTATCGCCAAAGTTCAATCCTCTCGACTCGGATATGCTTCTCGACGATGCTCTTGAGTCGGCAGGCTCAAAGCAGGAGCGCGACTCTATAGAGAGCATAGCTGTTACCAAGACCACACAGACCAACTTCTCGTTGTCGAACGTGAAGGTGGGCATACAGACCAAGCGTCATCCTATGCCTTACGACCCTGCCAACTTCTCGTTCTCATATAGCCACTCGCACAATCATACTACTGGCGAGACTACCGTTTATGAGAATGAAGACAACTGGCGTGGAGCTATGAACTATGCATGGACCCCTGTGTTCAAGGCATGGGAGCCATTCAAGAAGATGAAGTCGAAGAGCAAGTATCTCGACATCTTAAAGAAGTTCGGCCTCAACTGGTTGCCACAGAATGTAGGCTTCAACACCGAGATTACTCGCAACTACTACGAGTTGCAGGAGCGAGACATGGAGTCAACAGAAGGAAACAAGTTGCCACTAACATTCAACGAGCAGTTCTTGTGGAACCGCGACTTCTCACTCCGTTGGGACCTCACAAAGAATCTGCATGCCAACTTCCAGAGCGCTACTCGTGCCGAGATAGAAGAGCCATACACTCCTATCAACAAGGATTTGTATCCTGACCGCTATCAGGCATGGAAAGACTCTGTGAAGACCAGCATCAAGAACTTCGGTAAACCGCTGAGCTATAATCAGACATTCCAGGCTTCATACCAGTTACCTTTAAACCTCATCCCTATCTTCAACTGGGTGAATGCAGATGCATCGTATAATGCAACATACCAATGGATGCGCGGTTCTGACCTCGAAGATGGTACATCGCTTGGCAATACCATATCATCGAACCGCAACTTCAACATCAATTCCACACTCAACTTGGAGAAGTTGTATAATCAGGTGCCTTTCCTTAAGGCTGTCAACGATAAGTTCAACAAAGAACCTTCGCGTAGCGAGCTAAACAGGCGTCGCCAAGACATGCAGAAGAAGAAAGAAGCCGAAAAGCGCAAGAAGGCTGAAGAAGCTAAGAAGAAAGCCGAGGAAGCTGCTAAGGGCGAAGGCGATAAGGCAGACAACAAGGCTGGCGCAGATAAGAAGATAAGCGACAAGGACAACAAGAAGGCACAGGCTCAAAAGGCTAAACTGCCTAAGAACTCGAAGACATACGAGAAGGAAGTGACCTTGAAGCCTGACACCACCTTCACTCTGCAGCATGGTAAGAATACCAAGCGCCTAATCGTAACGGCAAAGACCGAGGATGGCAAGAAGTATGAACTGAAGTTTAAGAAGCTTGACGGCAACAAGATTCTCATCAAGAATCATGTAGACTCAGCCATGAAGATAAAGGTGTCGGTAACTCCAAAGGAGCCTCTCGACGATAAGGGTTGGTATAAGACAGCACAAATCGTGGCACGCACATTGATGATGGTACGCTCGGTAGGTATCTCTTACCGCAACCAATATTCTATGGCTTTGCCTGGCTTTATGCCTAACGTAGGCGATGCCTTCGGACAAACTAAGGCTACGAGCGTGATGTCGCCAGGTCTCGACTTTGCCTTCGGTCTTATCGACGACTCGTATATCGACAAGGCACGCGAAAACAACTGGCTATTGATGAGCGACTCTATAGCTACGCCTGCCACAACAAGCTGTACTGAGGATTTGCAGCTCAAGTTTACACTCGAGCCTGTGAAGAACCTGAAGATAGACCTCAACGCTTCGCGCACACGCAACAAGGCAAAGAGCATACAATATATGTATCAGGGCAATCCTACCACCGAGAGTGGTTCGCTCACCATGACAACAATGTCGCTGAAGAGTGCCTTCGAGGGTGTGGGCAATGCCAACAACGGCTATCATTCATCATCGTTTGAGACCTTCGTAAACTCGCTTCCTACATTCCAAAAGCTTGTAGAAGCCCGCTATCAGGGTGTTGTTTATCCAAATGGAACTACACTTGCAGGAAAGAAGTTTGATGCTGCAAACGGTGGTGTAAACCTATATAGTGGCGACGTGATGATACCAGCATTCCTTGCTGCGTATACCAGCATGCCAGGAAAGTCGCTCGACATCTTCCCATCGCTCTCGCGTCTGCTCCCTAACTGGACTGTTCGCTATAGCGGTTTGAGCAAGCTGCCATGGTTCTCTAACCATTTCAAGAGTGTAAACATCAACCACTCTTACAAGAGCATCTTCGCAATAGGCTCGTATAGCAGCTATTCAACCTTCATGGAGGTGATGGGCGACAACATCGGTTTCATCAACGATGCCACCACAGGCAACCCTGTACCATCGTCGATGTTTAATGTCTCTACCGTAAGCATCAACGAGGCATTCTCGCCTCTGCTCGGTATTGATGTAACATTGCACAATAATCTCACCTGCAAGGTAGAATATCGCACCACCCGTGTGCTGAGTCTTTCCATGACGAGTGTGCAGATCAACGAGGCTACATCACACGACTGGGTTATTGGTGCAGGCTATAAGCTCAACAACTTCAACATGTTTGGTGGCAGAAACCACAGAGCTGTGAAGGGTAATAGACGTGGCGACCAAGACGACAACAAGCAGTCGAAGACAAGCCAGCGCAATAGAGGTGTGAACCACAACCTCAACTTGCGTCTCGACCTCAGCTTGCGCAACCAGGCTACTATCATCCGTGATATAGCTTCGCTAACCAGCTCTGCGTCGAATGGTAACAAGGCGTTTAAGCTTAGCTTCTCTGCCGACTACACCCTGTCGCGTCTGCTCACCATGAGCTTCTATTACGACCGCCAGACCAACACACCATTGCTCAGCAGCAGTAGCTACCCTACTACCACGCAAGACTTTGGTTTGAGCATCAAGTTTAGCTTAACAAGATAAACTATCGAGCACGATAATTAGCCCCGAAATCTTTCGGACATAACTGAAAAATTCGCAATGCCGTTGATAGGCATTGCGGATTTTTCAGTTTAATATTATTCATTGAGTGATATATTTGTTCGATAAGAGCTAATTTAAACTAATCCTAATTTTTATGAAAAACTAAACACAATATCTTTCAAACATTAGCGTTAAGTAATATGTAAAAGGTTTGTAATATTAATGAAACAGTTATTAACTCTCAAGATTAATTTAGTTGTCATGGCAGCATATGTTGTCATGCTAATGATACCAGAACTACTTGTGCTGGAAGATTTGCATTGGTGGACACCTTATATATCGGTGCCCTTCAATCTGATTGTTTATACCGTGTTGTCATGGGTATGCTGTACGCTCTTCGCCATGACGGGACGTAAGGTTAATGTAATAGCACATATAGCTTTGCATGCGTTGGTGGCATGTTATGTGTTATCAGACATCTTCCTCTATGTATTCTTCTGTCGACATTGGGATGTATATACGGTGCAATTTCTTCGCGAAACAAATGGTCGCGAGGCAAGCGAGTTTGTGAACAACTTTGTGTTTAGCTTCCGCACTCTACTCATGGTAGTTTTGGCAGCAGGCTTCTTTGGCTTGGAATGGTGGCTAAGCAGAAAGGTGAAACTTATTAGTGCATGGCCAAAACGTTGGATGTTTAGAATAGCATGGTCGGCATGCTTGGCTATGGTGGCTGTACATGCAGCATATTTCTCACCAAATGTAGACCGTAACTATAAGTTTGCACAAAAATATCCTTCACCTATAAAGTTTAACGACCTTTGGCAAACCATGCAGTCGATACTGATGTATAAGCAGCAGGAGCAAGACTATGAGCGCTGTGCTACATCGCTGGCTAATTACAAAGAACAGCCAGTATGCAGAGACTCTACTGCAGACTTCGTGCTTATCCTCGGAGAATCATTCAATCGCCATATGAGCAATCTCTACGATGGGCGATGGAATACTAATCCTCTGCTTAAAGCAAGACAGAAACAAGGACGATTGTTCTTGTTTGATGATGTTACGGCTACAAGTAATGGTACATCTGTAGTGTTCCGCTATCTGCTATCTATGAATAGCCGACGCGACAGGAAAGCATGGCATGATGGTCCGATGTTGCCATTGATAATGCGTCGTTGTGGATGGAATGTAACATTCTATGGCAACCAGTTTGTGGTGAGCGACCAACTGGACGAGAACGATGCTGCTATGGGATTTCTAAATATACCATCGGTAGCCAAAGCACTATTCGACAATCGCAACCATTGTACATCAAGATACGACCTTGGTTTAGTGGCAGACTATGCTGCACAGCGCAAACAATTAGAAACAAAGCAGCGCAACTTCGTGATATTCCATCTATATGGACAGCACATGCCTGCAAAGGAACGCTATCCGAAGAAGTTTGCGAAATTTACTCCAAATAACATCAATCGACCAGAGCTCAACAATGCTCAGCGCAACGATGTAGCCCACTATCTGAATGCTACACTCTACAACGACATGGTGGTAGATAGCATCATTAGGATGTTTGATAATCGTAATGCTGTGGTGATGTATCTCTCAGACCATGGCGAAGAGGTACACAACTTCCGCAATCAATATGGTCGCACAGATATCAACAAGGCTTGTCGCGAATCGTATGGTCCGCAGTTTGATATTCCTTTTATGATATACCTCACTCCGAAATATGCTAAAGAGCATCCAGAATTGGCAGTACGTCTTAAGGCTGCTCGCCAACGTAGATTCTCAAATGACGATACGCCACAAGTAATATGCGATATTTTGGGAGTACAATCAGTCTATGTGCGAAAACAGCACAGCCTCATCAACGATAGCTATATTGCTCCTCGCCACAGATTAATTACAAAGGATAAATACTACGATTAAAAAGAAGAAATATCCTCTTTTTTAATCAGCTTAACCTTGTTTTGGAGTTTATTCTTTCTCGAGCGTTATGATGTTTATCTCAGGCCAAGCACCAAAGCGGAAAGGCATGGTGCCACCTATGCCGAGCGAGACATAGAGCATAGATGAGCCTTCGGTATATTTGCCGCCCCACTCGTTGTATGCCCATTTGGCAGGCGAGAAGCGACCTATCTTAACTTGTCCGGCATGAGTATGTCCGCTAAGAGTTAACGAGATGTCGGTCTTATTGAGCACTCCACGGCGCCAATGTGTAGGGTCGTGAGAGAGCAACACCTTGAAACAATCGGCAGGTAATCCAGCCATAGCCTTATCAAGATTGCCAAACGATTTGAAAGGAGGTTTACCGATATTCTCGACACCAATAACGGCTATAGAGTCAGAGCCTCGTTGCAACATCACATTCTCGTTCATAAGCATTCGCCATCCCATTTTCTCTTGCAAATATACAAGCAAATGGCGACTACGGTGAGCATGAAGTTCACGTCTGCCATGAATAGGCTGTGCTGCATATTGTGAGTATTCGCAATAGTCGTGATTGCCCATCACAGACAGCACACCATCCTTAGCCAGTATCTGCGACAAAACTTTGCGGAAAGGCAATAGTTCATGAGCATCGGTATTTACAAGGTCGCCTGTGAACACTACAAGGTCGGGCTGCTGACGGTTGACAGCCTCAACAAGCTTGGTTATGAATTTAGGATTTTGCAAGAAGGTGCCTATATGGATGTCGGAAAGCTGAAGGATGCGATAGCCATGGAATGCCGAAGGCAATCGGGAAGAACGACATGAGGCAGTGCGCACAACTATTCGTCGCCAACCATACATCACACCATAGGCTATGGCAGCAATCAACGATACTGCCACAATAATGGCAATAGTTGGACCTACTGCAAGGTCGACAAGCGAGAAAACAAGTTTTGGAGTAGCACATGCCATGGAAATGCCGAAGAATGTGCGAAACATGGCATTATGGTAGATTCCTGCTTGAGCAGCAACGAATGCCGATACAGCTATCAGCGTTGGCAACCACCACAGGATGCTGACGGCTATATTGTGCAATTGGTCAATATAGCACGTGTAGATATAATAATCGGGCAATGCCATTGCTATTAGCAATAGCAAAGCCCAAATGATAGGTTTCATGATATTAATGTTACTCATTACATATCCTCTTGGAACAAAGGATCCTCTGGCATCACCATGATAGGCTTCTGGTCGAAGAGCTTGAGAGTTTCGGCAGGCACATACTGCTTGTCGACAACAAGACGGAACATATACTCGTTGAACCATTCGTTGGTCATTATCAAGCATCCGTTCTGACCATTTGCTGGTCCCCAGCTGTTTTCAACCTTCCACTTCAATGGTTTGCCATTAACATCAAGGTCTACAGCAGATAGAGTCATGGCATGAGTGCTACCGCTATCATAGGTAGAGATGCGCTGAGCCTTGTCCATACCGAAGGTAGTAGAGAAGAGCGATGCGTAGTCGTAGTTGTTGACATCGAGGAGACCACGCTTGCGGTCGTACTGTTTGCCTACATCATAGCTGCTATACATCTTTCTGCCATCCTTAAGCGAAGCGATAGCAAGCTGAGCAATCTCGTCCATAGGAAGGTTGAGATACTTCCAGTTTGTACCATCATAGGTATGGCGGTCGTATTCCACCTCATAAGTCTTGTGGTAAGGACGGCGAGGGTCGTTCATCACCATGATGAATGTGCCTTTGATGCCATCGCCCACAACCTCGTGGAAGAATTCCTTAGGAGTATATTTCTTAGGAGAGCCTACAGTCTTGCCGTTCTTGTCGGTGAAAGCATAAGTAAACTCCTTAACAGGTTCACCGAGAGTCATAGAGAGCATGTTGTAGACTGTGGCGAGCATCTGAGTCTTGCGCTCGTTGATAGCCTTAGCGTTCTTTCCCTTGGCAACCATATCGCGAAGTTCGAGACCAAACTCACGCAACTTGCTTGCAACGAGACGAGAGATACGGCTGGTGTTCTCGGCAGAATAAGTCTCTGGCACAATGCTCATAGGCACCACACCATATTTGTCGGCAAGGTCGGCAACTCCACAGAAAGTACCACCATCATTGATAGGACTCTTGAAGAAGAACTGCACGCGAGTGTCGTCGATAGGCTTCTTGGCATTATCAATAACGCCCTGGAGCATGAGGTTAGCCTTCTCGAGCTGGTCGTAGAAGAATAGATAGTCGTGAGAGAGCTCTACCTTTAGCGAATCGCCATGAGCCTTAGCAAAGTTTGATCTTAGCACATTGAAGCCAGAGAACATCCAGCATCTGCCACTACTCTTCTGGTCGTGGATAGACTGCGCAGGAGTTTCTACAGAGAAGTGGGTGTCTACAGGACCTTGGTTGGCATGGTTCTTCACGAGGTCATCGATATTGTTGGCAGCGATGGCGTTGAAGAGAGCCTTTGAGGCAGGAGTCTGCGACTGAAGTTTCTGTATTTCACTAAGCATCTGTGGAGAGATTCCTCCCTGCTTGGTCTGTGCCCATGAGCCAAGAGACATGGCGAGACAAAGGGCTACGAAAGTGGTTTTCTTGTTCATATTTCTATTTTGATATTGTATTTCTAAATGTTTCCATTAGGGATAATGGTAAGGGGTTTACCACATAATATCTGCAAAAATAAGAATAAAAGGCGAGACAAACAAGATTTTGACTTGAAATGTTCGGTATAATATATAAGGTAGAACAAAAAGGCGTTTTTCCTTTGGTTGTTATCTTTTTTTATGTATCTTTGTAGCCACTATTTATTATTTTTATAATCGATGGCTGACGACAATAAATATTCATTATTAAGCAAAATAGAATACCCCGACGACCTTAGGAAGCTGAAGATAGACGAATTGCCACAAGTTTGTGAGGAATTGCGCAGCGACATCATAGACGAAGTGTCTATGAATCCTGGTCACTTTGCCTCAAGTCTTGGCGTTGTGGAGATTACTGTCGCTCTTCACTATGTCTTCAATACTCCTGAAGATAGATTGGTATGGGATGTGGGTCATCAAGCTTATGGTCATAAGATTCTTACAGGACGTAGAGAATCGTTCTGCACAAATCGTAAGCTACATGGCATACGCCCATTCCCTTCGCCTTTAGAAAGCCAATATGATACTTTCGCATGCGGACATGCTTCAAACTCTATCTCTGCCGCCCTTGGTATGGCTGTGGCAGCAAAGGTTGAAGGCAAGAATCGTCATGTGGTAGCCATCATTGGCGATGGAGCTATGAGTGGAGGCTTGGCTTTCGAAGGCTTGAATAATGTGTCTTCTACCGACAACGACTTACTGATAATCCTCAACGATAATGACATGTCTATCGACCGTGCCGTGGGTGGTATGGAGAAATATCTCTTAAACCTCGACACCAATGAGACATATAATCGCTTGAGATTCAAGGCTTCGCAATGGTTGCACTCTAAAGGCTACCTGAACGACAACCGACGCAAAGGCATCATAAGACTAAACAATGCCCTGAAGAGTGCGCTGAGCCATCAGCAAAACATCTTCGAGGGTATGAACATAAGATATTTCGGACCTTTCGATGGACACGATGTGAAGAATACCGTAAGGGTGCTCTCACAGCTCAAGAATATGAAGGGACCGAAGATTCTGCACTTACACACCACTAAGGGCAAGGGATATGAGCCTGCAGAAAAGAGTGCCACTATTTGGCATGCCCCTGGCAAGTTTGACCCTAAGACTGGTCAGCGTATCGTCGACGATGGCAAGCCTAAGCCACCAAGATATCAGGATGTATTCGGACACACCCTGCTTGAAATGGCTAAGGAGAATAAGCAGATTGTTGGCGTTACTCCTGCCATGCCTACGGGATGTTCTATGAACATAATGATGGCAGAAATGCCCGACAGAACCTTCGACGTAGGTATTGCCGAAGGTCATGCTGTGACTTTCTCTGCAGGTATGGCAAAGGATGGTCTGATTCCTTTCTGCAATATCTATAGTTCGTTTGCACAACGTGCCTACGACAATATCATCCACGATATGGCTCTATTGAATCTTCATGTGGTGCTATGTTTGGATAGAGCAGGCTTGGTAGGTCAAGATGGTCCTACTCACCATGGTGCTTTCGATTTGGCAAGCCTTCGTGTGGTTCCTAACCTCACAATAGCTTCGCCTATGGATGAAAAGGAGTTGCGCCGACTTATGTATACAGCCGCAATGCCTGATAAGGGATGCTTCGTGATAAGATATCCTCGCGGACGTGGCATCTATACAGAATGGAAATGTCCATTAGAAACCATTGAGGTGGGCACCGGACGCAAAATCAATGATGGCGAAGATGTGGCTGTGCTCACACTTGGTCCTATTGGCAACGATGTGCAAGACGTTATTGCAACTATGGACAAGAAACCTGCTCACTACGATATGCGATTCTTGAAACCTTTAGACGAGAATCTGCTCAAGGAGGTGGCAGAGAAGTATAAGCATATCATAACAATTGAAGACGGAGTGAGAAATGGCGGTATGGGCACGGCTGTGATGGAATGGCTCAACGACAATGGCTACACCAATATTACTGTAAAGCGTATGGGCATTCCTGATAAGTTTATAGAGCATGGCTCTATCGACGAACTCCGGGCAATCATCGGTTTGGATAATGATACAATAAAGAAAACTATATGTAGCTATATGTAAGCTATTTATGGTTTCTTGAAATAAAACTAATAATGAAGATAATAATAGTTGGAGCCTACGCCATAGGTACTCACTTGGCACGACTCCTATCAAGAAATAACGAAGACATCACCCTCATCGACGAAGATGAAGAGCGATTGGCGCAGATTGGCAACGACTGCGACTTGCTGACTATGAATGCCTCACCATCGAGCATCAACACTTTGATGGATGCAGGCGTGGCTCATACCAGCTTGTTTATTGCCGTTACTCCTTCGCAAAGCTTAAACCTCAACACCTGTATCATAGCGCATGCTTTGGGTGCTAAGAAGACGGTGGCGAAGATTAATGATGCAGAATTCATTGCTGCCGAAAAGAAGGAATTCTTCCGCAAGCTCGGTGTTGATGAATTGATTTATCCTGAGGTGTTGGCAGCAAGAGACATCATCAACGGACTGAAGATGTCGTGGGTGCGCCAGCGTTGGGATGTGCACGATGGGGCATTGGTGATGCTTGGCATAAAGCTTCGTGAGGCTTGCGAGATATTGGACAAACCGCTGAAAGAGATAAGTGGACCAAACGACCCTTACCATGTGGTTGCAATAAAGCGCGACGCCGACACCATCATTCCTGGCGGTAATGATGTTCTGAAGCTCTACGACCTCGCTTATTTCATGACTACAAAGCAGTATATTCCATATATTCGAAAGATTGTGGGCAAGGAACATTACGTGGATGTGAAGAACGTGATGATAATGGGTGGTGGCACTACTGCTGTGAGAGCCATTCAAACTATGCCGGAATATATGGATGTTAAGGTGTTGGAAAACGACATCAACCGCTGCGAAGAGCTCAACGATATATTAGAAAACGATAAGACTCTCGTTATCAATGGCGATGGTCGCGATATTCCATTGCTCTACGAAGAGGGAATAAAGAATACCCAGGCTTTTGTGGCGCTTACAGGAAATGCAGAAACAAACATTCTGGCTTGTCTTACAGCAAAGAGAATGGGAGTGAGAAAGACTGTTGCTGTGGTCGAGAATATTGACTATGTAAGCATGGCTGAGAGCCTTGATATCGGTACTATAATAAATAAGAAGGCTATTGCGGCAAGCCGCATTTATCAGATGATGCTCGATGCCGACGTGATGAACGTAACGTTCCTGATGTCTGCAAATGCCGATGTAGCAGAGTTTATTCCTAAGGAAGGTTCAAAGATAACACAGAAACCTGTGAAAGACCTCGGATTGCCACAAGGTATGACGATAGGTGGATTGGTGAGAAACGACCAAGGTATGCTTGTTTCGGGTAACACTATGATTCAAGCTGGCGACTCGGTGGTGGTATTCTGCCATGGTCAGAACATTAAAAAGATAGAAAGGCTCTTCACTTGATAAACACTAAGATAATATATAAGATTCTCGGCTCACTTCTGTTTATAGAGGTGGCGCTGATGATGACCTGTTTGGGTGTTGCCCTCGTCTATGATGAGGACGATGTCTTCTCGTTCCTTGTGTCTATAGTCGTTACATTGGTAGCAGGCATATTGTGCAGACTCAAGGGCTATAAGGCCGACAACAACTTGTCGCGTAGAGACGCCTACTTGGTGGTGACGGTGGCATGGGTAGTATTCTCTCTATTTGGCACAATGCCATATATGGTTGGCGGATACATCGACAATTTCACAGATGCTTTCTTCGAAACCATGTCGGGCTTTACCACCACAGGTGCTACTATCATCAATGATGTGGAATGTTTGCCACATGGCATACTCTTCTGGCGTTCGCTCACACAATGGATAGGAGGTTTGGGAATAGTATTCTTCACCATTGCCTTATTGCCTTCTATGGTGGGCGGTTCAACAAAGATATTTGCAGCCGAAGCCACAGGACCGATAAAGTCGAAACTTCATCCAAGGCTCTCTACGAGTGCCAAGTGGCTATGGGCAGTATTCCTAACCATCACCCTCTCGGCAATGGGCTGCTATATGCTTTGTGGCATGGACTCTTTCGAGGCTATCAACTATGCCATGACATCGGCGGCAACAGGTGGCTTTGCTATCTACAACGATAGTGTTACGCATTTCCATTCGCCAATGTTAGACTATGTTGTCACATTCTTCTGCTTTATCTCGGGTGTCAACTTCACGCTGTTGTATGCGTCTGTAGCGAAACTAAAGTTTAAGAATTTGATGAAGAATGCGGAGTTTAGATTCTATCTGTTCTCTGTATTTGCATCTACAGCCGTTGTTATGATTGCCTTGATGTTCAAGAATGGCTATGGCTTAGAGCACGCCTTCCGCAACTCATTATTCGAGGTTGTTACGGCTTTGACAACAACAGGTTTTGCCAACGACAATGCCGGCAACTGGGCACACATCACATGGGTGGTGATAATAGTCTGCATGTTTCTTGGTGCCAACTCAGGCTCTACGAGTGGTGGTTTCAAGAGCATCAGATCAGTAATGGTGATAAAAATTATAAAGAATGAATTCCGCCAGATGCTGCATCCTAATGCCATAGTGCCTTTGAAGTTGAATTCTATCAATGTGCCTATGCAAAAACGAGTAACGCTATTGGCATTCCTTGCATCCTATTTGCTGATACTTGCCATCTCGATATTCCTAATGTCGTTGGCTGGTGTTGAGAGTGTCGACTGCGTGAGTATCTCGTTCAGTTCTTTAGGCAACGTAGGTCCTGCCTTCGGTAACGATATAGGTCCTAACGACAGTTGGGCTATTCTGCCAGATTCGTGCAAATGGATATCTTCGATACTGATGCTCATCGGCCGTCTCGAAATATTCTCAGTCCTCATAATCTTCACTCCTGCTTATTGGAGAGAAAACTAATAAAAGTAAAAAGGTAAAAGGGTAAAAAAGCGACTATGCTTTTTTACCCTTTTACCTTTTTACCCTTTAAAAGATGTTTATCTGAATAGCTCAGAATGACTGCCTAAACGCTCAAGCCATATTGTTCCCGTTTTGCTATCAATCCAAATTAATAAGAAATCTGATTGTATGTGACATTCCCAACATCCAGAATATTTACCTTTTAATAAATGAGGGCGATATTCTTGTGGAATATCCATGCCTTTTCTCAACATTTCAATAATATTATAAAGGGCATTAATCTTTATGTCGTCAGATGCATACCTTTTAATATCTTTCTTGAATCGTGTAGAATACTTAATTAAATTCATATTCCCAATGATTTCTTGAAAGATTCAATATCTGTTGTATCAACCTCTCCTGCAAAACTACCATTCATACTTTCTTCTATGGCTTGCATAGATTCTTCATTAAGATAGGCTCTAGATTCAGGATCGTAGAGAGGAGCTATTGGGTTTGTAATATGTAATTGATTTTTTATATATGAAGATATCTTGTGAAGTAGATTCTCATCATTTATAGAATCTATTTCACGAAACAATTCATATTTTAATTCTATCGTGCTCATATATTTTTTGTTTTATTTACTTGTTGTTGCAAATATACTATATTATTTATTCTTCTCCAAAAGAACACAGCAAAAACCACACACTTGCTATTCCTTTACCTTTTTACCTTTTTACCCTTTTACTTTTTTACCCTTTTACCTTTCCAAATATTCTTCTATATCTTTCAGTATTCGGTTGAAAGGGGTGGAGGTTTGGTAACCGTAGTTTTTCTTTAGCATTGTAGTAACATCCGACAAGCTATTGGCGTAGCACGACAGTTCGTTGCTACGCTGAGTGCTGTGCATGCTTTGATGCGCTATTTCTGTTTGGCGTTGATGAATCAAAGCCGAGCATACTTTCTCCATCATCGGACTCACCACCTTATCAAACAGATGATGTCCCTGTATATATAAATAGGTGGTGTCGGGAGTAACGCCCAATCGCTTTACATCTTCTTTCACCGCCAAGTAGCTCTCTTTGGCTCCAGGGTTTTCATGACGAAGCGTGTCTACCTTTCGGGCTACCTTTTTTCTGAGGTGCTGCAAAATATTCTCTGCTGATGCCAACGAGAACTTGCCAAGTTCTATGGACTTCAGAAAGTCTAAGATTGAGAATCTGCCATAAGAGCCATTGCGATAATGCCAAATGCTCCATACGAAGAGAGGGAATATGGCTTGCGAATATTGTCGTAGATACTCAGCCATATCGAAGATGGAATGGTCATTGAGTGTTACACCCACGCAGACATCATGGAGCGAAGGTGCATAGCATTGCAGGTTTTCTATAGCATAGGCATAGGTATGGAAAACATATTTGCTATCCAATATCTTCTGCGATGTGAACGTAGCCCCTTGTATCAAGTAGTCGTAGTCGGCATCTACACAAGCTATCATGTCGCGTCCCACCTTGTCGCTAACAAGGCTCATCAAAGCAGCCTTCTTGCCACGCTCCAAATGATTAGAGCGTGCAGGCAACATCACTTCGAAATATAGCTTGTCGTTTTCAAACCTGCTAAGCACCGAACGCCAAAAAAAGATATCGTCGTAGCTCTCTACATAAGCCACGATGCGTCGGCGTGCCTTCTTTGATGTCAGCCGGTTGGCAGCCTCGATATATGACGATGATATTTGGTCTTTTAGTCCTTTAGGCATAGCAATTCTTCGTTCTTCACTCTTCAGTTAGATTCTTCACTCTTCGTTCTTCACTTATCCTGCGTGATGTCAGAAACCTCGGTCACACTATCCAGCCAACCATTCATTATCACGGCAGGACTATGGGTGGTAAGAATAATCTGCACATTAGGATTCAGCTCCATGATGAGGTCAATGAGTTGCTTCTGCCATTCCACATGCAGACTCACCTCAGGCTCATCCATAAACAGCACGTAGGGATTGTTGTCTTCTACCAATACCGTGAGCAATATCACCAGTATCTGCTTCTCGCCACTCGACAGTTGGTAAGGCAATAATGTTTCGCCAATCTGCGAGAATCGAATCTCGTTTTCTGTTCGTACTATCTTTTTGCCAGTATCAGCAAACAGGCGGTCAACAATATCCTGAAACTTACGCTTAGGTTCGCTCAAAGCCTGCGCCTTGAGTGCTGCATCTTCAGCTCCACTCTGCAAGGTGGCAATGATGCGGTTGCCAACATTCACTTGATAATCCAAGAACTTGCGTTGCAGCTGAAACAATTGCCAATCAAGTTCGGTAGCCAGACTAACATCCAACTTAGTAAGCATATCAAGATTCAACAGCGGACGGTCGAAAGAGCGAATCACATCAAACCTTATCCACTTTGCATCCTCGGGCACAACCTTCAGTCGCACTCCCTTTAGCATGTGGCTTGGAAACTCGCCACCTTGCGACAGCCCCTTTACTACCCTATTTAGTATGGTGCTCTTTCCCACACCATTCACTCCACTTAGTATGTTTACCTTTCTGTCCAGGTTCCATACTATGTGTTTCTTGCCACTCCACAGCGACTCGATTTCTATCTGTTCTATATAATCAGCGTACTTCTGCATTTTTGATGTAGGTTATAGTTGTTTCTGCAAATATAAGTATTATAAGTTAAAACCTTGAAGTCTTTTCACGTTTTTAACAAAAAACACTAACTTTGCAAGGGAAAGTGAAGAACGAAAACCTATACCCCACGGGTTGGGTTTGCGACAACTCGGTTGTCGCACTTAAGCTAAGAATAAAGAATAAAGAACTAAAAACATCAATTTATGAAACGAACAATACTTCTTTATATTGCAATCATCATCGTTGCCATAGCCAATGCTGCCACACCGTGGAAGGCTGGAACAAAGGTTAGCGCAAAAACCATAAAGCAACAGGGCATAGAGAAATTCTTTGCCATCGACACCATAAGCAACGAGGTTTATCATAGAATGGCTAACAAGTCGTTGCCCAAAAACAATCATATCTCGCGCCACAATTTGCGCTATCTGCGAGTGCTCCATTACGACATTCAGGGAAATATCCTCAGAGGCGAAATGGTGTGCAACAAAGCCATTGCCCACGACCTGGTAGAGATATTCCGCACGCTATTTGAGTCTCGCTACCCTATTGAGCGCATGCAGCTTATCGACGACTATGCTGCCAACGACGAGCAGTCGATGTCGCACAACAATACTTCGTGTTTCTGCTATCGTCCTGTAGCTGGCTCGCGAACTCTATCGCGTCACAGCTATGGCATGGCTGTAGACATAAATCCTTTCTACAATCCTTGCGTAAAAATTCGTAAGGGTAAGCGAATCGTTCAGCCTGCCTCTGCCATCAAGTGGGCAGACCGCACCAAGAGCTCTCGCTATACACTTTCTCCCAACGACCTCTGCTATCGTCTGTTCATAAAGCATGGTTTCCGTTGGGGAGGAGCTTGGCGCACCACCAAAGACTATCAACATTTCGAAAAGTAAACATTTGTTTATATTCCGAAGTTTTTTATTATTAGTCTTTGTTTTTTCGAAACTTTTTTCTACTTTTGCGTGCGTTTTTCACAATATATATTATTGTGATTAAGTTGCTGTTTATATAGCCACGACACACCCTGCTTAAGTGATTTCGAACTAAACAAAAACACAAATGAAAATAGGACTATTCATCCCATGCTATGTGGATGCTCTATACCCTGAGGTTGGTGTAGCTACATATAAGCTTTTAAAGAAACTTGGGCTCGATGTAGAATATCCGGAAAAGCAGACTTGCTGCGGTCAACCTATGGGTAATGCAGGATTTCAGAACAAGGCTGCCAAATTAGTAGAAAACTATGATGAGCTCTTTGCCAAGTACGATTATGTTGTGGCACCCAGCGCTTCTTGTGCCGCTTATGTTAGATTCTTTCATCCTAACATCGTAAACCACGAGTGTAATGCAGCCAAGAAGACTATGGATGTGGTTGAGTTTATTCACGACATCGTAAAGCCTAAGGAATTGCCTTGGGCAAAATTTCCTCATAAAGTTAGTCTTCACAACAGTTGCCATGGAGTTAGAGAGTTGGGTCTCTCGTCGCCTTCCGAGCGCAACATTCCTCGTTTCAACAAGATTAAAGATTTGCTCCAGATGGTCGAAGGCATCGAGGTTGTTGAACCGGAGAGAGTGGACGAATGCTGCGGATTTGGCGGTATGTTCTCTATCGAAGAACCCGATGTTTCGGCTCGAATGGGACACGACAAGATAAAGCGCCATATTGCTACAGGCGCTGAATATATCACAGGTCCCGACTCTTCGTGTCTTATGCACATGCAGGGATTATTGAAGAAAGATAAGGAAGAAGGCAGGATAAAATTTATACATGTAGTACAGATATTGGCAAACGGACTATGAGCACAAAACATTCTAAAGCGGCAGAAAAAGTAAACCGCAATCCCGAGTGGGTGACACGCCACGATAAAACTTTCTGGAGTGTTAGAGCAAAACGCGACAACCAGGCACATGGTCTTAAGGAATGGGAACAACTGCGCGAGGCTGCCAGCCAGATTAAGAAGCATACGGTGACACACCTTGCCGACTATCTTGAGCAGTTTGAACAGAATGCCATTAAGAATGGTGCCATTGTGCATTGGGCAAAGGATGCTGACGAATACAACGAGATTGTGCTCCATATTCTTCGTGAACACAATGTCAAGAAGGTGGTGAAGGGAAAGTCGATGCTTACTGAGGAATGTCACCTCAACGACAACCTCCTTGCCCACGGCATAGACGTAGTAGAAACCGACCTTGGCGAGCGTATCTTGCAACTCATGCATCTTGCTCCAAGCCATATCATCATGCCTGCCATCCACATCACTCGTGAGCAGGTGAAGGAGACTTTCCGTCAGAAAGGCATTCTCGACCACAATGGCAATCAGGGTGCTCAAAGCATGGGCGTAGCCGACAGAAGCAAACTTGAGGCAGAGGCAGACCCTACTTATCTTACTCGTTGTGCTCGCTATCATCTGCGCGACAATTTTATGACTGCCGAATGTGGAATGACTGGAGCCAACTTTGGTATTGCTTCTACTGGCGAGATTGTTGTTTGCACCAACGAGGGCAATGCCGACATGAGCACTTCTATACCAAGGCTTCATATCGCCAGCATTGGTCTTGAGAAGGTTATTCCTAACTATGATGCTATGGGAGTATTCCAACGTCTGCTTGCTCGCAACGGCACGGGTCAGGCAACAACCGTCTACACTTCTCATTTCCGCAAACCTCGTCCTGATGGCGAATTCCACATCATCCTTGTCGACAATGGTCGTAGCGACATCCTCGCCAACCCTGATCATTGGCAAACCTTGAAGTGCATGCGCTGTGGTGCTTGCATGAACACTTGTCCTGTCTATCGTCGTTCGGGTGGATATTCATACACCTATTTCATCCCTGGTCCTATCGGCATCAATCTCGGTATGCTCAAGGATAGCGACAAGAATTATCATAATTGTTCTGCCTGCTCTTTGTGCTGTTCGTGCGACAATGTTTGTCCTGTCAAGGTCGACTTGTCTACACAGATTTACAAATGGCGTCAGCAGCTCGACAGCATGCACCATGCCGACCCTATGAAGAAGATGATGTCGCAGGGTATGAAACAGCTTTTCGAACATCCGGCGCTCTATACTTCGGCATTAAGAGTGGCACCTGTTGCCAACTACATACCGTCGTTCTTGACCGATATAAAGCTGAATACATGGTGTAAATATCATGCCATGCCTGAGTTTGCAAAAGAATCGTTCCACACACTATGGAAGAAAGGAAAAATAAAATGAGCAGCAAAGAAGAAATACTAAATCGTCTTCGCAAAAATGTGCGCGAGACTTACGACATGCCCGACTTATCATTCCCGAAGCTTACCTTCGATGACCCTGTGGCTGAGTTTATTCATCAAACCACCACAACGGCAGGTGCTCATCTTGTAGAAATGCACGAAGGCGACGACATCAACGATATCATCCGCCAGGCTTACCCTAATGCCAAAGTCGTTTCGAGCAATGTTGCTGGTGTGAAAGCCGACCGCAATCCTGATGAAGTATCTAAGGCTCAAGACCTTGATGGTACAGATGTAGGTGTGGTAGAAGGTGGCGTGGCTTGTGCAGAGAATGCTTGCGTGTGGGTGCCTATGAATATGAAGCAGAAGGCTGTCTGCTTCATCTCTGAAAACTTGGTTATCATAGTACACCGCGAAAATATCGTTAGCAATATGCACCAGGCTTACGAATGGCTCAACTCTCGTGGCTCAGGCATCAAGAATCAAACCGAGACTTCCCTCTATGGCTTTGGCTCTTTCATCTCCGGCCCTTCCAAAACTGCCGACATCGAGCAAGCCCTCGTCTATGGTGCCCAGGCAGCAAAAGATGTAACTGTGGTGCTTGTTAAGTGAAGAACGAAGAATGAAGAATGAAGAATTTAAGTGAAGAACGAAGAGTGAAGAGTGAAGAATCAAATACCCCTGGGGTTGGGTTCGGTGCAGCTCGGCTGCATCGCTTTCCATTTGATTCTTCACTCTTCACTTCATTTCTTCCCTCTTCACTTAGATTCTTCCAAGTCTTTCTTGCTCTTCGACTTTGTTACGAGCCATACGCCTGAAAATACCAATATCACAGCTATTGCCTGCGACCATTTCAATACTCCTATTCCAGCCATTACGCTCACTCCTACGCTCACCACAGGCTGCACATAATTATATATGCTTACTACCGTTGGGCGCAAGGTGCGCTGACCAATCATCGTGAGTATGTAGCTGACGTATGTGCCGAAGAACACTACAAAGCCTGTCTCCATCCATGTAGACATTGGCACGGCGCTCCATTCTGTTGCCGACACGTGCGATATTGTGAATGGCGCAACCATTATTGTTGCCCAAAGAAACATCCAGCGGTTGATGGTGAAAGCAGAATAGCGTTTTACCAGCGGACTAAACAGCGCCAGATACAGAGCAAACGAACATTGGGCACACAGGCAGAGAATGTCGCCACGAATATCGCCCACTCGTGAGTCTCCCGACGAAGCACTCGCCATGATAAGTATCAAAGCGCCTGCACACCCCAGTACCACACCTCCAAGTTTCTTCATCGTTATTGGCTCGTGCAATATCACAAACGACAATATCATCGCAAATATAGGCATCGATGTTGTCATGATGCTGGCGTTGGTAGGCGACGTTATGCTCAAGCCTATGATGTAGCAACATTGATTGAATGTCAATCCCAATATTCCAGCACCAATAAGCTTCAGGCGGTCGCTCCATGGAATATGCTCCTTTGGCACAAATAATGATGTTAGCCAAAACAATATGGTGCCACCAATAAGTCTGAATGTCACCATCGTCACTCCGTCAACGCCATGAGTCATCGCATCCTTACCAAATGGAGCCATCAGTCCCCAAAACAATTCAGCACCAAACATGCTCATATGAGCAGCCAATGGTCTGCTTATTCCTATCTTCATAATAAAATAATTGATTTATCCTTTTTTTACCCTTTTACCCTTTTACCTTTAAACGGCTTGCAAAATTACACATTTTATTCAACACTTGCAAAGACATACATTATAAACAAGAAAAAAACACTACCTTTGCAAAGGAAATTTTTATCAACGCAAGAATCTAAAACAATGTCAACATCTCGTACCCAACGTTGGACTGTCCTCGTCATTGCATCGCTCGTGATGATGATGGGCTACATATTCTGGAATATCATTTCACCTGTTTCCACCACCCTAAAGGCTCCTGTAGAGGAAGGGGGATTGGGATGGACGGCTGCAGAATACGGACTCTATACCAGCAGCTACACCATACTCAACCTTTTCTTGCTGATGCTATTCTTTGGCGGTGTCATCCTCGACAAATGTGGCATTCGCTTCACGGGCATCCTCGCCACAGGAAGCATGCTTGCCGGAAGCATCATCAACTATTACGCCATTACCGCCATTTCGCCTGCCGACTATGCCAACATGGCTTTCACCTTCTTTGGTTTCATTCCCGAGCAAGTGAAAGTGCAAGTTCTCATCTCGTCGCTTGGCTTCGGACTCTTCGGCATGGGATGCGACATCACGGGCATCACGGTTTCTAAGATTATCACCAAATGGTTTCGTGGCAAAGAGCTGGCTTCTGCCATGGGCACCCAAGTGGCAATGGCTCGTTTGGGCACTGCCTTGGCTTTCAGCCTTAGCCCCGTATTGGTGCAGCATTTTGGTGTCACCTCGCCATTGGCTATAGGAGCCGGAATATTGCTCTTTGGCTTCTTGCTCTTCATGGTCTATTGCCTTTTCGACAGGAAGTTCGATGCTCTCTCGTCAGCCTCTGCAGGCAATACTGACAATAGCGACGAGGTATTCCGCTTTGCCGACTTCATAACCGTAGTTCGCAACGTTGGCTTTTGGCTCATCGCCATAGTCTGCGTGCTCTATTATGCCTCTATACGCACATTCATGAATTTCGCCACCGACTTCATGGTCAATGGCTTTGCCATCGACAAAGAAATGGCAGGCTGGGTGGTTTCGCTTATTCCCTTTGGTGCCATCGTCCTCAGCCCGCTTTTCGGCATTCTCTACGACCGCACCGGTCGTGGCACCCAGATGATGACCATTGGTTGTGTGGTGCTGACCGTCAGCCTCTTGTTGCTCAACTATCCTCTCACCCACTCCCTTTGGTATGTGCTCAGCATGATGACCTTGGTGGGCATCGCCTTCTCTCTTGTGCCAGCAGCTCTATGGCCAACGGTTCCGATGATGGTTCCGCTAAAGCAACTCGGCACCGCCTATAGCATCATCTACTACATCCAAAACCTTGGCTTATTCCTCGTGCCTATCTGGATAGGCAAGGTCGTTGATGCCTACACCACTCCTTCTGGCATCGACTACACCATCCCGATGCTCATCTTCATCATCCTTAGCATCGGCTCTATGCTTACAGCAATAGGCTTGCTACGGATTAATCATGTTTAGTGTGTAGTGTTTAATGTGTAGTGTTTAATGGGTAGTGTTTAATGGGTAGTGTTTAATGGGTAATGAGTGTGCGACATTCTCAAGCAACGGTTTATTTTGGTTTATCGCCTGTTTGTTTTCTGAGAGGCGTGCGCGCCTCTGTTTCTTAGTATAGTTCAGACTGTCGAGAGTCACACTCTCGTAAAGGCTGAGCTATACTAAGAAACAAGCTCTGCTCAGAAAACAATCAGTGGTTTATAAGGTTTATGTTTAAAAGAACACCTAAACATTAAACACTAAACACTACACATTAAACATTAACCCCAACTACTTATGCACCGTTCTCATATTGCTTAGTTCAATGAGCAATGCCTGCTTATCCTCAGTCATTGCTCCTTGCTTCATTCGTTTCTTGTTATATTTCCACCAATTCAGCAAGGCTCTGTTTTCCACCTTCTTCTTGTCCGGAAACTGTTTACGTTCTTCTACGTAAGCCTTCAGAGCCTGATAGTTTTTATTCCAAGTCTCCTCTCTGTCCATAGCTTTTATCGTTTTGCGTTAGTCGCGGCGGAAGATGTCGCGAGTGTATACTTTCTCTTTCACATCGTCCAAGCAAGCATCATATCTGTTGGCAATGATGGCGTGGCTCTGCAGCTTAAAGGCTTCGAGATTGTTCACCACCCTACTGCCGAAGAATGTTGTGCCCTCTTCCAACGTTGGCTCATATATTATCACCTCGGCACCCTTGGCCTTGATGCGCTTCATGATGCCTTGGATGGCAGACTGGCGGAAGTTGTCGGAATTAGACTTCATAGTGAGGCGATACACACCTATCACGCAACTGTGCTCCTTGCTTGCATCAAAGCTGTTGGCGTCGGCATAGCTATAATATCCAGCCTTCTGCAACACAGCATCGGCAATATAGTCTTTGCGAGTGCGGTTGCTCTCCACAATGGCTTCAATCAAATTCTCTGGCACATCCTCATAGTTTGCCAACAGCTGCTTAGTGTCCTTAGGCAGACAGTAGCCGCCATAGCCAAACGAAGGGTTATTGTAGAATGTGCCAATACGTGGATCCAGTCCCACACCATCAATGATAGACTTAGTGTCCAAGCCTTTCATCTCGGCATAAGTATCAAGCTCGTTGAAATAGCTAACGCGCAAAGCTAAATAGGTGTTGGCAAAGAGCTTCACCGCCTCAGCCTCTTTCATGCCCATAAACAGCACATCTATATTCTCCTTCTCGGCACCCTCCTGCAGCAACTTTGCAAACACCTGAGCCTCCTCTTTCAGAGCGTCTATGTCGGCAATAGCCTTTATAGCCTCGTTTTCGGCAAGGTTGTCTGAATGGTTTATCAACTTTGGATGACCAACGATGATACGGCTTGGATAAAGATTATCGTATAGCGCCTTGCTCTCACGAAGAAATTCGGGCGAGAACAACAGGTTGAGCTTCTTCACACCTTTATTATAATATTTAAGGTATAGACTGCGAGTGTAGCCCACAGGGATGGTCGACTTTATCACCATCACGGCATCGGGATTCACCTCGAGCACAAGGTCTATAACCTCTTCTACATGCGACGTGTCGAAATAGTTCTTCACAGGGTCGTAGTTGGTAGGTGCTGCAATAACCACAAAGTCAGCATCTCGATAAGCCTCTTTGCCATCGAGCGTTGCTCGCAAGTTAAGCTCCTTCTCAGCCAAATACTTTTCTATATATTCATCCTGTATAGGCGAAATGCGGTTGTTTATCTTCTCCACCTTTTCCGCTATCACGTCAACGGCAGTAACCTGATGATGCTGCGACAGCAATGTGGCAATACTCATTCCCACATATCCCGTACCCGCTACAGCAATTTTCAAATCTTTGAAGTCAGTCATAGTATAATGTATTATTCTATGTGCAAAGATATAAATTTTTATCAAACATATTGGCTCTTATTTCCAAAAATAGTTGTAATTTCGCATGATATTTAAAATAAACAAGTAATTATGGACTATTTACCACACGACACAGGTATGCTCGTATCGAGTGTCAACATGCTATTGAGAGATGGAGAGTACGACTCGTTGGAAGAAATTTGCAACGTTTTCGGCCGCGATATGGAAGAGATTTTGAAACAGCTCAACGATGCCGGCTATGTTTATAGCTACGACCAACGCCAAATACGTCCTATAGGTTTCGACGAATGATTCCACGCGCAACGATAGAAACAGCCTACGCCTTCTTTCATCAGAAGGAGCGAGTGTATGCTTACTCTAACATGGAGTGGCAGAAAGACGACATCGAATATGCAATATCGCAGTATGTCCACGATATGGACAAGCAGCTCCTTGCCTTGCTTTCCAATGGTGCCCCCGACTTCCTCGAATCTCATCCCCGCTTCCATCAAGATCTGCAAGCGGCAGTAGCGCAACTTGAACGCATGCTCGGAATCTAAGTGAAGAACGAAGAGCAAAGATAGAAAACCTATGCCCCGCGGGTTGGGTTTGCGACAACTCGGTTGTCGCACTTAAGCAAAGAATTGAGCTATCTGCATTAAACACTAAACACTAAACATTAAAACATGACACTAACAATCATCATAGCCTTAGTGGCAGTAGTAATAGCACTATCCGTGCGCCTCGTATCCCTCACCGCCGACCGCGATGTGCAAAAAGCCAATGCCGCTAACTGCACAAAGCAGATGGAGGAACTAAAGGTTGCCTACGACAAACAATATGCAGAACTCAAAGAGTCGTATCAGCGACAGCTCCAGCAGGCTAAAGAGAATAGCGACAAGCAGATAGAGGCTCTTAAAGAGATGAACAAAGAGCAGGTGGAGAGCCAGCTGAAGCTCATCAAAGAGCAGATGCAGACAACCTCTGAGGAAGTGCTGAAGCGCCGACAAGAGGAACTGGGCGAGCGCAACAAAGAGCAGGTGACTAAGATTATAGACCCGCTGCAGCAGAGCCTAAAGGCTATGCAAGAGGCTTTCGACAAAACCAAGGAACAGCAGAGCGAAGCTCTCACTCGTCTCGATGCCACCATAAAGATTAATATGCAGAAGAGCCAGGAACTGGGCGAAACTGCCGACCGCCTCACCCGTGCTCTTACTGGCGAGGTTAAGGTGCAGGGCAACTTCGGTGAGTTGAAGCTCAAACAGCTATTAGAAGACCTTGAACTCAAAGAAGGTGAGCAGTTCGACACCCAGGAAACTCTTCGCGACAAGGGCGGCAAAGCTCTTAGAGGAGACGATGGCAAGGGTTTGATACCCGACTTCATTCTCCATTTCCCTAACAATCGCCATGTTGTCGTAGACTCCAAAATGTCGCTCACCGACTATGAGCGCTACATGAATGCCGAAGATGGCACACCCGAAAAGTCGGAATATCTAAAGGCCCATATTGCCAGCGTCAGAGCACAGGTCAAGCGATTGGCTAAGAAGGAATACACCAAGTTCTTGCCCGAAGGCTACAACCGTCTAAACTTTGCCATAATGTATGTGCCTATCGAGGGCGCACTAAACCTTGCGTTGCTCAACGACACCACCCTTTGGCGCGAAGCTTACGACGAAGGAGTGCTGATACTCGGTCCGCAGACCATGTATATGAACCTCCGTGTATTGGAAATGATGTGGACGCAGGTGAAACAGCTAAAGAATCAGCAGGCAATGATGGACGCTGCCAACATCGTCATCGACCGAGTGCAAGATTTCAGCCTCCGCTTCAGCGATGTAGAAACAAGCATGAACGACACCATCAAAAAAATCACCAAGCTGAAGATTACTACTGCCGAAGGTGGTCCAAGCATCATCACCGCTGCACGCAAACTCATACAGGCAGGAGCCAAAGAAAACAAAAAGAAAAAGTCGTTGACTGATGCCAACGACCTTATATTCCTTGAAGGAGAAGAAGAAGAAGGAAACGAAAATCCTTAATGACCTTAATGACAAATGACCTTAATGACCACGATTAAATATCACACGTTTTTGTTCGACTCACAGACGAAGAAAAATATGTCTAAAAAATGCGAATAGTCTCGAAGCCCAACGAGAATAGTCTCAATGGCCAACGAGAGTAGTCGCATTAGCCAACGAGAGTAGTCGCATTAACCATTGCGACTACTCTCGTTTTTTATGGTGATTTCTTGCCGTGGAGTTTTGTTTTAGATTCCAGCATTAAAACAAATATAAATAACCTGCTGTGTCATTAAGGTCATTTGTCATTAAGGTCATTAAGGATTTATATTTTCCTCCACACTCGCCAAATGAAGATTAAGCCACGGAAGGCAAGTTCGCAAGCCATGGCAAACCACACTCCTTGCAGTCCATAGCTTGGAGCAAGCAGGGCGGCAAGCGAGAGGCGCACCATCCACATAGAGAAGAGATTCATCAAGGCAGGAACCTTGGTGTCGCCAGCTCCCACACATACACTATAGCCGATGATAGAGGCAGCGAAGAGCGGTTCGGCAAAGGCTTCGATTCGCAAGGCTGCTGCTCCGTTGGCTTTGATGTCGGCAACAGGGGTGAGCAAGCCCATCATCTCGGGGGCAAAGACATACATGATGACTCCCATCAATGCCATGACCACCATACCTGAGCTTATAGACATTGCGGCAAAGGAGCGACAGAGGTTGCGACGCCCGGCTCCGATGCTTTGACCAACGAGCGTGGTGGCTGCTTCGCCAATGCCATAGCCTGGCATGTAGCAAAGGCTCTCGACGGTTATGGCAAAGGTGTTGGCAGCGATGGCTATGTTGCCTAACGGTGCCACTATCATGGTGCTGACAACTTGGGCTATTCCCATCAAGATGCCTTGGAAAGCCATAGGAGCCGAAATGCCCATGGCATTGCGAAGATAGGTGGAGACATAGCGGAAGTGTTCGCCTCGTCCAACAAGCGAGAGCATGGAGCTGCGCACCATGGCAAACCATGACGAAATTATGGCTCCAATAGAAATGGCTATGGCTGTGCCTATGGCTGCGCCACAGACTCCAAGGTCGAGGAGATAGATGAAAATATAGTTGAACACCACATCGAGCAGGCAAACCAAGATGCTCACCATGCTTGGTATGCGCATATTGCCTGAACATTTCAGCATGTTGGCAGAAAGGCTCGACATCTGGAATGCCGGTATTGCCATCATGAAGATCATGAAATACATGGAGGCATCACCTGCTATGGAGGCGTCGCCACCAAGCCAATAAGGCAGACGACCGCTTATGCTGATGCCGACAAGGGCAACGATGGTGGAGAATATCAGGGCAAAGCGAATGCCATGGCGGAACACTTCGCGAGCTTTGACAAAGTCGTTGGAGCCTATGAAATGAGCCACCTGTACGGAGAAGCCCATGGCTACAGCAGAATTGATGCTACCGCAAAGCCATGTCGACGATTCCACAAGTCCTATTGCCGCTGATGCCTTGGTGCCAAGATGACCTACCATGGCGGCATCGATGAAAAACATCATTACGGTGGTGATTTGTGCCAATATCGATGGTATGCTCAACTCTACGATGAGGTTGAACATCTCTTTGCGTGTCATTTCTTGCTGACCGCGTATCTTTGCCAATAATGCTTCGCTCTTGCGCACGGAGATATGGTATTAAGAGTTAAAACTATCAGATTAGGGATAATAGGGAATTTTATAACAAAACAAGAATTCAAAACCCAAGCTATAGACCTTGGATTTTGAATTCTTACTTATGAATTTATATGTCGACTTCAGGAGTGGTTACTTGAAGTCTACGAGCTGTATCTTGAATGTCAGAACAGAATATCCCGGAATACTACTGCTGCTGCCTGTGGTGCCGTAGCCTAACTGGTAAGGCATGTAGACTGTCCACGAGTCGCCCTTGCGCATATTTAGCAATGCTGTGGTGAAACCATCTACCAACGAGCCTGTATAGAATGTTACAGGGAGCTGAGTAGGAGGCATCTTGGAATCGAAAACATAGCCTGAAGGATAAGATACAGATGGCAACAGGCGACCCTCGTAGTAGACAACAGCCGAATCGGTGTTGTTGGTAAGGGGTGCGCCAGTACCCTGCTTATCGACATGCACCACAACGAAGTTGGAGTTGTCGACCTTCAAGGAGTCTTCGAGCGACCATTTGCGCAGTATCTTCCAGTTGGTGTCACCATTGGCTATGGCAGTCTCTGTAGTAGTATAGAGATTGTTCCAATAAGCCTCGTTGGTGGCTTTCCAGTTAGGATATTCTTCCACGGTGTCGTCGCTCTCGCTGCACGAAGGCAACAAGAACAGCGACATCATGGCTGCCATTATATATAATAATGTGTAATGCTTCATATATGTTTATTATTGCAACTTCTTGAGCAAGCTTGCGATGCTAACCTGATCCTCGATGATAGAGTTGAGTTCAGAGATAGCTACACGCTCCTGCTTCATGGTGTCACGATAGCGGAGAGTTACGCAGTTGTCGTTCAATGTGTCGTGGTCGACGGTTACGCAGAATGGAGTACCGATGGCATCCTGACGACGATAGCGCTTTCCGATAGAGTCCTTCTCGTCGTACTGGCAGTTGAAGTGGAACTTCAAGTTGTTGATAATCTCGCGAGCCTTCTCTGGCAGACCGTCTTTCTTTACCAATGGCATTACGGCAAGCTTGACAGGAGCAAGAGCTGCTGGCAACTTCAATACTACGCGTGTTTCGCCATTCTCGAGCTTCTCCTCGTCGTATGCGTGGCACATGATAGAGAGGAACATACGGTCGACACCGATAGAGGTCTCGATAACGTATGGAGTGTAGCTCTCGTTGGTCTGAGGATCGAAGTATTTGATGCTCTTGCCTGAGAACTTCTCATGCTGAGAGAGGTCGAAGTTGGTACGGCTGTGAATACCCTCCACTTCCTTGAATCCGAATGGCATCTTGAACTCGATGTCGGTAGCTGCATTAGCATAGTGAGCCAACTTCTCGTGGTCGTGGAAACGATAGTTTTCTGCACCGAAGCCGAGAGCCTGGTGCCATGCCATACGAGTCTGCTTCCACTTAGGGAACCATTCAAGCTCTGTGCCTGGCTTAACGAAGAACTGCATCTCCATCTGCTCGAACTCGCGCATACGGAAAATAAACTGGCGAGCTACAATCTCGTTGCGGAAAGCCTTACCAATCTGAGCAATTCCGAAAGGAATCTTCATACGGCCAGTCTTCTGAACGTTAAGGTAGTTGACAAAGATACCCTGTGCTGTCTCTGGGCGCAAGTAGACCTTCATGGCAGCATCAGCGCTTGCTCCCATCTCGGTAGAGAACATAAGGTTGAACTGACGAACGTCGGTCCAGTTCTTTGTACCGCTGATAGGGTCAACGATTTCTTCGTCAAGGATAATCTGCTTCAAAGCCTCAAGGTCTGGTCCCTGCATAGCTTCAGTATAGCGCTCGTGAAGAGCATCACGCTTAGCCTTAGTCTCCTTGACGCGCTCGCTGGTTTCCATATATTTCTCTTCGTCGAACGAATCGCCAAAGCGCTTGCGTGCCTTAGCAACTTCCTTCTGAATCTTCTCATCGTATTTTGCAATCTGATCCTCGATCAATACATCGGCACGATAGCGCTTCTTAGAGTCGCGGTTGTCGATGAGAGGGTCGTTGAATGCGTCAACGTGGCCGCTGGCCTTCCATATTGTCGGGTGCATAAAGATGGCTGAGTCGATACCTACGATATTCTCATGTAGAAGCACCATGCTCTTCCACCAATATTGCTTGATATTGTTCTTCAATTCTACACCGTTCTGTCCGTAGTCGTAAACGGCTGCAAGACCATCATAAATCTCGCTACTTGGAAATACAAAGCCATACTCTTTGCAATGGCTTATAATTTTCTTAAATACATCTTCTTGTTGTGCCATAATATATATTTGATTACGTATTTGGCTGCAAAGATACATTTTTTTATCCGAATAGCGATAATATAAGGTGTGAAAACTTTATAATCTGTTTGCCATATCATTTTTTTTATGTACTTTTGCCGATAATGTTAATTTCCCTAATCACGCTCTGTTGATTCGTGAGGTGGGAAAATGACTGTAACTTTGAAATTACCAACAGCAATATGGACGACAATATCAAAGACGAGGGAACAATGGAAAACGACAACGTGAACGAGACCACGGAACAGCATTCTGACTACAAGCCTGTGAACAGGTTTGATGCTTCTGCCGTTCACCATCTTAGTGGCATGTACCAAAACTGGTTTCTCGACTATGCTTCGTACGTTATTCTTGAACGTGCGGTGCCAAGTATCGAGGATGGTTTGAAGCCTGTGCAGCGCCGTATCTTGCACTCTATGAAGCGTATGGACGACGGACGCTACAACAAGGTGGCTAACATCGTGGGCCACACCATGCAGTTCCACCCTCATGGCGATGCTTCTATTGGCGACGCCTTGGTGCAGCTGGGACAGAAGAATCTGCTCATCGACACTCAGGGAAACTGGGGAAACATACTTACTGGCGACCGTGCTGCCGCTCCTCGATATATTGAGGCGCGACTGTCCAAGTTTGCCCTCGACACCGTTTTTAATCCTAAGACAACTAATTGGCAGATGTCTTATGATGGCCGTAACAAGGAGCCGATTGCGCTCCCTGTGAAATTCCCATTGCTGTTGGCGCAAGGTGCTGAGGGTATTGCCGTAGGTTTGAGCTCAAAGATTCTGCCTCACAACTTCTGCGAAATCTGCGAGGCTGCCATTGCCTACCTAAAAGGCGAACCATTTACTCTCTATCCTGACTTCCCTACTGGCGGCTCTATCGACGTTAGTAGATACAACGACGGTCAGCGTGGCGGTGTGCTGAAGGTGAGAGCAAAGATAGAGAAGCTGGACAACAAGACTCTCGTTATCCGCGACCTGCCTTTCGGCAAGACTGCCGATACATTGAAAGAGTCTATTCTGAAGGCTGTTGAAAAGGGAAAGATAAAGGTTAAGAAGGTTGACGACATGACGTCGGCTGAGGTTGAGATTCAGGTGCATCTCGCTCCTGGAGTATCGTCGGACAAGACTCTCGACGCTCTCTATGCTTTCTCTGATTGCGAGATTAACATTTCGCCAAACTGCTGTGTCATAGAAGACAACAAACCGCAGTTCCTTACAGTTAGCGATGTGCTTCGCCATTCTACCGACTGCACTATGGGACTGCTGCGCAAAGAACTCCAAATACGTCGCGGCGAACTCATGGAGCAACTCTTCTTCTCTTCGCTCGAAAAGATATTTATCGAGGAGCGCATGTATAAGGAGCGCCGCTTTGAGCAGGCTAAGAGCATGGACGAGGCTGTGGCTTTCATCGACGAGAAGCTTACTCCTTTCAAACCAAGTTTTGTGCGTGAGGTTACTCGCGACGATATTCTCCGACTCATGGAGATTAAGATGCAACGCATACTGAAGTTCAATAAGGATAAGGCCGACGAACTCATTGCCCGCATCAAAGACGAGATAAAGGGCATCGACCACGACTTGGCTCACATGACAGATGTAACCATCAACTGGTTTAAGTTCATACTCGATAAATATGGCAAGGATCATCCTCGCCTAACCGAGATACGCTCGTTTGACACCATCGAGGCAACCAAGGTGGTAGAGGCTAACGAAAAGCTTTATATCAACCGCCAAGAGGGCTTCGTGGGCACGGGCTTGAAGAAGGACGAATATGTGTGCAACTGCTCCGACATCGACGACATCATACTGTTCTATAAGGATGGTAAATATAAGGTGATAAAGGTGGCTGACAAGATATTCGTGGGCAAAAACGTGATGCATGTACAGGTGTTTAAGCGCAACGATAAGCGAACGACCTATAATGCCGTGTATCGTGATGGCAAGAAGGGATTCTATTACATCAAGCGATTCAACGTGACGAGCATCACTCGCGACAAGGAATACGACTTGACCTTGGGTACTCCTGGTTCGCGCGTAATCTATTTCACCGCCAACCCTAATGGCGAGGCAGAGCTCATCAAGGTGACGCTCGACATAGACACCACGAAGAAGAAGCAAAACATATTCCTCGAAAAAGACTTCTCGGAAGTGCTTATCAAGGGACGTGCTTCGCGTGGCAACCTGCTCACCAAGAAGAGCATTCACCGCATCGGACTGAAGAGCCACGGACATAGCACCCTGGGCGGACGCAAAGTGTGGTTCGACCCGGATGTTAACCGCATCAACTACGAGGAGCACGGCAATCTGCTTGGCGAATTCTGGGATGGCGACTCAATACTCGTGGTGCTCGACAATGGCGAATTCTATATCACCAACTTCGATGCCAACAACCACTACGAAACCAACATTCAGCGTATTGAGAAGTGGGAACCTCACAAGGTATGGACGGCTGTGCTCTACGATGCCGACAACGAGGGCTATCCTTATGTCAAGCGATTCCTCATGGAGGCTATCAAGAAGCATCAAAACTATCTTGGCGACAATGCAAACAGCAAACCAATATTGCTCACCGATGTTGTTTATCCACGTCTGCAAGTTACATTCGGTGGCGTAGATGCTGTGCGTCCTGCGCTCGAGATTGATGTCGACAGTTTTATCGCTGTCAAGGGCTTCAAGGCTAAGGGTAAGCGTATCTCTACTTTCAATATCGACAAGATTGAGGAACTTGAACCTACTCGTTTCCCTGAGGCTCCTGCCGAGGGTGAGGGCGAAGATGCTGATGCAGACGAAGAGGACGAGAACCTCGACCCTGATGCTGGCAAAACTCAACAGCAGGTGATTGACGAGATAACAGGTCAGCTAAATCTATTCCCCGACGAGTAAATGCGAATAATAACTATATTGCTATGTCTCGTAGCCTCGTTGGCTTATGGTCAGCAGCAGGTTGGCGAAGATAGAAGTGCAGAGCAGGTTGGCGAAGATAGAACCATAGAGCGTTCTACCATGCTCGGCATTGGCTCTACAGAAATCCTCGACACTTATCTATCGCAAGAGAAATATCGAGGCACCGAAGTGCGCTTCGTTTCACACACCATCTCCAAGCGTCCGCAGTCGCGCTGGTCGCGACTAATCCTTCATCAGGGATTCATTGCGTGGGCAGACACTCGCTCGGGAAATGGTGGCGAGATGGAGGGCATCTACAATTTCCAATACGGATATTTGTATAATTGGCACTTATGCCAAAAGCGTTTGCACATTGCTGCTGGCGCTGCTGCCGATGCTACGTTGGGTGTTCTCTACAACACTCATGGTGGCAACAATCCTGCACAAGCAAAGTTGCAGTTTGCCATCACGCCAACAGCCTCTGCCGACTATAGCTTCACGATTGGTTTCATGCCGCTAAAGGCTTCATACGAGGTTGGCATTCCGCTCATGGGCTTTATGTTTTCGCCCAACTACGGACAGTCGTACTACGAGATTTTCAATCGTGGCAACTACGACCACAACGTGGTATTCACTCATCCTGTCAATGCTCCTTCCTTGCGCCAGATGCTTGCCATAGATGCAACCTTTGGTCGCACAACTCTACGCATAGGCTACCTTGGCGACATTCGCCAGTCTAAGGTCAACAACATCAAGGCTCACACCTACACCCACGCCTTTGTGCTTGGCTTCACCCGCAAATTCTCAGTTCACAATCTATGAAAAAGCATATATTCTTTTTCTTCATAGCTCTCGCAGCCATTATCCCGTCGCTGTCGTCGTGTATCGACGAGGATGAATACTCTGATTCTCCATCGGGCAATTTCGAAGCCTTATGGAAAATCATCGACGAGCACTATTGCTTCTTCGACTATAAGAATGTGGACTGGAATGCCATTCATGCTAAATACAAGCCACAGGTGGCTGGCGACATCACCACGTCGCAACTATTCGAGGTGTTGGGAAATATGCTTGGCGAACTGCAAGATGGTCACGTGAATCTATATTCGCCATTCGATGTGGCACGCTATTGGAAATGGCACGAAGACTATCCTTCCAACTATTCCGACACCCTAATCTCAAAGTATCTCGGCACCGACTATCGCATCACTTCGGGCATGAAATACCGTATTCTCGACGATAATACCGGCTACATCCGTATGCCGTCGTTTGCTTATGGCATTGGTGCTGGCAATCTTGACAACATTCTCTATTATCTTGCTCCATGCCAAAAGCTCATCATCGACATTCGCGATAATGGCGGCGGTCTGCTGACGAGTGCACAAGAACTGGCGGCAAGGTTTACCAACGAGAAAATCCTTGTTGGCTACATGCAACACAAAACGGGCAAAGCCCACAATGCCTTCTCGTCGCTCGAACCGCAATATCTTAAGCCTGCCAATGGCATAAGATGGCAAAAGCAAGTGTGCGTGCTCACCAATAGAGCCGTTTATAGTGCCGCCAACGAGTTTGTGATGTATATGCGCCAATGTCCTAACGTCACCATCATAGGCGACAAAACAGGCGGAGGTGCAGGAATGCCTTATTCAAGCGAACTGCCAAATGGGTGGATTGTGCGTTTCTCTGCCTGCCCTATGTTTGATGCCAACAAGCAGTCTACAGAGTTTGGCATAGAGCCCGACATCAAAGTCTCGCTCACCGATTCCGACTTCAGCAAGGGCATCGACACTATCATCGAAGCAGCGAGGGGAAGGTAAAAGAGTAAAAAGGTAAAAGTGGGTTTGGGGTTGCGTTCGTCGCAGCTCGGCTGCGTCGCTTATCCCAAAAAGGTAAAAAGATAAAAAGGTAAAAAAGTAAAAAGGTAAAAGGCTAAAAACAAAAAAAATCACAAATTCTTCGTTATTTCAAAATATTATTCATACCTTTGCATTCGCTTTTGCGCCTGTGGCGAAATTGGTAGACGCGCCAGACTTAGGATCTGGTGTTTCGCGACGTGTAGGTTCGAGTCCTATCAGGCGCACAGAATAGAATCCTAACTGCTTTCAAAGTGGTTAGGATTTTTTGCTTTTATAAAAACTATAAAACTATGAATAAAAAGAAACTACTAATTTTAGCATTAGTGCTTGCTTTTCTTCCTTTCGCCACTATAAGTGCGAAGAAGAAGGCGCAGCAGCAGACAGATCGTGAATATTGGGCTTCGCTTGCCTACAAGATGGCACAGCCTGTGTTGGAAAACATGGCTAAGGGCGAACTGCAGAAGAACATGCAGACTGAGTTTAGCCCAAGTTTCGACAACCGCAACCGCAAGGTGCTCTACATGGAATGCTTCGGCAGACTAATGGCGGGCATTGCTCCATGGCTCACATTGCCCGACGATAACACCGCTGAGGGTAAACAGCGTAGCCAGTTGCGCGAATGGGCTTTGGCTTCATATCGTAATGCCGTTGACCCACAGAGTCCTGACTATCTTTGCTGGGGCATTGGCGGTCAAAACCTTGTAGACGCTGCCTATGTAGCAGAGAGCTTCTTGCGTGCTTACGACACCTTATGGAAACCTCTCGACGAAGTTACCAAGCAGCGTTATCTCGCTGAGTTCCGCAAGCTTCGCAAGATAGACCCTCCTTACACCAACTGGCTCCTATTCTCGTCTACAATAGAAAGTTTCATGGCTAAGGCTGGAGGTGAATACGACCAATACCGTGTAAACTCGGCTTGTCGCAAGATAGAAGAATGGTATGTTGGCGACGGATGGTATGCTGACGGTCCTTCGTTTGCCTTCGACTATTACAGCTCATACGTATTCCATCCTATGTATTTGGAAACTCTTCAGGCTATGGTCGATGCTAAGGCTAACACACGTCTCGACTATAAGAAGTATTACGACCGCGAACTTAAGCGCTGTCAGAAATACAGCATCATCCTCGAACGTTTAGTTTCTCCTGAAGGCACATTCCCTGCGTTTGGCAGAAGCATTCCTTATCGCATGGCAGCAATGCAGCCTCTTGCACTCATGGCATGGTATCAGACATTGCCTAAAGACCTGACCAACGGACAGGTGCGCAATGCTCTTACCAAAGTGCTTCACCGCATGTTTGACCATCAGCAAAACTTCAACAAGGGTGGCTACCTGACAATAGGATTCTGTGGCAGCCAGCCGAATGTGGCAGACTGGTACACTAACAATGGTTCGCTCTATATGACTACTCTCGCCTTTATGCCACTCGGATTGCCTGCTGACCATCCTTTCTGGACCGACCCTTCACAGCCTACCACTCAGGAAAAGGCATGGAACGGACAGGCTTTCCCAAAAGATCACCATTGGAAGGATGATATACAGACTAAAGACAAATGGTAAATAAAAAATATAGAATGAAGAAGAATATCTTTTTTGCCATGATAATGGCACTTGCAGTTCTGCCTCTACAGGCAAAAAACTGGACACGTGAGCAGGTGGCTGAAGTTATCACCAAGGTGAACGACTACTGGCAGACACACAACAAAGCCGAAGTACGCTCATTCTGGGACCACGCTGCCTACCACACAGGCAACATGGAGGCATACAAACTGTTGAAAAACGAAGCTCAGCTCGACTATACTCGTCGTTGGGCTTACCACAACGACTGGAGTGGAGCAACAGAGGCCGACCCTGCCAAGTGGAAGTACAAGAAATATGGCGAAGGCAAAGACTATGTGCTTTTCGGCGACTGGCAAGTTTGTTTCCAAACTTACATCGACCTCTACAACCTCGCTATTGAGCAGGGTGCCACAGCTGAACAAAAATATTTCATGGTGAAACGTGCCAAGGAAGTGATGCACTACGAGGCTTATTCCAAAGCCAACGACTATTGGTGGTGGAGCGACGCTCTATATATGGTGATGCCTGTAATGACAAAGATGTATAAGCTAACAGGCGATAAGCAGTATCTCGACAAACTCTACGAGAATCTCTGCTATGCTGACGAGATTATGCTTGATAAAGAAACAGGCTATTACTTCCGCGGTGCACGCTATGTTTATCCTAAGCACAAGAGTGTGAACGGCAAAAAGGATTTCTGGGCTCGTGGCGATGGATGGGTGCTTGCAGGACTTGCCAAGGTGTTGCAAGACATGCCAAAGGACTATGAGCACTATCAGTTCTTCGTCGACAAATTCAATCGTCTTGCTGCCATTGTAGCAAAAACACAACAGAAGGAAGGCTACTGGACTCGCTCTATCATGGATCCTAACCATGCTCCTGGACCAGAAACAAGTGGTACTGCTTTCTTCACCTACGGTTTGCTATGGGGTGTAAACAACGGCTATCTTGCTCCGAAGGAATACAAGAAAACCATTGAGCGTGCATGGACCTACCTCACCGAAACAGCTATGCAGGCAGACGGCAAGATTGGCTACGTGCAGCCTATCGGCGACCGTGCTATTCCTGGACAGACCGTAGATGCAAATTCGCAAGCTAACTTCGGAGTGGGTGCATTCCTGCTTGCTGCTTGTGAATACTACAGATATTTGTAATCGTATTTACGTTGGCGCTTCTGTTGTCATTAAGGTCATTTGTCATTAAGGTCATTTTCAATTTCTAATGCTTGTTGTCCAACAGAGCGCTTCGTAGATCATCATCTTGCGCCAGCCCCAGCTTCTTTCTGATGTTGCCCCTCACCGTACTCACGTTTGACACGCTCTTACCCAAGGCGGTAGAAATATCCTTAAGGGTAAGTCCCTGCTCAACGAGGCGGCAGACATCGAGCTCGGCTGGCGTAAGCATTGGAAAACGTTCGCACAACTCTTTACGTTGGCAAGCCTGCATATGCTCTATCTGGCTTGCCACTTTTATTATATTGTGCAACGTGTTGTTGTCGAGCTGCGCCATCAGTTCCTTATCATAAACAGCGGTAGTGTCTTGGGCTTTTGCCAATTTTAAGAGCGCCAACAGCTCGTTCTTTCTCATGTTGAACACATGCAACACTTGGTCGATGGTGTTGGCATAATCGTCGAGCTCCATTTGTTGCTCACGCAACAGCTTATTAGCCACGAAACCAAAAGCGGTGGTGGCAACACTCGTAAAACCAAATATAACAAGCAGCTGACTATACATCGAATTGTCGGTGAGATAGTGGCAGAGGAACATTGATATTATATTAATGCACGTGCAGACAAGCGAAATGCGGGGCAACATTGAAATGCTGGCTATAAGCACAAGGATGTAGCAAACAGTTATGTTGACCGTGGTGAGCATAGGGTCATGCCCCCCCCATAGAGGCTAAGACCAGCAGTCGCACATTTTGTATAATTATAAGGGAGAAGAGGAAAGTGCTCATTATATACTTCAGCTTTTTTGGTCCCTTTAATAGATAGACAATGAGTGCCGCTGCCGACACCAAGACGTAGCATGCCGAGCACGCCAATGCAGGCTTAATGTTCAAGCCGTAGGAGCCAAAGAGGTGAAGGCTGAATAGAATGATTGAGATAGGCGCAAAGGTTAGAAAGATGAGCTGTCGGAAGTAGTCACGGCGCCCCACCTTTGTGCGATCAAAATATGTGTGTAGGCGATTATTCATTTTTCTAAGTTTAGTAAACTACCTTGCAAAGGTAACATTTTTTATTGATTTTGCGTCTTTTGCGTCTCTTTTTTATGTTTTTGCGTCATTTTGCGTCTGCCTAAAATTAAGCAGATATGATTATTATTGGTAATTTTGCACAGATATGTGGGCATCTCTATATATGTCTATTGCCTTTTCGATTAATTATCAACAATAAATAAGTATGAAAAAATCTACGATTTCTAAACAATGGTCTAACACTACAGACCTTTACTCAACTAATGCTTACAAGAGCCACAGGCTCTCTATGCTCTGGTTGATGTTGCTCACGTTGTTGCTTGTGCCTACACGTATGGTGGCGCTGACTACAACAGAAGACACACGCTATGAATTGTTCAATAGCTTGGATGGTATAACCGGTGTTACCATTACTGACAATGGCAGTTATCCTTGGCAGGAGCTGGACTTGAATGCCGAAGGAATATCTAATGTCTCTTCCTATTTTACAAAAGAAAGCAAGGGATTGATGTCTGGTAATTATAAAAAATCAAATACTACTTCAGAGACTGTGATAGAATTCAATGTAGAAAAGTCTATATTATTTTCGTTCAAATATCTCGTGTCGTCAGAACAAAAATGGGATGTATTCACTATTACTTTAGATGGAAAAAAGCTTGAGGGTATTAGCGGTACAAGCCAATATGAGTATAAAAAAATATTATCTGTTGGCAAACATTCTTTGACGTTATCTTACAAGAAAGACCAAAGTACAAATAAAGGTGCTGACCGTGCGTTCATATACGATTTAAAAACTTCAACCACAATTGATGGCTATGTGGCAGAGTACG